>JAFTUG010000013.1 GCA_017466365.1 Clostridia bacterium | reverse complement strand
CTTCAATCCTCATTTTTTTGTCTGAAACACTTTCTTCGGACTTGTTATCTCGGTAGTCACGCACAAAAGTATAATTGGGATACATAGAGATGTTGAGATAATTAGAATCCATATCGTTTGGAATTTCATCAGCAATGTTTATCACTAACTTTTGTTTTGAAATCGCATAGTCTACTGTGTATGCCGTTCCACCTTTGTTGTGTTTGTAGTAGCAAACGCAAAGATTACTGTTATCGACAAGATGTCTGTTTCTTTTAAATAGGCATTCATTTGTAAAACTATTAGATATACACACCGATTTATCGGCTTTTGATTTTATATCGTAATATTTTTTCTTATCATTGGTATCCCACAAATCAGCTTGTGTTTCGCAAGGTAAAACAAGTATCAGTTTAATGTTTGGATAGTTTACTCTCAATTTCAGAATGGTTTGAGCTGCAAGGGTATCAAACCCTAATGCACCTCCCGTACCGAAGAATTCATACCCCATTTCTATCAATTTAATTATCGTTTCTTCAAGTTTTTGCGAAACTAATTCAATTTCCGATGGCGGAATTTTTCTGTGACCGGTAAAACATACCGTTTTAACTTTTTGATTCATAATAATCTTTCTCCTATGCAATAATAACTCCACTATTATATCACGAGTTGTTGTGATAAATCAACAACTCACGATTAAGTTTATTACAATATTTCGATATAATACAGTGGTAAAAGTAGGTGAATTGATGGCAATAAATAATTTACTAATGATGGAAGTCGGCAAACGAATAGCTGATCGCCGACGGCAACTTGGATTAACTCAAGAAGAGTTAGCAGAAAAGGGTGATTTAACACCGCAGTTTGTTTCTTATGCGGAGTTAGGTAAGCGAGCAATGCGACCTGAAAACTTGTTGAAGCTTTCTGAAGCTCTTGGTGTTAGTACAGATTATTTATTAACAGGTTATAGGAATGACCGAGATGATAATTCGATTAAAACCAAATTTAATGCCTTATCACCTAATCAACAAAATGCCGTCGAAATTATAATTGACGATTTGTTAAATATTAAAAAAGAATGAAAAGAGAGCCCTGCGCTCACCAAAATCGCAGAGCCCCTTTTCAAGGAAATAGAATTAAATATGCGTAAAAGATTACTTTGGTTTAAAACCTTTAACGAATAACCCGCAAATCGTTGTTGCATTATGAAAAAAGTGTATGTAACTTTAGTGTGACCATTACTAAAGACTTTTTTGGAGGAATGCAAAAGGATAATAAATCCTTAATAATCTTTCCCGCAATGCGAAAAAGACAAAACGCTGCACTCAATTTCTTCTTCCTATTGCTTTATGCAATTTTCCTTTTTGTTTTACGACATTCGTTTTGCAGGTTTTGCCAGTTTGCATCAAGTTTATGAGAATCCCGATTTTGGTCGGGATTCTCTTTTTATATAAGGAGCCGCTTTAAAAACTCTACTCACAGAAATTTCTAAAAAAGCGGCCCCCGAGAACGAGTTGAAAACACAGCTCTTCACTCCAAAGAATGCTTCAATATGTTATCGGACATAATCCACATTCCATAAGCCGTGTGAGAATCCAATCAAGTCATCTGTTCTCTATCCAACCCGATTCTCGCAAAAAAAGTTGGGCTCCCCATACGGTTAATGTACTTACCGGGGAATATTACAAATTAGTCTTTTTTTGTAAAAATAAGTACATATATATGTTAATAATTGAAAAGCATTTTATTCTACTTTGTATTTTTATTTATGTGTAATATCACTTGATATTAAATCTGTTCATTAACTAAATGTGAGTGAAAGAAAAGATACTCTACAACATATCTATGTTCAAAATATATAAAACAAAAAACCAAGTCAATAGAAAATGCAAAACTGCGGAATTGGAATGCAACTTTGCATATAAAAGGATGTGAACCCTGACTGTTAAAACATTGCAACTTTTCGAGTTAGGCTGTTTTTCATCCTGTGAAGTATCTTTTGGCTTCGTTGCTGTCTTTCAGCCAACAATTCATATTCATTGTCATATTTATATCCGAAACATTCAGATAAGGTTAAATAACATTCGTGTATCAAACTGAAATCTTGCCTCCACTTGGGTTTTTTCAATTCTTCGGATAGCAGTTCAACAGTTTCTTCTTCCATTTTTTCTGTATCACAACTAAGCACATCTATTAACATTTCAATAAATGCTTCGTTGCTGATTGAAATATGCTCTTTTTCCAAGAATATCGCCTCCCATAAAAATAAACTTCATATATATATGACGGAAATTGCGATTTGTTACGCAATTACTTTTTGTTTTTTTAAAGTTTCTCCTTTTTACACAAAGTGAAGATGCTTATTTAGTGCAACTTTGCCAAACAAACTACAACTGATTCCTTTGAACAAAAAATAAAAATTTGATTAAAAAAACATTCTATATATATATGACGGAAATCTGAAAAAGTTACGCAAAAAAATTTAAATTTTTTGCAGATTCTACTTTTTGCACAATTCTATTTGCTTAATTTTGGCTATTGTTACTACGATGTTTAATTTTGAACAGTATCTGTATGTTTATGACAAAGAATTAAAAAGACTACAAAAAATTCCTATATAATACATATAATAAAAATCATCAAAAGATTTCAAAAAATTTTTGTTTTTTCATCCATAAATTTCTATTGACAATTCAAAAAAAGAGGGGTAATATATAAAAGCAAACAAATGTTCGCTTTATCTTCAAAAGAAAGGAGCAATCGCCGATGGTCAGAAAAGTATATGTTGATGTTGTAGCTTTTCATAGTAAAGACGGCAAAATAAGACCTTTGCGTATCCAATGGGAAGATGGAACGGTTTATGTTGTGGAGCGATTACTTAACCGTTGCAAAGCAAAATCCCGTAATGTCGGCGGTGGCGAAATCCGATACACAGTTCAGATTAACGGTATAGAAACTTTCATCTTTGAAGATGATGAGGGTAAATGGTTTGTTGAAGGAAAATGCTGAAAACGGAGCAGATTGATTTATGAAAGACAAATGGTATGTCTGCATTGACTTAAAGAGCTTTTATGCATCTGTTGAGTGTGTAGAAAGAGGTCTTGACCCATTCAAAGTTAATCTTGTTGTAGCTGACCCAACACGGGGAAACGGATCTGTTTGTCTTGCTATTACTCCAGCGATGAAGGCTCTCGGAATAAAAAACCGTTGCAGGGTTTTTGAGATACCGAAGAATATTGCGTATATTACTGCTATGCCGCAAATGAGAAAATATATGAAAGTATCAGCAGAGATATATTCCGTTTATCTCGACTATATCAGCCCCGATGATATTTATGTTTATTCGATAGATGAGTGTTTTATTGATGTTACCGATTATTGTCGGCTCTACCAAAAAACTCCGAGAGAAATTGCCGTTATGCTTATGAACGCAGTTTATAATAAAACAGGAATTTGCTCGGCTGCAGGAATCGGAACAAATATGTTCCTATGTAAAGTTGCACTTGATATTACCGCAAAACACGCAAAAGATTTTATAGGTTATCTTGATGAAGAAGAATTTAAAAAAACTATTTGGACACACCAACCGATAACCGATATATGGAACATAGGCAGAGGTACAGCAGCTCGTCTTGAAAAATACGGGATAGTGGATTTGAAAGGTGTTGCGGAGTTTTCGGAAGAAAGACTTTACAAGGAATTTGGAATTAACGCAAAACACCTTATTGACCACGCACACGGTAGAGAACCTTGCACAATAAAAGATATTCACGAATACAAACCGAAAAGCACTTCAATTTCAAATGGTCAGGTGCTTTTCAAAGATTATAATTACAACGATGCTCTGATAGTGATGAAAGAAATGGTTTACTCACAAGTGCTTGAACTTGTAGAAAAACGGCTTGTGACGGATTCTATCAGCTTGCATATCTCTTATTCAAAAGATGTTTACAGACCTACGGGAGCATCACGAAAAATTGGAGAGTTTACAAATTCGTATAAGAAACTTTCGGAGCGTTTTGAAGAAATCTTTAATGAAACAACAAACAGACATTTTCCCATTCGCAGAATAAATATAGGACTTAACAATCTGCAAGATGATTCATTCGCAACGATAACCTTTTTTACGGATTTGGAAGCCGAAGAAAAGGAGCGTAAGTTGCAGGAAACGATTGTCGGTTTGAGGAATAAGTATGGAAAAAATACTGTTCTCAAAGGCATAAGTTATATGGAAAATGCAACAGCAAGAGAAAGAAACAAAATGGTAGGTGGACATAATGGCGGGGAATAATGGTGCATCACAGTTTTCTGCTTTCGCAGCTCTTACCGGTTTTGAGGATTTGATTGAAGAACATAATCAGATTTATGAAGATCGACGTGAACCATCGGAAGAAGAATTACAGCTACTCTCTGAAAAAATAAGCCGAGTACGCAAAGGCTCGGAACTCTCACTAACTTTTTATAACAATGGAAGATATGAGACCCTTTCGGGAACAGTCACAAGAACCGATTTTATTTATAGAATTATTACGGTTAATAGAAGAAAAATTTTTCTTGATGATATAATCTCGGTTGAAATTGAAAATCAATAATTAGCAGAAATATAGAAATAACCGCTACACTACCAATCGGTAATGCAGCGGTTTTTATTCCAAAATTCAAAAAATTATTTAATTTGCCGTTTTTGTCAAATTTGACATTTTAGGCAACATTTGCAGTATTTTGTGGTTTTAAAGAATGTAAATTTCCGTATATAGATGTGCTCCAAAAATGAAGTGCAAAATTTGGCAAATTAGTGCAAATTTTTGTATTGACATTTCGGTTTAAAATGATTATTATGTATTTACACGAACATTTGTTCGTGTGCTCGATAATATCAACAATCTGTTTCAAGGAGGTTTATCAAGATGTATGAAGTCGAAAACAAAAACAAACTTGTATCGTGGCATTGTATCAACTGCGGACATATTTTGACAGGTTTTAAACGCAATGATAACAAAGTTAAAATCACTTGCAATAAATGCGGTTCTGAACAAATAATGCAATCTTTAAGCAGGCGGCATAATCGTCTTGATAGCTATGCCCCGAAAGGGATGGAATCAATTTAATATAACATCTTATAGACTGTACGGCTTTGATTTATGCTTGTAAGTCCTTGCAGGTCATATATGATTAAATTCTCGGAAGTTAGTCCAAAAGTTACAGATTTGAGAGGCTCCCGACAAGAAAGAGTAAAATCTTTCCTTGTCGAGAGCTTTTTTTCGTTTCTATTCGTTATCTTTTTCCTTTTATAAAGTATGTTTTACAAAAAATAACGGCGTTTTATGACAGTATATTTTTTGATGCATTCTATAATGAAAATATAGTCGAAAATAATTTTAAAAAATTTTTTTAATCCGGAAGTAAAGCTTCCGCTTTAGGGATTAATCTTAAATCAAGGATGTGAAAGGAGGTGCAAAACAACTTTGGGCTTTGTGGAGCGCAGACAAAAGATATTAGAAATTCTTTCTATCAGAAGATTTGAAAAAATTGATAATTTGGCTGCCGAGTTCGGTGTTTCTGAACGAACAATACGCAAAGATATTGAGGAACTTAGTTGTTATGCGCCAATATTCACAATCCGTGGAAAATATGGTGGCGTAAAAGTTGCTGACGGATATTATTCCTCTCGCACTTATTTGACTGATGAACAGAAAACAGCCTTAATCAATGTCATTAAGGGTGATACGCCCAACATACCTCTATTAGAAAGTATTTTAACGAAATTTTCTATGCCAACAGTTTGATTATATCTTCTTTCTCCTCCATTGAACATGAAAAGGAACCCCTTTCATCTCAACTATAAGGAGAAATGATATAAATAGAAATAATGAACCTTGAAAACTAAATAGCTTCACGGCAACAATCTTTCTGAAATAGCCGTCTGTGTGATACGCCAAGACCTGATTAGCGAGCGAGATATATTACGACAGATAAATCGGATGCTACCGATTGAGCGATGACAGCGGAAAGTGGCTACTCCCCATTGTGAAAGGTCTTTTTTTGACTGAGTAGAGTGAGAGGCTTCGTAAGTGAATCGGAGGGTTAATGAACGAGTGCGGATTTGCAAACTGCAGCCGACCAATGAAGCATAATTAAAAATCTCAAAGGCAGAATAATGAGATGGAAATTCTGCCTACTCATTATTGTACTTTTGATAAATGAAGGGAGGATGGATTGTTTTGACAACAACAATTGATTTATATGAAGCAATATTTGAGGAATATCCCAAAATGCTTACCGTTGAAGAAATGTGTGATATCTTAAATGTTGCAAGAGAAACAGGATACAGAATGGTTCGCCGTGGTGAATTTGAAGTATTAAAACTCGGCAGAATAATCCGTATTCCTAAAAATCAAGTATTAAAATATATTATTGACAACCTTGAAAAAAAATAAAAATTGTGACAGAATATTGCTGCATTGAAAAGCAAAGACCTGTCACAGAAAGGAGTTATTGATATGACAGGTGGAGTATATGAAAAAAACGGCAAATATTATGCGGTTATAAACCTCAAAGATGAAAACGGAAAGCGAAAGAAGAAGTGGATTCCAACTGGATTAGATGTAAAAAACAACAAAAGAAAAGCTGAACTGATTTTGCACGAAATAATCAGAGAATATGAAATTAAGGAAAATATTTCCTCCGGTTCATCAGAACCGCCTGTAATTCAGTTTACTCCTGCACCTGAGTCCTTATTTACGCCCTCTCGAATGCCTATAAATCAGATTCTCTCTAATAAGGCAGAAAATGATATTCTTTTTACAGAGATGGTTAAAAAGTGGCTTGTAGAGGTCAAGGAAGGTAATGATATAGAATTAAATACATATCAATTCTATGAAAGTCTTTGTGAAAACCATATCATTCCGTTTTTTGACAAGAAAAAATATTTTGTTTCGGAAATAACCACAGAGATGCTTCAGGATTTTATTGACAAAGAGGAAAAGAGTGGAAATAAACATTCAAATAAAAAAGCTCTTTCACCAAGATCTCTAAAACATCTTAAAGTAGTATTAAATCAAATTTTCAAAAAAGCAATGAAGGACAGAATAATAACCTTTAATCCTTGTTCTTTTGTGAAAATTCCGAAGCAACAGAAAAAAATTCCAAGTTTTTATAACGAGGAACAGTTGAAAACTCTTTTTGAATTGATTAGAACAGAAGAATTATATCCCTTAATCTATGTAACAGTAATGTACGGGTTAAGAAGAAGCGAAGTTCTTGGTTTGAAATGGGATAGTGTGGATTTTGATAATAAAACTGTCACAATAAAACACACTGTAATCAGATTTTCAGAAGTGATTGAAAAAGATAGCACCAAAACAGAAAGCAGCTACCGTACATATCCTTTACCACCAGAAATAGAAACCATCTTTTTAAAGCAGAAAGAAAGAGAAAAAAGAGGGATTAGAAAGTACGGGGAGTTATACGAAGAAAACGATTACATATTCAAATGGGACTATGGTAAACCTTATGCTCCTGATTTTGTAACTCGTAAATTCTCAAAGCTCTTAAAAAGCAATGAACTTCCAGTTATAAGATTTCACGATTTAAGACACAGTTGTGCAAGTTTGTTATTATCAAAAGGTTTCACTCTTAAAGATATTCAGGAATGGCTCGGTCATTCTGATATTGAAATAACCGCAAATATTTATACTCATTTAGACCAAGAACGCAAAAAAAATATTATGAGTTCTATCACAATTTAATCAAATTTATATGTAAAAGTGGTAGAAATCAGTATTTTTGATGTGAAATTCAAGTCGATTTTGGGCAAAAGAAAATCGCTGAAACCGTTATATATCAACGATTTCAGCGATTGGTCCGAGTGGCGAGACTTGAACTCACGGCCTCTTGACCCCCAGTCAAGCGCGCTCCCAACTGCGCCACACCCGGATATTAAGTTTTGTTGAGGTTTCGTGACTCAACGAATGCTATTATATCACAGAAACTTAAAATGTCAAGCAATTTTTTTAAAAAACTAAAACTTTTTTATTCTTTTTATTTTTTTGAATTTTCCTATTGACAAATATGGGTTTATGATGTAAGATATAGTCACTTTAACGCATAAAAGCTTTAAAGCAGTATTAGTTAAAAGGGATGAAGCAAATGGACAAAATTGCAATTTGGGTAACAATCGTTATTTACATTGCGCTCATGGCTGTTATCGGTATTACACAAGGTAAAAAAGCCAAGAGTATAGCCGACCTCACCGTTGGCGGAAGAAACGCAGGTGCATGGCTTTCCGCTCTTTCTTACGGCACGGCATATTTTTCTGCCGTTATGTTTGTAGGTTACGCAGGCGGCACAGGTAAAGCATACGGTCTTTGGGGCATTCTTGCAGGTCTTGGAAATGCTGTTTTCGGTTCTTGGCTTGCATGGAAGGTTCTTGCAAGAAGAACAAGAGATGCCTCTGCCAGACTTAAGCTTAAAACAATGCCTCAATTTCTTGAGAAGCGCTATTCAAGCAGCGCAATGAAGCTTTTCGCATGCATTGTTATATTTATATTCCTTATTCCCTATTCTGCATCAGTCTACAAAGGACTCGCCTCTGTAGCAGAGGTTCTTCTCGGAATTAACGTTGACATTTGCATGGTTATTATTGCAGTTGTTGCGGCTTTCCTGCTTATCTTCGGCGGATATCTTGTTCAGGCAAGAGCAGACTTTATGCAGGGCATTGTTATGATGTTTGGTGTAGCACTCCTTATTGTTTGCGTTGTTCGCTGTGATGCGGTAGGCGGACTTCAGGGAATCATGGAATATGCAAACACAGCAGGCACACAACTTTCTGAAATCAACGGCTTGCCAAAACTTAATGCTTCACAATGGATTTCACTTTGGGCAACCGTTCTTATGACAAGCTTCGGCACATGGGGACTTCCTCAAATGGTTTCAAAGTATTTCGGCATCAAGGATGATAAGCAAGCTAAAAAGGGCATCTCCATTTCAACCTTCTTTGCTGTTCTTGTTGCAGGCGGCGGATATTTCATCGGATCACTTTGCTACAGATACTTTACATATGCACAGCTCAATGACCCTGCCGACCCCAACTTTATCGCGCAGGATTACATTGTTCCTCATATGCTTGCAGAATCAAATCTTCCCTCGGTACTTCTCGGCATCGTTCTCGTTCTTCTGATTGCAGCTTCGGTTTCAACTCTTTGCTCCGTTACCCTTACCGCAAGCTCAACTCTTACAATTGACTTCATCAATCATTTCAAGAAGGATATGGGCGAGAAAAAATCATCATTGATTATTAAGGTATTATGTGTTATATTTATCATATGCTCTTATGTTATCGCAAACACAGATACCGCGATTCTTGACATGATGAGCTATTCATGGGGCATTATCTCCGGTTCCTTCCTTGCTCCCTATGTTCTTGCACTTTATTGGAAAAAGCTTAACGAAAAAGGTGCATGGGCGGGAATTCTCGGCGGATTTGTTATTGCAATTGTTCCCGCAGCCGCCAAAATTCTTACAAGCTTCTCTGCAAACGAAACACTCATATGGCTTGCAGGAAAGGGTCCCGTTTTCGCTTGCATTGCAATGGTTGCATCCATCATACTCTGCGTTGCGGTAAGTGCGGTTACAAAGGATTCCAAAGAAAAGGAAACCGAATTTTTCTACACAGGCACAATTGCTGCAGAATAATTCAAATACATATTATTTCTGTAAACGGATTGTCTGAAAGCTTTCCGTTTACAGTTGTTTTATAAAACAAAGAAAAGGAATGACAATATGCCTATCACAGAATTTCTTGAAAAAAATGCCGTCCTTTATAAGGATGACATAAGCCTTGTTGAAATCAACCCTGAAATACAGGAAAAAAGCCGTGTTACATGGAGAGAATATTCTCTTATAGAACAAGGCGCAAAAGCAACCGGCAGAAGTGAAATCACATGGGAGGATTTCAATAAAAGAGCAAACCGTTTTGCGAATTTCCTTCTTTCAAGAGGCATCAAAAAGGGGGACAGAGTTGCGATTCTTCTTATGAACTGCATCGAATATCTCCCTATTTATTTCGGTATACTCAAAACAGGTGCGCTTGCCGTACCTCTTAACTATCGTTATACTGCCGACGAAATTAAATACTGTCTTAAGCTTTCGGACAGCGATGCAATAGTTTTCGGCCCTGAATTCACCGGCAGAATGGAACAGATTTGTGACAGAATTCCCGCTGTAAGACTTAAGCTTTATCTCGGCGAGGACTGCCCCACATTTGCAGAGAGCTACAATAAACTTGTTACATACTGCACATCAAGGAATCCTGAAATTGAGCTTTCGGATGATGACGAAGCGGCTGTTTATTTTTCATCGGGTACAACAGGCTTTCCGAAAGCTATTCTTCATGCACACAAAGCACTTGTTCATTCCTGCAAGGTTGAACAGAGTCATCACTCGCAGACAAAGGACGATGTTTTCCTCTGCATTCCCCCGCTCTATCATACAGGCGCAAAAATGCATTGGTTCGGAAGCCTTCTTTCAGGCGGCAAAGCCGTTCTTCTCAAGGGTGCAAAGCCCGAATGGATTATAAAGGCTGTTTCCGAAGAAAACTGCTCTATAGTATGGCTTCTTGTTCCCTGGGCACAGGATATTCTCGATGCTATTGACAGAGGTGACATAGAGCTTGACCGATATAATCTCTCACAGTGGCGACTCATGCACATAGGCGCACAGCCCGTTCCTCCCAGCCTTATCAAGAGATGGCTTAAGGTATTCCCTCATCATAAATATGATACAAACTACGGTTTGAGTGAATCAATAGGTCCCGGCTGCGTTCATCTCGGTGTTGAAAATGTTCATAAGGTCGGTGCTATCGGTAAAGCAGGCTACGGTTGGGAAACAAAAATTGTTGACGACAAGGGAGAAACCGTTGCAAAAGGCGAGGTCGGTGAGCTTGCAGTTAAGGGCGACGGCGTTATGCTTTGCTACTATAATGATGAAAAAGCAACCAATGAAGTTCTTCACGACGGCTGGCTCTTCACAGGTGACATGGCACAGGAAGATAAAGACGGCTTCATTTACCTTGTTGACCGAAAGAAAGACGTTATTATTTCGGGCGGCGAAAATCTTTATCCCGTTCAGATTGAGGACTTCCTTCGCAAGCATGAGGCCATAAAAGACGTTGCGGTTATCGGTCTTCCCGATGCAAGACTCGGTGAAATTGCCGCCGCCATTATTGAGATTAAAGAAGGATACAAGGCAGATGAAGAGGATATCAAAGACTTCTGCCGTGACCTTCCCCGTTACAAGAGACCCCACAAAATCATCTTTGCGGAAGTTCCCAGAAATCCCACAGGCAAAATTGAAAAGCCCAAGCTTCGCAAGATTTACTGCGGCGAAAGCCTTGTTGCAACCCAGGTTGAAATGAAATTAGATAAATAATTATTAAAGGTGTCTTGTGAAATTTTTATTATTACGCAAGACATCTTTTGTATATTATGTTAACTTTATAATTTATACTTGTATTTTACAAAATAAAATATTATAATGGATTTATATTTTTTGACTTAATGATTAGGAGGAAATCACTTGAAGCTTCTTTTAGGAAATGAAGCGGTAGCAAGAGGTCTTTACGAAGCAGGCTGCCGTGTTGTATCAAGCTATCCGGGAACTCCCAGTACGGAAGTAACGGAATTTGCCGCAAAATATGATGAAATATTCTCGGAATGGGCTCCAAACGAAAAGGTTGCTGCCGAGGTTGCATTCGGTGCTGCCGTTGCAGGCGCACGCTCATTCTGTGCAATGAAGCATGTTGGTCTAAATGTTGCGGCAGACCCTCTTTTCACTGCATCATACACAGGTGTTAATGCAGGCATGGTTATCCTTGTTGCGGATGACCCCGGCATGCATTCTTCACAGAACGAACAGGACTCAAGACACTATGCAATGGGTTCAAAAACAATGATGCTTGAGCCTTCAGATTCCGCAGAATGCCTTGACTATGCAAAACGTGCCTTTGAGCTTTCCGAAAAATTCGATACTCCCGTTATCATCAGACTTACAACCAGAGTTGCACATTCCAGAAGTGTTGCAGAGCTTTCGGAAAGAGTAGACAACGGTCTTAAGGAATACACCAAAAATCCCCAAAAATATGTTATGGTTCCCGCAAATGCAAAGGTAAAGCATGTTGTTGTTGAGCAGCGCATTCTTGACCAGACAGCATACTGCGAAGAAGGCGCAGAGGGTCTTAACACAGTTGAATATAACAGCAAAAAAATCGGTGTTATCTCCTCGGGCATCTGCTATCAGTATGCAAAAGAGGCTCTCGGAGAAAATGCTTCATATCTCAAGCTCGGCTGCGTATATCCCCTCCCCGTTGAAATGATTAAGAAATTTGCGGCGGAATGCGAAAAGGTATATGTTCTTGAAGAGCTTGATGATTATATTGAAACTCATTGCCGCAAAAACGGAATTGATGTTATCGGCAAGGATGCTTTCACTCTTCAGGGCGAATATTCGCAGAGCATGATTGCAAAGGTAATCCTTGGAAAAGAAAACGAAAATCTTAAGTCCGATGTCAATATCGTACCCAGACCTCCTGTGCTTTGTGCAGGCTGCCCCCACAGAGGACTTTTCTATGCACTCAAGCAGCTTAATGTTACCGTAAGCGGTGATATCGGCTGCTATACACTCGGTGTTACTCCTCCCCTCGGAATGATGGATACCGTTCTCTGCATGGGCGCATCCGTTTCCGGTCTTCACGGCAGAAATCTTGCAGATCCCCAAAACGCAAAGAAGAGCGTTGCCGTTATCGGTGACTCAACCTTTATCCATTCGGGTGTAACCGGTCTTATCAATATCGCTTATAACGCAACAAACTCCGTTGTTATTATTCTTGATAACTCAATTACCGGCATGACAGGTCATCAGCAGAATCCCACAACCGGTAAGAATATCAAGGGTGAGCCTGCAAACGCAGTAAGCCTCGAAAAGCTTGCAAAAGCAATCGGCATTGAAAACGTATGCGTTGTTGACCCGTATAACCTTGCAGAAACAAAGGAAGGCATCAAAAACGCACTTGAAGCTGACGGTCCCGCCGTTGTTATTTCAAGACGTCCCTGTGCACTTCTTAAAACAGTTAAACATAATCCGCCCCTTAAGGTTAATCCCGATAAGTGCAAATCCTGCAAAATGTGCATGAAGATAGGCTGCCCCGCCATCAGCATGAAGGACGGAAAAGCACAGATTGACTTCACGCAGTGCCTCGGCTGCAACGTTTGCAGTCAGCTTTGCAAGTTCGGTGCAATTGAATAAGGAGGATGGAAAGCATGAATAAATCAATTATGATTGTCGGCGTTGGCGGTCAGGGTACACTTCTTGCAAGCCGTATTCTCGGCGCTGCTTTGCTTGACTGCGGCTACGACGTTAAGGTTTCCGAGGTTCACGGAATGAGCCAAAGAGGCGGCTCGGTTGTTACATATGTAAGATTCGGCGAAAAGGTCTCCTCCCCCATCATTGAAAAGGGTGAGGCAGATATCATTCTTGCATTTGAAAAGCTTGAGGCAGCAAGATGGCTTGAATATCTTAAGCCCGACGGCAAAATCATAGTAAACACCCAACAGATTGATCCCATGCCGGTTGTTATGGGTGCAGCGGAATATCCCGACGGTATTATCGAAGCTCTCAAAGCATCGGGAGCGGATGTTGAAACCGTTGATGCTCTTCCCATGGCAGTTGAAGCAGGCAATTCAAAAGCAGTCAACGTTATTCTTATCGGCGCAATGGCAAAGAATATGACTGTTGTTTCAAAAGAAAAATGGATAAAGGCACTTGAAGAAAGTGTTCCTCCCAAGTTCCTCGAACTGAACACGAAAGCCTTTGAAATGGGCTACAGCATATAAAATGAAAAAGGAAGTGTTGACAATGAGCAAATATTATCAGCCTGAAATCGAGACCATGTCGGTTGATGAAATGAAGGCACTCCAGAGCGAAAAGCTTGTAAAGCAGGTTAAACGTGTATACGAAAACGTTGAGTATTACCGCAACCTTATGGATGAGAAAGGTGTTACACCCGACGATATCAAATCAATTGATGATTTACACAAGCTTCCGTTTCTTACAAAGGCAGACCTTCGTGACGCATACCCCTATGGTCTTCTCGGAACAGACCTTAAAAACTGCGTAAGAATTCAATCAACAAGCGGTACAACCGGCAGAAGAGTTGTTGCTTTCTACACTCAGGCAGACGTTGATCTCTGGGAAGAATGCTGCGCTCGTGCAGTTGTAGCTGCAGGCGGCACAAATGAAGATGTATGCCAGGTTGCTTACGGCTACGGTCTTTTCACAGGCGGACCCGGTCTTAACGGCGGTTCACACAAGGTTGGCTGTCTTACTCTCCCCATGTCATCGGGTAATACAGAGCGTCAGATTCAGTTTATGCGTGATCTTCATTCAACAATTCTCTGCTGCACCCCTTCTTATGCTGCATATATCGGCGAAACACTTAAGGAAATGGGTCTCACACCCGATGATATCGACCTTAAGGCAGGTATTTTCGGTGCAGAACCCTGGACAGAGGAAATGCGCCGTGATATCGAAAAAGCACTCGGCATAAAAGCATATGATATTTACGGTCTTACTGAAACAAGCGGTCCGGGCGTATCGTTTGAATGCGAAGAGCAAACCGGAATGCACATCAACGAGGACCACTTCCTTGCTGAAATCATCGACCCCGATACAGGAGAGGTTCTTCCCGAGGGTTCAAAGGGCGAGCTTGTATTCACAAGCCTTGACAAGGAAGGCTTCCCCCTTCTCAGATACCGCACAAGAGATATCTGCGTTCTTTCAAGAAAGAAATGCTCCTGCGGAAGAACTCTCATTAAGATGTCAAAGCCCATGGGCAGAAGCGACGATATGCTTATCATAAGAGGCGTTAACGTATTCCCCTCACAGATTGAAACAGTTCTTCTTCAGGAAGGTTATTCTCCCAACTACCTCATTGAAGTTGACAGAGCAAACAATACGGATACACTTGATATTTCCGTTGAGCTTACACCCGAGCAGTTCTCCGATACAGTTAAGGACCTTGCTGCAAAGGAAAAGACTCTTGCAAACGCTATCAAGACAATGCTCGGTATCAATCCCAAGGTTCATCTTGTTGCACCCAAAACAATCACAAGAAGTGAAGGCAAGGCAGTCAGAGTTATTGATAAGAGAAAACTCCACGATTAATAAGAAAGGAGCATAAACATGAGCGTAAAACAGATTTCGGTTTTTGTTGAAAATAAAAAAGGCGGACTTTACGAGGTAACCTCCGTTCTTAACAATGCAGGCATTGATATCCGTGCACTTTCAATTGCAGACACAACGGATTACGGTATTTTAAGACTTATTGTAAGCGACCACGAAAAAGCACTTGAAGCTCTTAAGGCTGACGGTATCATCGCTTCCGTAACCGATGTTCTCGGCATTGAGGTTTCCGATACCCCCGGCGGTTTCTCCGAGGCTGTAAAGGTTCTTTCGGATGCGGATATCACTATTGAATATGCTTATGCTTTCATTACACGTCACGAAGGTGCCGCTTGCGTTATAATCAGAGTTGAAGATAATGCAAAGGCAGCCAACATTCTCGGCAAAGCAGGCATTTCACTTATTGAAGCTGAAAAGGCATTCAACTAATCAAAACTATAATATCCCGTATATTCTCGGTGTACTCCGAAAATATACGGGATATTTTATATTATAATGTTATCAAGAATTGCCATTGCCTGCGAAAAATCCTTCTCGGATTTAAAGCGTGTTATTTTTTTAAGAATATTATCATAAAATTTAGGTTCGGATTCGGTTTCTTTAGTCTCCTCCTCTGCCTTATATTCTTCAAACACTTTTTTCAAAGTCAAAAGGAATTCATCTTTGGTATACACCTTAAATCTTTCAACTCCAAGCTCAAAAGCCAATTCTTCGAGCTCTTCAATTGCTTGCGAGCCGTATTCCTCTGCCATTTCACGCATGATTTCGCCCTCGAAATAGTATCTCATGCCCGAAAGATATCCTAAAGCCTTTCTTGCATCAAGATAACCCATCTTCATCCTTTTCGAGAGCATTTCCTCGCTGAAATCAAATGCAGCACCCAAATCCTCGATATCATAGGGTCTTATATAAATCATTTCGGCGCAGGTGATATCATTCTTATGTCCGATACCCTTTATGGATGAAATATCAACTATAATCATCCTGTTATATCCGTTGCGAAGAAGCATTCCCATTGGTGCGTTATCATAAACACCGCCGTCAAGATATCTTTCTCCTTCGGGACCTATTTTGCTTACACCGGGAACCTTTGAGGAAGCAAGAAGATAATCAACAAGCTGGCCTTCGGGAATCTTATCAATAAAAATTTCAAGCGGAGTAAATTCGGAAAGATGGAAAGTTACCATACCGAACTTTACATCCGATTTTCTTACCTTTTTCTCATCGATAAACGGAGCAATAAGCTCCTTGGTAGGAGAAGCATCTATTCCGCCGTTTTTGACAATCTCTTTAAACAAGGCGGGAAAATTTTTAAAACTGAAAAGATTTTCGGGGTCAGGCAATTCCTCGGTAATATTTACTCCCTTATCCACGGAAGCATTATCCCAAAGAGTTTTTGCTTTATCAAACGAATCCGCCGCAATAAGAGCACCGTTAATGGAGCCTATTGAAACTCCGACTACAACGGAAAATCTTATTCCAAGCTCCTTCATAGCCTGCCACGCACCAAGCTGATAAGCTCCCTTTGCACCTCCGCCGGCAAGCACAAGACCGTATTTTTTCACATTATCGCCTCCGTCTGTACTTTAATTTTATTTTAACATATTTTATACTTATTTCAACATACAAATTTCTGATTTTCGCAACCCCAAATCGAAAAATTTGTTGACAATAAATTCTCTGCGTTATATCATTTTAGATATGATATTTCAGTTAAAGGAATGAACGAACTATGAAACTCCCTGTTTGCGTTGAAAAAAGAATGGACGAATACTGCACCGTTATTGAAAAATACAGTCCGAAGCTTGCGAAGCTTTACCGCAACTGCTATCCCAACACTCTCGAAACAGCAACAGAATTCATGCCCGACGGTTCTGTTTTCGTTTTAACAGGTGATATTCCTGCAATGTGGCTTCGCGACTCAACTGCAGAGGTATCACATTATATTCCCCTTGCAAGGGACAACGATGATATAAAAAACATAATCAAAGGTGTTATAAAAAGACAGAGAATGTATATTTCTCTTGAACCCTATGCAAATGCATATAAAAAGGAACCTAATGACCACAAGGAATTCAACGATTATCCGGAAAACCATCCCATTGTTTGGGAGAGAAAATACGAAATTGACTCTCTCTGCTACCCCGTAAGACTTGCTTATCTTTATTGGAAAGCAACGGGAGATAACAGCATTCTCGGGGAAGATTTCCTTGAAAGTACAAAAACCACCATTAATCTTTGGAAAACCGAGCAGCATCATTTTGAAAAATCTCCCTACCGTTTCACACGAAAGAATTGCCCCGAGCAGGATACGATTCACAACAACGGCATGGGCAATCCCGTTAATTATACGGGCATGACGTGGTCGGGCTTCAGACCGAGCGACGATGCATGCAGATACGGCTATCTTGTTGCATCGAATATGTTTGCGGTTGTTGCTCTCGGATATCTTGAAGAAATGCTCAATACATCATATCCCGATGAAAAAGAGCTTATTGCAGACTGCATTACACTTAAAAACGATATTGAAAAAGGAATTTCGGAATTTGCTGTTGTTGAGCATGAGAAATACGGCAAAATCTACGCCTGTGAGGTAAACGGCAAGGGCGATTATTTCCTTTTTGACGATGCAAATGTACCGAGTCTTCTTTCCGCTCCCTATCTCGGCTTCTGTGCATATGACAATGAAATTTATCTCAACACAAGAAAATTCATTTTAAGCAAGGATAATCCTTATTATTATGAAGGCAAATTTGCAAAAGGAGTAGGCAGTCCCCACACTCCCGAGGGATATATATGGCATATAGCGCTTTCCATGCAGGGTCTTTCAAGCAACAATGCCGATGAAATCCGTGAGATTCTTCATATGCTTGAAACAACCGATGGCGGCACCGGCTATATGCATGAAGGCTTTGACGCAAACAATCCCGACAAATTCACAAGAAGCTGGTTCAGCTGGTCCTGCGCACTTTTTGCAGAACTTGTTGAAAAAGCGGTTGACGAAAAAATTATTTAAGAAAATTTCAAAAAAGACTTGAAAAAAGCAAAACATTATGGTAATATGATATGCGTTCGATAAGAGCGCATATTAATATGCTGCTATGGCTCAGGCGGTAGAGCGCATCCTTGGTAAGGATGAGGTCGGCGGTTCAATTCCGCCTAGCAGCTCCAGAAAACACTTCCAAAAGGAAGTGTTTTTCTTTTTTGTTGACAAAAATCAAGCAATGATTTATTCTGTATTTTATAAGGCGGTGTTTTTATGACAAGATTTACGGCATTCTTTATTTCGATTATTCTGTTTTTCATCTCATGCTTTACCCCCGCAATTCCCGAGGCAAAACCCGATCAGGAGCTTTTAAAGCTTGGCGATATCTGCATTGACTATGGGCTTTCAGATAAGCTTTACATCCTTGATTCGTCAACATTCCGAAGCAAAGATGAACGCCATATGGCGGTAAGTCTTCAGGGTGTTGTTGCAAAAACAACTCCGCTCATATATATAGTCACAAATTCAGCAGATAATTATTATCTTGAAGAGATTGAAAAAAACGGCGTTGAGCTTATACGAACAGACGAAAACGGAGAAAAATGGACGCTTGAATCCCTTCTCGGCAAATTCAAATCATACATAAGCGATTCGGGATATGTTCTTTACCGTGAAAGCGAAAAGGCAGAGGGTCTTAATGCCGCAACAAACCTTGCAGCTCTTTACGGCTGGCTGCCCGTTCCCGAAAGCCTCGAACAGCTTGCGGTTGATGCAGGTCTTTCTCTTAAAGAAGATTATTCCGATGACACATACAACCTGATTTTTCAGTGGAGCTTCTTTGAAAAATATAAGGATGAGTTCAATTATAACGCACTTGCCAGCCTTAAATATGAGGTAACGGGCATTCGTGACCTTGCAATTCAGCAGGGATTTTACACCTTCTATATTGACGATAACGAAGACACAACTCTTCTTCGCGGCCGTGTTATGGAATATGCAGGTGATAACGTTCCCGTTCTCGGATGGGTTAAATATGAGGTCGCGTTTGTTGAGCAGGCATCAAAGGAGGGCAACATTGCTCTCCCCTCCGACCACAGCCATAATAACAGTTATCTCGCTTCATTCAGATGCGATATTCCCGAACAAAAACATAACGTTACAAAGGAATATGCAGACCCGACAAAGCATTACTGCGCAATTGTTTTCAGCGACGGCGATAATCTTCAGTGGATTCAGAACGGCTATAGTGAATATTATCAGAAACTTGCTCTTGAAAACCAGTTCCCCGTAACGTGGTCATTCCCTCCCCTGCTTCAGGAGTTTTCACCAGTTACGGTTAAAAGGATTTATTCCGATGCAACCGAAAACGATTATTTCATGGCAGGCGTTTCGGGTGCAGGATATATTCATCCCACCGAATACCCCTTTAAAGCCCTCGGTGGATTTACCGATTTAACTGCTTCCGCGATGATGAAGAGCAATCTTGAATATGTTCAGATTCTCGACGGCACTCCTGATAACGAAATCGACGATAAAATTCTCACTGACAGACTTGAATACTACGCAAGATACAGCAACATCAAAGGCGGCGTTTTAAGTCTTGACCCCGACAGATATGAAGGCGGCAAGGGCAGGGTTTTTTTTGTTAACGATAAGCCGTTTATCAGCTACCGTCTTTCGCTCTGGCATCCCGACGGCGAGGGCACAAGCATTACAACCGAGTGGCTTGACGAACAAGCAACAAAAGTTAATTCGTATCCTGCGGATATCAAATCAATTAACGGATACAGCGTTATCAACGTTCATCCGTGGACTGTTTCGGTTCAGAATCTTGCATATTTTGTAAGCAAGCTTGACGAGGATATCGTGCTTGTAACTCTCGATGAGCTTATGGAAATGATTGATAAGAACATTCCTCATAACAACGCCAAACCGGAGTGATAAGATGAAAACCGAAATAAATATCATAGCTCGTATTCGCACCGATTTTTCTTCAAAATTCGGTATCCCCCGTCAGAGCGGACTGGTTGACGAGCTTGAAGCAACAATAGTTTTTGAACCCGAATACCGAAATCCCGATGCTTTGAGAGGCATTGAAGAATATTCTCATTTATGGCTTCTGTGGCAGTTTTCGGAGTGCATGGATAAGGAATGGACTCCTACCGTAAGACCCCCGAGACTCGGCGGTAACAAAAGAATGGGTGTTTTTGCAACACGCTCCCCTTTCAGGCCGAATCCGATAGGTCTTTCAAGCGTCAGACTTCTGGGTGTTGAAAAAACGGAAAAATACGGTTATGTTCTCCGTGTTGCGGGCGCAGATTTGCTTGACGGCACACCGATTTACGATATTAAACCATATCTTCCTTATGTTGACTCACACCCCGAGGCAAGCAACGGCTTTGCACTTAATGAAAAGGATGGCAGACTGACCGTTGATTTTCCCGAAGAGCTTTTAAACATCATTCCGAATGAAAAACAATCCGCACTCATCGCTGTTTTAGCGCAGGACCCCCGACCCGGTTACCAGGATATTCCCGAAAGAATCTACGGAATTGAGTTTGCAGGATTCGACGTGAGATTCAAAGTTGAAAATTCTGTTTTAACAGTCATTGAAATCAATAGCATATAAAAAAACCGAGGTTTTAAGCCTCGTTTTTTTTGTTTACGGTTGCGGAACAATCGGATGATCTTCGCTCACATGCTCAATTGTTATAAAATTATTTCTCTTTGCATATGCCCATTTCATTCCGAATGCCTTGCAGGCACCGTCAACGGGCATATAAAGCTGACCTTCGTTGCCTCTGAAAACTTTTGCACCGAGGTCAATGTCGCCTCTATTAGTCACGGCAACATCGCTTCCTTCGGTGAAAGTAACTTCTCTGCCGTAGATTTTAAGCGTAACCTTACCCTTTTCGCGGATATCTTCGCCGCCTGCAAATCTTATCATTGTTGCAAAAGCGATATACCATTCTCCGTCTTTGCATACAGCTGGAGTTGACATATTGCAAAGAGCGAGATCAACACCTTTATAATAAACTCTTGTTCTGCCTTCGCCGAAAATCGGAGCAACTCTGTAAGGTCTGATTTCATCTTTTGCTTTATCAATTGAGAATTCGTCGATGATTCTGCCGTCATTAAGCTCCGAAATCATTGTTATCTTGTCGCCGTCAACCTCAACAAGAGCGAAGGAGGAAACCTGTTCCTCATGGGGATAGAAAGATGCGTGCCATACTTTATCGGTAGTTTTTGTTCCGGGAGGATTGAAGTTTGCGTTGCCGAGTTCATAATGAACAGTACCCTGCGAGGGTCTGTCAAAAATCTCTTCGTTCTTTATCGGGAATGAACGGGAAAAATTATGCTCATGCCCCGAAAAAATCACGTCAAGCATCTCCACGGAATCACGCATCATGGGATAATCATCATCGTTTGCAAGGTTGGGACCTGCATAATAAACCGGAAAATGCTGAACACCGAGCTTCCATGTTTTATCGCTTTTTGATATATCTTCCTTTGCCCATTCATTCATAAGCTCGGGTTCGTTAACGCCGAAAACATTGAAATGAACATTGCCGTAATCAAAAGAATATATTTCTGTCTGCCAGCCTTCAGGACCGTTTTTCGGATAGGAATATTCAAGCTGCGTGTTGAAGAATTCGGCAGGCTCGGCATAGTATCTGTTCACTTCATTCGGAAAATACTGCTCAAATCCTCTGTTATCGTGGTTGCCGCAAGCCATCATATAGGGCAGATGCTCCATAATGCCTTCCATACCCTCAAACATTGCATTCCACTGAATTTCATGCTGACCGCAGTTTGTGTTATCGCCTGCCGTAAGAATGAATTTCACATCGGGATATTTTGCAAGAATTTCTTTGAGGAATTTATTGAGGGTTGAATAATTCGGATTATAGTGGTCATCGTCCTTCTGATGGTCTGAAATGGCAATGAATCTGAATTTGGTGAGATTTTCTTCCTCGGTATCAAACCAATATTCTTCGCTGCGGTTTTCGTCGCTGCCGCAGGTATAATAATATCTTGTGCCGGGCTTTAAATCTGACGGAGTCGCCCAGAAAATGTTGCTCGTATTGACATCGCTTTTAAAAGGCTTCACAATTGCGTTTGCACGCTTCTTTTCTCCGCCTTTTTCGTAATATTCAACATATCCCTCTTTGACATCAAGGCATGAGCGCCATGTTACCGTCATTGAAGTTTTGGCATCACCCGAAATGCTTACCATAATATGATCGGGCTTTTCGGTTGCAAGTCTTAAATTCGGCTGTCTGTCCATAATTATTTCACCTTAATTCTGAAAAGTCTTGCGCCATGGGAATTAACCTCGGCTGAAAACTCGCCGTCGGTTACGGCATATTCTTCATGCTTCCACATATCCCACACAGAATAATTCATGCCGCCCATGGCAACATCGGTAACATCGAATTTTACGTTTCTCAATTCATCATCGGTATTGAAAAGAGCAACATATTTGCAGTTTTCACCCTTTGAAGTCCAAATAACTTCGCCCTTGCCCTCGGTTTCTTCTCTCTTGAACTGCTTTGCACCCCATGAGTTTTTAAGCATATCAATAAGCTCTCTGTTCTGAAGAAGAGAAAGAGTGAATTCATCATTTTCACGCATTTCCGCACCTATCATAAGTGGTGAACGGAATATTCCCCAAAGAGTCATCATAGTTATCTGCTCATCATGGGTAAAGCGGGTATATCTGTTTCTGTACTGTTCAAGCTTTTCTGTTTTCTGAATTCTTCCAATGGGAAGCATATCGCAATCAGGCCATGCACCGGGCTGAACATAATCCTGCCATGCATAGCAGCGTTCAAACATCGCATGCAGCTTGCTCCACTCATCCCAGAAATCGCCTGTCATACGCCAGAGATTTGCGTTTGCAGCAAGATGCTCGTGCTCCCATACGGGCGCAGGTCCGGGTGAGAGGCTTAAAACCATATCCCTGCCGCAGTTATCGATTGCTTTACGAAGCATTTCGATTTCACGTCGAGCGGAGTAGGGGTTATCCTTCAAAAATTCGGTGTTTGCGATATCGTCGCACTTTATGTAGTCAACACCCCATTCAGCATAAAGATCAAAAATGGAGTTATAGTATTCCTGCGCACCTTTTGCATCGGGATTGATGCCGTACATATCAGTCTGCCAGGGGCAAACCGAAAACTGCTGTGCAATATCTTTTGCAGTAACGCCTTCGGTTATTGTTTTTGCATTCGCATGAACAGCCTGACGGGGAATACCTCTCATAATGTGAATGCCGAATTTCAGTCCGAGAGAATGAACATAGTCCGCAATGGGTTTGAAGCCCTTTCCGCCTGCCGACGAAGGGAATCTTTCGGGCGCAGGGATAAGACGGGAATATTCGTCCATATAAAGCGGTGCAAAATTGTGATAATAATAGCAGTCAGCTGTCGGTTCAGACCACTGAATATCGCAAACAATATATTCCCAACCGTAGTCTTTAAGGTGTTTTGCCATGTATTCGGCGTTTCCGATAAGCTGTTCTTCATTTACGGCGGCTCCGTAGCAGTCCCAGCTGTTCCAGCCCATAGGCGGTGTAGGTGCAAATCTCTTATGCATATTATTTTTCCTTTCGATAAACTCTTATTTCAAATTCTGCTTGAGTTTTGAGATAATCAAGATTATTTATTTTTTGTTGGTCCTCAACACTTGTTTTATAGTAATAAGGTGTCATTTTAAAAAGATTAAGTATCGCTTCGTTGGAATCAAGGCACAAATTCATTTTGACCTGACCGGTTTTCACGCACGCAAAATTCTTTATCTCCGTATCGGGAACATCGTTGAGATAAGGCTTATCATAAATGGCAGCCTTAAGTCCCAAAAGGTGATTTTCAAGAGGAATTACTCTTATGAGATAACCGCCCGTTTTGAGTACGCGGTAAAACTCTTCATCTGCCTCAGGTGAAAAGATATTCAAAACCGCATCGAAGCTTTCATCTGCAAACGGCAAATCAAAAAGGCTTGCAACCGCAAGAGGAATTCCGCTTCTGCGCTTTGATGCATATTCAAGCGCATCTTTTGAAATATCAACACCCGAAACAAAAATCTCTTTTCCCTTTTCGGCATAATCCTGTTTCAGACCCGATGAATAATAGCATTCTCCGCAGCCTGCATCGAGCACATCTCCGCCGTTCGGAAGATACTTTTCGCATATCTCACAAAGGTAATCACGTAAAAAGCCGTAATAACCCGAATCGAGGAAATCACGTCTTGCCCTGACCATAAGACGGTCATCGCCGTGACGTTTCGCGGAGGATTTCTGCGATTGCAGAAGATTCACATAGCCGAATTTGGATTTATCGAAGCAATGTCCGTTTTCACAGCGATAAAGCTTTTCTTCATCTGCAAGATTTTTTCTGCATACGGGACAAATAAAATCAATCATTTTTTAACCCTGTATTTTTCAATTTTTCTCATCATTGACCTGCCGACATCATGCATGAATCTTTCGCACGCAGGAAGCAAATCATCGGGGAAGCCGTGAAGAAAACGGTCTGCCTCATATGTAAAATTGCCCTTATAGTCGATTTCACCGAGTGCGTGAAGGATATCGTCCCAATCCATCTTCATCATGTAAGGAAGGGTGTGGCTGTCATTAAAATTATCATTATCGTGAATATGCAAGCAGCCGAGTCTGCTGCCCATCTGACGAATCATTGAGCCGGCATTGTCACCTACAAGACCGCAATGTCCGAGGTCAAGACAAGCTGTGAAATGCTCGGGATTGAGAGCATCAACATAGCGGTTAAAATCCTCTGCAACAGAGCATACATTGGGAACAATTCTGTTTTGCTCCTTATCCCATCCCCACATGTTTTCAAGAGATATTTTCACACCGTAATCCTTTGCATAAGGTTCAAGGGAATGATAAAGCTCCATATTACGCTCAAACTGGTTAGTGCTGAACTGAACAGGATGAACAACGCATATTTTTGCATCGAGCAATCCTGCAATTTCAAGGGCTCTTTTCAGCTTTTCAAAAATTTGCACCGTATAAAGGCTGTCATACTCCTTTGCACTCGGAAAAGGTGCATGAGACTGTTCAAAAGTAACCCCGTAATAATCAGCAATATTCTTCAACGCCGTAACATGCCTTTTATACTCCGAGCCGTTTAAAACATCGCTATCATCATCCATTTTGAACATAGAAAAATCTATCCCGTCAAAACCGCTTTCGCAGATAATGCGAACGGCTTCGGCATCTCCGAGACGCTCGGAAATTCTTTCCGTTTGATTTACAAGCTTCATTTTATTACCTCCTTAAAGGTTATAATCCTATTATAGCAACTATATTTCACTTCTACAAGCTAAATAATTAAATTATGTTAACAATTTTTTAATTGACTTTTAATTTAAAATATATTAAATTATTTATTGGGAAATAAACACTAAAGGGAGAGAGAAAATGGCTAAAGCAGAATACAGAAGTTCAATACGTTCAAAAAACCTCATAAAAAAGGCTTTGGCTAAACTGATTCATGAAAAGGATTTGGCAAAAATAACCGTTTCAGATATAATCAGAGAAGCCGATATAAGCAGAGGTACTTTTTATGCACATTTTTCGGATGTAAACTCGGTTGTAACCCAAATTGAAAGCGAAGAAATGAAAAATCTGATGGACTTTGTTGACAAGTACGGCTTTGAAAACATCGGCTTAAATCCGAAAACATTTGTTACTCTTATATGCGAATACATGATGCGTGATATGGAATATTATCGCATGCTTGCTCAATCAAACATTCTCACCAATTTTATCTGGAGACTGGTTTATGTTTATTATGAGCGTCTGCTTGATAAGGTTCTGACAACACAGCCCGATACGGACAGAAACGAAGCAGAGCTTTATCTTATCTATGTCACATCAGGTGCAAAAACAGTTGTTTTGAGCTGGCTCAACGGCGAAATCAAAGGCACACCCGAACAAATCGGAGAAAGGCTCGGAAAGCTTGTTACAATTTCTCAAACATATTTCGCAAAATAAAAAAGACACGTTGCATTTAACTGCAACGTGTTTTTTCTTTTTATAATCCGATAAGTCCAAGCAAGCCGTAAGAAAATATGCTCATAATAAGGTTTGCTATGAGTACACCAAGAGCAATTATGGGGAAGGATGTCTTAATTCTGATATCAAGAAGAGCCGCAATCAAAGCGCCTGTCCAGCCACCCGTGCCGGGAAGGGGAACAGCAACAAAAGCAAGCAGACCCCAGTTGCGCCAGCGCTGAACCTTTTCGCTCTTTCTCATAGACCGAACCTCAAGCTTTTCGATCAGCCCTCCGATTCCTTTAAATTTTTTAAGAAACTGAAAAATTCTGCGAATGAAAAGAAGGATAAACGGTATCGGAAGGATATTGCCGAGATAGCAGATAACAAAAGCCTTTAAAAGCTCAACATCAAGCAGCTTTGCGGCAATCATTCCGCCTCTGAGTTCAAGAACGGGGAACATCGAAATAATAAATATGATAAGCTCCTTGGGAATTGTTCCCTCAAACAGTCCGACAAGATAATCGGTAATGGCTTCTGTCATTGAATTATTCCTTTCTCAACTATATTCTGTTCAATCAGAAAATCGTGAGCACTCTGGAGTATGTTTCTGTCATTGATAAAACGGAGCGTATCCATTGCCTTATCAAAATTAAGCCAGATATAGTCCTCTATTTCTTCTCTTTGAATAGTAGTTTGGGTATCCTTTGTTTTTGCAAGAAAAATCGTAACGGATTTTTCAACTCTGCCCTGAATTGTGTATTCCGATTTTGATGCAAATTGAGGAAGAATCTGAATGTGAATTCCCGTTTCCTCAAGAACCTCTCTTATCGCCGTTTGCTCATGTGTTTCACCCTTTTCGATATGACCCTTCGGGAAACCCCAATGAGTGCTGCGGCGGTTTTTGATGAGCAAATAACGAACCTCATTGTTAATAATACGGTAAACTACCGCACCGCATGAACGCTCATAAAGGCATTCAAGCTTATAGTTCCTTCCTTTTTCCGCAAATGCAACGGCATCTTCAATCTGATACGAAATAAATCTCATGCTTTTCGGGGCAACAACATAAACCGTGGGGCTGCCGTCCGCCCTTTTTATTGCGGCAATAACTCTGCCGTCGAAGGTTCTTACGGGATGATTGATGCCCATGATATAAGCGCCGTGAGACATGCTGTCATAACGCTTTTTTCCTTCTATAGCGCCGAAATTAAGCTGATAGACAAATCCGAATTGCCTGTTTACGGAGCGGATAGGGTTTGTAACCCTTACTCTGACATATTTGCCGAGCATTTAACCACACCTTTCAGAAGGTCATTAAGACCCAAGATAAATACTTATGTATTATACTAAATTTATTCGGTTAAGACAATAGTTTTATTAAAATTTATATAATTCCCAAATAAAATAATCATATGTTGAAAATTTTTCATCAAAATTACAAAAGGCTCCTGATTCCGCATTGAATTTTGCTATTGATTTATATATATATAATATGTTAAAATATATTATATATATTTTTTGAAAGCAGTGAAAAAGATGAAACGCATTCTCGTTGCCGATGACGAAGCCCGTATCAGAAGGCTTGTCTGTGACTTTTTAAAAAACGCAGGATACGAAACCGTTGAAGCTGTTGACGGTAAGGAGGCAATCGAAAAATTCTTTTCGGTAGGCAGCATCGACCTTGTTATCTGCGATATTATGATGCCTGAAGCTGACGGCTGGGAGGTAACCAGAAAGATCCGCGAATCAAGCTCCGTTCCCATTCTTGTTTTGACCGCAAGAAGCCAGGAATTCGACGAGCTTATGTCATTTGAGAGCGGTGCCGATGATTACGTTACGAAGCCCTTCAGCCCCGGTGTTCTTGTAAAAAGAGTAGAAGCCATCCTCAAACGTTCACAGAGTGCAAGCACCGTAAATGACGATGTTATATCCATTAACGGACTTGTTATAGATATTCCTGCCCATACTGTTACAAACAACCTTAAGCCCGTTGAGCTTACTATAAAGGAGCATAACATTCTTGTTAAGCTCGCCAAAAACAGCGGAAGAATTTTTTCAAGAGAACAGCTTCTTGACAGCATATGGGGCATTGATTTTGTAGGTGACCCGAGAACAGTTGACTCCCACGTTGCAAGATTGAGAACAAAGCTCGGTGAATGGGGTGAAGCTCACCTCAAAACGGTTTACGGTGTCGGATATAAAATTGAGGTGGACAAATCTTGAAACGAAAATTCTCTCTGTTCAGATTAAGCAGAATAAGAATAAAGCTGTTTGCAATGATAACGGCGGTTCTCATTTTGTTTCTGACCTTAATTGCCGTATTCAGCACTCCCCTGCTTTTCAGAGTTTTCTCCTTCCACACATATAAAACAATGAACACAGCCGCAGAGGAAATCAATTTGTGTGTTCCGGGATCGGCAACCTATTATTTTGACCTCTATTCCATATCGGGTAACTACAGCATCGAATTCGAGCTTATCAACCCTGACGGCTCAATTGCATATACATCGGCAAACGGCAGCACAGTTTACGGAAGCGACCATTTTTCCACAGGTTTTGCAAGCTCGCTTTATTCCACCCTCAAGCCTGTTGAAAACCGCAAATATGCTGCTGACATTAATAATTTCCGCATAATGAAGCAAGCAATTTCAAATACGGAATATTTTGTCTGCGATCATATCATAGATTCAGGCGAAACGCTTTATGTATATTCGGAGGTTGCGGATGTTGACAACATCGTTGATGTTGCGGGAAATGTCTATTCTTTCATAAGCATATTAATGGTTATCGTTATGCTGCTGCTTTTCTATCTGCTTGTTGCAAGATTTACAAAACCGCTTGTTGAGATGAACGATATCACCAAAGACATGGCGGCTCTCAATTTTGAGCGCAAGTGCGGCAATTACGGCAAAGATGAAATAGGCGAGCTTGGAGCGAGCATCAACACCCTTTCGACTACGCTTGACTCAACTCTCATGGATCTCAAGGATAAAAACAGCCGCCTTGAAAAAGATATCGAAAAACGTCATCAGCTTGATAATGCAAGAAAATCCTTTATCAATAATGTTTCACATGAATTGAAAACACCCATTGCCATTATTTCGGGATATGCGGAAGGTCTATGCGAGGGAATAAGCGATGACCCCGAGGTTATCAAGGAATACTGCCAAATAATTAATGACGAGAGCCAAAAAATGAATTCACTCGTTGTTGAGCTTCTTGAGCTTTCAAAGCTTGAAAGCGGTGCACAGCCTTTTATGCCCGAATATTTCCGACTCGGCGCAAAGGTGCAGTCGCTCATAAACCATCTTTCCCTCCTCTTTGAGCAAAATGGCATTACGGTTATCAACAACATACCCGAAAGCCTTATCTGCTATGCCCAAGAGGACAAAATCGAAATTGTTTTAAAGAATTATATAACAAATGCCGTTTCTCACTGTTCTGGCGAAAAGAAAATCATTGCAAGTGCTAAAGAGCGTGACGGATTTATTGAAATCAGCATTTTCAACACGGGCGAAAACATAGCGGCACACGACCTTCCCGAGCTTTGGGACAGCTTCTACAGAGCGGACAAGGCTCACGGAAGAAGCGAAAACCGCTTTGGTCTCGGACTTTCCATAGTAAAAAGCATTATGACTGCTCACGCCTGTAAATACGGTGTAGAAAACGTTGAAAACGGCGTTGTTTTCACTTTTGAAGTTTCAAAGGATTCCGAATACTATGATAATAAACACTAACAATAAAAAAATATTGACAAGACTCATATCCGCTGTTCTCTGTATATGTTTTACGGCAGGATGTCTTTCATCATGCTCCGGCAAAGAAGAAAGCGGCATAAAAACGGTAAAATCCGTTGCTGCACGAAACACTATTACCAACCTTTCCGAGGATGCCACGGTGCATTATTCCGACAGCGAGGAAAGCTTTTCGGTTAAAGCAGCGGCATCCGGTCTTATCGAACTTCTTGTTGATCCTGAAACTAACTCCTTCGGCATAAGAGAAACCACGCAAAGCCAGCTTTGGAGTGCTCTGCCGCTTTTAAATAAAACAGCAGACGGAGAAAAGCTTGTTACCGACGCAAGCATGGTTTCATTGAAAATCATCGGCGGAACGGATATTTATTATCTCAATTCGCAGGATAATTCAGTTGCATACGGTAAGGCCTCTTATATCTCCATTGATAACGGTGCGGCATTTATTTTTGATATATTTGCAAATGAAGAAACCGCCGCAAAATCCACATATGATAAAACTGACATCGGATTTAACGTTACCGTAAGTGCTGTTTTAAAAGACGGCAGCATGATAGTGACCTGTACTCATTCCAATATCACGGGAAATCCTGATGCATATATCGAAGATATCGAGCTGCTCAACTACTTCGGCGCATACAACGATACACAGGAAGGAGATTTCCTGCTTGTACCCGATGGATGCGGTGCGATAATCAGAACATCCATCTACGATGAATCGTTTGAATCTCTTTCATTTGATGTTTACGGAAGCGACCCTTCTTCAGACAGCGAAGAGGAAACCGAAAGCGCAATAATTCCCGCATTCGGTATCAAACACGGCAACACGGCTTTTGTTTCGCTTATTCAGAGCGGCGATGCTGTTGCATCAATTAACGCAAAAAAAGCAACACAAATCAGCGAATACAATATCGTTTACCCCTCATTTAACATTACTCCAGTCAGCTACGATAACGAAACCCTTTATATTTCAAAAGCATCAACAATCAATGAAATTTCACTTTGCTATCGTTTCCTTGCGGGAAGCAATGCGACCTATGCGGGTCTTGCCTCCGCTTGCCGCGAGCAGCTCATAAGAAACTCCGTGCTTTCAACAAGGACTGTTGATGTTGGAGATTACATGCCTTTCTATCTCACACTTACGGGAAGTGCAAAAAAATCCCTCGGACCGATAAAATATCTTTCCAATCTTACAACATTCGAGCAGGCAAAGGATATGCTCACAAGAATGAAAAACAAAGGCATCAACAATGTCAGTGTAAGATATGCAGGCGTTTTTGACGGCGGACTCGATTCAAAGGACATTGTTTCCTCCGATATTATGCTGCGCCTCGGGGGAACAGATAAATTAAGCGAGCTTTATGAATATATTTCATCGCAGAAAATGAGCCTTTTCCTTGACATGAATCTCTTCTCATCATCAAGCGGCTTTTCGGGCGCATCAGCAACCAACATCCGAAAATACACAGCATCCTTCACTCCGGAAAATGCTCTTGTGGATTTTATGGAGGAGAAAGTCGGAGAAAGACAGCTGCGAAGCCTTAAAAAGCTGAAAAACATTGTCGCCTCCGTATTGAGCGACACAAGATACTATACCTTTTCAGGATATTGCCTCAACGATGCAGGCTCTGTTCTTTATTCGGATTTTTCATCCGACGGTATGTTGAGAAATGAGGCGGCAGAAGCAATAAATTCCGCAATTGCACCTCTCTCAACCGGTCACTCCGTTATGGCGGTAAAAGGCAATTTCTATATGCTGAAAAATGTTGACTCGATTATTAACATTCCCATAGGTACGAGTGTTGCGGAAAGCGGCGCATATCTTGCAGTCCCCTTTGTTCAGCTCATACTTCACGGCATAACCGATTATGCAGGTGAACCGATTAACACTGGCATCAATCTGCGTGAAACGCTTCTCAAGAATATTGAATACGGAGCCTGTCCGCATTTTGAATGGAATTACGAATCGGTTATCAGCAGAACGGAAAACGATAACTTTTATTATGATAATACCATCAATGCCGCCGCAGAATTCTATACCGAAGCAAACGAGGCTTTAAACGACCTTCGCGATGCAAGAATTACTGACCATTACGAGGTCGAAGACGGTATTTTCTGCACAGAATACGATACAGGCGCAAGAATTTATGTTAACTATACAAACGCCGATTTCTCCGTTCTCGGTGTTGTGGTTGAAGCAAGAAACTTTTTAAGAGTCAATTAAGGAGGAAACATCATGCCTTATATCAGAACAACGGTCAGCAAGGAGCTCACCGCAGAAAACAAAGAAAACCTTAAATCAAAGCTCGGTCAGGCAATCGCACTTATCCCCGGAAAAAGCGAAGCATGGCTTATGCTTGCATTTGAAGATAACATCAATATGTATTTCAAAGGCGATTGCAGCGAAGAATACGCTTACCTTGAGGTAAGCCTTTTCGGAAGCACTTCCGATGCCGCTTATGACAGACTGACTGCCGCTCTTTCGGAAATCATTAACGAAGAGCTTGGAATAGACAGAGCAAATATCTATATCAAATATGAAGAAGCCGAGCATTGGGGCTGGAACGGCTCAAACTTCTGATTATGAGCGAAAAGAAACACGAACTTTTGCTTATTGCCGCAGCACTTATCATCGCCTCATGTTCATTGCTTTACTCGGTGCTGGATTCTCCGAAGTATAACAAGCTTGAAGCAGTGCCGCTAATCACCGAATCAACGGTAAGTTCAACCGTTGCCGCACCCGAAGGTAAGGTGAACATTAACACCGCCGATATCGAAGAGCTTACACAGCTTGAGCTGATAGGCGAAAAGAAAGCGCAGGCAATCATTGATTACAGAGAAGAAAACGGTACATTCAGAACAGTTGAAGAAATCACGAACGTTGAAGGCATCAGCACCGTAATTCTCGAAAAAAACATTGATAGACTGACTGTATAAAAATTATACAAATCATATTATCTTACACATCAAAAACCCGCCAACGAGTTAAATCGTTGACGGGTTTTGATTTTAATATCCTACTGCTTCCACACCATAAACAGCTTGTTCGTGAGTAAATCCTTCATATTCAAGTTGATCTATCAATTCGCCTTTTGAAAATGAGGAATATTCCAAATATGACGCAGCAGATTTTGCTGCTTGTTCATTCCAATCTGCACCACAATTATCCGCACCATATTTCGCTTCTGATGAAGTAAAACCTTCGTATTCAAGCTGGTCGACTAATCCTTCATAAGAAAAAGATGAATAATTCAAATATGATTCTGCCGATTTAAGAGCTTGCTCATTCCAATCTACTTCCAACTTATCAACAGCATAAACAGCATCTTCATGTGAATATTTTTCATATTCAAGTTGGTCAATCAATCCTTCTCTTGAAAACGAAGAATATCTCAAGTAAGATTCAGCAGATTTTCTTGCATTTTTCTGACCTATTGTTTCTTTATACTCTGTTTTATCAACAATGTTTTTTGTTGTTGTTTGTTTTTTTCTTTTTTGCTTTCTTCTATCGTATTTAAATTTGTATTCTCTCCAATAGTTAACTCGGCAGAATCGCCTTCAAAAGCTTTGGTTTCATCGACAACAGTAGTGGGTTCTCCTGATTCGGCAACATTTTCATCATCGCCGCCACCACTTACAACAGCAATAAAGAGAATAGCAATCACAAGCCAGAACCACCATTTTTTATATATAGGTTTTTTGATTTTTGAGCCACAATTGGGGCATACCTTTGCTTTTGACGAAACATCATTACTGCATGATTTGCATTTTATGGTTTTCTTTGACATTAATATTCCTCCTCAAATGATAAAAGATGAATATAGAAATATATTCATCCTGTGAATATTATATTCAAACAAAATATAAATGTCAAGCATATTTTATGATTTAATTGAATATGCGAGGTGGATATTATGAAGAACTTAAAGCTTATAAGAGTAATTAACGACTATACACAATTAAAGGTTCAAATGGAAACCGGAATACCGCAAAGCATGATTTCCAAATACGAAAAAGGTGATTTAATGCCGACAGCAGAGAACTTAATCATCCTCGCAAAATTTTATAATACAAGTCTTGATTTTCTTATGGATTTAACAGATGAAAGAACACCATATCCACCCAAGTTAAAATAATTTATACCGCTGACTGTTGCTGTCGGCGGAATTTTTATGTTAAGATTATTAATGATAACTATATAAAACTTAAGGCACCCTGCATAGTGCAAGGTGCCTTTTCACCGCCGTTCTCTTTCCCCGTTTTTTCTTCATGCATTCTGTTCGGATAACAAACCTTTACCCGAAAGAACGCAGACTCCGAGAGTCATCACAAGAATTGCTGCTATAGCCGTGATTTTTAAAATTATCATCGTTTTGTCCCCCTGTTTTTTGATTACATCCATATTATACCCAAATAATTTCTAATAAAAAAGCGGGGAAAACTTTAAGATTTCCTTAAGAAAAAATAAAAAACATTAAGTTGATAATATTACTTATTGTGATATAATTAATTACATTAAACAATGGAGCAAAAAAATGAACGTAATAAGATTTGCAACAGAAAAAGATACAGATTTAATCCTCGGTTTCATCAAAGGACTTGCAGAATATGAAAAGATGGAAAATGAAGTTACCGCAACCCCCGAATTATTGAAGGAATGGATATTTGAAAAGAAGAAGGCAGAGGTTATTTTCGCACTTGATAACGGTAAAGAAGTAGGATTTGCACTTTTCTTTCATAATTTTTCAACCTTCCTCGGTAAATCCGGAATCTATCTTGAGGATTTATTTGTTCTTCCCGAATACAGAGGGAAGGGGCACGGTAAAGCACTTTTGAAACAGCTTGCAAAAATAACAGTTGAAAGAGGCTGCGGCAGACTTGAATGGTGCTGCCTCGATTGGAACAAGCCGAGCATTGATTTCTACCTTTCTCTCGGTGCAATACCCTTGGATGACTGGACTATTTACCGCATGACCGGCGAAACGCTTATAAAATTTGCTGAATAAAACTACGGACTGTATCAATAACGATGCAGTCTGTTTTCAACTATTCAAGCGTTGCGTTAAGTTTCTTTCCCGTTGCTTTCACGATAAAATAAACCGTAAACCATATTATAAAATATGCTACAACAAAAATCGCCGTAAAAATCGCTATAACCGCCCATTCAAAGGGTATCCATGAATTGATGACATAGCAAAGAACATAAGTAACATACAGCATTCCGAAATGGCAAAACAGCGATTTTGGAAGTGACCAATGCTCAATCTGATTGAATACGCTTGCACCCGCCTGAACAAATGCAAGCAGATAAGTTGAAACAATGCCAAGCAGAATCTGTTCTCCGTTTGCATTGAAATCATCAAGAGTTTTCTCTAAAACAAAAAATATTATGCCTAGTACAATCGGACCGAAGCCTGCAAACATAAGACCTCTTTGCAAAAAATTCTTTAAGTATCTGTTCATTATTTAACACCTAACCTTTCTTTAACTTTTTTGATATTACGCCGTGAAACATAATCCGAATAACCGTTTTTCAGCACAACTTTGAGAACCCCCGAAAAAGAAGAGTCGAACTTTCTGATTTGTCTTATACTAACTATACAAGACTGATTGATTTTTATAAAATTATCGTCAAGCATTTCTTCAAGCTGATACATACGCATTTTGACTTTGAGACTGTTTTTGTCTGTTATCGCATAAACATTATTATCTTGAGCAACAAAGCAAAAAATCTCTGAAAGCTTTATTCTATATGCTTCTCTTTCAAAATATCCAACAAGTTCGGTTGCATCGCTTTCAACGATTCTTTTTATTTCTTCGGTCAGCTTCGTTTCTTTATGAGAATAAACTATCACTTCCTCTTCACGTTTTTCATCAATAATAAGTCTGAATTTCATAAGAAGCCTCCTTACAACCGAAATGATATATCAATTCTTATCATATTTCAATTGTTACACGGTATTCGGTCGAAAATTTTACACAACCTGAAAATGTAAAGCGGGATTTACACCGATGTAAACCGAAGTTTGTTGAAAATCCAATGCCACTTTGATATAATTTTTTCAAAAAGGAGGTATTACAATGGAACTTTTTCCGATGATTCTTATTATTCTCACTGCAGGTCCGATATTGGCTTCATGTGTGTTGGCATTTATCGGAGGAGTCGGACTGCATATGCTTCCCGCATTATTTGATCCTGAATTCTACACGGATATGTTTGAATATATATTAAGTATGGATCTCGGAGAGATGGTTGAGTTTGTAAAAGAAGCCATCCGCCTTCATTGGGAAATGTATTAATTCACGCAAAGATTCTTTGCCTCTTTCAGAATGACAAGAAACAGAACTGCTTCAGAAACTGAAGCAGTTTTTTAAATTTTTTCTCAAATTTTTTTAAAAAACCTATTGACAAACATATAAACTGCCGCTATAATAATGATAACGATAACGATTATCGTTATTGAAAACGGAGGTGACAAGATGCAAAGACACAGTAAGCAGCGAGATGCCATACTTGAAAACCTATGTTCACGATACGATCATCCCACAGCCGAAGACTTGTATTTTTCACTCAAGCCAAAGATACCTGCGTTAAGTCTTGCAACGGTTTACAGAAACCTTTCACAGCTTGAAACCGACGGCAAAATAATCCGTATAGGCTCGGGCGGCACGGCAAGATACGACGGCAACATTTCACCGCACTATCACCTCTCCTGCCTTAAGTGTTCAGGCGTTGTCGATATTTTTCTTGATGGTGACTGCGGCTTAACAGAAAAAGCTGCAAAGATATTTGACGGAACGATTATTTCACATTCCGTATTATTCACAGGCTATTGCTCCGAATGCTCAAAGCAGCTCGGATAAGTAATAAATAAAAAATAATTTAAAATTTATATTTTGGAGGAAAATGTTATGAAAAAATTTGTATGCTCAGTTTGCGGTTATGTTCACGAAGGTGATTCAGCTCCCGAATTCTGCCCCCAGTGCAAGGTTCCCGCAGAAAAATTCAATGAACAAAAGAGCGGCGAAATGTCATGGGCTGCTGAACACGTTGTAGGCGTTGCAAAAGGCGTAAGCCAAGAAATCATCGACGGTTTGAGAGCTAACTTTGAAGGCGAATGCTCAGAAGTAGGTATGTACCTTGCAATGGCAAGAGTTGCTCACCGTGAAGGTTATCCCGAAATCGGTCTTTACTGGGAAAAGGCAGCTTATGAAGAAGCAGAACATGCAGCAAAATTTGCAGAGCTTCTCGGCGAAGTTATTACCGACAGCACCAAGAAGAACCTCGAAATGAGAGTTGACGCTGAAAACGGCGCAACAGCAGGCAAGTTTGAGCTTGCAAAAATGGCTAAAGAACAGGGTCTTGATGCTATCCACGATACTGTTCACGAAATGGCTCGTGACGAAGCAAGACACGGCAAGGCATTCCAGGGTCTTCTTGAGAGATATTTTGGTTAAAACTTTAAGAGAGGGTTATTGCGCCCTCTCTTTTTTGTTTATACTAATGATGTGAAAATAGGGAGGAATAAAAATGAAAAAATATTTGTTATTATTGGCATCGACTGCATTGCTTTTTGCACTTCTTGCAGGCTGCAATTCTGAAAACAGCAATCCCCCGCCCGTTGAAACAACAACATCTGCACAGGAAACACAAGCACCTGAATTGATAACTGCTGCACCTGCAGCAGTTACAGAAGCTCCAACCGTTGATAAAGAAAAAGCGGAGAAAAAAACTGTTCAGCCGCCCACGAAAGCAATTGAACAGCCAAATGAAGAAAAAACACCTGATAACACAAATAAAAAATCAACCGAAGCTCCAAAGGCAACAGAAAAAGTTGTTAACTCCGAAGTAAAAATCACCAAGGAAGAAGCAAAGAAAACCGTTCTTGCTCATGCAGGACTTGCTGAAACCGATGTGAAACTTTACAAAGTCGAGCTTGACAGAGAAAGAGGCATGCTTGTTTATGAAATTGAATTTGATTCTGGTAAATACGAGTATGATTACGAGGTTGATGCTGAAAACGGAAAAATCTTAAAATCGGAGAAGGAATTTAACGATTAGCAAACAAAAAGCGCAGGGCAGATGCCTTGCGCTTAATTTTTGTATTCAATAATATCCGAGATATCGCAGTTCAATGCCTCACAAATTCTATCAAGAACATAGCTGTCATAACGCTTAACCCTATTCTTATAATAATTATCTATAATCTGATACTGTATTCCCGTGCGTTTTGCAAGCTCATATCTGCTTATATCAGCTTTTTCTAAAGCCTTATCAAGTATAATTTTTACCATAGTTTTATTCTACACCTCTAAATATATTTTATTAGAGATATATTTCCTTGACAATTCACTTGATTAGATATATATTTATATAAATATATATAACGGAGTTGGTCGTACGGTAAAACGTATTGTTGTTTCGGGCTGCAGATATTATAACAATTATAATGAAGCAAAGATGTTTATTGATGTTTGTGTTAAAAACATCAAAGAAAAATACACATTGATTTTTGTTTCGGGTGCTTGCAAGGGTACTGATACACTCGGCGAACAATACGCAAAAGAACATAATTATACAATAGAAACATATCCTGCAGATTGGAAAAGTTTTGGTAAAAAAGCCGGACCGATAAGAAATAAGCAGATGGCAGATATCGGGGATTACTTTATATGTTTTTGGGATGGTCGCAGCCCGGGAACAAAATCCATGATAGAATATGTTAAACAAACGGGCAAACCGATAAGAATAAAAATGATATAAAAAGCACGGACTCAAAATAATCCGTGCTTTTACAATTATTATTCTATTTCAGTTTCCGCTTCTGTTATCGCTTTCATCGCTGCTTTTGCTGTTTTATTCAGTGCGCCTTCTTCAAACGGAGATTTTAGCCCTGCGTCTTCGATTAATTCACCGAGGGATATCCCTCCCGTTTTCTTGAGAAAATCAACATATTTTCCAAGAGCATCCTCAAAGTTTTCCCTTGAAAGTCCGAGAAAACCGAGTGCAACACACTGTGCAATACAGTAGTCAATATAATAGAACGGACTTTCATAAATATGCATTTGATACTGCCAGCGTGTGCCGCGTTCAAGATAAGGGATTCCTTCAAATGAAAGATAAGGTCTGTATTTCCTTTCAAGCTTCAGATATTCCGACTTGCGTTCATCGGGTGTAAGGTCGGGATTTTCATAAACGATGTGCTGGAATTCGTCAACAATCGTTCCGTAAGGAATGAACGAAAGCGCATCAACAATATGCTTGTAGCGGTATTTATCCGACTTATCACCGAAAAAATCATCCATATATTTATGACAGAGGAATTCCATGCTCATGCTGTGGCACTCGTGAGTTTCCATGCCCGTAGGATAATCGGGCTCGGCGAATTTGAACATATAATCAGCCGCAAGTGCATGACCGAATTCGTGGGTGATAACGTCGATATCGCCGCTTGTGCCGTTGAAGTTTGCAAGTATAAACGGCTGCTTGTATTTTGCAAATGTTGTGCAGTAACCGCCGCCGAATTTGCCGTCACGGGCTTCAACGTCAAAGGCTTCGGCATCAAGCATTCTCTGCATAAAATCGCCGATTTCGTGCTTCATATCGTGATACATTTTGAGTGCGTTAGCGAATATTTCTTCCGTACCGATAACGGGTCGGGGCATTTCGCCCGTAACGCTGATTGCATCGTCATAGTACATTATTTTATCAAGACCAAGACGGTTGCGGATGCGTTCTTTGAGTTCGGCAACGGCAGGCACAATATCGGTTTCAACACTCTTGCGGAATGCGGCAACCATTTTTTTGTCATAGTCTACCCTGCCCATACGGTAATAACCGAGTTCAACGAAGTTTTTGTAGCTGAGTTTGCGGGCAATCTGAGTTCTGATTTTAACAAGACCGTCAAAGATTTCGTCAAATGTATCGGCGTTGGCTTCCATTGTTTTGCCGATAGCCTCTGCTGCTTTTCTGCGGACCTCACGGCTGTCATCTTCGAGTTTACCCCTCAAAACGGAAAGAGGCATTTTTTCGCCCTCAAACTCAAATTCAAGCTCACCCATAAACTTTGAGTACTTTGTAACAAGTGCATTTTCCTGCTGTAAATCCTCAATAACTTCGGGCGAGAAGGTTTTGAGTGACATCTCAAATCCCTTGAAAACTCTGGGATTTATAATTTTTTCAGCATCTGCCCTGTAGGGGGAATCAAGCATAGCTTTTTTGTATTCATTTTCAATCTCGGAGAAAAACGGCATGGCGTTGTCGTAATATTCCATCTCCGCATTGTAGAATTCATCCCTTGTGTTGAGAGTAAAGCGACAGTTTGCAAGTGAACAAGCAGTTTCAACCTCTTCGCTTATTTTATTAAACTCATCTCTTGCACTTTTTAATTCCTCTGCATTTTTGGCATTTTTTATTTTTGCAATTATATTTCAGCCTGCTCTTTGAATTCTTCAACCGTAATTCGCTGATAAGGCATCTCGGAAACTTTCATAGCTATCCCCTTCCGTGAATATTTAACAGTTATAGTATACTATGGAAAGGGTGAGAAATACAACAATAATTTTGCTGTTTGGTGAAAGTGTGTAAGATTAGTTTAAATATTTTTTCGGATAAAGAAAACTCGGAATGCTACAGCACTCCGAGTTGCGTTTTTTAAACAATACAATTTACCACAAAACAAAGCTTTGTTTTATGAAACCGACAGCCTGTGAAATTGTGTTTGAAAGCTGAAATGAAAGCTTATAGAATATTACGAAAACAGTATCTTTAACAAGAACATTTCCGGCTTCATCAACAACCTCAACGGTTATATTTGCTTTCTTTGCTCCAAAAAGGCCCTTGCAGGTTACTCTTCCGTTTTCGTCAACAATAACCTTTGAATTATCTGATGACCAACGGACCGTGCATCCTTCAGCATTCTTTATATCGCAGTCAAGCTGAATTGATGCTTTTGTGTAGAGCGCAAAAAGATTGAGCTTATTATTGATTCTTTCAACGGATTTTCCGTTTTGGGTAATATCCGCAGAGCATTTTTCCGCTGAAACGTTTATTTCAAACTCCGCAGTTTTTGTTATTGAACCAAAGGTATAGTATACGGTTACTTTCTTTTCACCTATGGAATTAAGATTTACCATTCCGACATTATAATCGCCTATATCTTTGCTTGTGCCGTCACTGTAATGAGCAACTACCTTCAGCCCTGTTAAGTCAAGCTGTTCACCGATACCGTAATCTGTTTTATCAGGCATTGCTGATATTTCTATTCCGTCAAGAACCGTTTCAACCTCAATAACTGCAAATTCGCTGAAGTGATCAGTTTCAAACACTATGTAGTTGCCGTCAATCGTGCTTGCAAAACGAACAAGAGGATTGACAATATCTTCCGTAACATGATAAACTTTGCATTTTTTCGGGTCAACACCATCTGAAAGCTTGATTTTCACCGTTACAGTACCGTCGGGCTGAACAATCGCCGTTTCATAAACAAGATTGATATCATAAAAATGCAAGCTCCTTATCGAGCCGCCAACAGCAAAATTCGTACCCTCATAATTTGACGGATCACCTTCTTCAACGGCAAGTATCGTATCAGGCTTTATTTCTTTTGTTGTTGCGGAAACAATAACTCCGCAAGGTTCATGGCGAAGCACTATTGAAGCATATTGCAATGCAAAAATTGCATCTGAAATTGATTTTGCAAAAGCATCAACTTTGGCTTGTTCGGTTATATTCAAGCCGTATTCAACCGAATTCACAGCAGTATCAAGGGCAATTAGAGAAACCTGTGAATAAAAACGCCTGTCAAGCTTTTCCGTTTTATTGATTTCTGCATTAACCGCTGAATAATCGGCAGGAAGGTATTCAAGGTTTTTTATTGCATTTTCAATACTGTTTACCCATTCATCAACCATAAATTGCTTATCAATCGTCAGGCTGTAATCAACTGCCGCAACAGCATTGTCAAGCTCTGCAAGGCTTTCGGCTGTGTAAAGCTGACGATTAATTACCTCAATTTGTGATTTAACACTGTTAACCGATGTATAATCAGCAGGCTTAAATTCAAGAGCAGATATTGCCTCTTCAATCGCCTTGGCATAAGCTGAAACCGCTTCGTTATTATTTACCGTTCTGTCAACAGCATTAATTGCAGAATCTAAATTTGCAAGAGATTCTTCCGTATAAAGGCTGCGGTCGATTGACTCCGCAGTTTTTATTGCTTCATCAACTTCAGAAAAATCCGCAGTTTTTACTTTTAGATTATTAATGGCGTTTTCGAGTTCTTCGCTCCAATCATCAATCTGATATTGGGTAAGACCTTCTGCTTCCAAATTAATTTTTGCTAATACAGCATCAAGCTCCGCAAGACTTTCATCGGTGTAATTTGGTCTGAAGACTCCATTTGCTTTAGCAATCAATTCATCTGTCTTGGCGGTATAGTGCTCATCATCAAAAAGCACATAGCTTATTCCGTATTCTTCTGCATGTTTCTGTGCTGTTGAATTTGTGTAGCAATGGATTACCGTTTTGGAATTCGTTGTTGATCTGCCTTCAAAAACAACATCCTCCGAGAGAATATATATTTTTTCTGCTGCGTAAGAATACAATCCCCCTGCTTCTATGCGTTTTATACTTCTCGGAATCACAATTTCTTTTAACTTGTTTGCGTTATAGAACATGTTTTTGCAAATAACTTTTAAGCCTTTGCCCCAATCCAGACAATGTAAATTTCTGCAGTAGGAGAAAAGTGCTTCTCCCGTTCCTTGAAGTTCATCGTTAAATATAATCTTTTCAAGATTGGTGTAGCCGAATGCTTTATCAAAGATATAGCGGACTCCTGAAGGAACCACATATTCTGTTTTACCGATTTTGGCAGGAACATTATATAAAATCGTCTTATCCTTGCTGAAAATAACGCCGTCTGAATCCGAGCAATAATTTAAATTATCAGCTGACACTTCAAAAAATTCTACTCTCGAGCTTAACGAAAATGCGCCATCAAGTTTTTCAACACTTGCAGGAATATATACATACTTTAATCCTGTAACAGTAAATGCTTCATCGCCTATTTCAACAACGGTTTCGGGAATTTGGAAGTCCTTCACTTCAAAACATCCGTAAAAAGCGCTTTTATGAATCTTTTTTAAAACGCTTTCTTTTTCTATTGTTACTTTTGACAGGTTAAGGCACTGACTGAAAGCTTGCACACCTATTTCCTCAACTGTTGAGGGTATGGTTATTTCTGTTATAACCTTGTTATCGTTAAACGCATATGCGGCAATTCCTTTTGTGCCTTCTTTTATTGAACAAACCTTTTCCGTTGAGGGCATTGTCCCTTTGTAAGAAAGAAGCATGCTTCCCGCATAAACCAATCCGTCAGGTTGAGAATTGTACCAACCGCTGTTATAAAATGCACCGAAGCCTATATATTTCAATGAATACGGAAAAACGACATCAACTATATTTGTTTTATTATAAAAAGCTTTTTCTCTTATAACGGTTGTTCCGTCTGCGATTTCGATTGAAGTGTTTTCGGGAATATCGCCCTTAAATCCGAAAAGTAAAGAACCGAAATAAATCAAAGAGCCATCGGGAATATTTTTATACCACACACTCTTGTCGCAAAACGAATCGGGAACATAATAAAGGGTTTTACCGTTTGAAAAATCTATGTTTTCAAGGCATGGCATACCGGCGGTTGTATATATTTCCTCAATTGTTGAAGGCAAAGTAAGATTTACAGCTTTGTTAAGCTTGTTGAAGGTTCCTTCGAGCAAATGGGTTATACCTTCGGAAACAACAATATCCGTTATGTAACCTGCATATTTATCCCATGGGGCATTTCCCGATTTATACTCATATGTTTTACCTGCACCTTCAAGAATCAGCACCCCCGATGCTGTATCAACGGTCCAGGTTATACTGTCACCGCACTTGTTTTCGGTTTCCGTCGCTTCGGATTTAATCGACAGCACAGGCAAAACAAAGGCAACCTGCGCAATAATAACCGCTATTAAAAGAAATATTGAAACAGCCTTTTTCAAGCAAACACCCCTTTTTATTTTGTCAAATTAAATTATATCGTAACAACAAACATTTTTCAATCAGATATTATTATAAATCATACGGCAGAAGAAAACTCCTGCCGTACTTGTTTTTATCAAAAAACTCCTCTGAAAACCTGGGGAATGGTTTTAGATAAACCGAATATCGTTTTGAAGAATGCAATTATTTTATCCCAAATGCTTGCTTTTGAGGTCATATCCTGCACATCACTGCATACTGTTTTTCCATCTGCATTATAAACATTTGCAGTAAATGTTGTATCACCGCTTGATTTCGGGGTTATAGTGCAGGTTAAGCCGTCATCCGAAACCTCAATAATTTCAAAATTATCGTTACTTGCTTCCCAGACAACATATCCGCCCTGCGGAACCGTTGCTGCATCCACGTGAAGGATGATGCTGTCTCCGTATCTGACTGTTGTTTGACTGGGAGTAAGAATCAAACCAGAAAGGAAAGTCGGTGTGTCAGGCTCGTCAGGCACATCAGGGTTATCGGGCAAATCGGGTTTGTCAGGCTCACCCGGTTTGGTTAATCCGTGTCCATCGCAAATCCTGAATTCATAACCGTATTGTTCTGCATATTCCTTGGCATAGCAATCTTCCGTATCAGAGCAAATATATACATTTCCTTCAATTTCGTCAAGGATATTTTCACCTATGGAAGTTGTATCTTCCGTAATATGCACATACTCTATGTTTTCAGACCACCTGAACGTATAATATCCCAATTTTTCAACACCATAGGGAATAACAAAATTTTCAAGATTTTTACAGTTCTGGAATGCATATTCACCTATTACTTTCAAGTTCTTTGGAAGTGTTATATTTTTCAAATTAACACATCCATTAAATGTGCAATATCCGATTTCTTCTATGTTATCGGGAAGTTCAATGCTCACAAGGTTTTGGGAATCATCAAAAGCACATATTTCAAGTTCAACAACACTTTCGGGCACCTTATAGCCTGTTCTGTCGCTTAATGCAGGGTAACGTATAAGCTTGGTTTTATCTTTGTTAAACAAAACACCGCAGTCGTCACTTGAAAAATATGAGTTGTTGCTGTCAACAGATATGCCTTTTAAATTAGTGAAAAATGAGTCTGTTGCAATTTCAGAAACACTTTCAGGGATAGAAATATACTCAACATTCGCACCCTGAAAAGCACAAGCTGACAATCTCTGTACGGTGTTAGGAATCTCATAATTTTTCTGTTCACAGTCTTTCGGATAGCAGATAAGCTCGGTTTTGTCCTTGTTGAAAAGAACACCGTATTCATCACTTGAATAACAAAGATTATCTCCGCTTACAATTATTTCTTTCAGACTGTCGCACTCATAAAAGGCATTATAGCCTATGCTCGTAACGCTTGCAGGAATAAAAACAGCTTCAAAAGTTTCTTCCGAATCAAAATCATATTCGCATCCGAAAGCATAGCTGCCGATGGTTGTTACCGTATCGGGAATAACAAGGTTTGATATTTGACTGCAATTATAGAAACAATAATCGCCTATAACAGTTACGGGGCAGCCCTCAATTTCGGAAGGAATTATAATTTCGCCCTTTGCTTCTGAATTGCATGATAAAAGTGTTACCTCACCGTTTGATATTTCATATGTAAACAAGCTCAAATCGGTGGTCGGATTTTCTGTAAGCTCAACAAAATTTATTCCGTGTTTATCTGCATATTCTTTTGCAAGTGAATCGGATTTTGCATGAATTGTTACATAGTCAAGTTTTTCAGTATATCCTGTCCAAACGTTAGTATTAAAGTATTTTGTTTTATATCCAATATTCATTTGATATTTTCTGCTTATTACAGTTTCCGCACCATAAATATAAATGTCTTTTATGTTAATACAGTCACAAAATGCTCCATCTGCTATTTCGGTTACTGTTTCAGGAACATAATATGCTTCATCCGTAATTCCGTTAGGAACATACCAAAGAGTCGAGCCGTCTTTTGAATAAACAACACCGTCTACAGTTTTAAAATAAGGGTTCTCTGGTGCAAACTCAATTTTCATAAGTTTATAACAATCATGAAAATTAACATAAAACATATCATATGAAGCCAAATTTGTGTTATGTAAATATACGGTTTCAAGATTGCTACACTTACGGAAAACATAATTATGATAAAATGGGTTAAGAGTATTTCCGTCAGCCATAATATTAGCGTACTTCAAGGAAACACATTCGTCAAATACGGCCATTCCCATAGAAGTAACGTTTTCCAAAACGGTAATTCCTGTAATATTTTTACACCCTTGAAAAGCCGCACTGCCTATTTTAGTTACCGGATATCCGTCCAATGTCTGCGGTACGGTTATATCTCCGCTTATTGAAGGATCACACCTTATAATAGTTGCATTGCCGTTTTCATCAACCTCATAGGTATAATAACCGCTCACCTTTTCAGGTTCTTCTACGGTGAATGTAACAACATTGCTCATAAAGCACTGAAAATAGTCGCAAGCATCAACATAAGCACTGTATGTGCCTGCAGGAAGTTCAACGGTGCAGCCCGATTCTGTGTTCCATATTACTTTGTAAGGATCTCCGTCCCATGCTTCACCCTTCCAAATCTTAACATCATAAGATGATTCACCAAATACTTCGTCCCATGTGAATGTTACATCGGGCGAATTAACGGTTGCTGTCAGAGTTGTCGGCTTAAGCTGAACATCATCGGCTGAATATATGCTCCAAATTTGAGCATCGCTATTATTTCTTTGATATATTATTATATCATTGCCGTCACTCGGATCGATGTTGGAAAGATCGAGAACCCAGTTTTCATCATAATAGTGTTTGTTTTGGATAATATATGAATTGTCTGTTCCGTAAGGAATTACATACCATTGCTGATAATTTCCGCCCCAGAAATCATTTTGAGCTGTAACCTGAATGCCGCTGTTTTCTCTGATACCGTCGGTCATTTCCAAGCATTTTCCGTTATAACATGACCTTATAACATACGCACCGTCGCTTTGACGGGTAAAACGCCATTTCTGCGTTGATTTTCCGTCTTCGGTTTCAATGGTAACACCGTTGCCTCTCTTTACCGATATAGGCTTCCAGAAAGCTTTGTTCAAAAATGTTGCATAAAAATCTTCGCCAATGTTGGCAAACAATGTATAGTTCGGTCTGATATATACGCAAGAAATAACATCATTAACAGAGTGTCCGCTTGCATCTATATAGTAATTATACTGACCTCCAACTTTATACACCTGTGAATTCACGTTTCCTTCTATAGAATATGTACCATCTAATACTATACCAACATGAACATAACATCCGCAAGAGTTACAATAATAGAAAAGAATATCGCCCGGCTGTCTGTCGTACACTTGCCTTCCGCCTGCGTTTACTATTGCATCTTTAAGATAAGATACTCCGCCATGAAGCGGAACTTGAGAACTCACTCCGGCAAGAATCGCGCAGTCACCAACGAAGTCAGCACACCATGCCTCGGAATATCCTAAACTTGAACCCGAACGTCCAAGCTGTGCAACAGCAACATTAACCATATCAGTTGCACCGTTGCCCGTGAGAGTATAATTGGTGTTATAATTCCAATATCTTGATTGAGTTGCCTTTACTGTAACAACGGTTGTAACCAAAACCGCAATCACTAAAAAACCGGATAAAACTTTCTTTATTTGTTTTTTCATAGTAGTCCTCCAAATATTATATTCACATTATAATAGGGTTTTACCATATCACAACATATAAATCGCTCTCCTTATCCACTCTTTTATAAATATAGACAACTGTTTCTGTAAAAAAGTTCACTGTTTTTCAAAAATTTTCAAAGTTTTATTTTTCATCTTATTGTTGATAGAAACTGCGGATTATGTTATATTTTGTAAGATGAAATCTAACGGAGGCTGCAATGAAAGAAACGGTTGACTTTTCAAAGCTGATAAACGATGCGATAAGCGGCGATAACTCCGCTTTTGAAAAACTTTATCAGCTCACATCAAAAACTGCATATCAAACTGCAAGCTTTCTGCTGAAAAGCCGCGAAGATATCGAAGATGTTTTGCAGAACTCTTACATCAAAGCATATCAAAAGCTGCCGGAGCTAAAAAATCCCGAGAGCTTTGAAAGCTGGATAAAAACAATCGTTGAAAACGAATGTAAAAACTACATAAAAAAGGAACAGAGAATTCATGCTCCGATTATTTTCTTCAAAAATAAAGCCGATGAGCACTCCGAAGAATGGAAACAGCCCGTTCCGCAGGAATACATGGAACGTGAGGAATTGAGAAAAAGCATATCGGATATTCTCGACTTACTTTCACCGGAAGTACGCACTTGCATAATACTTTTTCATTTTGAAGATAAAAACCTGAATGAAATCTCCGAAATATTGAACATACCTTTGGGAACCGTAAAAAGCAGATTGCATAACGGCAGAAAGCAGATTGAAAAAGAATTTGATAAACTTCGCAAAAAAGATCCGACACTCTTTGGTATCGGTGCAATTCCCGTTATTCTTTCCCTTTTGTCATATCAGGCAGAAAACATCGTTGTTCCCGCCGCAATTTCTGAAAGCATAATCGCTTCAGTTTCGGGCGCAGCATCAACAGCAGGTGCAGCTTCTGCCGCAGGTACAACAGCCGCAATCGCAGTATCAGCAACATCAGGGACAAGCGCCGCATCATCCGTTGCCGCAACAGCAGCTGCATCAATAGCTGTAAAAGCAACGGCAATAGCAGTTGCAGGCTCGGTTGCAGTAGGCGGAACTGTTGCCGTAAAAAAACATATCGATAATAAGATTGCAGAAAGCACCACAATCCATTCAACAACATATAAAACGGAAGAAAGCTGTACTGTTCCGGAAATTATTACCGAAATTTTAACCACAGCGGAATTTACATCGTTGGTTTCATCAACCTTCATTTCAACAACCGAACCAACATCACCGAGCACATCGCAGAACACAACACAGACAACAGCTGCAAATTCCACAATTCAAGCTTCAAAAACCGCAACACAAAAACAAACAACCGCAAAAGCATCTACTACTGCAACGAAACCGACAACAACACTTGCATCAACCACAACAACAAAACATACTACCACAACCGCACCGTCTACTACCATTAAGGAAACTACAACCCAAAAAATCACCACAACAAAACCAACTACTACAAATCCGCCGACTACCTCTCCCGAAAACAACTACAGTTCTTCCGGCGGAGTAATCACGGAATATACAGGCAGCGACTCAAATGTTTCAATTCCTTCAAGCATCGGTTCAAACAGCATAACCGCAATAGGTTCAGGAGCATTCGCCGGAAACACGGATATTAAATCTGTTTCTCTGCCGTCATCAGTAACACAAATAGGTCAGGAAGCTTTTGCCGATTGCACTTCGCTGACTTCGGTATCTCTTCCGTCATCACTTGAACAGATAGGAATAGGCGCATTCTACGGATGTACAAGCCTTACTGACATATCCGTTCCAAACGGAACAATAACAATCAACGATGAAGCATTTGCACAATGCTCTTCTTTGCAGACAATTACAATTCCGGCAAGTGTAACATCAATTTCAGATGATGCATTTGACGGCTGCGGCTCTTTGACGATAAGATGTAAAGAAGGTTCTGCAGCACATGATTTTGCTGTTGCTAACGGAATTAATTTTAGTTTAATATAAAAAACTCGGAGTGCATATCAACATTGCATTCCGAGTTCTTTTAATATATAAATTGGCGTTTACTTACACATGTTTAACAACACTTTTTACTGACCGCTCTTTTAATTTCTCTACCGTAATTATTTGATACGTCATCTCGAAAACCTTCATAATTATTATTCTCTGCGAATATTTAAAGTTATGTTTTAATTCTTTCTATTGCAAAACTGTAATCTGAAATATATAATGGAAATATAACAATAAAAGGCTTTAAAGGTGATAAAAAATGTTTTCACGAATAATAGCATTCATAATGTGCGTTGTTTCCGTTTTCACTACCCCGTTTTCGCAGTTTTTTTCTGAAATTGCACTAAAAAGAGAATTCTCAAAGGGGTACTGTGAAAGCCCGTATATCGTGAGGCCTCTCGACGGTATAACCGTAAACGGAGTGTCTGTTGACGAATACTCCGTTGTTATTCCCGATTGTGAGAACAACACTCTTTACTCCAATGCGGCACAAACCCTTTGTGATAAGATTTACAAGGCATGCGGCAAAAAGATTTCAGCAACTGAAAATGCCGCCCCAAAAGCCTTTATAATCAACGAAGTTCTGAATGATACCGACAGCTTCAGCCTTAAGGTTGAAAACGGCAATATTTATATCACAGGCAGTTCAAAATCGGGAATTTCACGAGGAATAACTGCTTTTGCAGATGAAGTTTTGCTGTGTTCAAAAGGCAATTATGAATTAAAAGACGGTTATGAGTTCAATAAAGCTTTATCCGATTACGTAACATATGAGGATTTCGGTGCTGTCGGCGACGGCAAAGCAGATGACCTTGAAGCCATTGTGAAAACCCATGAATATGCAAACTCAAACGGCTTAAGCGTTTTCGCAAACGAAATCGCAACATATTATATCGGCGGTGCTAACAAAACCGCTTACGTTATGACTGATACTGATTGGTCAACCGCATGCTTTATTATTGATGACACAAAGGTTGAAAACAGAAGTTCGTGGGTATTCAACATTGCTCCTTCACAGGGCGGAATAAACATAACCGATAAGGTTACTCCGCTTAAACTTGATGCCAAAAACATCGGCACATCACTTGATGGCAAAAGTCTTGTTGTGCTTACGGATTCAAATGTCAAACGTTATATCCGCAAAGGTGCAAATCAAAATTCAGGCAGCAATCAGACGGATGTTATACTTGCCGATGAAAACGGAAATATTGCATCAGAAACTCCGCTTATCTGGAACTTTGATTCAATTACCGCCGCAACGGCTTATCCCATCGACTCCGAAACATTAACCGTAAAAGGCGGAAAATTCACAACTCTTGCAAATAACGATGCTTCCGAATATAACTATTACGCAAGAGGCATTCAGGTCAGGCGTTCAAATACGGTTATAGACGGAATATATCACGATATTGAAAATGAGGGTAAAACAGGCGCCCCGTATTCGGCTTTTGTAAGTCTTTCGTGCTGCGCTGATGTAACGGTTAAAAACTGCACATTTACAGGGCATAAAAAGTATTCAACAACAGGCTCTGCAGGAACATCAGTGGCAATGGGTACTTACGACATAGGCGCCGCAACGGCAGTTAATGCAAAATTTATTAACTGCAATCAGACAAACGATATAACAGATAACGATTATTGGGGAATTGCGGGAACGAACTATTGCAAGAATCTTGTGTATGACGGCTGTGCGCTTTCTCGATTTGACGCACATCAGGGCGTTCTTAACGCAACGGTTAAAAACTCCGTTCTCGGTCACCACGGAATAAAGCTGATAGGAAACGGAACAGCTCTGATTGAAAACACAACCGTTTTATCCGACAGCTTTATTGCCCTTCGTTCAGATTACGGCTCAACATGGAACGGTGAGCTTATTATCCGCAACTGCAAGTTTTATCCCACGGGAATAGCAAACCATATTATAGATGCGGAAAATTCAGAGGACCACGATTTCGGTTACACCTGCTATCTGCCTCAAAGAATAGAAATTGACGGATTTTACGTTCACAGGATGGGAAATAATTATCTTTTCACCAAGGTTAACTCAAAGCATAATTCCGATTCATACAATGCAGAATATCCCGTTGTTCCCCCGCAGGAAATAACCGTTAAGGATTTCAGCAATCTGCTTTTCGGGAAGCTTCTCGTTTCTCAAAACAAGGCGATATTCAGCGATGTCAAAATGACGTTAATATCCGCTGATTCCGAACCTGCTTAACAAAAACACCGTACATTATCAGTTGAATGATAATGTACGGTATTTTTATTGCAGCTGCAAAATACAATTTACTTTTTTCTATGCCATTCTTTCAAGCTTTTCTTTGGTCACTTCATATTTTACGGGCTTTCCGTTTATGTAATTATCAAGCTGTGCAATCATATAATCAGCCATTCTTTCCGTTTCATTGCCGAGGCTTCCGGCGATATGTGGTGTTATTATTACATTGGGGCACCAGAAAAGAGGGCTGGAGTAGGGAAATTTTTCGTTTTTCAAAACATCAACAACAGCTGTTCTTGACGGGTGAGCATGCAAACTTAACGCAAGAGCAAATTCATCAACCTGATCTCCCCTGCCGGTATTAATGAAGGTGCTGTGCCTTTTCATAAGCCCGAATAATTTTGCGTTGAATATATTTTTCAGCTCTTTTTTGTTTGCAAGATGGTTGCTTATAACGTCGCACTCCTTAAAAACCGTTTCCAGGCTGCAAAGAGTAACATTCAGTTCCCTTGCCCTTTCTTCGCTTACAAACGGGTCATAAGCCATAACCTTTACATCATATTCCTTAAGCTTTTCGGCAACGGATGAGCCTATTGCACCGAGCCCGACAAGGCCTACCTTTGCACCGTAAGCACCTATACAGTTCTGCGTATGGGCTAAAGAATAACGTAAAAATGACTTGTATCTTTTTGCGCCCTGAAAATAACCCTTTAAAGCCAGAACAATTTGTGAAACGGTATATTCGGTTACGGGCACTCCGTTTGCGGCAAAAGCACTAAACACTCTTATCCCGCAGTTCAAAAAAGGCTCGGCAAAATACTGAACGGTACCTGCACTGTAAAACAGAACCTTTAAATTCGGCATATATTCCTTTATCTCTTCTTCGGTGAATCTTATCATTCCCCAGGTTGCAAAAGCTGCCTCACACTGTTTAAGAAACTCTTTATGTTCATTTATATTGGTTCTATCAATTCTTTCGGAAATTTCGCCTTGTTTTCTTAACTTTTCAAGCACAGTTTCGGAATATACCTTTGAAAATGCGATTTCGTTCTCTCCGAATAATGCAATTTTTATATTAACCACCTCGATAAGATTTCCTTTGAATCAGATTTTATTAAGATACTTTTCAAACGGTTCATCGTTTTTCGGAACAGGTTTGGCTTTTTCAAACAATACCTTTCCGTTTTCGGTTATAGTAAGATATTTTCGGTATTCGGGATTTTCTGCTGCAATTTCACCTTTCTCAAAGTAAACCGCACCTCCACGGCTGCCGGTTAGGGGCATTTCACCGATTATTGTTTCAAGAAGAGCCTTTGCACTTATAAGCATATCTTTATCATAAAAATAATCGCTCAAGGATTTGTGTCTTAAGGGATAATTTGAAATTTTATCATTAATTTCATCAAGCAAAGCAACGCATTCTTCTCTATTGCGGAGAAACGCTGCACACCTGCTCATTTTTGTTTTTAAATACGAATAATCAACATCATTATCGGTTATAAAATCCTTATACTTTTCATAGCAACATTCAGCTGCTTCAAAATCATAAGAAAATGCCGATTTTTCTGTAATATGCCTTGCACACAGCAATCCGCTGACTTGAGTATCGTTAAGCGCAGTACCGCCGGGGCGCGCAAGTCCGAATGTGCCCGCCGCTTCGCCGATAACATAAAGACCTTTTACATCGGTTTCGCAATTATTATCGGTATAGACGCCGCCGTTATTGTGTTGCGCACAAACCGCAATTCTCAATTTTTCTTTTGAAATATCAATTTTTTGATTCAAATAAACATCAATAGCTTTGGAATTCAGTTTTTTCAGTCTTTCAACAGGAGTGTCACCTGTTGCATTGTTCTTTTCCAGATATTGCCTCGCCTCATTATCAAGATTATCAAAGCAAAAGCCTTTCGGATTAGCCGTATAATCAAGATAGACCTTTCTGCCTTTTTCAACCTCATTGTGCACAGCTATATCAATATTTGAAGACATTTTTGCTCTTTCAAAGCTGAACGGCCATTGATAGCCTTTCAAAAAAATATTGCCGCACATTTCTTCCGCAGTTTCAAAATAACAATTTAAAAAGTCATGCTCATTACCGTTTTCATCCACACTCACAAATCTCGGAATAACCTGCATAAAACTGCCCGAAACATTCCATCTGAAATCGACAGACGCCATTCCGTATTGCCACTGCGCAAAATTACAAAGATGCACTCCCGCTTCAAGCAAAACCCCCGTCATTCCATGCTGTGATTCGGGATAAACCGAATTTTCATAAATACAGGCAGGCGCACCTGTGGCACAAATAGTATTTTGAGAATAAAAGCATTCAAACTCATTTGTTTCGGTATTTAAAGCAGCAACGCCAATTGCTCTGTTGCCTTCTTTCAGAATTTCAACAACCTGTCTGTTATCCAAAAGAGGAGTTCTGTTTTTATAAAGCACAGCATTTTCGAGCTTTTCGGTCATAACCTTTGAAGTTAAAGGTCCTATTGATGTTGCTCTTACCGTATTATCATGGTCTGTTTTGTAGCCCGGAAATCCGCCGAATTTATCTTGCGGAAAGCCTACGCCATAGTCACACAGCCTCAAAAAGCATTTAATACTGTTGACTGATTGAAGATACATCTTCTCACCGTCGCAGCAGCCCGCCGAAAAAATATCCTGTGCCATTTTATAGGGACTGTCAAGAGAATTGCCGTCCATAGACATTTTATAATATGTCTGCTTATCGCTGCCTGTATTTCTCGATGTACCGCTTAATCTGTTTTCCGTTATAATCGCAATATCGGTTATGCCCTCTTTGTAAAGCCAGTCGGCAGCACTGTATGCGGCGGCTCCGCTTCCGATTATGATTGCATCATATATTTTTCTCATAAGCATCTCACATTAAATCCGCCGTCACAGTCAATAACCGTGCCCGTGCAAAAATCAAAATTACCTTTTGCAACAGAAGCAACGCATTTTCCTATATCCTCGGGGCTTCCCATTCTTTTAACGGGTGTAAGCCCTTCGTTTATCATCTTTTCGTATTTTTCTTTCACCTTTGCGGTCATATCCGTTTCAATGATACCGGGTCTGATTTCAATAACACTTATGCCAAATTCCGCAAGACGGGCTGCATAAAGCTTGGTTATCATAGAAATACCTGCCTTTGAAATACAATATTCGCCTCTGTTCAATGATGCGGTATATGCAGACACAGACGAAATATTTACAATTCTTGATTTGCCGTTTTCTTTAAGCAAAGGAATAAACTTTTGAGTAACAAAAAAAGTTCCCCTTAAATTTATATCCGTTACATAATTAAATTCTTCGGGCGTTAATTCCAGAATATCTTTTCGTTCTTTCGGTGCAACACCTGCATTATTCACAAGCAAATCAATTTTGCCGAATTTTTCTTTGACCGCAGAAACAAGTTTCTCAATATCATTGATATCCGAAATATCGCAGGGAACAAAAAACACTCTGCCGCTATACTCATTCTTTATTTTTTCAATCTCCGTGCCTTCGTTTCTTGCAGAAAGAACAACGAAAAAGCCGTTTTCCAAAAGCTCTTTTGCTATTCCGAGACCTATTCCCCTGCTTCCTCCCGTTATTACAGCCGTCATTTTATTTACTCCTCAATACATATTTTTGATAATAGGGCATATAAACCTCGGCATCCCTGACGGGACAGCCTGCAACCGTTCCCGCACGCATAAGCTGAGAACACTTGCTGCATTTAAGGCAAAGCTTTTTTCTGTCAAGCTCGCCTTTTAAAATATAGTCTCTGTAGAATTCAGGATAAGCAAAGGTCATTCTCCCGAAGCCGGCAAAGTCCGCAACTCCGTCATTAATAATCTTTTCCGCATATTTTATTGCATTTTCGCCCGGATATGTTAAGCCTGATGCAATAAAATAAATATCCTTAAACTCATCATTGAGTTCTTTTGTAATATCATAAATTCTTTGAACACCTACATTGCCGTCTTCAGGTGCATTTATGCAGGGGCGGTTAATGTGGGGAATAAGATAGGGATTTCCCAAGGTAAGGTTTATCAGTCTTATTCCTTTTTCATAAAGAGATTTTATTATCAGCTTTGTTTCGGTTAAGTCAATATTATTATTTTCATCAACACCGTAGCCGTAAGGATAAGGGAAGCAATCACAGGCATTGAGTCTTGTTGTAACAAAAACTTCTTCGCTTACCGCTTTTTTCACAGCATCTATGCATTCAAAGTAAAGCCTTGTTCTGTTTTCAAGGCTGCCGCCGTAAATTCCCTCACGCTCTATTGCGCTCAAAAACTCATTAAACAGATATCCGTGGCAGCATTTAACATCAATGCCGTCAAAACCGACCTCTTCGGCAAGCCTTGCTGCATTATAATATTTTTCGGGCACAGTTTTGCAATAATCATCCGAAGCAATAACATACGGCTGATTTTCCTTACCGATTTCCCAATGAGAATTACGGTAGGCAACTATCGGTTTAGGAACTACGTCAGGCTTGCTGAATCTTCCGCTGTGGGTTAACTGAACGATAATTACAGGCGCAAAACCGTTTTCTGCAATTGCAGTTTCTTTTATTTCTTTAACAAGAGCTTTAAAAGACTCTTTTGTGCTTTCATTCAGAAATAACTGCCTCGGATTTGCTCTGCCTTCAGCTGAAACAGCAGTTGCTTCAAACCATATTATTCCTGCTCCGCTTTTAGCAAAACGCATGTATCTTCTGCGTGTAAGCTCATCGACAGCACCTTCAAAAGTACCGTCACATCCCTCCATGGGATGAAATACAATTCGGTTTTTTATTGTTTTATTATGTATTGTTAACGGAAGATCCAAAACAGTTTTCATTAAAGCACTCCCCTCCGATTTTAATTATAACAGATAAATTTTGCATAGGCAATATTTTTTACGGAGGACTTGAAGTGAGAACTATTCACAAAGCTATGGCATGCGTAGAACAAGTTGCTTAATTATCGGCTATTATAAGAGAATACAGCAAAACCCGGAGTGCACTGCATTCCGGGTTTTATGTGATTATGAAGTACAGACGCAGAATTTTCCGAGCGTTTCTGTTCTTTTTTTCAATGCTTTCAAATCGCCTTTCTTGCTTTTCGGAATTTATATTCCGTCCAAAGCTCCAATCCGAGCGGCATAAGACACAAAACGGCATAGCCGATATAAAAAACATACGACATTGAGGTTATAGGAGCGATAATGATTTTAGGGTCATAAACAATGTCCGTCTGTTTAAGCATTACTCCCATTACCGTGAGCGTTATGCAAACAAACATACCGATAACATACGCACGGTCACGGTTATCAAATCGGTAGATTGAAAAAGCTTTTCTGCCCCGAAGCAGGCTTCCGCGGCTTTGCATTGATTCGGAGACTGATGTCAGTGAGTCTGTTGTCCATGTAATCAGTATCGAAAAAATACGGATGCAGTTTCTTAAACGTGCAAATATATTTCCCTGATTTACACCTCTGCCTATCCCCCGCTGTGCCGTATTTATTTTTCCGGCTTCCTTTTTGATTCTCGGCACCATACGGAGAAGAACGGAAAGAAAGAGCGAAAGCTTCGGGCTTGCTTTTCCGAACAAATAAATTACCTTATCCGAAGAAAAAACAGAGAAGATACAGGAAAACCAAATCATTGCACCCGAAACAGAAAGTCCCAGCACAACGCCGTAAACCAAAGATTCAACGGTAATGCTGTTGCCGATAAAATTCTGCTGAATAACGGTTACTCCGAAATGGGTATACGAGCTGTAATAAAGCGCAAACGCGCCCGTTAACGGCAGCAATGCGGCATCGAAAACAAACGCTCTTATGCCGTTTCGTTTTATGCTGTATGCAGCCGCACTTAAATATGAAACAATCAAAAAAGCAGGATGCCTGAAGCAAAGCATACCGTATATTACAACTGTAAAATAAATCAGATTAACGGCAGGATGACAAAGCTCAAACCCCATTTTCATCCTCCATCATTCCGTATTTCAGCTTAATTCTGTCCAGTTTTTCGAGCAAGGGTTTTCCAAGCAGAAACATCATTAATGCGGTACAAACACCCTGACTTACATTAACAGGGAAGCCCGATGCCAAAGATGCCGTAACGGAAGAAAAATTGATTTCAGGCATCATAAGGAAAATATGAGAAGTATCAAGCAGCGGACCTATCCAAAGGATTACAGAAAGGAAGCCGAACACTGCCATAATCCAGGGCTTTCTCGGAACTTTATTATTCAGAAACACAAATCCCGATAGCATTCCGCCCGCTCCGTAAGCCATCATCTGCCAAGGCATATATGCTCCCTGACCGTAAAAAAAGTTGCTCGCAAATGCGGTAATTGCTCCTACGATAAACCCCGTTTCAGGACCGAATGCAATACCCGTGAGCATAATAACGGCATATGCCGCTTTGAAGTGGGGAATGGGAATTGCAACACGTCCGATAATGGCAATGGTACACATAACGGCAATAACAACAAGCTCTCTCGCCTGCGGCCTTCTCTTTTCAAACATCATAAAAAACGGCAGCATAAGTTCGGCAATAATAAGAACACCGGTTATGTAATATCCTTTGCCTGGAAGCTTTTCTCCCAAAAATAAAGTCAACGGAATTAAAGCGAGAAACACAAGAAGCATTGCAATATTTGATTTTTTCATGCTTTTTCTCCTTTGTTTTTCCGATATAATTCAACAACATTTTCACTTGTAACGGCATTTCGGAATATGTGCCTGCTCATTCGGTTTGCCACCGTAGTATAGAAATTGTTGCTTCCGAAGAATTTCTGCGGTGTGTCGGTGGTTAATATCTGACCGTCAAAGAACATGCTGATTCTGTCGGCATATTTTGCACAGAATTCAACATCGTGCGACACAATTATGACGGTTATTCCCTGATCCTTCAATTTTTGAAGAACAGATGCAAAGGTTTCTTTGAAAAAGCTGTCCATGCCTTTTGTGGGTTCATCAAGCAGAAGAAGCTTCGGCTCGGTAAGCAACACTTTGGCAAGCGCCGCTCTCTGCTGTTCACCGCCCGACAAATCATAAGGGTGATTATCCATGAGGTCTGTTATCTGACAGATTTCAGCAGCCTCGGTTATCTTTTTTCTGTCTTTCGTCATTTCGGCAAGGTCTTCGGCGACAGTTTTTTTCACAAACAAACTCTTTGGGTCTTGCGGAAGCATCGAAATGCAATTTTTAAAAAGCTCCGCTGATTTATATTTGTTTACGGCTTTGCCGAAAACCTTGATTTTACCTCGGTAGGGCTTGCAAATGCCGCAGACAGCTTTTAACATTGTGGATTTTCCTGCACCGTTTCCTCCGACTATTGCGGATAAGCTTCCTGCAGGCACATCCAGACTGACGCCTCGAAGAATATCCGGGCTGTCCTTCTCATAACGAAACCAGAGTTCTTTAAGGGAAATTGCAGGATTTTCGATATCATCCTCTATTGTTTCAAAAGGGATTTCGGTAATCTTTGGTTCTTCCGCAAACTCTTTATTCAGCCACGTTCTGCCCTCACGCACGGTTAAAGGGCAATCGCCTTTTCCGTTTGCATTGTAAAAAACACGAACAGGTGCAGGCATCGCCGTAAACATGGGATTGCCTTGCTCATACAAAAGCTTACCGACATTTCTCGGTGTATCATTGGCGACAATACGTCCGTTATCCATCACAACCGCACGGTCTGCATAAGGGAAAATATCTTCAAGACGATGCTCGGTTATAATAACCGTTGTTCCAAGCTCAACATTTATTTTTCTTACGGTATTAAGAAAATCGGAGGCAGCAATAGGGTCAAGCTGACTCGTAGGCTCATCCAATATCAGCAATTCAGGCTGCATTGCCATTATTGAAGCGAGATTCAATAGCTGTTTTTGACCACCCGAAAGAGTTGCAACATCTTTATGAAACCAATCCTGAATTCCGAAATAGCATGCCATTTCCGCAACACGGGAACGCATGCTTTTTTGATCGCAGCCAAGACTTTCCAAGCCGAAAGCAAGCTCATGCCATACTTTATCGGTTACAATCTGATCATCGGGATTCTGCATTACATATCCGATTTTTGCTGATTGCTCTCGGTTGCTCACTTTTTCAAGCGGGAATCCGTTGAAATATATTTCTCCGCTTCTTTTTCCGTGAGGAGTCAACACAGTTTTAAGATGTTTCAGCAGAGTTGTTTTTCCGCTGCCTGACTTTCCGCAAATAACCGCATACTCACCTTTTTCTATTTTAAGCGATACATCATCAAGGGACTTTTTACCTTTGGCGGTCGGATATGAAAAGCTTAAATTCCGTATCTCGAAATGTTCCACTGTATAACCTCCTTTATGTGCAGAAACGTCGGAATCAACAAAAATCCCAAATATGTGATAAAAGCGATTATGTTGACTCCTTCTATCGGTGCAATATTCCTTTCGGGAAGAAATTCCGCATACATGCAGCCGCTTGCGGCAAAACCGATAACAACACCGAGCATTGCAAGCATTATAACAATCAAAACCCAATCAGCTTTTGTCATGCGATATACCATAAAGCTTGTACGCTTTGCCGTTCCGTAGCCACGTGCTCTCATTGAATCACCCGTCACGATACTGCCTTCCAATGCCCAAGATGTTAAAACTCCGATAACGCTCATTCCCGATGTGAGCTTATCTTTTATTGAAGCCGAAGCCTCTGTACCTTTTCCGACAGAGCTTCTTGCAGCAATTATCTGCTTTGCTTTGCGGACAAAATTCGGAATCATACGAAAAACCATAACAAGAAGCAAAGCGATTGACGGCATAATATTGCTGAAAAGGCATGTAAATTTATCACCTGTCAAAACCTTGCCGTAGCATCCGAACCACAGAAGCATAACAACAAAGATTGCAGCCACAGCCACACCGTAAATCAGCGCCTCCAAAGTGTACGGTCTGCCAAACAGCGAAAAAAGAACCGTTATTCCCCGAGTATTTACAATCGGATTAAAAAGCGTGATAAATATAAACAGCGGTATCATTCCGGCAATTGCTTTTATGCCTTTTCTTCCGTTCAGAAGAAAATAATATACTCCGCTTGCAAACATTCCTGCGAGCAAATATACGGGGTGCTGCAAAAGAACACCAAAGCACATCGCTCCGATGAAAAAAATCAGATTTACGGCAGGATGAAATTTTGAAAAAGCATCTTCTCTCATATTACTCCCATCGCTCGGCACCGACATCTTCACCGAGCCCTTTGCAGGTATAACACCAAACGATTGTTTCGCCGCCCGTTAAATAGAAGCTTGAGCAACCGTAATTCGGAAACCAGCCGTTTACTTTATACATCCAACCTGATTCCGTGCCACAGTCAAACTCATATAAATTATTGATACCCTCGATATAATAGCTGTCATACATCGGTGTCCAGCTGTATTCAATCGGAATGTTATACTCTCTGCATACTTTGTTTAAAACATCAAAAACGGTTTCACCCTCTGTGAACTCAACCGTCACTTCCCTCAAAATGACTCCGTCCTCGGGAACATAGGGTGCCTTTGCAGGGTCAAGGTCATCCATATTATCAAGAATTGTATCACAGCGTATGGTTATGGTGCAAGTTAGTTTTTTCTCAGTTGTTTCAATAGGTCTGGTTGTTTTGGCGGGCTTTGTTGTTACTTCGGGTTTTACCGTTTCCGAAGGCTTGGTTGTGCTAACGGGTTTCGTTGTTGTTTCGGGTTTGACAGTTTCTGTTTCCTGGGTGGTTGTTGTGCCTTCTGCAGCTGCTTTTGAAGCTGTAATGTTGAGAGAATAGTCACGTCTTGTTGTCGGTTTTCTTGTAGTTTTCTCTCTTGTTGATTTTTCGGTTATCAATTTTGTTATAGCTGCGATTGTTGAAGCAGTCTCTTTTGGGGCTTTAACGGATGCTGCCGCTTTTGCTGTTGTTTCTTTGGCTTTTGTTGTTTTTACGGTTTCCGCTGCAGTATTATCCGCGGTTGTTGTTTCAGCCGAAGCGTGCATCTCGTCCCATCGTTCATTTTCAAGCTCGTCCAGATCACCATTTGAGAAAACAAGTTTTTTTGTTTCGTTGGCTTTTCGTATTTGCGAAATATTGAAACTGTTAAGGCTTTTAACAGAGAAATCTCTGATGGATTCCTTATCGCCAATCCATTCAAGCATCTGACCCTCGGTTGCTTCACCGACAGAGCCTTGATAAACGCTTATACTTTGTGCCCCTTTGCGGACACTTAAGTTTGCCACTGCATTACTGATTTCAGTCTGCTTATCTGCAAATTCAAGTGAAACAGAATTGCTTGTGTTAACAAAAGCTTCGCCGACATTAACTTTAAGGGCAAACTCGTCGGAAACGGGATTTATGATTTCTGCATCGGCATTCTGACCGAGAGCAATATAGTTTTCGCCCAAAGCAATTCTGACGGTTGCACCGGGGTCGCAAGTAATTTTATCTCCTTTGCGGAGAACAGTTTTATCAGTTGTTGCATAGGCAACTCCGTCACGCTGCAATGTTATGATGCCACGGAAATCAGTAAGAACAGCGGTGTTTTCATCGGATTTGTCAAACCAACCTTTGATATGACCGACGCCAAAAATTCCCGCTGCCGCAATAGCTATAATGACTGCGACCATCACTATATTTGCTATTTTCTTCTTTTTCATAAAACTTGCCTCCTGACGGATTGTTATGGTGTCGGCTGTTGTTAAAACACAACAGCCGACCATGAAAAAATCAGAACGAGAATATGCCTTTAGCAAAAGAAATTATCCAATCGAATGCTTTTATAAACCAATTAATAAGCTTTTCAAAGATACTGATATCTTTTTCATTTATCAGTTCATTGAAATCTGTTTCTGCCTGAATAAGAACCCCGTGGTTTTCTACGAGTGCTTTTTGTTCGTCTGTAAGAGCATCGTAAGCAGTCCTTGCTTCTTCGATAGCATCTTTGCTTTCTGCGGTAACTGTGCCGATTGCGGAAATCATTGCTTCAACTGCATCGGCTGCTTTTTCATCTTTTGTGTAAATATCAACATCGCTCATATCATAAAGTGGTGTTTTGCCGTCGAGGAAACGGAAATATGATGCCAGAGCATACTGCGCCTGCTCTGTTGCCATACCGTTTATGCCTGCATCAGGAATATGTGCAAATCCGCCGCCTTCAACAGCAAACAGACACATTGCATCAACAACGGAAACACCGTTCTTTACAAATCGAGGATCTGTTTCGGGATTAATGCCGAGTGCGGTTAACGCAACGATAACCTGGGCGCATGATTCGCTGCAAATACCGTCGATTGAACCGAATCCGCCGTTATTATACTGTTTTTCTGAAAGACAGATAATTGCTTTGTCAATCGCCGCTTTGACTTCGGCATTTGTTTCGTAATACGGAGCAAGTGATTGAATTGCCATTCCTGTCATATCAGGGTCGGCAACTTTGCCCGAAAGTGCCCAGCCGCCGTCCTCAAACTGTTTTTCAAGAATATAAGCAATAATCTTTTCACGGGTAGCTTGCTCGGTTGCATCTGCATTAACGGGAATTTCATAGCCGTGGCAGTCAAATGCAATCAATGCCCAGATTGGACCGTTGATACCCTGCTTTTTCAGATATGTCATATCGGTCAGACCCATAAGAAGATTATGACCGTCAACGTCGGTTACATCATAACCTGCCGAGGTAAGAGCAAGAATAACTCGTGAATTATCTGTTGACTTTGCTCTGTGGAGCTGCTCTTTATCATTGATGTTTTCTTTTACATAATTAACAACGTTTTCATAATATCCTTCGGGACAGTCGTAGCCTGAACGGGTAAGGTCAATTACCATCCATTCGCCGCCGGTTGAACCGACAGAAGGCGTGCCGAGAGCACTGATATATGCTCCCGTTGCTTCATAAATTGCCTTGTGGTCTGCATCCGAAGCATCTGCAAGCAAGGTTGCGAAAGAATTTTCTGCATCGGTGAGAACGAAATAGTTTTCAACAAGCGTTTTCTGTGAATCGGTGAGTGCATCGTATGCTTCACGGGCTGCATAAATCTTTTTGTAATTAAAAATATTCACATTGCCGATGTCATCGATTTTTGCTTCAACTGCATCGGCATATACAACATCGGGATTTTCCGTAACAGTAAGTGTGCAAAGTGCGGGAACAATGGGTGTTGCGTTGTCATAAGCGGCAACGGTATATTCGCCGATGTTCTTTACAATCACGGAGTATGTTCCGTCACCATTGTCGGTAACTTTATATGCTTCTGCTGAGATTTCATTGAATGCGCTGTCATAGATTTTTAGGGCTGCACCCTTGTGAGCCTCAAAAACCGTGTTCCAGTTTGCATCATATCCCGCTTTTTCAAGAGTCACAATGGCAGAAGTTTCAGCCATAGCGGTATAACTGTTTTGCGAGAATTTTGAATAGGAATCCCAGACTTCAGTATTCTGATAAACGAATGCGACAACCGAATCACCTGCGTTTACTGTGTCTGCAAGGCTCCAGCATGAAGTGTCGTTGAGCCAATAGCCATAATTTCCGCTGTCATCGCCCCAAAGCTTAGTGATACTAAGACCGTAAGGAGTCATTTCAGAAGCGTAACCTGCTTGGGAACCTTCGTCATAAGCATCTTCATGAGCAGCGAATAAAACTTCATCCACATTAAAATCACCGCTCTTATCAAGGTCGGTTACAGTAACAACCTCGTTTGCCATCACTACTTTGCCTTTGTCGGCTACAGTTACAAAAACATCAATCGGTTCAGCTTCTGCCTTTATTACTTTTACGGTTGCAAAAGCAGGTGCAGAAACGATATCTTCAGGGTTCTCCATGCCGTAACCGCCGTCAGTCCACACATACCATGTTCCGCCTGAGGGGAACGAAATATTTACAAGTCCGTTATCGTCTGTAACTGTGCTGCCTGTGGGAATACCGTAATCGGTTCCGTAATAAACGGTATAACCGATTTCAGGGTCAAATGCCGCAGCTCCGCCGTTCATCCAGTCTGAATAACTGCGAACCAAACCAAGCTCAAGTTCTTCATTAACGGAAGTGTTATATGTATGATTGAGATTTCCTTGTGAATCGGTAAAGTAATGGAATCCTGTTGTGCTGTCACCCCAGAACGCCCAGCTTGTGTAGTGTGCAATATTCAGAAAGTCCCCGTTATTGAGAACAATCCGATCTGCGGTCAAACCCCAACCGTCAACTGCAGGATAAGCACCGTTAAGGTCATAGCGGAGATTCTCATCGGAGAAACCGAAAAGACCGCCTGCAAAGTAAATGCTTCCTGCACTTCCGCTGACGTATACATCCGACCAATCAAGTCCGAGTATTACTTCGTGAACATAAATATAAAGGTGAAGTGCGGTGAGTTCATAGTTTCCGTCACCGTCTGCATCGTATGCATATCCGTCAAGATAATAATCGCCGAGATCAATCTCTGCAAGTTCATCAAGGGTCACGGGATAAAATGCCATCGGAGTGCCGTTGCTGTCGGTTACAAACTGACTGTCATCGCTGATTGAAATATATACTGTATCGGGTTCGATTGCCGATATTGTTAAGGGTATTGCGGTGAAAATCATTGCAAAAATAATTAACATGCTTATTATTTTTTTACTCATTACTGTTATTCTCCTTCTTTAGGTTTTGAATTAAAGGATTTCTTCTGCTTTTTGCTTTTCTTCGGTTTTTTCGGCGTTTCTTTTGCCTCCTTCAAGCCGGCAGCTTCCAAGGCTCTCGGCCAAGGTCCGAGGAAGGCTTTGATTCGTGATCTTGTGGCCTCATCGAAATCATCCTTTCTGGGCAGTCTGCCGAGTTCCTTGCTTTTTTGACGCAAAAGCTCTTCCGCCCAAAACTTTTTCTCATCAGGTGTCACTTATCATCCCTCCTTATAAAAAATACTCTTTCAACCCAAAAGGTCAAAAGAGTACAACAGACTTAAAACACGGCACAACAACCTTGAATTGCAAAACAAAAAAAGAGCTGCAACTCAAAGCCGTTATGCGGCAATAAATCGGTTGCACTCTTCTCACCAAAGTTGTGTTAAACCTAAAAAAGACACGGCAGGTTTTCTGACTTATGAAACCGTGGAGCTACCACGCAGAGCAATAATCAACAGCTTATGCTCCGACTTTGTCAAATACAGTAATGGCGGTTGTTCAGGACTCGAACCTGATTTCCCTTTTGATTTACTCAGCTTACAACTTTTCAAACCGTATCTCGTTTAACTTATATTCAATTGATAAATATTATAAGCATTTTCCCTCGGGTTGTCAAGGGTAAAATGAATTGCAAATAAAGCAGGAAATATACACTTATTCTTATTAGAGCCTCTTTTTGTGTAACAAAATCAAATTTATAAAAATAAACCCGGAATGTGGCTGCACTCCGAGCTTTTTCTGATTCAGATTCTTATACCTTATAACTGTTTAAGACAGAAATTTGTTTATGGCTTTTGCCACGCCGCAATCAAAATTTGATACCGTTACACAATCTGCAATATTGAGAATTGACTGCTGAGAATTTGCCATTGCAACTCCTATGCCTGCATATTTAAGCATATCATAATCGTTGTTGCTGTCACCGATTGCAATTGTGTTTTCAGGTTTTATTCCCGTTGCTTCAAGTACCTTTTTGATTCCCTCTGCTTTGTTAAGACCCTTTACCACTATATCGGCATAGGTTTCAAACTGAAAAACAGTGAGTTCATCTTTAAAAAGCTCTATGAAATCTTCAGGAACGGTTTTACCCATTGCAACAACTTGAATCTCATCATCTTTGCACGCTTCTTTCAGTTCTTCCATATTGCTGACAGACTGCTGAATTTCGGTACGTTTTCTTAAACCATTAGTTAATATATAAGTCGAATGAAGTCCCTCAAAAATTGCCCAATATTCGGGATGAACAAATATATATTCGGCAATGCGGCAAACAAGCGCCTTTGACATGCAGCCGTTAAAAACGGTTTTGCCGCCGATTGTTACCATTGCGCCGCTGCCTGCAATTATTCCGTCAAGCTTTTCAATCTGCTCCATAAGAACGGGAGGAATATTACCCCATGAGCGACCCGTGTTGATAAAAACAAGATGCCCTTTTTCTCTTGCCGCATTTATGGCAGCAAGATTTTCGGAAGGAATAATAAAGCTGTCGGTAATCAAAGTGCCGTCTATATCAAGAAAAACCGCACACTTTTCTTTGTTATTAAGCATAATTATGCCTCTATCTTATGGAATATCTTCTTGCCCTTCTTAACAACGATGGGATTTTCCTTAAGAGCATCCTTTGCAAAGCTCATAGTGAAATCTGTTACCTTTGCATCGTCAACGGAAATACCGCCCTGCTGAACAAGTCTTCTGCCCTCGCCTCTTGACTTTGTGATTTCAGCTTTCATAAGGATATCAAGGATATCAATTGAATCATCTGTGAAATCTTCGTCTGAAAGAGTTGTTGAAGGCATATTGTCAAGGTCTGCTGCACCGCTGAAAATAGCCTTTGCAGCTGCCTGTGCCTTTGCAGCTTCTTCTTCTCCGTGAACAAGCTTTGTAAGCTCGAATGCAAGGATTTCCTTGGCTGTGTTGAGCTGACTGCCTTCCCATGAATCCATAGCATCGATTTCTTCAAGAGGAAGGAAGGTGAGCATACGGATGCACTTGAGAACATCATCATCGGCAACATTGCGCCAATACTGATAGAATTCATAGGGTGATGTCTTTTCAGGGTCAAGCCAAACGGCACCCGAAGCTGTTTTACCCATCTTCTTGCCCTCGGAATTGAGGAGAAGAGTAATAGTCATTGCATAAGCATCCTTGCCGAGCTTTTTACGAATAAGCTCTGTGCCGCCGAGCATATTTGACCACTGGTCATCGCCGCCGAACTGCATGTTGCAGCCGTATTCCTTAAAGAGATGATAGAAGTCATAGCTCTGCATAATCATATAGTTGAATTCAAGGAAAGAGAGACCCTTTTCCATTCTCTGCTTATAGCATTCCGCACGGAGCATGTTGTTAACTGAAAAACAAGCGCCTACTTCACGGAGAACGTCAACATAGTTGAGGTCGAGAAGCCAATCCGCATTGTTGATAAGCATTGCCTTGCCTTCGCTGAAATCAATAAAACGGCTCATCTGCTTTTTGAAGCAGTCAACATTGTGCTGAATTGTTTCCTTTGTCAAAACCTGACGAAGGTCACTTCTGCCTGAAGGATCGCCGATCATACCCGTACCGCCACCGATAAGAGCGATGGGCTTGTTACCTGCCATCTGAAGTCTCTTCATAAGGCAAAGAGCCATGAAATGGCCTACATGGAGGCTGTCAGCGGTGGGGTCAAAGCCAATATAAAAAACAGCCTTTCCGTTGTTGACAAGCTCTCTGATTTCTTTTTCATCCGTTACCTGTGCAATAAGACCTCTTGCAACAAGTTCTTCATAAATTTGCATTTTATTACATCCTTTCGGTATTATTTATAAAACAAAAATCCTCTGTCACTATGACAGAGGACGAATTGACCGTGATACCACCTCTATTTGAGCATACCTCACGGCATACTCCTCGGCGGGTATTCAAAAATACCCTTGCGCTTTAACGGGCGCGCTCGGCTTTGCCTACTGAAAGTTCAGCAAAGCAGCTCGGGGATGTATTTCACTCGTATTTCGTTATCCCCTTTCACCGCCCGGGGACTCTCTGAAACGAATTTAACGGTTACTTCTTCCCGTCATTGCCATTGGATAATATTATACATTATAGAATTATTATTTGTCAAGTATTGAGCATAACTATATTTTTGGTTTTATAAAACAATAAAATATTGAATAAGCAAAAAATATATGATATACTTCAAATGATTATAACTTTATTTTGTTTAGGGAGATTTACAAATGAAAAGAATACTTGTTTATTATCCTCCGAACAAACTCGGAATGAGTGATTTAGATAAAACCGATTACAGCATTCTTTCCGAAAGAGTAAAAAACGAACTTAACGGAAAATTTCCTAATTTCGGAAACAAAGTATGGCTTCAAGGTATTCTTTCCGAAATCAGCAATCCTGACTGCATATATGAATTTGGTTATGATAACATTTCCGAGGATTATATTAATCAAAATTATGACTGTGTTCTTCTTCCGTTGGCTAACTGCTTCCATACCGGATGGATACAATACATGGAAAAAAGATCCTCTTATATCGAAAAAATCAAAATTCCAGTTTATGTTATAGCTTGCGGAGTTCAGGCAAAATCATATGACGATCTTACCGATTTGGTAGAAAGCGTAAAAGAACCGGCAACAAGATTCATTAAATCAGTCTATAATACAGGCGGAGAATTTGCCCTCAGAGGCTATTTTACAGCCGAGTTTTTTGAACGTTTAGGTTTCCGTAATGCCGTAGTTACCGGCTGCCCTTCAATTTATCAAATGGGCAGAAACCTTAAAATAACCAATCAAAAAGTTCCCGAAAATCAGTTCCGCTCCGCAATTAACGGCACATTCAAATTGCCTATTCCTGATAAAGATATTAAAAAATCTGATTTTGTTTGCCAAGATGTATACGGAAAATTTCTTTATGACCCTGATTATTTCAAAGAAAATCCTATAGATTTCAGACGAATATTAAAGCTAATCAAAAGAGGCGACTATGCTTTTGTAAGAGCATTGGCAAACCGCAAAATCCATCTGTTTGCCGATACTCAACAATGGATGAGTTTTTATGTTGAAAACAACATAAGCTTTTCATTCGGAAGCAGAATTCACGGCACCATAATGCCTATTCTTTCAGGTGTACCCTCTTTATGCTATTCGTGTGATGCACGAACAAGAGAGATGGTAGAATTTTTCGATATTCCCGGTATCATTAATACCGGGAAAGAAAAAATAAAAATTCAGAGCTTGTATGATTTATACTGTATGACAGATTACGGTAAATTCAACGCAGGTTTTCAAAAAAGATTTGATGCTTTTGAAGCATTCTTATTAAAATGCGGTATTGTCAGCAAAATAAACCAAGAAAACACTTTTATGAAAAAGAATGCTGACGGAATCACTTTCCCTAAAAAATCCAACGAGTTTTATTTCGATAAAATCCAAAAAGAAATAAAAAAACACGGTATTTTATTCAACGGCTTAAATGCATGGTACGGCAATTAACAAAAACAGCAGCCTTTAGCTGCTGTTTTTTGATTTATATTATTCTTCAACCGCTTTGAGCCATTCTTCCGCAATTATCATATGACCCGCGATGCTCGGATGAGTGCCGTCCCATATGAAATATTCGATTCTCGACCTCTCTGCGTTTTCCTTAATCTTATCATAAAGCGGAACAAAGATGCAGTTAAACTCTGCTGCAAGCTTTTTGGTTGCCGCCCTGATTCTTATATTTGCAGCATCACGGTAGGCAACTGAATCCTCGGGATCATTGCTGTCAGGTCTCTTAAAAGGACATTCAACTCCGTCAGGATGAGGCGTAAATTTATAAGAATAATCCGACTTATCAAGAGGAAAATAAAAAGGCTCGCAAACAATTATCCTGATATCGCCGAGTTCATCTCTTGTCTTTTGAAGAATTGCGCGGAGATTTGTTTCATGGCGGTTTGCTGCTTCATCGGGAGTGATTTTATCAAAATATCCGTATCCGCCGTCATTGACACCGACAAGTATACTGAGTATCGTCGGCTTGTTATCAATAACATCTGCCTGCCATTTTTCAAGAAGTCCCTCTGCATTTTCGCCCGAATATCCTTTATTGATAAACTTCGGCATGTTTTCGGCATTTTCAAGCGCAAGCTTTGAAGCAACAATATACTGATAGCCGTGACCCATGATATGATTACAGTCCATGCTTTTGCCGCGGTCGCCGTCAGTTATGGAGTCACCTGAAAATAAAACAACGTCATTTTTATTAAGCTTCATATCACTTCAACTCCTTAAGAACTTCATATGCATTCTTTGCATCATCTTCAAAATCCAGAACATTAGCCTCAATGGAGCAATGCTCAACACCGATTGCTTTAAGGGGTGCAACGAAGCTTGCCTGGCTGAATCCGTCGCCTTTTTTGGGATAAATCCTCTTGCAGTCAAGAGAACCGTCGGGGTCGGGGTTGGAGGTATGAGCATGAACAACCCAACCTTTATATTCAAGCAGACTCTCCATACTTTCGTTCTGCACATACATATGAGCAACATCTGCAAGCACTTTTACAAACGGAGAAGCAACAGTTTTTGCAACCTCAACACCGTCTGCAACTGTATTTATTGCGTTGCATTCCTCGGGACGGAGAGGCTCGATTGCAATAATAATATTATATTTTTCCGCAAGAGGGACAACATGATTTTTAAGAAAATCAACTATCTCTGCTCTGCCCTCTTCAAGGCTCATTCCTTCGGGAATTCTTCTTGCACCCGATGAACCGAAAACAAGATATTTGAGCCCGAGATATGATGCATTTTCAAAAAGCCTTGCAAGGTATTCATCAATCTCGGCATAATTTTTTTCTTCACCGACTACACGCAGACCGATAAAACAGTTTGCAGCAATAACGGGCAGACCCGTTGCTTTCATTTCATCAAGATATGCCTTATCTTTTTTGGCAATCTCTTGACAATGGCTTTCGGCATAATCATAGCTGAGAGCCTTTATATATTTCATTTTTTCTATATCCGTTCCGACACATACTCCGAATTTCATATCAGATCCCCCTTTGCGTTATTGAGCATTTCCTTTGCTGTTTCTATCTGCAGAGCTGTAAGATTTCCGCCTGCAGTTATCCTTGCTATTTCAGCGGCTCTGCCGTCAAAATCAAGAGTATCTATCTTTGTAAAGGTTTTTTCTTCATCAGCGGTCTTGCTGATTTTCATATGTTTATCCGCCTGTGCGGCAATTCGTGCAAGATGAGTTACGCAGATAACCTGCCTGCCCTTTGAAACCTCATAGAGCTTAAGGGCAATTTTCTCTGCTGCTGAACCGCTTACACCAGTATCGATTTCGTCAAAAATAAGCGTTGAAATATTATCTTTATCGGAAAGCACATTTTTGATTGCCAGCATTATCCTTGAAAGTTCACCGCCCGAAGCGATTTTTGCAATTGCTTTTGGCTCCTGACCCGGATTTGCGCTGATAAGAAATTCTATAGCATCCGCACCCTTTGAAGTAAGAGCAGTCGCCTTTCTCTCAACAACAAAAGTAACCTTGGGCATATCAAGAAACTCAAGCTCCGCCTTAACCTGCTTTTCAAATTCCCTTGCTGCCGTCATTCTGCTTTCCGTAAGTTTCGCAGAAAGCAGCTTTATTTCATCGGAAAGAGCGTAAAGCTGCTCCTCAAGCTCCGATATTCTTTCGTCCGAAACTTCAATTGCATTTCTCTCCTCAACGGCTTTTTCAAGGCAATCAAGAATATCGCTTTCATTTGCACCGTACTTCATCGAAATTCTGTAAAGAAAATCGAGCCTTTCGTTGATTTCGGTAAGCCTTTCAGGGCTGAAATCAAAGCTGTTTACAAGCTCCCTCACCTGCGAAGAAATATCGGAAAGCTCATAGGTAACGGCACGCATATTTTTTGCAGCATCCTTTGCACCGTCAAAGAATTTTGATGCTGTGTCAAGCTCATGGGCACAGTCCTCCGCACCCGTAAGAAGTCCGTTATCGTCACTCAATGCGGCATATGCTTTTTCGAGCGATTTTATAACTCTTCCGCTGTTTTGAAGCAGCTCTTTTTCCTTTGAAAGCTCGTCACGTTCACCGATACGGATATTCGCATCGGTTATTTCTTTTATTTGGAAATTAAGATAATCAAGCCTTGCAGCCTTTTCATCTCTTGAATCATAAAGAGCATCAAGCTCTTTTTTCACCGAAACAAGGCGGGTAAAAACCTGCTTATATTCACCTCGGAGTGCCTGATTTTCAGCAAGAAGGTCAATAAATCCGCAATGCTTATCAGGTGACAGAAGCGCCTGACTGTCATGCTGACCGTGAATGTTTATAAGACCCGAACCGATTTCTTTAAGAGCGGAAACCGTTACGGGGCAGCCGTTTATACGGCAGGAATTTTTTCCGGAAAGACTCAATGAACGGCTCAATACAAGTGTTTTATCAGGCATTTTTTCAATACCCATTTCATCAAGAATGCTTTCCGTTTCGGAATTAATATCGGAAAATGTTGCAAAAACCTTTGCACTTTCCGCACCTGAACGAACAAGCTCCCTTGATGTTCTTTCACCGAGAACGGCATTGATTGAGTCGATAACAATAGACTTACCCGCACCCGTTTCTCCCGTCATAACGTTAAGACCCGAGTCAAATTCCAACTCTGCACTTTCGATAACAGCTATATTTTCGATTTTTAAACCGACTAACATATGGTAGTTCCCTTCATTATCCGAGCAATTCCGCAATTGCCTCTTTCATGCTGTTTGCAAGCTCGGGAGTTCTGCAAAGTGCAAAAATCGTGTCATCACCTGCAAGAGTACCTACAAGACCGTCCCAATGCATTGAATCAAGAGCGGCACATGCAGCTTGAGCCATGCCTGTATAGCATTTTATAACAAGTGTGTTTCCTGCATAATCGGCAGAAATAACCGAGTGGCTGAAAATGCTTCTGTACTTTCCGAGAAGCTCACCCGATTCTCCGTTATCAACCGCATAACGGCTTCTTCCCATATCGTCAACCTTTTTTATAAGGCGTAAATCCTTGATATCTCTTGATATGGTTGCCTGAGTTGTGTCAAAACCCTCCTTGCGGAGCATTTCGAGAAGATCCGTCTGGGTAGAAAGGCAGTTTTCTTCGATTAATCTGATTATCGCTTCATGTCTTTTCTTTTTCACGTTTTTCATCCTTTCGCAACACAGGCTGATTATCGCCTCTGAGCTAATTTTTTATATAAGATGTCGATAAAATTATCTGACTTGATTCTGATAAAATCAGCGGTTAATTCCGCTCTTGAAATCTCTGCACGGCAGCCCGGAGCAATGATAACAGGCTCCGCACCGTCATTGGAAATGCAAAGGGGCAAATCCTCCGCAGAGGTTACGGTTATGACCGCATCGGGTCTGAAAATCAGCGAACGGTCAACAAGCGAATGGGGACAGAGAGGAGTCAGAAGTATGCTTTCAAGCTCGGGGTCAACAATAGGACCTCCCGCCGAAAGTGAATAGGCGGTTGAACCCGTCGGAGTAGAAACGAGAACACCGTCGCACAGCCAACTGTTAAAATTCTTGCCGTTCAGCGCAACATCAATTGCCGCCATTCTCTGCTTTTCTTCATTCGTTACAAGGCAATCATTAACACAATAGCCGTTGCTTATTATTTTTCCGTTTGCATCAATAACCTCGGTTTTAAGGAGCAGCCTTTTATCAAGTGTATAATCGCCTTCAATCAGCCTTGAGAGAAGATTAAGCTCATTATCTTCAAGACCTGCCATAAAAGCAAGCCTGCCTGCATTAATTCCCAAAATAGGCTTCTTATCCGTAACTGCAAGCTTTGCAGCATGAATTATCGAACCGTCTCCGCCGATTGCAATTACGGCATCACATCCCGAAACAGCATCCTTAAGCGGAAGGAATTCAGCACCGGTAAATTCAAATTCATTTTTAAAATCCGAAGAAAAGCAATATTCCGCACCGAGTTTTTTAAGGCATTCGCATATTCCCGCGGTGACACCAAAGGCTTCCTTTCGGGTTAAATTCGGCATAAGAACAATTCTCATTTTCTTATCCCCTTATTTATCAAGATTTTCGTGCGAACGCTCAACAAGCTCCGCAACGGAGCCATCCCAGAGCATTTCGCCGTTTTCGTTTTTTTCTATGTACATAAGATATTCTATGTTGCCCTCGGGTCCTTTGATAGGTGAAAAATCAACACCGAGAACCTTGAAACCGTTTTCCGCTGCAAATGAGGTAATGCTTGCAACAACATCCTCATGCACGCTTTTATCACGGACTACACCCTTCTTGCCGATGTTTTCCTTGCCTGCTTCAAACTGTGGTTTTATGAGACATACGGAATGTCCTCCGTCTTTGAGCAAAGAATGCATAACAGGCAAGATAAGCTTAAGGGATATGAACGAAACATCAACGCTTGCAAAATCAATTTCATCGGGCACCTGTTCTCGAGTAACATATCTGAAATTGGTTCTTTCAAGGTTAACCACTCTCTCATCGCAGCGAAGCTTCCACGCAAGCTGACCGTAGCCTACGTCAATCGCATAAACCTTGGTTGCACCGTTGGTGAGCATGCAGTCGGTAAAACCACCCGTTGATGCACCGATATCCATGCAGACACAGCCGCTCAAATCAAGCCCGAAGCTTTTGACTGCCTTATCAAGCTTTAATCCGCCACGGCTGACAAATGGATTTACCGCTCCCCTGACCTCAATCACATCGGTTTCTTTTATATTCACACCGCCTTTGAGAGCCTTCTGACCGTTGAGATAAACGCTGCCTGCCATTATCATGGCTTTTGCCTTTTCTCTTGTTTCGGCATATCCTCTTTCAAAAACGGCAACATCAAGCCGCATTTTTCCACTCATATTTAAACCTCTTTTTCGATTATGCGTGCCATACCCTCGGCATCCATCGAATACTTTTCCATAAGTCTTGAAACACTTGCATGAGCAACAAATTCATCATCAATCGCTGTTATTGAATAGCTGCCCTTAAAGCTGCTTTCAAGAAGAAGTGAGCCGAATTTTTCAGCTATACCGCCCGAGCGCATGCCTTCTTCAAAGAAAAACACTTTTTCGCATTCAAGCGCACTTTCAACAGCACCCGAAGGCATGGGTTTAATTTTATTAAGCTTAATGATTTTTAAATCAATACCTTTTGCCTGAAGCTTTTCGGCAGCCTTGAGAGCATTGAAATAAAGTCTGCCGTAGGTGACAATTGCGATTTTTCCGTTACCCGTAACGTCGAAATCGCCGCCCGCATTTTCATCATCGTTTATTTCAGGCATACTGCCTCTCGGGTATCTTACAATAATCAGATTTTCGTCTTTATAAAAAGCATTATAAAGAGCCTTGTTAAGCTCCGAATAGGTTGCGGGACAATAGACCGTTGTGTTCGGAATACTCTGCATCAAGGCAACATCAAACAAGCCCTGATGTGTTTCACCGTCCTCTCCGACAAACCCTGCTCTGTCAACAGCAATAACCATTTTCTGCCTTTGAAGCGCGCCGTCATGTATGAGCTGGTCGGTACATCTTTGCAAAAAGGTTGAGTAAACGGCAAATACCGGAAGCATACCTGCCGCAGCAAGACCGCTCGCAAACGTTACCGCATGCTCCTCTGCAATACCGACATCAAAAAATCTGTCGGGATATTTCTTTGAAAAGCCTTCAAGACCCGTTCCGAGAGCCATAGCCGCCGTTATGGCACAGATTCGCTTATCCTTTGCAGCAAAATCCGAAAGAGCTTTTCCGAAGCGGCAGGAATAGCAGTCTCCGCCGCCGACGGGTTCACCCGTATTGATATCAAATTTTGAAATTCCGTGGAACTTCTCGGGAGAATTCTCTGCAAAATCATACCCTCTGCCTTTTAATGTGTTGATATGAATTACAACGGGGCGTTCAACCATCTTTGCACTGTTCATTGCCTCGCAAAGCTTTGAAATGTTATGGCCGTCAATAGGCCCGATATACTTGAATCCCAAATCTTCAAAAAAGGAGCTGGAATAGATAATATTCTTTATTGTATTTTTCAGCTTGAACAAATGATTTGAAAGTGATTTTCCAACTACGGGAATGCGGTTAAGAGCCTTTTCCGTGCCCGCCTTAAATCTGTAATATTCGGGCTTCGCTCTCACAGAGGCAAGATACCTCGCCATCGCACCTACGTTTTCGGAAATCGACATTTCATTATCATTGAGAATTACAATGAGCCTTGTTTTGGTTGACCCTGCATGGTTGAGCGCTTCATATGCCATACCGTTGCCGAATGAGCCGTCACCGATAACGGCAACAGCATAATTCTTATTACCCCTTGCTGCATTTGCGGCGGCAACTCCTGCCGCTTGCGACACGGAAACACCCGCATGACCTTCATAAAAGCTGTCATGCTCACTTTCATCCGGGCGAACAAATCCCGATATTCCGCCTTCCTTGCGGAGGGTTGAAAAATCGGAATATCTGCCCGTTAAGAGCTTATGAGTATATGCCTGATGACCCACATCCCAGATAATTTTATCATCGGGAGAGCGAAAACTCTTGTGCAAGGCAACGGTAAGCTCAACCGTGCCGAGATTCGACGCAAGATGACCGCCCGTTGAAGCAACGGTATCAATCAGCACCTTGCGAATTTCTCCGCACAGCAGTTCAAGTCCGTCTCCGTCAAGATTTTTCACATCAGACGGATGCTTTATATTTTCAAGAATTGATTGATTCATAAATCAGTTTTTTCTGCTCGCAAGCATATCGGCAAGCCGAGCAAGAAATTCTCCTTCACCGCCGAAAATATTCAAGGCTTCTTTTGCACTTTCGGTTAACTTTTCGGCATATTCAGCCGATTTTTCAAGTCCGAGAAGTGAAACATAGGTTGATTTTTCATTTTCGCTGTCGCTTCCGATTGGCTTACCGAGAGTTTCGGCATCGCTTGTTACATCAAGAATATCGTCAACAATCTGAAAAGCAAGTCCTATATTTTCGCTGTATATTTCCGCAACTTTTATTTTCTCTTTGTCGGCACCTGCAGCTATACATCCCATAACGCAGGATACCCTTATCATTTCGCCTGTTTTGAGCCTGTCCGTTTCTTTTATATCCTCAAGCGGAGCTGCTTTGCCTTCGTTTGCAAGATCCATAACCTGACCCGCTATCATACCCGAACAGCCTGCCGCCTTTGCAAGCTCAAGGCCCGCTTTTGCCTTTGCCTCAAAGCTTACCCCTTCAGCCGAAAGAACCGTTTCAAACGCAAGAGTAAGAAGCGCATCTCCTGCAAGAAGTGCATTTGCTTCGCCGAAAACCTTGTGACTCGAAGGCTTTCCCCTTCTCATATCATCATCATCCATGCAAGGCAAATCGTCGTGTATGAGTGAATAGGTATGAATCATTTCCGCTCCGAGAGCGAAAGGCAAAGCCTTGCAATAATCGCCGCCGCATAAACGGCAGAATTCCAGAGTAAGCATGGGTCTTATGCGCTTACCGCCGTTTTTGAGCGAATACGCCATTGCTTTGAGCATTTCGGAAAGTCCTGACGATTCTCTGCCTTCAAAAGCTTCTTCGGCAACATATTTATCCGCCGCACCGTTAATGAGGCTCACATATTCATCAAATCTTTTATTAAAATCAGTCATTTACGTTCGCCCTTCCCGCAGAAAGCTCGGTTATTTTAAGTTGGGCAGCATCAAGACTCTTTGAGCATTTCGCCGCAAGGGAAGTACCCTCTTCATAAAGCTTCATCATTTCTTCAAGGGAAAGACTACCGTTTTCAAGCTTGTCCACTATTTCTTCAAGCCTTGCAACAGCTTTTTCATAAGTCATTTTTTCCATATTCAACAACCCTTTACTTCGCATTCGATATCACCGCCGAATACTCTGACATTTATTATATCGCCTTTTTCAACGTCGGAAATATCCGATATTATTTTTCCCTGCTTGCTTGCAACACTATAGCCCCTTGCAAGAATTTTAAGCGGACTCATTGCATCAAGCTTTGCGCAGAGAGAAGAAAATTCCTTTGATTTTACGGTTATTTCGTGTTTAACGGCATTATCCATTGACATAACCGCACGGTCGCAGCGTACACGCATATTATCAATATAGTTTTGAGGACTCAGCCTTTGCAGAGCCGATTTTTTCATTTCAACTTTTGCACGTTCAATGCCGATTTTATCATAAACAGCAGAATTAATGCGTCTTTGAGCTGCCGCAAGCATCTCTTTTTGCTGAAACATATCAGGCACGGCAAGCTCTGCCGCTGCAGACGGCGTCGGTGCTCTTAAATCCGCAGCAAAATCACAAATGGTGAAATCCGTTTCGTGACCCACCGCTGAAATAACGGGAATTTCACTTGCGGCAACCGCTCTTGCCACGATTTCCTCGTTAAAAGCCCATAATTCCTCAATCGAACCGCCGCCTCTGCCAACTATGAGAACATCGGCAGCTTTTTGTTTGTTGAAGGCTTCAATCGCCGACTTAATTTGAGGTGCGGCATGTTCACCTTGAACCGTAACGGGGCAAAGAATAAGCTCCGTTAACGGAAAACGTCTTGAAACAACATTTATTATATCTCTTATTGCAGCACCCGTAGGAGAGGTCACTACACCGACTCTTTCAGGATATGCAGGAATGGGCTTTTTCCTTTCCGAATCAAAAAGACCTTCCTTTGCAAGCCTTTCCTTAAGCTGCTCAAAAGCAAAGCTTAAAGCGCCTATTCCGTCAGGCTGCATATCATCAATATAAAGCTGATACTGACCGTCTCGCTCAAAAACGGAAACCCTGCCCTTGATGATAACACTCATTGCATTTTCGGGCATAAATTTAAGGCGCATATTTGCGGTTTTGAACATAACCGCTTTTATCGACGAAAATTCGTCTTTGATTGTCATATAAAAATGACCCGTTTTATAATGATTTGTAAAGTTTGAAATTTCGCCCTGAACGAAAACCGTTTGCAGATTTCTGTCCTGCTCAATAATTGATTTGACATATCTGTTAAGCTGGCTTACGCTCAAAACAACACCGTCAGGCATTATTCTCCACTCCTTTCAAAGAAGCGAGATATGCAACACCGGCTGCATTATCGCAGGAAAAATCGGAATGTGCAAAGCTTGCGTTTTTATATAAACTCATTATTCTTTCTCTGATTATCGAATTCGACATTACTCCGCCTGCGTAGATAATAGGCAGATTACCGTATTTTTTTACTGCATATTCCGTCATTTTTTCAACGGTTTTTGCAACAAAATCTATGCAGTATCGGGCAATATTTTCGTGATTCTCTCCGCTGTCAAGCATTTTTTTGCATTGATTTTCAAGACCCGAAAGACTGCAGTTTCCGTCTTTTACGCATATCTTCGGATTATAGGTCTTATCGCAGTTAAGTGCAAGCTTTTCAAGCCCCTTTCCGCACGGAAAGGAAAGACCCATCATAACTCCCGCGCGGTCAACTGCCTGTCCGCAGTTAAGGTCAAGAGTTTCGCCGATTATCTTAATATCAAAAGTCCTCTCACTGTCCGGAGAAACAAGCAGCATTTCGCTTGTTCCGCCGGAAACATGAAAGGCAATAAATTTTTCATTTTTAAGCTCTGTTCTGCCACAGGAATAAAGGGCGGCGGCAATGTGACCTGCCTGATGAGAAAAACAGTAAAGCGGCTTTTTCAATGCCGCAGCAATACAGCTTGCAGCATTTACGCCAACGAGAAAGCAAGGCATATATGAGCCTTCTGAATCTCTCGGCTTTTGAGAAACACCTATTGCATCAATCTCTCCGCCATGCTCATCAAAAAGCTCTGTCATAAGCGGATGAAGCCTTGAAGTATGATGAAAAACCGCATCACTCTGGCGAAGCCCCTTCTCCCCCTCTTTGACGGGTAAAAGGAGCTTTTTTTGGTGCATCTCACCGCTGCCGCTGTTATAAAGACAAACAGAGGTGGTGTAATTGCTTGTATCGATTCCGAGAGTAAGCATTATTTCTCTTCCTTTGCAATTGAGCTGAGAATGCCGTTTACAAATGAATAATCATCCTTTGAAGCGTACTTCTTGCAAAGCTCAACAGCCTCGTTAATCGAAACACCTACGGGAATATCGTCATAATAAAGAATCTCGCATATTGCAAGACGCATAACCGCAAGCGCAACCTTTGAAATTCTGTTCATCTTCCACTTTACGGAATGCTTTTCAATAGCGGCATCAATTTCGCCGAGATTTTCCGTAACCTTCAAAGCAAGTGTTTTTGCAAACTCACTTTCAGCTATTGCTTCATTTTCAACCGCCATATCGTAAAGCTCCGAAACAGTTACTTCCTCATTAAATGATTTCTCAAAAAGCAGAATAAAAGCCTGCTCTCTTTCTTCACGTCTTGTAAGCATAATCTTCCTCCGAGTAGGGTTAACCCTATATTACTCGGTAATTATACCATTAAATGATTAAATATACAACTATAATTTATAAAATAATTATTAATATTCCATTTCGATAATTGTTATGTTATCTACAGGCAGACCTGTATTTTTAACGGCAATCTCTTTTATCTTCACAACCGAAACATCATCGAGCGAGCCGTTTTCAACAATTATTTCCGCATTTCCGCCGTTGAGAATAACAAGATTTTCACAGCCCACCTTTGCAGTGATGAGGTTTTCAATATCGCTTTCAAGAGCAATTGACTTTGCAAGCTCATCAAGAGTTTCACTTGCCTTTGAAACGGCATCCGAAGACGAAGAGCTGTCTTTGATTATGTCATTAAGAGCCTCTGCTGCTTCATCGTGAGCTGTCTGTCTGCGGAGCTTTGCACCGGCAAAATATTCGCTCGCTTGAGCCTGTGCCGCCGCATCCTCAAGCACGGCATCCGTTGAAATAACATAACGTGCATCTCCGAGATTTGCGCCCTCCTGTGCCTGAATCTGCGTTGTTCCGACCTCGGCACCCGTTGTTTCAACCTGCGGCTTTGTGTAATACCAATTCACAAAAACCGCCGCCGCAAGAGCAATAACAAGTGTTGCAAGCAAAAGCTGCCTTTTCCTGATAATCATAACTATATCCTCCGTTTATGTATTTTTATACAAAATGAATGCATCAATTCATTTTTGCCACGCTAACTCTGGCACTGCTTATATCAAGCAAAGCCGTTACAGCCTCAACAATCTGGCTTCTCACCTGCTCCGAGCCGCCGCCTTCGCATACAACCGCAACCCCTCTTACCCTCGGCTCTGCCGTTCTCACAACAATTCCCTGCTCCCCGGATGAGCCGTCGATTATCACATATTCATCCTTGCGCTCAATGCTGTTTTTACCGCTCGGGTCAGCATTTTCTCCATAGTCAAAATCATGCAGATAAACATTCTCACTTCCGCTCTCGAGAGTAACCATAACCTTTGTTGCACCCGCACCGTCAATGCTTGATATTATTGAGGTTAGCCGCTGTTCAAGCCTTTCCGAATATTCCTGCATATCCGTTTTCAGAGTTGTTTGGGCAGGCTGTGCCGAAGCCGTTTTTTCCGCAGGTATAAGCTCACTTAAAAGAAGCAGAACGATACCCGAAGCAAGGAGCAAAACAACAAGCAAAAGCTTTTTGCCAAGGCGGCTTTTTTCAGATATTTTTTCAATTGTTTCCCTGATAATCCGGATTGTTTTTTCCACGCTGAATACCGTTCCTTACTTCACATTTACAACCACCGGCACACCGAGCTTTTCACTGAATTTTTCAGAAAGCAAATCTGCAGATAAAAATTCACCGTCATCAATACATACATCAATTTTATGTATAATTATGCAATTTTCTGCATCAACCGATATATCCGCTTCAACAGAAATCGCGGTAACATTCTGCTCATCTGCCGTTTTTTTTATCTGCTCTTCAACAGCTTTTTTGCATATATTTATCATCTGCAAATTCATATCATCTATATGTGTGTTATCAAAGGGAACTTCACCGTAATTAGCAAAAGCCTCAACCGAAAAATCGAAGTTTTCAATTTCTGAAAGCGGCGCACATATAACCGCAACAACAAATATGCCGACCACCGCACGAACCGTTTTATCCATTGACCCTCTCGGCACAATGACGACAGCAAGAGTTCCCGCAGCTGCTGCCGCCATAAGACACAGAGCCCATTCCTTTAACATATCCATAAATTACTCTCCCGTTTTGATAAACACAATAAGACCTGCCGATATAATAAAAACCGCCGCACACAGCAAAAGCAACGTATTCACCATTGAAAAAACGAATGCGATGCTTTTTATAACCTCCGAACATTGTCGGCAATCCAGCAAATCACTCACCGTGCATGCAATTCTTAACGAAAGAGTCCACAAAGCAAGATTGATGATTATAGGAAGAGTTATCGCCAGAAAAGCAATTATTGCGTATATTCCTATTGTATTGCGTATGAGCGATAAGCTCCCGACCACCGAGGTATATGCCTCGCCTATTGCACCGCCGATTACCGGCACAAAGGTGTTTGCCGCAAGCTTTACTCCCTTAACCGCCATGCTGTCAACTGATGCTGCAAGTGTTGTTTTCAAAGATAAAAAGCCTGTGAAAAGCCCCGCCGCAGATGCAAGAAACGTTACCGCCGTTTTCCTTACGGTTTCGGATATTGCCGAAAGACGCAGTGTGGGAAGAATTGCACCCGTAATGTTAAGTGCGCCGCATATGCCTATAAGAGGCATGATTGTTTCTGCCGCAAGAGCCTCAACAAACTGCGCCGCCGCAAATGCCGTACCCTGAACAGAAAGCGCACTTGCAGGATTACCGCTGACGGTAACCACAGCCGCAAGCACAGGTATAAGAGCCTTTTCAAATGCCGCACACGCACCCATGGCAGATACCGCAGCTTTTACGCTTTCCGTTGCAGGCACAAATATTTCTATAATCAAAAAACTTCCGCAAATAAGATTGAGTACGGTTTTGCTTTTTTCATCGTCAGGAAAGAACCCGGAACAAACACTTATGAGCATAACTGCTCCCGTTGTTTTCAAAAGGCATTCAACAGGCTCTTTGAGTCCTTGCGAAAACATTTCCTTAATCAAGTCAGATACAGACGAAAGAGATATACCTAAAAGATTTTCAAAATCAATATCTTCACAGCCTATCTTTTCGAGATAACCCCGTGTATCCTCCGAAAGCTTCTCCGAAAGCTCATTTGCTCCGCTTGTTTCAAGCCAGTCCGTGCCGTATTCATCAATGTTTGCATGTGCATTTATGTTCAAAGCGAATAATAACATCATAAACAGAATGAAAGCTGTCGATTTTTTGTGTTTCATATGTTTTAACTACCTTATTAGTCCTATTGCAAGCCTCGCAACGGTTTCAAGCATGGGCATTGCGAGATAAACCGCACCTATTCTTCCCGCAAGCTCTACTGCCGCCGCAATTGAAGAGCAAGAATTATCATAACAGATATCGGCGGCAAACTGCGTTACAACAAATATTCCGAGCGACTTCATCAATATCGAAATATTTTCTTTTCCAAGCCCCGCAAGATTCATCATTTCGTCGGCACCGCTGAAAATATCAAGAAAGCGTCCGCCGAGAGCTGTCAGAATAACAGCCGAGCCTCCAAGCACCGCGAGAGGTGCCGCTTCGGGTCTGATGTTTCTCAAAAAAGCATAAACAATAGCTGTCAGAATTCCGACAAATGCCGCTTTAACTATATCCATGCTTAAAATTCAACAATGGTTTTTACCGTATCAAGAAGCTGTGAAAAATGCGGTATCAGCATCATAAGCACCACAACCACTCCGGCAAGAATGGTTATCATTGCATATTCATCCCGCCCGGAGCGAACAAGAATCGAATTCAAAATCGCAACAATTATTCCTACCGAAGCTATTTTGATTACAATGGTTATATCCATAAAAGCACCTCTTCTCAAACAATCATAATCGCCGCGGAAATTCCGAGAAGCAGACCCAAAGACGGAAAAAGCTTTGTATATCTTTGACTTTTTTCCCGCTCAAGCTCAAGCTCGGCGGAAAAAATCTGTTTATAATATTCACAACCTGAAAGCTGACTTTCAAGGTCGGAAGAGCCTATATCCGCACCGAAGCTTGCGAGATGCTTCGAGGACTCGGGAAGCAATCTGCAAAGCTCCGTTTCCGCTTCAACGCACTCCTGCCATGCGGCAGGAAACGGTTCACCGAAACAAACCTTTTCACGGCAGTTTTTTATGAAACCGAGCTTTGAAAGACCTGTGTTTTCGTTAAGCACACGAAGTAAATCCGAAACAGGCAAATGTGAATACCGAAGCCGTGATTCAACAACATTAATCATAAGCAGGATCTCGCTTATCACCGATACTCTTTTTTTCTGCATTGCCGCCGCCCATCTGCCTGCAAGAGAAAATCCGACGGCGAGCAAAACCATTGCAGCAGCCTTAAGCAATCAAATCACCTGCCTCAAAGATTTTCTCCGTTTTTCCTACATCTGTCCCAGAAAGAAGAATAACTTTGCTGAATTCGCCCGTTTCAAGCAGCTTTTTAAGCAGAGTTTTTGATTTAAGCTCCTTTTCATTCCGTGCATGAATACTCAAGGCAAAGCACACTCCGCTGTTAACGCCCGAAATAATCGCTTCGGCTTCTTCATAAGCTGAAACCTCATCGCAAATAATAATATCCGGAGAAAATGATCTCAGCCCTATAATTATCCCCTCTGCTTTAGGATAGGAAGTAATCAAATCGCTGTTTATTCCGATATCATTCTGCTCTATTCCCGAAAACGAAGCGCCGATTTCGCCTCTCTCATCGCAAATAAAGGTTTTTCGGCATAACCCGTTTGCGCCCGAAAGCTGACGTGCAAGATCTCGCAACACCGTTGTTTTTCCGCTTGAAGGAGGGCCTGCAATAATTATTGAACAAAGACCGTCTGCAAAAAACAGTTTCATAATATCATCCGCAGCCCCTTTTATCTCCCTTGCTATTCTTAAATTTACGGTGCATATGTCCCGAACAGCGGTAATCTTTCCGTTTTCGGTAACGGCCGTTCCCGCAACTCCTGCTCTGTGACCTCCGTTTATTGTTATAAAGCCTCGGTTGACGGCATCAGAAAAGCTGTGAACGGAATATCCGCAAAGTCTTCTGAAAATCTCGCAAACCTCGTTTTCATCTGTTTTAACAGTAAGATCAGAATAAACCTGCGTCAGTCTGCCCGAGAAGGTCAGAAATTCCGCACCTTTCTCCGTGATTACCGTTACAGGCCGTCGGTTTCTTATTCTTATTTCCCGAATTCTGTCTTTATCATCATCGCCCAAGGCAAGGAACAATTCGGAAAGCTTTTTTGACAGACTGTTTACCGCAACATCAAACCTCTTAATATTGTTCATTTTCTTTTCCCTTTCCGTTCCGTTTGTAAAGTATATGGCTTCTTGTCCTTGTTTAGAACACGGTTTTACAGTTTGTTCATTTGATTTACAGTTTGTTCACTTGAAATGAAAATAATATTATGTTATAGTAGATGTGTATTGATAAAAATTTCTTTCGGAGGAAAAATTTATGACTCGACTTGACAAAAAGCCGTCTCTTATAAGACGATTTTTTGCAGGCAACTCCTATTGCTGGCTTTCCTGCTTTTGCACAATAGGCGTTATGATGCTTGTTTTTTATTGCTATAACCTTTTTCCGTTCGGCGAAACAACAATTTTGAGAATGGATCTTTATCATCAGTACGGTCCTCTTTTCGCCGAATTCTACGACAGAGTTACAGAGCTCAAAAGCTTTCTTTACTCATGGCAGACGGGTCTCGGTTCGCCGTTCCTCGGCAACTTTTTCAACTATCTTTCAAGCCCGACTGCAATAATCATGCTCCTTCTCGGCCATGAAAACATGCCCGAAGCAATCGCCGGAATGATAATAACAAAGGCAGCCCTTGCAGCCGCCTCATTTACCTATTATCTTAAAAAATCGCAGAACAGACATGATTACACCACTGCAGCCTTCGGTGTTCTTTACGCAATGTGCGGATATTTCATTGCATACTACTGGAACGTTATGTGGATTGATGCGATGGTTTATTTTCCGCTTGTTATTCTCGGTATTGAAAACATTGTCAATAAACGCAATCCGAGAGTTTACATTGCCTTCCTTGCACTCACTCTTCTTTCGAGCTACTACATGGGATATATGACCTGCATTTTCTCGGTTATTTATTTCCTTGTTTATTACTTCAGCCGACTTGAAGCAGGCTCCGTTCATGTTTCGACACCATATACCATAAACGAAAACGAGCAAAAGGTTTATAAATTCAAGGATAAAATTAAGGGCAGCCTTTTCCTGCGAAGCGGCTTTACCTTTGCATTTGCAAGCGTTGCAGCCGCAGGTCTTGTTGCGGTATCTCTTATACCGACCTTCCTTATTTTAAGAAGCTGCTCCGCAACCTCGGGAACCTTCCCGACCAATTACGAATCTTATTATTCTATTTTTGATTTTCTTGCAAACCACCTTGCAAGCGTTGACCCGACAATCCGCAGCAGCGGCGATGATGTTCTGCCCAATGTTTTCTGCGGCATGGCAACGGTCATCCTCGTACCCCTTTATCTTTTCACAAGATCCGTTCCTCTCAAAGAAAAAATTGCTAATGTTGCTTTGCTCGGAATCATGTATTTCAGTTTCAATATCAACATTGTCAACTACATCTGGCACGGCTTCCATTATCCCAACGATCTTCCCTACCGCTGGTCATTCATGTATTCTTTCATTCTTCTTGTTCTTGCTTATAAAGCATTTACAAGGCTCAATGAATTCAGCGGCAGAGCTATTCTCGGAACGGGTCTCGGAGTTCTCGGATTTATAATTCTTGTTCAGGAGCTCGGCTCAAAGAACGTTGAAGAAATAACCGTTCTTATCAGCATAATATTCACCGTTACCTACTGCCTTGTTTTTGCCCTTATGAAGGACAAAAAATATCAACAATCGGCAGTTGCCGTGCTTCTTCTCTGCTGCGTTATCGGCGAGGTTTCATGCGCCAATACAGACCGTTACAGCATGGATCAGCTAAAATCGAACTTCACGGGTGATTACGCAGATTTCAAGGCTCTTAAAGAAGAGCTTGACACCTATGACGGCGGAGATTTCTACCGTATGGATTTAACCTATAACAGAGCAAGAATGGACCCCGCATGGTACGGCTACAACGGTGTTTCCACATTTTCATCGATGGCATACGAAAAGATGTCCAATGTTCAGAGCGACCTTGGTATGAGCGGCAACTATATCAACAGCTACACATATCATATGCAGACTCCGATTTACAACATGATGCATTCGCTTAAATATATTGTTGACAACGACCCGAATGTAAACGTTTCCGATGATTACTATACGGAGCTTATGACTCACGGTAAATTCACCGCATACGAAAACAAATACTGCCTGCCTATCGGATTTGCCGTAGGCAAGGATATAACAAACTGGCAGACCGATCTCAATAATCCGTTTACCGTTCAGAGTGACTGGTTTGAATATGCAACGGGCATCTCCGATGTTTTTGGAATGATGAACATTGACGAAATCCGTTATTACAACATGGAGGAAATTACATCAGGACTTGAAACGGGCGATATCTACTACACAAAATCAGGTGCAGGCGAAGGCGAGCTAACCTTCTTCCTCAAAACCGAAGAAACCAAGCACTGCTATCTCTATGTTGACTCATATGATTTTGATAATATAACAATAAACAAAGGCGGCGAAGAAGTTACCCAATATACTGATGAGCCCTATATCTACGACCTCGGCGTTGTAACTCCCGAGGATGAGGTTATCGTTATAATCAACGTACCCGAAAGCGAATACGGTTATATTGACTTCTATCCCTACTATATCAACGAGGATGCACTCAACGACGGCTACGAAATTCTCAACAGCCAAAGTCTTTATGTTGATTCATTTGAAGAAACAAAAATCAGCGGCACGGTTTCCCTCAATTACGATTCCCTTTTCTTCACCTCAATCCCCTATGATAAGGGCTGGACAGTAAAGATTGACGGAGTTGAAATCGCAGAAGAGGATTATGTGGCTCTCAAAGACGCTTACCTTTGCTTCAACATTCCTGCAGGCGAGCATACCGTTGAGCTTTCCTTCATGCCTCAAGGACTTCTTATCGGTGCAGGCATTTCGGCACTCACTGTTATTGCCCTTATTTTGGCTGCAATCATCTTTAAAAAGCGCAGAAAGAGCAATGCAAATGACCCCTTCGTTTATGTACCTGTAATTGTTGAAGAAGCAGAAACGGAAAACACCGATGCTGAAAACGGTGAAGAGCCCGTTAATGTTGAAATCGACATTCCCGACGAAGAAACTTCCTCTGATGAAGAAGCTTCCCCCGAAGAAGAAATATCAATAATAGAGGAAGAAATCAAAAAAATCAATTCGGAAGAATAAACAAAAATCCCCTTTGAAAATGCTCCGCATTTCCAAGGGGATTTTTTCATACCAAATCTTTATACTGATAACATCTTACATAGTCAACCTTAAATTCGGCAGGCCAGTTTTCATCGGGAGTACGCTCGATTTCTCCCGTACCGTGTCTGTCGGATTCCTGAATGCCGTTATCACCTGCAAATTCGCAGGATAAAAGAAGATATTCAGGATTCTGCGAAACACCGCCGGTTGACATTCTGCCTGTTTCATATCCATTAATATAGAAAATGTATTCATCCTTATTCCATTCAACGCCATATGTGTTGTATTCTTTATAAGGATCATTCTCGATAAAAATTTTTCCGATAGAATCTCCGTGATGGCCTTCACCGTATCCGTCATAATGAATGCCTGTTGATATCGCATCGTTGCCCCACCAGTTATCCTTATAATAGAACGATTCAAAAACATCAACCTCCGTGCCATCCTGACCGGAATTATTGACATTATAAACGCCTTCGTTCATCATCCAGAAAGCGCTCCACATTCCCGTTGCGGCAGGAAGAATGCAGCGCACTTCAAAATAGCCGTAACACTGCTCGTACTTATCTCGGGTCGTAACCTTACCGGTATACCAGCCGGGCTTATATTCATCCATGTCAAGCCCCGAATTCTCGTAATAATTTTCAGGCGGAGATTCAAGATACTCTGCTCTTATAACAAGATTTCCGTCTTTAACGCTGACCATATCCTCATGCCAATAGCCGCCCTTTCGCTCGGTTATCCACCATGAATAGCCCCATTTGTTTTTATCAAGCGAATCGCCGTCAAACTCATCATTCCATACAAGAACAAACTTATCCATATTAACCATATTTTCGCTCGGAAGCTTGCCAAGGTCAAGCAAAGCGGGAAGCTCGGGATTGATAACCATTAAAACCGCAATAATAATTTTAAGAACGGATTTAATCATATGACCACCTCTTTCTGTTCAAATATTAGCATAAAAGAAAAAAGCTGTCAATAAAATTCGGAAAGCCCCGTGCAAGGAAGTAAACACGGAGCCTTCCACGGTGATAAAACCGTGAAGAGCGTAAAAAGCGGCGAATTAACGGCTTTTCGCATAATAAACTTACAATTTCCCGAAGCTTATTACAACGGCGCAGGAAAGTCATAACCTTGCCGCAGCAATAATTCAAGCATACTGACCGATTGCACTTGGGCAAATTCACTTTTTACCCCTCTGTATATTAATGACAAAAAAATCATTTTGTTACAAAAAAATTTCAGAAAATTTTTATTTTGTCACTTTGCACAAAAGAGCACCGCCAATATATCACAAAAAACCGAGCTCTTTGCCAAACGGTTAAAGCTCGGTTTTTATTATCGCCTTAAATTATTTCTGATAAATTCTTACATAATCAACAATATATTCCGCGTTGTATGTTTCTTTATCAAGCCCCTCAAGCTCGCTTTCACCGGGGATTTCAAGAGAAACTATAACATCCTCCATAACCTCGGAAACACCGTTTCCAAAGGTTGAACGGCGTGTTTCAACTCCGTTAATATAGAATATATACTCTTCATCGGTCCATTCAAGACCGTAGGTATTATATTTGTTATAAATATCATCGCCGTAGAATGCGCCGAGTCTTTCCGACTGGAAGCCTTCCTGAACACCGTCAACGCCTGCACAATGTATGGTCTGAATAACCGCATTATAGTTCTCCGAGGAATTCATTGATTCCATAATATCGATTTCCGCTCCGCCTACGCCGCCTTTTGAAACGGATGCGGTATAAGGTGAATCAGCCTGAATCCAGTATGCAGACCAAAAACCGGGCTCCTCGTTTACAATACAGCGGATTTCAAAATAACCCTTGCAGTAGCGCTCCTTGAGCTTTATCATGCCGGTATACCAACCCTCGCCGTATGCTCCGTCGGTAAGATATTCGCCCGTCATAATCATTTTTCCGTTATCAACCTTGACCTGACTTTCGGCATTGAAGCCGCCTCTTCTCGGACCGCTTCCTCTGTATTCCCACACATCTGTGTTAAGCTCGTTACCGTTGAATTCATCCTCAAAAACAAGGCTGTAGCCTGTAAGGTCAAGCTCGCTGCCTCTCGGAGTAGTAGGAGTATCAAAAATAACAAGTCCGAAAAGCTCAATAACAGCAAGGAACGAAGCGATTATCTTTTCCAGTGAAAAAGAAGTGAATATTTCGCCAAGATAAACAGGTATCTGCTCAACACCCCACATCTGCCTTGGAGCAAGCTTCAATACTTCGGTTAAAAATGTTTCAAACATATAGCCCACCTCAAATCTGATTTGTTAACTTAATAACAACTAAATTCTAACATCGAAATATCACCGTGTCAATATTTTTATCACACCAAAACTTGAAATACAAGCAGAGGCTTATACATCGTAATACGCAATTATTCCTAATTCATAATATTTTGCCTTGCACTCTCTAATCTTGAAACAAACTCATATTCTGTAAGTATTGTTTCCGTTGTATTGCTTTTTCCTATAGAATGAACAAGAATGTTTTCCCCCGAAGCTTTATTTCAAGATATCGAGTTGCTTCTGCTGTTGCCGCTACTTTGTTTACTTTCTTCTTTTTGGTTACCGCACGATAAATTGCTACAAAGGGCCATATGCACATATAGTACATCAAATAAAACGGCCAAGCCACTAAATACCATAACCCTTTACCCATACCTTTTGTGCTAAAACTTGTTCCAATATGAATCGAGCCAAACTTTTACCTATACCTATTCTCATAATAAGCCTTCCTTTTTCTTATTTTTCTGTTTTTCAATTTTCTTCAAATAGTAATCAGCCTTTTCTGAATAATCAGACTTCGTTATTTTTATTCTTTTTACCAACTGTTCAGCATCGTCAAACCTTTTAGCTTGTATATACAAATCTGGAAGTTCAAACAACCATTTTGAGCCTTTAAACAGCAAGCCACCAGTAGCCCACAATTTTTCCCAAAAAGCAATATAGGTTGTCAAGTCATTTGATTCATCATATTTTCTCCTTGCTTCTTGAACTTCTGCAAGTTGTTTGTTTTGTGCCTCCAACTCTTGGTAACCTTCAAAATCTATCTTTTTCAAATTCTCCATAAAAACGGTGTTTCTTTCTTCTGATTCTTTCTCTATTGACTTTTCATACTCTTCAATAATCTGTTTCCAATTTGATTTATTGCCCATCCCAAGAGCTTTGTTTATACTCCACACATTAAATGGTTTGCCGAACGGAGAACCCTCTATAGTTTTTCGGGGTGATTTATGCATATAGGGTACATACGCATTTTCTTCAAGTTCTTTTTGTCCTTTTTCGGTAAGCTTATATTTTAACTCAAGACCATTTGAAAGCAATTCATCATCGGAATAACAATCAACAATGCGGAAAATAAGATCTGCTTTTCTGCCTGAAATCGGCTGATTTTTAGCCACCAATAGTTCCTTTAATTGTGTAAGTGTAAAGCTTGATAAGGACTCCCTAACAGAAGATTTTTCAACAAAGCCCCTATTTGATAGTGTTTTTAGCACCGCCCCTACATCCCTTATACCATACTCAAACCACCAAAATCCAGGATAACCGCTTTTGGGGTTCGGATAAGCACCATATGTACAGTATTCCAACAATAATATTTCGGCAGGATATAAACCATTATCTGACGGAAATGCGGTCTTTTTGCGTTCTTCGAATGTTATTACTTTCTTTTCAAACTGTGTTCCTTCAAAGGCAACATCAGTGTAGTATGAATCAGGCTGATAATGCTTTTTTTCTTTTTCTGGAATTGTTTCAATTAAATCTTTTGATTTTACAGATTTCATCTTAAACAAATCCAAAAGTCCCGTAATGTTACACTCCTATATAATAATAAGGTAGCTGATATTTTATTATAACATTAGCTAAACAATTCATCATCCGTTGTTTTGTAGAATTTTGCGATTTTTAACGCTAATTCGAGAGTTGGGTCTTTTTCGCCGTTTTCGATTTTGACAAGGTATGTTTTGGATATACCGAGCAAGGTTGCGGCTTCATCAATCAAAAGTCCGCAATTTTCTCTGTATGCCCTCATTTTCTGCTTTCTCAAATACTTTTCATTTCTTGTTTTTTCAACATATTCTTCAAGTTCTTTTGCTGTTGTGAAATACACTCCGCCCACCCTTTCGACACACGCAATCTCAATCTTCTCCTGCGGTGTTCTTTCGGGCAGAGGTGTTGTTTCTCCGTTAAAAATTTGATAAATAACAATTCTGTTTTCCATTATAAAACTCCTTTATCTTACGATGATAAACAAAATTGTATCACACCAAAAGCACATTAATCAGTACAGCACATATGTTATAATTGAAGATTTATAAAGAAAAATGCTATATCGACACAAATTGTATCAATACAGCATTAGTACTATGGTACGGATGTTCATAACACAAGTAGTTCTTCGGCAATACATATTCTAACTTTCGTACTCTAATATATTTCCTCAGATACGGAGGAATACATAATGTCAAATATAATTGAAGATTTCTATTATGGTAACATTGAGCCACAAGAAGTAAATAACGAATTGACGCCTAAACTCAAGAAAAAGCTGAGTAACCTTGCCGAAAAAGAAGAACAGCTTACTGCAAGATTGAGCGGTGAGGATAAAGAGCTGTTTCAAAGCTATATAAGTGCATATATTGAGTTTTCAATAACAAGTAACGCTGACAGCTTTATATCAGGCTTTAGACTTGGTGCAAAATTTATATACGATACATTTTTTAAGAATACTAAAGGATGAATGACCTATGAAAAGCAATACAAATATTCAATATAGACAAGTTGGAGATTTCAACATTCCTAACTTTATCT
>JAFTUG010000012.1 GCA_017466365.1 Clostridia bacterium | reverse complement strand
CTTCTCCGATTGTTACGGTTATTCCTTCTCCTTCACTGCCTGCATAACCGAACAAACCGTACGAATATCCGAGATCTGACATATTCACTGCATTGAAGTTTATCTCTGTGAGACCTTTGCAATTGCGGAATGCATAACTGTTAATACTTGTTACTCCCTCACCGATTGTAAGGCTTGTCATTCCCGTGCAGCCTTCAAATGCTCCGTATTCGATTGTTTCCACACTGTCAGGTATTACAACACTCTTGAGTGAGGTGCAACCATTGAATGCATTTGAGCCGATTGAGGTTACAGTTCCTCCGCCGAGTGTTGACGGTATCACCAGATTACCGCTGATTGCAGAATCAACATCGGTTATCGTTACACTACCGGCAAGATTTTTGTAGGTATAGTAACCCTCAACCTCTTCATCTGTTGCTGCAACGACACAAACCACGGACAATGATAAAACCGCAATTATTGCAAGTACCGTTGCCAGAATTCGTTTTGATTTTTCCATTCGGAACCCTCCTATATTTTTTGATAGTTCTGCATGAAACTATACGATAAAATTATATCATAAAAGAAATAATAATCAATAAAATTTTTCAAAAAAACAACTCATATTAATAAATGTTTTCTGATTATTACAGATTTGAATTCACCGAAACAATGTCTTTATTCGGTTTTTGTTGCTTTTTGCCGATTTTATGTCTATAATGATAACATAACCGCAGGGAGGGATTGAATGAACAAGAGCAAAATAAAATATTGCCTGGGTATTGACGGCGGCGGAACAAAAACCGAGTTTCTGCTGACGGATATCCATTCCGCTGAAATCAAAAGATTGGTTCTCGGTTCATCAAATCCCGTAAATGAAGGTCTCGATGCAGCAAAAGCAATTCTTAAAGAAGGCATTCATGCTGTATGCGGCGGCATTGATTTGGGCGAAATCTCGGTGTTTGCAGGAATTGCAGGAGGCGGAACTTCCGTAAACAAGAAAGCAATTTCAGACTTTCTCGGCAGCTTTGGATTCGGTGCATTTTCAAACGGCAGCGATACCGACAGCGTTTTGCAGGCTGCCTTAAAAGGAGAAAACGGCGTTGCCGTTATCATGGGAACCGGTATTGTCGCTTTCAGTCAGTCCGACGGAGAATGCCACCGCACAGGCGGCCGCGGCTATATGATAGATAAAGGCGGAAGCGGTTTTCACTTTGGTTCGGATGCCCTCAACAGCGCATTTGAATACCTTGACGGCAGAGGCGGAAGCAGGCTGATATCGGAGCTTACTGAAAACCGCCTTGAAAAAAATCTTGAAAATTCCGTTGCTGATATTTATGCAGGCGGAGCGGCATATGTTGCTTCTTTTGCTCCCGTAGTTTTTGAAGCATATAAACAAGGTGATAACGAAGCCGAAAGAATTATAGACCGCAATATCCGTGAAGCAGCAAAAATAATTAACACTGCCCGAAGCTATCTGAAAAACAGTAACGAAAAAACCGTTATTTGCGGCGGTTTATGCAAACAAAAAGAAATCATAAAGCCTTTTATGCTCAAATATATCGATAATGATTCTCCGCTCATTTTCTCGGATGAGCCGATGGTTAACGGTGCGGCAGCTCTTGCAAAATCAAATATACATGGCGGTGAAAAACATGCTTAAAACCGAAATGAGAAATCAAAATACATATGGTATTGACAAAATGTCAACATATGAAATGTTAAAAATAATCAATGAAGAAAATGCAAAGGTAACATCAGCCGTTGAAAATGCATTGCCGCAAATCGAAAAAACATGCGATGCCGCTGTTGACGCGATAAAATCAGGCGGCAGAGTTTTCTATATCGGAAGCGGAACTTCAGGCAGACTCGGAGTATGCGATGCTGCGGAATGCCCTCCTACCTTCGGTGTTTCCTATGATTTATTCAACGGAATAATTGCAGGCGGAGAAAGTTGCATGTTCAAAGCAGCTGAAAATGCGGAGGATAACGCTGAAATGTCGGTCAACGATCTGAAAAGCCGAAATTTCAGCAGTAAGGATATATTAATAGGAATTTCCGCTTCGGGCTCGGCAGCATATGTTGTTTCGGCGGTAAACTACGCCAAAAGCATTGGTGCAACAGCGGTTTCAATAACCAACAACCCTGACACAGAGCTTGGCAAAGCTGCGGATATCGATATCTGTGCAGATACGGGTCCCGAGGTTATAACCGGTTCAACAAGAATGAAGGCAGGAACAGCGCAGAAAATAATTCTTAATATGATTTCAACCGCATCAATGGTTAAATGCGGATGTGTTTATGAAAACCTGATGATAAATCTTAAACCTACCAATAAAAAGCTTCGCAAAAGAATGATTGGTATAGTTACCGAAATTCTCAACTGCTCCGAAGAAGAGGCAGAGGCATCGCTTGAAGCAAGCGGATGGAATATCCGTTCTGCGGCGGAGAAATAAAAAAAAGACCGACAAACCTTAAAGATTTGTCGGTTGTTTTGTTACAGTTTCAAGCCGTAAACGGCACAGTTTTTGGTTTCTTCAAGCAGAGTGAAGCCGTATTTATCATAAAAACCCCTGCCCTTTTCATTTTTTATCCATGTTGTGAGCATAATACCCTTTACGCCTTTTTTCTTAAGGTGTTCAAGCAACACATCTGTCATCTTATGTCCGAGACCCATGCGCTGATATTCAGGCAGCACATCAATGTGAAGATGTGCGGGATATTCTTCTTTATATTTCTCGTGAGGAACAATTGACCTTAATGCGGATTTTCTGCGGCGGTATTCCCATTTTTTTATTTTGGGATAATATTCACTCACAAAACGACCTTTGAAAACATCAAAATTTTCCGTGCAGATGATATATCCGACAGCTTTATCGTTTTCATCAGCCGCAACAAAACAATTTTCAGGCTCTTTTTCAATATAGTAATCACAATATACCGCAAGTGAAAAATTTATTCCTCTTGCAGAGCTTTTGCAGGGTCCTTCGCTGTTTAGACAAACAAAGCGTACATTCTCTTTATCTTTCGGTTCATATGGTCTGATTATCATTTTTATCACTTCCGTTTTAAAAAGTTTATCATTAAATCTCACAAAAATCAAGGCGGATTATCTGTTATTTTAATAATTGCAATCATTTGCAAATTATTGTATTATTTTAGTGTTGGAGGAATGCGTATGGCTGATTTTAAAGAACTTTTCGGCGATGCTCTGAATGAATATGATATAAAAATATCGCATCTTAATTCAAGGCGTACCGTATATTGTGAAAAATCATACAGGTTAACCGATGAAAAATACACACTTAATATAACGGGCAAAAGAATCGATATTGAATGCTCGGGAGAAAAAAGTGCATTCTATGCACTTTGCGATATTGCAAAGCGTCTTGATGAAAACAGGCTTTGTGACGGCGAATATATCTGCGCTCCGTCCTTTGCAGTCAGAGGCTACATCGAAGGTTTTTACGGCACTCCTTGGACTCACGAAAGCCGAAAATCCGTTATGTCACTTATGGCAAAGAACCGTATGAACACCGTTTATCATGCGCCGAAAGACGACCTCTACCACCGTGAAAAATGGCGTGAAAAATACCCCGAGTCTGATCTTGCGAGGTTAAAAGAGCTTGTAGATACCTCCAAAAATTACTTTATGGATTTTTACTGGTGCATTGCTCCGGGACTCTCAATGAAATACTCCGACGATAAAGAATTTGACGCACTAATCGAAAAAACAAAGCAGCTTTATTCAATCGGTATCACTCATTTCGGTCTGCTGCTTGACGATATCGATGAGGAGCTTGAATTTGAAGAGGATAAGGCTCTTTACGGCGAAACGGTAAACGCACATATTGACCTTATCAACCGATATTATTCTTTTTTAAAAGAAATCAACCCTGCAATAAATCTCACGGTCTGCCCCACTCTTTATCACGGAAAAGGCAACGAATACTATATTTCAAAGCTCGGTCAGAACATTCCGCCGCTTGTTTCGGTTTTCTGGACCGGCAGAGACATCTGCTCAAGAGAGCTTACAAGCATTGAAGCACTCAAATTCATTGAAGGCACTCATCATAAACCGCTTTATTGGGATAATTACCCCGTCAATGACTGCTCAATGTATAACGAGATGCATATTTCACCAATTATCAACCGTGATAAGGATTTATGGAAATATTCCGAGGGAATAATTTCAAACTGCATGGAATATGCCGAATGCTCAAAAATTCCGCTCATAACCTTTGCGGATTATCTGTGGGACAGTGAAAATTATAACCCGCAGAAATCATGGGAGAATGCGATAAGGCAAGTTATCGGCAAAGAAAACGCAGATGCATTCATTGTTTTTGCAGACCATCTTTATACCTCCTGCCTTAAGGACACAAATTCAAGGCGGATGTATGAGGCATTTGATAAAATAGAAAATGCATTCAAAGCAGAAAATAAGCAAAAGGCTTTTGAGCTTGCAGAAGAATATCTCGGCAAAATGTATGCATGCAAAGCTTTTCTCATGCAGGATTTGCCCGTTTGCCGTGAAATTTCAAAATGGTCTGAAAAATTTTATGTTGCCTGCGATTTAATTGAAAAGATTTTTAAATTCATTCAAAGCAGAGATGAGTCTCTCAAGGATGAGATTTACTCTTTGATTGATAAATACAACGCAATGCCTGCACGCCTTTCAAATGACACCGATATTAAAGGTGAGCTTAAAGGTCTGTTTGAGGCAATAAACTGAAAACGGAGGTTTTGTTATGGCAATTATTACAAGATGGCTTTCAGCAATTTTAGCGGTACTTATAGGACTTCCCACTCTTTTTTCGGCAGTTTTTCAGAGCTTGACAAAAATCGGTTACGATGAAAGACCCACCGAGGCAATCAGCGAAAATTTTCTTGAAGGTTCAAAGAATTTCGTTGATGAAGCGGTTGCGGAATACTGGTCGGCAGGCTATGCACGCAGAATTCTGACTCCAGATGATATTGAAAGCAAAAAATATTTTCTCGGCGGCTTTCTTAAATTTCCCGCTCAAGAAGCAACAGGCGTTGTTGACGATTTGTGCGTCAGAGCAGTTGTGCTTGATGATAATTCCGGCAGAGGTTCCGCCGCGTTCGCATGGGTTGACGGAGTCGGCTTTATGAATGCCGATATCAAGGAAATCCGAGAAAAGCTCGCTGATATTACGGGCAACGGCAAGCTGATAAGCATTGACATAGGCTCGACTCATACACACAGCGGCATTGACACACAGGGTCTTTGGGGCAACATACCTTACAGCGGAAGAAATCAGAATTATATTGATTCGATTATTAACAAAGCTGCCGATGCAATCAGAGAGGCTTATAATAACCGCTCCGAGGGTACACTTTATTATTCGTCAAAAGCATGCCCCGAAATGTTTTCCGACGGCAGAGACCCGTATTCGATTGACGAAAAAATCCACCTTTTCCGTTTTGTTCCCAACAACAGCAGCAAAAAGGAAATTTACATAACCAATTTCGGCGCTCACCCCATTAATCTCGGCTGGAGCAACACCGAAATTTCAGGTGACTTCCCCTATTATATTGAACAAGCCGTAACCTCAAAGAAGAATGCGGATTTCATCTTTATTCAAGGCGCAATCGGCGGTGCCATTCACAATAATATGGGTACCGAAAACGGAATAGCCGAAGAGCTTACCTCATATGAAAAAATGAAGGAATACAGCCTTCTTGTTGCAGATATTCTTTATGAGCTTGCAGAAAAAGGCAAAACGGTTGAGCCTGTTTTGAATATTGCACATGCTCAAGTTGATTTTGAGGTTAACAATTTCATTTTCCTGCTTGCAGAGCGTGCGGGCCTTTGCAATGTAACGGCATTCAAAGAGGACGGCAAAATTTATCTCACAAGCGAAATCGGCTATGTTGAAATCGGCAAAAACATAAAAATTATTGAGGCACCCGGCGAAGTGTTGCCCGAGCTTGTTTACGGCGGATTTTTCTCTGCCGATAAAGCTTACAACGGCACGGAATATCCTTATGCCGCACTCAATACTTATTTTGACAAAGATGATGAAATTCTTGTTTTCGGTCTTTGCAATGATGCGGTAGGCTACATCGTTCCCGATAACGATTATTCATCCTCAAACGAAGAGGGTCACTATGAAGAAACCGTTTCAACGGGTTCATACTCCGCTTCTGCCTTTTCAAAGGCATTTGAGAAACTTATAAAAGATTGGAGATAAACTTAAATGGAGATTTTGCGTTTTTTGCGTTTGCCGGATTTGGTAAGAGGTCTGATATCGGGTCTTTTATCTCTTATAATAATTCTCACGCCGAATTCCATGTTCACCACAGAAACGGCAGAAGCTGAATATATGCTCACGGGTGACAGCGTGTTTTCCGACACAGCCGGAGAAGCATGGACAGTCGGTTTTGCCCGTGAAGTGCTTACTCCCGATGATATAACCGATGATAAATATTACATCGCAGGCTATAATACCAATAATCCTGCGCTTGATGTTCTTGATGATATGAATGCAAAAGCCGTTTACCTTGATGATAACACGGGCAGAGGCGGTGTTGTTATATGTGCAATTGACAGCGTAGGCATCAGCCGTGCAGACATAAACGATATAAGAAAAAAGGTAATTGAAAGCGGTGAAATTCCGAATCTTAAATCTATCAACATCTGTGCCACTCATTCTCATTCCGCAATTGATACACAAGGTCTTTGGGGTTCTGCTTTTTATTCGGACGGTAAAAATGAGAATTTTATGAATTCCCTTAAAGAAAAAACCGCCGATGCAATCATAGCTTCATACAAAGCACGCAAAAACGGAAAGCTTTATTTCGGAACAGCCGAAGCGGAAGGTCTTCAGACCGACACAAGAACCCCCATTGACTACGATGCAACAATCACAAGAATTCGTTTTGAACCTGCAGACGGCAGTGATGATACATATATGGTAAACTTTGCATGCCACGCCGAATGCCTCGGAGCAAGAACGACCGTTGTCAGCGCTGATTTCCCGACTTATATGGAAAAGGAAATTGTTGAGCAAACAGGCGGTGCAAACGTTGTTTTCATAAACGGTGCTATCGGAGGACTTATCACTTGCGAAAAGCTTGACGATGTTCTTCGCAACTTTGAGCTTGGTCTTGAATATGTCAAAGAATTCGGCAAGGATGTAGGCGAGGTTGTTATGAGCGTATCTAACGAGACCGAGCTTGATCCCGTTATCAATATCAAGTCAAAAACAGTCAGCGTTGTCTGCGATAATACAGCTCTTCTTCTTGTTCGTCTTTTCGGAGTGCTTAACAACGATATCCAAAAAACGGGAACTACCGAAATTTCAATTATCACCGAGGTTTCTTATATGGAGCTTGGCAGCAGACAGATAGGGGTTTACATGATACCCGGCGAGCTTTATCCCGAGCTTGAAAGCGGCAACTTCCTTTCAGCCGGCGAAGCGGCAAACGGAGTTGAGGCAGATTACAAATCACTTTCAGAAATGGCACGCTGCGAACACAATTTTGTTCTCGGTCTTTGCAACGATGAGCTTGGCTACATTATACCCGAAAACGATTTTATGCTCCATGAGTGGCTGCCGTATTTCAATATTCCCGTGGATTCCTTCGGAAGAAAGCATTATGAAGAAACAAATTCAGTAGGTCCGAAAACGGCAGAAACTCTTCTTGAAGCCATGGATGAACTGATTATCTCAACAAAGAAATAGCATATTATAAAAGATTTTTATACCTGCAAAAAGCCCTGAAACGCTCATAATCAAGCGCTTCAGGGCTTTATTTTTACCAAACGAATTTTTCTCGATTTATCCGTATTCGTTTTATGCTTCTGTTTTAAATCAAGTTGCTCTTTTCACAATTTTCACTATGCCCGTTGCGCCGTCAAGTCTCACAACATCTCCGCTCTTTACGGTTGACATAAGATTATCTATACCTACAACCGCGGGAATGCCAAGCTCTCTTGAAATAATCGCCGTGTGTGAAAGCAAAGAACCCTTTTCACTCACAACACCTTTAGCCTCTGCAAGAAGAAATACCCAGCCGGGATCGGTCATTTTTGTAATAAGAATTTTATCTTTTACGCTGCCTGCTTTTTTAACGTCTGTAACTACATATGCTTCGCCCTCAACCACTCCGTTTGAGCAGGGAACACCCAGCATTTCATCCTTTGCACATGAAACTGCAGTCATATTGATGTTTCGATGGTTTTTATCGAATGCTTTTCCGCTGAAAACAATTCTGGAATAAGCAGGAAGCAAATCAAACATTTCATATTTTTTCTTACGCTTATATACCGTTTCTTTCATATTGCACGGATTATCCGCAAGCGAGCGTATTTCATAAAGCGTAAGATAAAAAACATCTCGCTTTTCTTCTATGTAGTTTTTCTGTGAATAAATATCGCCGAGGCGTAAAACCGCTTCTCTCACCATGCCGAAAATTCTGCTTCTGTTAAGGCGCTGAATCTCTCTGTTGCCTATACCGAGCATACATCTTTTGCTTAAAAACTTTGTGATAGGATCGCATTTTATATCGAAATCGGTTTCCTGCTTTTGCTCCTGAAGCAGAGGTGCAAGCTTTTCTTTATCTTCTGCAAACTCAAGTATTTTCCTTTCAAACAATTCGGGATTTGTTCTGAAGGTTTCAGTTTCAAGCTTCAGCTCTTCGAGGCATCTGTCGCCGTAAACATCGATATATTTTTCGGCACGTCTGCTGTATTCCTCCGAAGTCATTTTATCTTTTTCAAGAGCAATGCGAATCATTTCCTTGACAGGCTTCATGCTTTCTATATTTGAAATTCCGGAAATATATGAATTTGCGATTTGCTCGTGATTCTTATACTTCTTTTTGAGTCGGCTTTTAAGCATTCCCGTAAAAACAAACGCATAAACGTCATTCAGAAGCGTAATACCCCAGCACGACAGCAGCTGATCCTGTATTTTATCAAACAGAGCAAGAATTTCCTTTTCCGTCATTTCCTCTTCAAATCTGCGATAAACATAATTTTTTATTTCGATAAACCTGTCATTAAGTTTCTTCATGTTGGCAGGTGTTCTGATAAGCTCCGTAAAAGTATTCAGATATACAGAGGCTTTCACTAACGGATTTATTTTGTTTTCGCTTTCGTCATACTCCTTGTATTTCACGCCTACAAGCTCCTGCCATATGGCAATGATTTTCTTGCTGAAGGGCAAAAATTTTATAGCCGAATACCAACTGTTCAGGTTATAGTATAATCTGCCGTTTGAGGTGCCGACGGTATTTTCAAGTATGTCATAGTGTTTTTTCAGTTCATTTTCATTTTTAAGAAGTCTGCGTGCCGTATCCTTAAAAACGCCTGCGAAAACCATTTCCACAAAAGAAACGGTCAGAGGCAGACTCAAACCGGGATAGCTTTCAACAATATTGCTGTTATCAAACAAAAGCGGTGTTTCATCCGTAATCGTGGTAATCGGTCTTGCCTGAAGAATGAACAGCTTATTATTTTCAATGGCAAATTCAATATCAAGATATTTTCCGATATGGCTGCAGATTTTTTTTGAAGCAGCTATCAATTCGCGAACCTTTTCATCAGTAAGCAAATTCTCTTTGCCGTCATAATAATAAATATCGTCTGTTAATGAATAATAATATGACGTTGTATCAATTCTGTCCGATACAACATTTTCACCGAGTCCGCGCCCTGCAACAATCACGCTTTCGTTAAGTATTCCCTGAGGATTTGCGGTAAAAAGAATTCCGGAAATATCCGCATTCACCATTCTCTGAACGATAACATTCATTTTAAGAAGGCTGATATCAAGCCCGACCTTTTCCATATATGTCAAAACGTTTTCATTATACAGTGAGCAAACGCAATCGGTTATTTTTTCCATGATATCTCTGCGTTCAACATTCAGAAACGTGTCAAACTGACCTGCAAAGCTGTTTTCGGATGAATCTTCAACACACGAAGATGAGCGAACCGAAAACAAATCGCCCTTAAGCTTTATATCTCGATGGCTTATAACAGATGCCTTGACCGCTTCTTTAAGCAGTCTGCTCTTTTCGGCAACGGTTTTTCCTTTGCAGGCTTCAAGTGCTTCGTTAATTTTCTTATTTGAAACAATCAATTCTTCAAACGGTATGGCCTCGAATTCAGGTACAGGCAGATTTGCGTTTCTCATAACGGTAAGATTTTCAATTTTGCTTCCGAGTGTCATTTCTTTTGTCCCCTTTTTATTGTTTATATATTTCCCCCTGAAATATACCGCTCTGTTCGGAGCTTGAATTAATTATAAATTTTATATTATTAAGATTCAACTCGGCAATTTATTAAGATACCGTTAAGGATTATTAAGAGTTTATTAAAAAACGGACTGACCGCTTTGGTCAGCCCGTTTGCCATTTTAAATTTTTGTGCCGAAAAGGTTGCGGAAGAAGGCCACTATCATCTGCCAAAGGTTAACCTCGGAATACAAATATTCATAATCCGAAACAGGCTTACCGTCTGCCCCCTTCACCGTGTTTCCTTTTGTATCAAGAACAACCGCCCTTACTATAACATTTCCGTTTGAGGTAGATGTTACCTTGCAGGTTTTTCCGCTTGCGGAGGGCTTTATCGATACGCCGTCTCCGTCAACATACCACTTAATAACCGCTCCCTCAGGAAGATTTGAAGTGCTTGCCTGAAGGGTTATTGATTCGCCGTAATAAAGAGTACGCTTTTCGGGAGTAACAATCGATATTTTTGCGGCTTTTTTATCTGCCGCCTTAACCTTGAACACCGCAGTTACCGTAACATCATTTGCAGGCATTGTTAAAGGAATTTCCGTGTTCCAGCCTACAAATTCATATCCGTCCTTTACGGGGTTTTCAAGAGGCGAAATAATTGCGCCGTAATAATATTCAACAGTCTCTGTTTCACCGTCAATATTTACGGTAAATGAATAAGAGGCTCTGTCATAATAAACCTTGAGAACAAGAATTTCATCAGCAAGCACCGTTCCGTCGAGAACGCTCTTTTCTTCATTGAGAATAAAGCCTGTTTCAACCTCGGGATTAAGAGAAACATTATCATAAACATCGGCATTGAGAGTTATCGATGTTTTTTCGTATTCGCCGATTGTGTTCATGGTGTAGGTTTCAATTCTGTATTTGGCGGTGTTGTTTGAAGCCCAGATTGCTTCAAAGGTTTTTCCTTCAATGCTGTCCATAATTCCCGCATCGGTTCCGATATTTTTGCCGTTATATGCCCAACCTGCGAATTCGTAGCCTGCTCTTTCGGGGCTTTCGGGAACTGCAATTTCAGAATTATATGCGGTGGGAAGCTTTTTGATGGAATCGCCGTCAGGGAATATGCCGCCGTTTGCGCTGAACATTGCATCATAAAGATTTGCCGTCCAGACCGCATTGAACACCATGTTTTGAGCGGGCATAGTGTCGGGAATTTCGGGAGTCCAGCCTGCGAAGGTATAACCCTTCTTTGTAAATGTTTTTGACTTATCAATCTTTGCACCGAACTGATACGTTTCGTGCATGGTAAGACCGTCGATATTCCATTCAACCGTATAGCTGTTAATCTCGAAAACCGCCGTAAATTCGAGGTTTTCAGGAGGCATTATGTCAGGCATTTCAGGTGACCATCCGATGAAGGAATATCCTTCCTTTAAGGGGTCATCGATATTCATTTTTGTGCCCTCGGTTACGGTAAGAACACTCTGAACGCCGTCGATATTGAGAGTTACGGTAAAGTCGGCAGGAGTAACCGTAACGGCACACTCGGCCGCAAAGCCGCCCTCCTCGGTTGTTGCGGTAATTATTGCATCACCGACGGAAACTGCGGTAACAACGCCGTTTTCATCAACGGTTGCGATGCTTTCATCGCTTGATGACCAGAGAATTTTTGTGTTATTTGCAACAGCGGGAACAGTTGCTGCATTAAGCTGAAGTGAAGAATAATGCTGAATTTCAGCTTCGGTTTCCTTAAGGTCAATGCCCGTTACGGGAATATCAAGCTGCGGAAGTATTTCTTCTTCAAGCAACTCCTCACACACGGTACAGTATTTTGCCTTTTTTCCGTCATGCTCGGTTGTAGGCTCTATTGCCGTTACCCATTCACCCGGCTTATGTGAGGCGGGAATAACAGTCACTGTTTCTTCATCGCAGATTGAGCAAGCATTTGTTATGCTTCCGTCAGCCGTGCAGGTTTCGTTTACCGTAGTTTCAACCCAAACATGGGTATGGACATCGGAATGGTCTCCTCCGCAGACTGTAATTTGGTCGGCACCTGAAAGAACTTCATTGTAAACAGGGATAAATAACAAACACTCAATCTTCTCAAAATAATCTATATTTTCTTCTTTAAGCATTTGATCATAATAATCACGATAATCCCTGATTTCATTATAAAAGTCTGCAATATCCCTGTTTGCATCACACAGCTCGGTTTCATCGGCTTGTGCAACACAAATCTGCTTTATACCGTAAGCAAAAACAGGCTTCGGAGCATGCAAAGTCAGATCACCGCACATCCTCATCAAATCACTTGCATTATATTCATTAAGCAAAAGCATTGACGGCAAAACCTGAACAAGCATAAAATCAGATGACATGAACGCAAAGCCACAAACCGATTCAAGGGTTTCGGGTGCAACATGGATATCATTACCGCTGTCTGAAGGATACTTGATAAGAACAGTCTTATCCTTTGTATAAAGTGCTCCTTTATAGGCTGCCAAATCGGGATGGGTTTCGCTGACGATATATTCTTTTGCCGAACCGAATGCAAAAACATCAAGAGCAACCGAGAGGTTCAAGCTGTCGGGAATAGTGATTGTAAGCTCACTGCAGAACATAAATGCAAGGTCATAAACTTCAACAACCGTATCCGGAATCACCAAATTTTTATCACGGATTGCAGGCGGGCAGGAAAGAAGATAAGTTTTTTCCTTATCATAAAGCACGCCCTGCTCATCGCCGGAAAGCATAAGATTATTTTCATCCACGATGAACTTTTCAAAATTCTTTCCTATCCAGCAAAACTCGCCGTCCAAATTATCTACACTTGCGGGAATGGTAAGAGTTTTAAGGTTTTGTGCATTCATAAAAGCCTCGAAATCAAAAGTTGTTACAGTATCGGGAATAACAAATTCGGCTGCGGCGGAATTAAGAGGATACTGAATAATCTCGGTTTTATCCGCATTATAAAGCACACCGTTTTCATCGGCGATATAGCACTCATTATCATCATCAACGGTAATTTTCGTAATACCCGTGCAATCCATAAATGCAGCGTATCCTATTGAAGTTACGCTTGCGGGAATATGAATGGATTCAAGCTTCACACAACCGCCAAATGCCGCTGATTCTATTTCTTTCAGACTTTCGGGAAAAACAATATTTTCAAGCTGCGAGCAAAGATAAAAAGCTTCTTCTCCGATATAAACTACGCTATCGGGAATGGTGATGCTTGTAAGGTTTTCGTTGCAGAAGAATACATTATCATCAATTGCCGCAACCGGACAGCCGCCGAGAGTTTCGGGAATAACAAAATCTCCCTTAACAGTTTTATCGGCATCAATAACAACCGCCGCTGACTCATCATTATTGATAAAATAAGTCAATCCGCAAGGGTCTTCGGAAGCGAAAGAGTTGAAATATATATCATAATAGCTGATATAATTATTGTTTTGCTGATAGAGAGCATTCCATTCTTCTTGAGTGCCGCCGAAATAAATTGACCTGAAGCTGCTGCTCGTTACGATTGCCCTTTCGTTGAGCGTTGTAACGGTTTTCGGGATTGAAATATAATAAAAATCGTTATCGGTGAGAACGGCACCCGTGGCAACTGTTGTTACGGTATCGGGAATTATATACAGCTTATTTACCGAACCTACAGATAAACAAACCAGAGTTGTTAAATCCTTTGAAAAAAGAACACCGTCAACACTTGCAAAATATCCGTTATTCTCATTAACAGTTATTGCCTTAAGATTATCGTTACCCTGCAAAGCATAGGGAGCAACCGAAATAACACAGGCGGGAATTTCATAGCTTTCCTCGGTTTTGCCCATGGGATATGAAATGAGTCGGGTCTTATCCTTATTGAAAAGAACTCCGTTTTCGTCATTTGAGTATGCAGTGTTATTCTCCGAAACTTCGTATGACTTCAATTCATAACAGTTTGCAAAGGAGTTATCAGGTATTTCTTTAACGCCGCTGCCGATTTTTACCGTTTCAAGCTCTTCGCAATTGTAAAACGCTGCTTCTCCGAGGGCGGTTACGCTGTCGGGTATAACAGCATTATTCAGTTTATGGCAGCAATAAAACGCTCCGTAGCCGATTAATTCAACTCCTTCGGGAATAACAGCGCTATTAAGCTTTCCGCAATAACGGAATGCATATTCTCCTATTGATGTTACGCCGTTTCCGATTGTCAAATCCGTTATTGCAGAGCAATTATTAAACGCACTGTTTCCGATTGTAACCACGCTGTCGGGTATAGCAACACTTTCAATATTATAACAACTATCGAAGGCATTTTCCCCTATTGTGGTTACGCCGTTTCCGATTGTAAGGCTCGTCATGTGGTAGCAATCGGCAAATGCACTGTTTCCGATTGTTACCACACTGTCGGGTATAACAACGCTCGTAAGACTTTCGCAATTTGAAAAAGCACCGTTTCCGATTACTGTTACGGGATATCCTCCGAGAGCCTCGGGAATAAGCAAATCGCCCGTAACATTTTCTTTACAGCCAATTATAACAGCATTGGAGTTTGCATCGACATAATAAAGCAATCCGCCGTCATCTATATAAGCTTGAGAATTATAATGAACGGTTGAATAATTTAACGGATTATAACCTATTGAATTCCATTCATCCTGTGAACCGCCATAAAAAACAGTTTCAAAATAATAATAGCCGACAAAAGAACCGGTTTCAAATAACGTTACGGATTTCGGAATTGAAAGAATTGTGATTTTATGCTCCGTTTCATAGAACGCACCTGCAGCAACGGTGGTTGTATTTTCGGGAATGAAATAAAAGCTATTCTCACAGCCGTAGGGATAACACACAAGAGTGGTCTTATCCTTGCTGAAAAGCACACCGTCAATACTTGTGAAATATTCATTATCGGCATTAACCGTAAATTCCTTTAAATTTGCGGTAGCTAAAAAGGCGTCTGACGCAACAGACTGAACACTTTCAGGAATTTCATAGCTTGTTTCGGGCTTTCCGCAGGGATATAACATAAGTGTGGTTTTATCTTTATTGAAAAGGATCCCGTTATCCGAAGAAAAGCTCTGATTATCCTGCGAAACCTCAAATGAGACAAGGGAACCGCAGCCTTCAAAAGCATTTGAAGCGATTGCGCTTACACCGCTGCCGAATGTAACGGTTTTAAGGTTATTGCAACCATAGAAGGTATATTCGTCTATAATTTCAACCTTGGGAGGAACTGCTATTTCTTCGAGCTTTCTGCAGTATTTGAAAGCACTGCTGCCTATAGAAGTCACTCCGTTGCCGAATGTAATCGTTTTAAGGTTGTAGCAGTTATAAAAAGCATAGCTGCCTATAGAAGTTACTCCGCTGCCGATCGTGACAGATGATAAGCTGTTGCAGCCATAAAAAGCTTCATAACCTATGGTTTCCACACTGTCGGGAATATCAATGCTTTCTATGCCGGAACAGGAAAATGTACCGTTTTTTATTGAATTAACACCGGAGGGAATTACAACCTGTGAAAGCATATAGCAACCGTAAAAAGCATAGGAACCGATTGATGTTACGCTTTCGGGAATATCAAAACTTTCAAGCAGATCGCAGTATTGAAACGCATAGTTTCCGATTGATTCAACCGAATCGAAAAGCTCAACCTTTTCAAGATTATAACAGGATCGGAAGGCTCCGTCTCCTATTGTTACAAGGCTTTCGGGAAGGACAAGCTCCGTTATAAATGCACAATCATAAAATGCGTTGCCGCCTATCTCAACAACGGTACAGCCTTCAATCTCCGACGGAATAACAAATCTTCCTTCCGGCATGTCGGCATAACCTACAATTGCGGCTTCAGAATCCTCATTAACCGTATAAATGAATCCCGTTTCATCAATCTTACTTGTCGACTCATAATAGATATTAGAGCAGTTTATTGATTGGCCGTAGCTGACGAGATTGCTCCATTCTTCAGATGTTCCTCCATAAAACAGAGATAACAAAGAAACATCAAAGGCAAGGTTTTCAAGCAATGTTACGGTTTTTCCGATAGAGATTATATTAAGATACTTATTACGGCAGAACGCACCTGTTGCAACGGTTGTTATACTTTCGGGTATTGTATAAAACTTGTCCGATTTAGCATAAGGATAGCAAACAAGAACTGTTTTATCAGCACTTAACAAAACACCGTCGAGGCTTGAAAAGCTTGCATTTTCTTCGTTAACGGTAAATTCCTGAAGATTTTTGGCATAATCGAATGCACCCGCCTCGATTTTTTCAACTTGAGACGGAATCTCATAGCTTGTTTCCGGTTTTCCGCACGGATAAAGAACAAGAGCAGTTTTATCCTTGCTGAAAATTATACCGTTTTCACTCGAATAATATGGGTTATCCTGCGAAACCTCAAACGATGTGAGAGAAACGCAGTCCATAAAAACATCTTCTCCTATCGTTTTCAGTCCGCTGCCAATTGTAACCGATGACAAAATGCCGCATCCGACAAATACGCTGTAGCCTATAATTTCCACACTGTCGAGAATATCAACACTTTTGAGACTGTCGCAATAAGCGAATGCATAGCTTCTGATTGCTTTCACACCGTTACCGATTGTGATATCTTGCAAATCATCACAGCTCCGGAAAGCATGATTGCCTATATATTCTACGCTTGCGGGAATATTAACGCTTTCGATGTTTCTGCAATAAGCGAAAGCATAATCTTCGATTGACTTCACACTGTTTCCGATTGTAAGGGATACCAAATCGTTGCAGCCGCTGAATGCTCCGCAGCTTACGGTCTCCACACTGTCGGGAATAACAACACTTTCAAGGTTACTGCAATAAGCGAAAGCATAATCTCCGATAAACTTCAAGGTCTCGGGTAAATTTGCCGTTGTCAAGTAATAACAGTCATAAAAAGCTCTTTCGCCGATATATTCCAGAGATTCCGGAAGATACGCCGTTTTAAGATTACTGCAGTAATTAAAAGCATCTTCGCCGATGACTGTCAAGGTTTCCGGAAAAACAACCTCGGTTATATTTGAGAAACCGTAAAACACGCTGTTATCTATTTCAGCAACGGGATATCCGCCGAGAGTTGCGGGGATTTCAAGAATACCCGAAACGTTGTTTTCGCATTCGGTTATAATTGCATTGCCGCGGGTTGTAATATAGTAGATATATCCGTTTTCATATCCGCTGTCCACATAACCGTAAAAAACGGTTGCATTGTAATAATTGATTTCAGTTTCAACTTCAGACCACTGACTGCGTGTTCCGCCATAAAAAATGTGGTCAAGATAATCGTTATAGCCTATACCGTTATATCCGATATATTTTATGCTTTCAGGAAGATGAACGGTATAAAGTTCAGTCATATTTATTGCATAATCGGCAATGGAAACAGTATCCTCTTTAACCGTAAAAGCATTATTGGCAATCAAATTTGTTTTGATGAGATGTTTGCCGATATAAAGTGCATCATTCTCCCAGTTTTCAGTATCGTAATAATATCCCGTGCCGTAAAATGCACTGTTACCGATATCGAGCGGTATATCGGGAAGAATAATTTCCGTTATGGATATTTTATCAAAAAACGCATAATCACAGATTACCTTTACCGGATAACCTTCAAGAGTTTCAGGAATAACAAGTCTGCCGTCAGCAAGCTTTGATTCATCGCATCCGTCTATAACAGCATAGCCGTCAGATATAACGTAATAAAAAATATCTTCCGGGTCGGGTGCATGGTGAAGTGTTGCAGAAGCAAGTGCATCGTTGCCTGAACCGATTTCAATTGTATTATATTCCGAAGCCATTCCGACGTAATAAACATCCGTCAATGCCGAACAGCCGTTGAATGCACCGTTTTTGATTTCGGTCAAGCTCAAAGGGAGATAAACCGTTGTAAGTGAGGAGCAAATCGCAAACGCCGTTGTGCCTATTGAGGTTACGCCCTCGGGCATAGTAACACTTGTAAGATTTTTTGCATTTTTAAAAGCCGATGTTCCGATAGCTATTACTCCGCTCGGAACGGTATAGCTTCCATCCGCTTTGCCGACGGGATAAATAACAAGCTCCGTTTTATCTTTATTAAAAACAACGCCGTTTTCATCGCTTGAAAACACAGAGCTGTTTTCGCTGACGTTAATCGCAGACAAAGCAGAGCAGCCCGTAAACATACCTGCACTCAAATCGGCTACGGTTGAAGAAACATTAACTGCAGTAAGTGCGGAACAATTCATAAACGCCGAAGCACCGATTGAAGTTACGCCTTCAGACAAGGTGATTTCGGTTAAAGCGGTACATCCGTTGAATGCGGTTTTGCCGATAGTTTCAACACCGTCAGCCATTGAAACAGAATTGAGTGAGGTACATTTTGCAAAAGCGGAAACACCGATAGTTTTAACGCATGCGGGAATTTTTACGGAAACTATTTCCGTTTTTTCATAGAACGCCTTTTCGCCTATTGCGGTAACGGGACAGTTTTCAAGCACAGACGGTATTTCGATAATGCCGTCTTTTATAATCGCCGAATTATAGCCCGTAACCGTTGCCGTGCCGTTTGTGATTTCGTATGTAAAGTAATCCTCGGGAGCATATGTATAGTGCATATCCGCCGCTTCAAGGCTGTCATTACCCGTACCGATTGCTACGGCACTCCATGCGGTATCGTCATCGGAATAATAGATATCGTTGAGCGATTCACAGTTTGTAAATGCGGAATTCCCGATTGAAACAAGACTTGCGGGAAATGCTGCACTCGCAAGATTTGAGCAGCCGTCAAATGCAGACTCGGGTATTGCCGTAATACCCTCCTCAATTGAAACGGCTGTTATGTTTTCTTTTTCATCTGCCCACGGCAAAGAGGTTATCTCCCCTTCTCCGCTTATTATGAGCATACCTGTTTCTTTATCGAAATCAAAGGTTACGCTTTCGCCGCATGAACCGCCAGTCAATTCATATAATGCAGTAAAAACAAGGTCTTTATCAGGCATTGTTGAGGGAATTTCGGCATCCCAGCCGACAAATGCATAAAACTCTTTTTCGGGAACATCGGGAATAACAATTTCGTCACCGTAGTAATATTCAACCACGGTTTCGATACCTTCAATATTCCATGTTACGGTGAATTGTTCTGTTTTCCATTGTGCCGTAAACATCAAATCCTCATCGGGCATGTTTGCAGGAATTTCGGAATCCCATCCGGCAAATCTATATCCTGTTTTTATCGGTGAAGAAGGCACAACGATTTCGTCTCCGCTCTGATAGCAGTCAACAATTTTTTCGTCGCCGATATTCCATGTTACCGTAAAAATATTATAATGAATAATTGAATTGATGAAGTATTCGTTGTTTGTTTCGGATATTGAGATTCCGCTCCATTCCTCCTCGGTACCTCTGTAACAGACATCGGTAAGTGCTGTGCAGCCGCTGAACACACCCGAAGGAATACTTGTTATTGAAGCAGGAATAACTATTTCGTTAAGAGATGAACAGCCATAAAAAATCGCTCCACCTAAAGTTGTTATGCCGTCAGGAATAATAACGGTTGTAAGAGACGTACAGTTTCTGAACATGTTCGCCGTTAATGCCGTAAGACTCTTGCTGAGGATTACATCCGTAAGTGCCGAACATCCCATAAAAAGAGTTACTCCGACAGAAACAACGCTGTCCGGAAGAGTTATTGATTTGAGACTTGTACACATTTGAAATGCTGCAGACCCGAGAGTTGTTACACTTTCGGGGATATTTATATATTCAAGAGCACTGCAGTTTCTGAATGCAGCGTTTCCCAATGACGCTAATCCGTAAGGGAGAGTTACTGAAACAATAGAACTGCAGTTTAAAAATGCACTCGTGCCTATTGCTGTTACGGGATAACCGTCTATGGTTGGCGGAATGACGATATCTCCGCTGACTGAAGTATCGCAACGGGTAACGGTTGCATTGCCGTTTTCATCAACGGAGTAGGTAAAATATCCGCTTGTATAAGTTTCCGAAGCCTCCGCTTTATCATAAAACAGTTTGCCTATTTCAGGCAGTTCAAGGTTCAAAAATCCCGTAAGCGGTGCAGAGCAGATTATAATTGCCGCCGCAAGCAAAACTGATATTGCCTTAACAACAATTCTTTTCATCGGTATACCTCCGAACAGTCATATTTATACAGAATATATAATATCATCCGCTTTCTTCAAATGCAATCCAAAAAGGATAATTGGTTAAAAATTTGTATAATTTTCATCTGCATCAATAAATGAATGTTTATATTGCAAATGCATTTCGTGTGCGGTATAATATCAACATAAAACCTTTTAATTTAAGGATAGAGGAGATACGCTATGAAAATCAAAAAACTTATTGCTTTTGCTTTGTGTCTGGTTCTCATATTCGGTCTTTCGGCAACGGCCGCAACAGATTCCGCAGATACGGAAAACAAAATCTCCCCCTCAACCTGGGCAGCCGTTGACGGACTCGGGCGTACTCTTTCTTTAAACACCGAAACAGGCAATAAAAACAATGAAAAATATGTTGCAATGTTTTACTGGACATGGCATTATCCCTGGATACACGACCATGAGCCTATCACATCAGGCAGTGTGCTTGAAAAGTATCCCGAGGCGGTAAACGATTGGAACCATCCCGCTTGGGGAGGTACATATGACGGCAGACCATATTTCTGGGGTGAGCCTCTTTACGGCTTCTACACCAACACAGATGAATATATTCTCCGCAAGCATGCAGAGCTTCTTGCTGATGCCGATATTGACGTTGTATTCTTTGACACAACAAACGGTACACAGGTTTTCACCGAGGGATATGAAGCATTGCTTAAGGTATGGAGCGAAGCGAGGGCAGACGGTGTTGACACACCCGATATCTCGTTCATCCTTAATTTCGGAGGCGCAGAAGATACACGCACGCAGCTTTATGATATTTACGATAATCTCTACAGTAAAAACAGATACAGCGATTTTTGGTTCATATGGGACGGCAAGCCCATGCTCATGGCTGATATAAATGCACTTGACATTTCGGTTGAAAAGGACAAAGAAATTTTCAATTTCTTCACCTTCAGAGATAATGAACCTACATATTTTGCATCGGACACCAATTATTACGAAGATACATGGGGCTGGTGCTCCGACTATAAACAGACAAAATTCGGAAAAAGACTATTCGGCGGCGTTGAAGAAATGTGCGTATCGGTTGCACAGAATGCCAACGAAAACGGTCTTATCGCTATGAACAGCCCTGAAGGAACGGTTCAGGGAAGAAGCTTTACAGACGGCAACTATTCTTACAGTTACACCTATGCAGGTAAAAATGTTGTTGTTGATAAAAACACGGAAAATTCTCTGCTTTACGGACTTAACTTCCAACAGCAATGGGACTATGCGATATCGCAGGACCCCGAAATCATATTTGTAACGGGCTTTAACGAATGGATAGCCGGCAGGTGGGAAAGCTGGTGCGGAACAGAAAACGCCTTCCCTGATCAGTATAATGCCGAATACAGCCGTGATATTGAGCCTTCTTCCGGAATTCTTAAAGACCACTACTATTATCAGCTTGTTGAGAATGTGCGACGTTTCAAGGGTACCGATCCTCTGCCGAAAACCGATGCACAAAAAACAATCAACATCAGCGGTCCGCTTTCCCAATGGGACAGCGTTCTTCCGGAATATAACCACTATGAAGGCGGCAAAAACCGCAGCAGCGCAGGCTGGAAGGGATATTATTACACAAACAACACCTTCCGCAACGATATCGTTCAGTCAAAGGTTGCTTATGACGATGATAATATTTATTTCTTTGTAAAAACAGCAGATAATCTCACCCCTTCAACCGATACCGACTGGATGCGACTGCTTATAGATACCGATACAAGCGGTGTTTCGGCAAATTGGGAAGGCTTTGAATTCGTTATAAACAGAGAATCCCCGAAAGACGGAAAAGCCTCTCTTGAAAAATCCCTCGGCGGAATAGAATTTGAAGAAGTTTGCAAGGTTGATTATACTGTCAACGGCAATATTCTTCAGATTTCCGTTCCGAGAAATGCACTCGGACTTACAGAAGAAGAAATCAGATTTAATTTCAAATGGTCCGATAATTTACTCGGTGCAGATGCAACCGCATTTTATGTTAACGGCGACGCAGCACCCGGCGGACGCTTTGCATTTGTATTTGACAGCACGGCAACGGGTGAAACGGCAGAAGAAGAAATCGAAGAGCCCTTCAGTTTTATAAAAGACCTTATTCATTGGCTTGAAACCGCTTATGCGGATTTGAGAAAGCTTTATAATAAATTCTCAAAATAACAATTGTTTCTCAAATCAGTAAATTGCAGGAGGAAAAATCATGCAAAAGCAAAGAAAAATAATAAATCCTGCATTGTCCGCAATGTTTCTGGCGCTCGCATACGTTTTGCCGTTTATCACAGGTCAGATTCAGCAAATCGGCGCAATGCTCTGCCCGATGCACATACCGGTTATTCTTTGCGGATTCATATGCGGCGCACCTTGGGGACTTCTTGTCGGGTTTATTGCACCTCTTCTGCGCTCGGCAACACTCGGAATGCCTATTCTTTTCCCCAATGCTGTTTCAATGGCGTTTGAGCTTGCCGTATACGGCTTTGTTTCGGGATTGCTTTACCGTGTTTTCCCAAAAAAGAAGGGATACATATATTGTTCGCTGCTTATTGCAATGGTATCGGGTCGTTTGTTATGGGGACTCGTTCAGCTTGCATGCATGGGCTTTGATGCTTCAAAATTCGGCTTTGAAGCCTTTTTTGCAGGAGCAATAACAAACGCAATACCGGGAATAATCATTCAGGTAATCGTTGTTCCCGTACTTGTAATGCTTCTTAAAAACACAAAACACAACACAAATATTTAGAGAACTTTCAAACTAAAACGGAGAGAATGTTATGGACAAAAATGCAACAATAATAGCACTGTCAGGTAAGGGCGGAGTAGGAAAAACCTCAATTTCCGCCGCAATAGTAAAACTTCTGGTACAGAATTTCCCCGATAAAAAAATCCTTGCAATTGATGCCGACCCGGCAGTAGGTCTTTCAACCGCACTCGGAATTGACGTTAAAATGACAATAGACGATATCCGCAAGGAAATCGTTGAAACCGTTGAGGACGGTCAGACAAAAGCTGCTATAGAGCTTCTCGGCGATGCAAGATACAAAATTTTTGATGCCCTTGTTGAAACCGACGGCTTTGCATTCATTGCAGTAGGCAGACCCGAAAGTGCAGGCTGCTACTGCAAAATCAATACATACCTTAAAGAGGTTATCAGTATTCTTTCAAGCGATTTTGATTATGTTGTGATTGACGGCGAAGCAGGCATTGAGCAGATAAACCGCCGTGTCATGGAAAAGGTTTCGCATCTTCTTCTTATAACCGATGCAAGCAAAAAGGGCACGCAGGTTATTTCGACCATCAAGAGCGTTGCCGACGAGCTTGTTATGTATAAAAAAATCGGTGCAATCGTTAACAGAATTCCCGATGAAAGCATTATTGAGCATATCAACACAAACGGAATTCCCGTTTTGTCATATATCCCGACAGACTCAAACCTTGCTATTTATGATATTGAGGGCAAGAACATAACCAAACTTCCCGATGATTCAAATGTTGTTAAAGGTGCAAGAAAAGCACTTGTTGAAATGGAGATATTAAAGTGAGAGATTTAAAACATCTTTATGAATTTGAGAACCTGCTGCAGGAAGCAAACAACGCTCTTGTTCAGCAGGCAAAGGCAAACGGCGGTATTGCTCTCGGCTATACCTGCTACCATATTCCCGAGGTTCTTTTAAACTGCGGAAACTGTTTTTCCGTAAAGCTTCGCGCACCGAGAACAGGCTCAATGGATATTGCCACTTATTATATGAGCAACTTCCTCTGCGGTTTTTCAAAGGCAATTCTTGAGCGTGCAATTGAGGGCGGATATAATTTCCTCAATGCTCTTCTTGCTTCTGAAACCTGTTCTGAAATGAACAGAACGGCAGAGCATTTTGAACTTCTCAATCTTGTTGAAAACGATAAATTTTTCTTAACCTTCCTTGATATGCCTTTTAAAATTGCCGATCATACCGTAAAGCATTACGTTAACCAGACAAGGCTCAAAATTCTTGATAAGCTTTCCGAGGTTTACGGCATCGACACTTCCGACGAAGCACTGCTTAAGGCTGTTGAGGAGCATAACGAGGTGTGCCGTCTTATGACGGAAATCGGCAATTACCGCAAAGAAGATAATCCTCGCATAACAGGATATGAATATCATATTCTCAATCTCATTACATATTGCTGCCCGAAGGCTCTTATTCTTCCGAAGCTTCGCGAAACGGCAGAAGAGCTTAAAACCCGTGAACCCGATACAAAAAAGAAATTCAGAGCAAAAATTGTTGTAGTCGGCTCGGAAATGGACGACCCCGATTTTACCGCTCTTATTGAGGACAGCGGCGCACTTGTAGTTGCGGACAGATTCTGCTTCGGTGCAATGCCCGGCAGAGAAGAAATAAAGATTAATCCCGATGAGGATATTCTTACACAGATTTGTACGCATTATCTTAAAACAAGTCAATGCCCGAGATATATGAGCCACGAAAAGGTTCAGGAACGCAGAGATTATGTAAAGAAGCTTGTTGATGAATACCATGCAGACGGAGTTATGTATGAGCAGCTCAAATTCTGCGAATACTGGGGCTATGAAAGAGCTCTTGCTTCTTATGTTATGAGCGAGGATTACGGCGTACCCACTGCTGCGGTTGACAGACAGTATACCGCTTCGGCATCAGGTCAGCTGCGCACCCGTGTTCAGGCTTTTGTTGAAAGCCTTGAAATCAAGAAGATTCAGAAGGAAAGGCAGGCGAAGAACAATGGCTGATTACGGCAAGCTTTATAAAAAACACACCGCCATACTCAAGCACAGAGAATGGCGAGGCTTCAAGGATACGATGTATGACTATTACCGCTGGCTTGTCACTTGGAAAGACATGATAGTCATGGTGCTTAAAGCGCCTGTTTCAACCGTTAAAGGTCTTTGGAAATACCGCTGGATGGCATCATATCTTTCAACACCTTCGTTTGTTGACAGACATACCGCAGGATTAAGAGGAACTCATCTGCGCATTGTACATCTTCATTTCAATATGATTGTCAAGCACGCAACGGGTCTCATACATAAATCCTTTGTTGCCGATGAAAAGATAAATCCCAACAATAAGTTTTCAAAGAAAATTGTTCTCACCGATGAGATTATACCAAATGAAATATTCTCGGGATTTCCGAATCTTACGGTTATTCCCTTACAGACAATACCCATTTTCCTTACCTCAATGGTTGACCAGCAGATAACTCCGCCGTATCTTGAAGTTACGGAAAGCTTCGGCGTGCCTGCCGATGTTTGCCCTCTTCCGAGTGCGGAAGCAGGTGTTGCAATTGACGACGATTACCCCAAAATGGGTTGCTGTATGATTGCAACCAACATGCCTTGCGATGGCTCGGTTATGAATTCAACCTTCCTTGACCGTCGCCTCAACCTTCCCGTTCATCTTTTTAATATACCTCTGCGTTATAACGATGAGGATGTTCAGGAATATGCGGTTGAAGAAGTTAAGGAGCTTATAAAGTTCATTGAAGAACAGACGGGCGAAAAGTTTGATTGGGATGCATTTTTTGCAGCTCTCAAAACAAGCAACGAACAGCTCGGATATGAGCTTGAAAAATGGGATATCAACAAAACTCCCTATCCTCAGATGACGGGTGCTGCATTCTGGCTTTACAGAATATATTATTTCAATCTTTCCGGCGGTGTAGACAAGCGTTTCCTTAAGGTTGATAAAAAGGTTAATAAGCTTATGCTTAAGGCATACGAAAACAAAGCTCCCGTTTCAAAGGAAATGCGTCACCGTGCGGTTGTGTGGTCATGCCCCGCAAACTATTATACAAGCTTTGCAAACTGGCTTGAAAACTGCTGGGGTATAAATGTTGTTATGGATATGGAAACCATGATTTCCTATATCAAATATAACACAGAAGATAAAGAGCAGGCTCTCAAAGATGTTGCCAAAACATATCAGCGTTCAATCATGCGTAAGCATACAAAGGGCGGCTACAGAAACGTTGTTGATGAGCTTTGGAGGATCGTTGAAGAATACGATGCCGATACGGTTATCATGTATGACCAGATTTCCTGCAAGGGCATGGACGGTCTTTCGGGTATATTTGACGACCAGGCAAGAGAACGTAACGTCAATTTCATCTGGGTTAAGCAGGACCTTATGGATCCCAGAACAATTTCAAGACGCGATATGCGTGAGCAGGTCAATAAATATATGCAAACAGTTCTTCAAGAGGAGCCTCTCGACCCCTCGCTTGTAGACTTTGAAGATGACCTTGCATGGTAATGTGTGAGTAAAGGAGATAATTATTATGAAATATTTCGGCGGATGTGACGTAGGCTCAACCTATACAAAATGCGTTATTCTTGATGAAAACGGCAAAATGGTTGCCAACGTTACAAACAGAAGCAAAATAAATCCCGTTGCAAGTGCTGAAATTGCGTTGAGCGATGCAATTTCACAGGTAGACGGACTCAACTCCGCACAGGAGCTTACATATCTTATCGGCACGGGCTACGGCAGAAACAAAGTACCCTTTGCCGATGAAAACATTTCGGAAATAAGCTGCCACGCAATGGGCGTTCATGTAACAAACCCCGAAGTAAAGGCAATTATTGATATCGGCGGTCAGGACGTTAAAGGTATTTCAATCGATACAGACGGCACGGTTAAGAATTTTGCAATGAACGATAAATGCGCCGCAGGAACAGGCAGATTCTATGAAGCAATGGCAAATGCATTTGAAATGACCTTGCCCGAATTTTCAAAGCTTTCACTTGAGGCAAAAAACACAATTCCCATCACCGCACAGTGCACCGTTTTTGCGGAAAGTGAGGTTATTTCGCTTGTAGGCGAAGGCAAGCCCATGGATGAAATTGCTGCAGGCATCCAGCTTGCCGTTGCAAAAAGATGCTTTGTTATGGCTAAAAAAGCAGGCGCAACCGACAGCATAACACTTACAGGCGGCTGCGCAAAGAACGACGGTCTTAAGAAAGCAATAGAAAAAGTTCTCAAAATCAAGGTAGTTGAGCTTTCAACCGACCCGCAGCTTATGGGTGCGCTCGGTGCTGCAGAATATGCTCGCCAGAAGGGTCTTGCAAAGGAGTAATAATATGGAAATTATTTTAATAATTCTCGGCGTTATTCTTGCACTGTTTCTGATAACGTTCACAATTTATTTTTTCAATCTTGATATGAAGCTTATCCGCAAGGTTTATGACCTTCTCGGCAAGCATTATGACACCATGAAAAGGGATAAAAAACTGTAATGAAATTTTTTGATTCGTTAATTGATACCGTTTCCGACCTGTTTTCATCGCTTGAACAAAAAAGCTTTGATAAAGGTGAGCCTTGGAAGGATGCAGGCACAAATCAGGTTATTATGCGCCGTGATACTGCCTGCGAGCTTGAAGGAACAGGCTTTAACCTTGTGACTTCAAGAGAAATCAGCGACGGTATTACGGTTATCGGGGATGACCTCGGTGATATCAAAGATAACCGTTCATTTGCACGCATTTCAATAGTGCAGATTGAGGACATCGGCGATGAACAAAAGTCATATAACCTGATTAAAAAAATCGAATATGTGAAATACCATTGCTTTCCCGACGGTTTTATGATGCGGAGCACCTCCCGTTCTCACAAAGAGGCTGTTCGTGTTTCAAAAACAGCGGTAAAAAACGGAATTGATTTTCGTTCGGTAGGCTCTCTGCTGATTAATAAATACAAAGAGAATCCGGCAGTAAAAGGAGTCAGGATTTTGTTTATAACGCATCCTCTGGCAAATTATGAAGCGGCAGAAAAAGCTGCATGCAGGAATTCCGAAATTGCAGAAACACTCAACCACATTATGAACAGCATAAACTTTGACTGCGATACCTGCAATCTCAAAGCAATTTGTGACGAGGTTGAAGGCATGAAGGAGCTGCACTTCAAAAGAACAAACTAAACAAAATAAGGCTTGCACGGAAATTATAAATCCATGCAAGCCTTTATTTTTTTACCGTGTTATTTACATGATTTTACGGTTTCATATGCCGTCTGCGGATAATCGGTCATAATGCAGTCCGCACCGTTTTCGGTAAGAAGCTTTACTTCCTCCTCGGTGTTAATTGTCCAATACTGAACGGCAATATCATTTTTATGGGCATAATTGAGCAGCTCTCTTGTGCCGAGATTGATAATATTATCAAGTGCGCTCGAGCCGTATGGAATCTGCAAAGCAACATAAGAAGGACTTACATCCTGCAAATCCCAATTCATTCTGAAATAGAAATAGAACTGGATGGCTTCAATTGCATCTGCTGTGCGCGAAATCTCGGGATATTTGAGCTTCATATACGATGAGGTATCCGGCGCAAAGGTTGACCAAATTACTCTGCCCTGAAGATTTCTCTCGGTAATAATCGAATAGAGCTTATCAACAGCTTTATAACTGTTAACGCCTATGCTCTTTATTTCAATTACATAATTATATTTTTTGCCTTTGCTGTTTTCCTCAACATAATCAATTACCTCATCGCAGGTAACGACCTTAAGATTATAGGGGATATCCTCCCCTCTCAAGCTTCTGTAAGGATATTCGCCGTCTTTCTTGAAATTCTCGCCGAGATTGAGCACTCGGGCTTCTTCAAGAGTTATTGACGAAACGGTAACGAATTTTCTGCCGAAAGCTTCTTCGGCATTTGTTGTTCCGTCATAAGTGAGGTCATGGAGAAGAACAAGCTCTCCGTCTTTCGTAATCTGAACATCAAATTCAAGAGTATCAACACCGAAGGTCTCCGACTGCTCAACAATATTTTCAAATGCCATAAGCGTATTCTGCGGGGCAAGACCCGCACCCGAACGGTGAGCAGCAATATCGGGGTCAAGATACTCGGTTATATAGGGGTTCATTGAGTCGGGATACGTTTCAACAGGTGTGTCAGGATCGCCTGCATCACCCATTGTAAGCATAATCGGGATAAGCATAAAAACAGCAACAACACCGTGAAAAATATTTTTAAGTGATAAAAATAATGCAGACATAATTTCACCTTAATAAGTTATTGTGTAGTCTTTTTCAAAGGTCAGACCTGCCGCAACATCGTGGGTTCCGAACAGATTAACTGTTAATTCAAGGGCAACGGGAGTGATATATCTTATGTGAACAACATTTCCGCTCGCCTTATCAACAGTTGCAATAACCTCGCAGTTATAATAATCGGTTGTAAATTTTTCAACAAATGAAGCCTTTTCCGCAACCTCTGCCGCCTCAATAACATCACATACGGCACCTACACCGTTTCCCGATGTGGGATTTTTCTGGTCTTTTAACCTGATATGAATAATATATTCTTTTCCGTTATCCTTGCACGTTGCGCTCTTTACCCATTCGGGCTTAAGCCTGCTTACATAGCTCTGATTCGGAACAAGAAATTCATTGGTGATATCCTCTCTTGTTTCATAAACAATGGGTTCTGTATCATCCTTCATAAATGTTCCGATAAGGCTGCGTGCCGTAGATTCAAGCGATTTTGGAAAAACAAGCTTTTCTTCGTTTACCGTTCGCTTTTCATAGTTCTTGACAACCTTTTTTGCGGCAGGCTTTATCTTATTTGCGCTTGCGTTGAAATATTCAACTATCTCTTCAACTGATACAAGAGCAGATGCCGCCGTTGTTTCTTCGGCAGCAGTCTGCGAAACTGTTTCGCTCACGCTTTGAGAAACCGCCGTTGTTTCTTCTTCGGAGTTTACAGATGTTATTGGAGTAACATATGTAACCTCTGCATATTTTGTTGCCTCTGAATAAACAGCCGTTGCATCGGCAAGCGACGATTCAGGCTGATCTTCTTTGCCGCAACCGTTAAACACTAAAATTGAAAAAACGAGAACAAGGGAAGTTAATGCCGCAAAAATATTTCTTTTTTTCATTTCGATACCCCTTTATTCAGAAAAATTACGCAAATTAATCGCCGATGAGACCGTGATATCTGCCCATCCAATAGGGAAGAAGATAAATATAAGGCATTTCGGATCTCATGCCGTTTGCACCCGTGCCGGGAAGAGTTGAAGTGCGGTTAACCTCTTTTTTATTGATATCAACAAATCTTTCCGCACCAGAATCACAGACAAACTGATTGCCGTCATAGTGAACAAGAACTCTCGATGAATATTCAACCGGATATTTGAGCTGTGCGGGAATACCCATTTCTTCCTGCTCTGTATCCCATACAATATCCTTTCTGTAGCTGTTATACATAGGCCATCTTACGAGGTCGAGATTCATTTCGGCAAGCGACTTTACCGCATTTTCAATGTCACAGCAATTATTTGTGAGCGCACCGTAAACAATATTAAACATGGGTGAGCGCTCAACTCTTTCATATTCCCAATGGTGGGTAAGACCCATCTTGAATATTTCTTTATGTGCTTCGTTTTCGGTGTAAACAACAAGAGGATAAATGTTGGTGAAATCAAGCTGGTCATCAATATGAGCAACGTGGCCGTCCTCAACTTTATACTGCATGCAGTTCATTGCGTAATGGTGCTTTTTAATAAGCATATCGAAAACTTCGTTATACTTTTCTTCGCCCGTTACATGATATGTAGTCTTGAGGAATGAAAGAATTTCAAGGGAATTTGTTCCTCTTTCGTAGTACCATCTGTCATCGTTGTTGAGAAGGTCAGGTTCCCAGTTTGCCCAAGTGGTAGGTACACCGTCAACATCTGTAAGATGAAAATTATTTTCAAGGATATGGTCGGTAATGTTCTTTACAACCTCTGCGATTTTCTTCTTTTCCTTCTTATCTGCAACAAGGTCGAAATAAATACCGTAAGCAAAATAATGACCCGTCATTTCGTCGCTTGAAGTTTCGCCAAGCCATTCGCAATCGGAATTATTCTCACAATAATGCCATTCTTCTCTGTTACCCGTGCCGAAGTTTTCTTCGTGGGAATATCTTGTTGCTCTTGCGGTGAAGCCTTTTCTGCCCGTAATTTCGGTGAGCTTAATCATGGCTTCAACTGCCTTCTTTGCGTTTGCCTTTGCTTCAGCATCACCTGTCACGGCATAACGGAAGCACTGGCTTGCACAGTAAAGACCTGTAAAAAGCCCGTCATTATCGGAATTGGGAAGCCAGCCGGATTCAATATCGCCGTATTTGCGAAGCTGTCTTGATACCTGATAGCCTTCGTTTCTTGTGTAATATTTAACGGCATAGTCATCATAATGCTTTGCTTTTTCCGCAAGAGTCATATATTTTGAAGTGATGAGGCTGATGCCTTCGGGAGTAACGGCAGCAATAGTGCCTTTATCGGAAACGGCAAGCTTTGTTACCGTAGGATGCATAAGCCATGCACCGTATGAGAAATAGGATATCTTACCTTCGATAAGAGTTATAACACCTGTATTTGTTGCAAAATATTTTTTGCCGTCAGCAGCAAAATACATATCGTTGAATGAGCCGTCAGGCACGGAATAGAAATCATTGCCGTTGAACCAATAATTTCTGCCGTCGTAGATATTAAGACCTTCATCGGAACCGACCCAAAGATGTCCGAGACCATCGATTGCGGCGCAGTTGATTTTCTTGCTTAAAACACCCGACATATCGGGGGTAAGCTCTGCCCAATGGCGGCGTTTGCCCTTCATTGAAAGAAGACCTTCTTCCGTGCATCCGATATAAACCGTTTCGCCGTATCTTGATTTATTATCGAGTGCGGCAAGGCAAACTGTGTTTTCGGGAAGATCAACTATGCTCTTGAATTCGCCGTTATCCATAAGATAAAGCTTTGTTTCGGTGATAAGCCATACGGAATTATCAAGAGCAACGGATATATCGATAACGGGAGAATCAAAGTCTGCAAGCTTCTTGATTTTACCTTTTTTTACCTCTGCAAGTGAATTACCTGCAGCGGCATAAAGCTTTCCGCTCCTTGTAAAAAGCTTTGATACCCTTGCATTATGTTTTTTATATTTTCCGTCGGCATATTCAACAAGGCAATCGGGCTGTGCAATATAGAGAGTTTCGCCCTCAAATGCAACAGATGTTACGTTTTCAACATCAACGCCGTTATCTGCCGTGATAAAAATCTTGTCATACTGCTTGAATTCGCCGAAATAAAAATTGGGTTTTTTCATGTTTTTTCTCCTGTGATTTTTTATTTTTGACTATACACTAATAGAATAAAGCAAAATTAAATCCATGTCAACATTTTTTAATTGTATATAATAAGCACTAATACATTCTTGACAATTGGATTTTCATGGGATAGAATTTTTATATCTGCGAATTTTGGAGGAAAAAATGAGAAAAGACAAAAAACAAAAGCAGAAGGCACATATTTTCCGAAACACCGCCTTCATGCTCAAATGTGCATGGAAAAGCGCACCTTTGTCGCTGATAATAATATATCTGGCATATATTCTCGAGAATGTTTATTATTCCGTTGTCATAAACATTATGTTTCTGCAGACCGCCCTTTCTATTATCGAAGGCAACGGCACATTCAAAGAATTTGCAATCAAGATGTGTATTATCGTTTTCGGCAAGGTGTTTGTTGACCTGCTTGCATATATCGATATGTATACGGTCAGAATAAAATTTGAAATCAAATGCGAAAGCTACATAAACAGCCTCATTTTTAAAAAAGCTCAAGAGGTTGAACTTGGATGTTACGAAAACCCCGATTTCTTCGATAACTACAACAGAGCAACCTGGGTTGTTGAAAAGGGCGGTTTCAAGAGAATAATCGAAGGCTCTGCGTGGACAATCGGTTCGGTTGTGAGCATTGTTTTCCTTGTTATGTATCTTATTTCAATCGACCCCTTCCTGCTCTTTTTCATCCTCTGCCCAATTATTGTTATTGCATTGAGAGTCAAGAAAAACAACCTTGAGCTTGAAGAGGAAAAGGAATGGACTCCTTTTGAAAGACAGAAGGACTACACCAAAAGAACAATTCTTCTCAAGGATTTTGCAAAAGAAATCAAAACAACGGGAATATTCGATGTTGTCAAAACCCGATTCAGCAATGCCGTTGAAGGAAAAATCGGCGTTATCAGAAAATACGGCTGGAGAGTTGCGCTTATTGAAGCTCTTGCCGATTTCCTCGGCGAAATCATTCCCGTAGGCGGCGGTTTCGGCTACGGATGTTACAGACTCATGGTGCTTGAAAATCTTGAAATTGCGGACTTTTCCGTTCTTATTTCGGCAATCACAACAACCAGAAACAAGCTAAATCAGCTTGCACGTTACTTTGCCATGCAGCAAAAGCATTGCTTATGGGTTCAGAACATGAGAGATTTCCTTGATTATGAGCCGAAGCTTGTAGGCGGCGAAATTGAGCCAAGCGATTTTGAAAGCCTTGAATTCAGAAACGTTTCATTCAGATATGAGGGCAACGATAAAAATACTCTTAACAATGTTTCATTTAAAATTAACAAGGGTGAAACCTTTGCGGTAGTCGGTCATAACGGCGCAGGCAAAACCACTCTTTCCAAGCTCATCATGCGACTTTATGATGTTACTGAAGGCGAAATTCTTTATAACGGAATCAACATTAAAGAGTATGACCTTCTCAAATACCGCGATAAATTCGCAAGTGTTTTCCAGGATTACAGAATTTTTGCAATGACGGTTGCAGAAAACGTACTTATCAAAGAGGTTGATGAAAACAATATCGCAAATGCAAACAAAGCTCTCATACAAAGCGGTGTTTATGAAAAAATACAGACTCTTCACAAAAAAGAAAACACCCTTCTCACAAGGGAATTTGACAATAACGGCGCCCTTCTTTCGGGCGGCGAATCCCAGAAGGTTACAATTGCAAGAATGTTTGCGAAAGAATTTGAGATTGCCATTCTTGATGAGCCTTCATCTGCATTGGACCCCGTCGCAGAAAGCAAGATGTATGATGCACTAATGGAGGGAACTCAAGGAAAGACCGTTTTCTATATTTCCCACCGTCTTTCCAGCGCAACCCGTTCCGACAAAATTCTTGTTTTTGCAAAGGGTCAGCTTATAGAATCCGGAACTCACGATGAGCTTATGGCTCTCGGCGGAGAATACAACGAGATGTTCACTCTTCAGGCATCGGGATATAAAGAGGAGGTGTCGGAGCATGAATAAGAATAAGAAAAACAAAAAATCAGTTGAAAGCTCCCATACATTCCGCAATAATCTTTACATGCTCGGCTTTATTGCAAAGAATGCCCCCGGTCTTCTTTTCTTCTATATCTTCTTCGATGTTTTATCGAACGTTCCGTGGATACTTTCAAACGTTGTTCTGCTCAAATATATTATAGATGTTGTAACCTCGGGCGTTGATTATTACAGAGCGGGAGTTGCCTGCGGCATCTTTGCATTAATAGTAATCATCGGCACGGTCGGAAGCACGGTTTTCTATGAAATCTTCCTTCCGAAGCAGCGTGAAAGACTCAATTATAAGCTCTATTCACAGATTTACGATAAAGCGGCAAAAATGGATTTTGAGGCATACGATAACCCCGCCTACTATAACGACCTCGTTCTTGCGATGACGTCAATGAACGAAAGAGTCGAAAGAGTTCTTACCGATGCGCAGGACATCACAAGACTGCTCACCTCGATTATTTCGATAACCGCTGTTATTGCAACGATTGACCCTCTCTGCCTTGTTTTCATTTTCCTCTGCGTAGGAATTATGATTCCGATTGGCAGACTCATTGCAAAGGTTAATTTTAAACGCACGGAAGCAATGACTCCTCTTGACAGAAAGAATCTTTATTTCAGCAGAGTTTTCTATCTCCAGGATTACGCCAAGGAATTAAGACTCAATCCTGCCGGAGAAATGATTGAAAGAAGATATAACAAAAACATCATCGACAGACTTGTTACAATCGCTCCGTTTTTAAGAAGACAGTGGCAGCTCTATTTCTGCCAGGAAGCTCTCCCGATGACATTACTTGTTTATCTCGGAATTGCCCTTTACATGGGCTACAAAGCAATTGTAACAAAGGAAATCACCCTCGGCGAATTTGCCGCAACCTTCAACGGCGCAAATGCAGTAAGCCGATGTGTTTTTGACTTGACAAGCTGGTTTTCGATTAATCTTCGTGAAAACGGACTTTATATCGATAAATTCCGTAAGTTTATGAGTGCCAAAGAAAAAATTATCGGCGGAAATGTTAAAACGGTATTTAAAAAGCCTGCAACCATAAAGCTGGAGAATGTTTCATTCACCTATCCCGGAAATGATAAACCTACTCTCAAGAATATAAATCTTGAAATCAAGCCTTATCAGAAAATTGCGCTTGTAGGATATAACGGTGCAGGAAAAACAACTCTTACAAACCTGCTTTTAAGGCTTTATGATGTGACGGAAGGCAAAATAACCGTTGACGGCACGGATATAAAAGAATGGGATATCCACTCTTATCACGAAAACTACGCCGCCGTTTTCCAGGATTTCTCTCTTTTCGGCGCAACAATCGGAGAAAACGTTGCGATGAATGATCATCCCGACAAAGAAAGAGTTCTTGCCGCACTTAAGGAAAGCAGCTTCAACAAAGAACTTAAGAACGGTACTGATACAATTTTGCTCCGCGAATTCGATGATAACGGTCTTTCGCTTTCCGGCGGTGAAGGTCAGAAGGTCGCTGTTGCAAGAGCATTCTACAAAAAATGCCCGTTTGCAATTCTTGATGAACCCAGCGCAAATCTCGACCCCGTTTCCGAATATGCTCTCAATGAGGCTATGTCGAGAGCCGCCGAGGATAAAACAGTTATCTTTATTTCTCACAGGCTTTCAACAACCGTTATGGCAGACGTTATTTACATGCTTGAAAACGGTGAAATAGTTGAAAGCGGCTCACATGATGAGCTCATGGCATTGGGCGGAAAATATGCTTATATGTTCAATCTCCAGGCAGAAAAATATCAACAAGAATAACCATACCCTCCCTGAAAATCGCTTACGATTTTTGAGGAGGGTATGCTGCTTTTTACTTTATCTTTGTTATTTTATCGCCCTTGACGAGATATGCATTCTTTGCAAGGTCAATCATGGGCTGATCGTTATATGAATCCGTATAAAAATTATCAATAACCGCATCGGGGAATTTTTCTTTAAATACCTTCACTTTGTTTTCTCTGTAACAGAAATTGAGAAGCTTTCTTTTTTCAAGGTCAACTGCAGAGCCTACATAATTCTTGATACCGATTCTTTTGCATATTTCTTCAAGCACAACATCAACGCACGCCGAAATGATTATATCGTCATCCCGCCTCTGCTCTAAATAAAACGGCTTAATTTTTTTGATGTTTTTATCCCAGAATTTTGTAACATTTCCTTCGATATCATCAATCTTTGCCGCGTAGCTCTCAATAACCCCTGCATATTTATTGAGCGCCTCATCAAGGGTCATTTTTGTTGCTTTATATCTCGCAATGCAGCTTATCGCCCACGGGAGCGCAGTTATAAGTTTAGGGTCACGCTTTAAAAAATAGAGAAACAGGTCAACACCCGATTCACCTTTATAAATCGTATTATCAAAATCATAAACGTTCATTTTCGCTCTCCTTATTATATTTTATCTCTGTTTGAATTATAGCACCTGCATATCTCCGCATTATTCTGAATAAGAATAAATTTCTTATCATTTTCTTAAGAAAACACTAATTTTTCTTGTATTTCAAATTTTATGGTGATATACTTTATTTTACTATTTTATACGGAGACGAAATATGGAAAAGAAGCTATCGGATAAAAGCTTTTACAAAGCATTTATAACCATGACCCTTTCAATGGCAGGTCAAAATCTCATTGCATTCGGAGTTAACCTTGCAGACTCTGTTATGATGGGCGCTTACAGCGAGACTGCGTTAAGCGGCGTAGGAATCTGCAACAACATTCAGTTTTTTCTCAACATGGCTGCATCGGGTGTTTCCTCGGGCATGGCGGTTATCGCATCGCAATATTGGGGGAAAAAGGAAACGAAGCCCATACACAAAGTTTCAGCCGTTGCGATATGGCTCGGAATAATTTTCACAATATTGATTTTTGCCTTTGCGGCAGTTGCCCCCGAAGCACTTATCCGCCTTTTTACGGATAAAGAAGCCGTAATTGAGCAGGCGGTTCTTTATCTTGATATAATAAAGCATACATATTTAATGTTTACTCTTTCAACAATTATCCTTTCAATCTTAAGAAGTGTTGAAACGGTAAAAATCGGTTTTTATGTTTCACTTTCATCATTCGCAATCAATATTTTGCTCAATTATGCACTCATTTATGGCAAATTCGGTGCGCCTGAAATGGGAATCAGAGGTGCGGCAATTGCAACTCTCGTTTCAAGATTGATTGAACTTATTGTTACCGTTATTTACCTCTTATTCATTGATAAAAAGCTTAAAATGAAGATAAAAGATTTGTTTGTCACGGATAAACAAATGGTAAAGGACTATTTCAAAACGGGCTTACCGCTTATGATGAGCAGCGTTTCATGGGGTATTGCAATGAGCATACAGGGTGCAATCATAGGCAGACTGATTGAAAGCGCAATTGCGGCAAACAGCATTGCAACAACGATTTTTCAGGTTGCAACGGTTATCTGCTATGCATCGAGCAATGTTGCCTGCGTGCTGATAGGAAAAACTATAGGCGAAAACAAGCCCATGGAGATAATAAAGAAAAGAAGCAAGAATTTGCAGCTTATTTTCCTAGGTATCGGTGTTATATCGAGCGGCATTCTGCTTCTGACCAAAAATCTCATTATTGATTTTTATGATGCTTCACCCGAAACAATCGAAATCACCAATCAGTTTATATGGGTGCTTTCGGTAACGATTATCGGCACGGCGTATGAAGCACCTGCGCTTTGCGGAATAGTGTCAGGCGGCGGCGAAACCTCATTTGTTTTAAAAAATGATATCATTTTTATGTGGCTTATCGTTTTGCCCTTGAGTGCGTTGAGCGCATTTGTATTCAAGTTTCCCGTTGTTGTTACCTTCGCTTGCCTAAAAGCAGACCAGATATTAAAATGTGCCGTTGCACTGGTCAAAGTCAACAGCTTCAATTGGGTTAAAACGGTCACAAGAGATTAAAAAACGGACTGTTCATTATGAACAGTCCGTTAATTTTTACCCAACCTTGCCTGATTTTGTTACCTTCGGCGGAGGAGATACTTTAACCTTTTTCTTTTCGGGGTTGCGTTCGATAAGCGGTGTTGTACCGTCATTAACGCAAGCTGCAGTTATGCACACTCTTTCAACCGTTGAATCGGAAGGAACGGTATACATAATCGGCATAAGAACACTTTCGATAATTGAGCGAAGTCCTCTTGCACCCGTTTTCTTTTCAAGCGCCTTATCGGCAATTGCTTCAAGTGCTGTATCGTCAAATTCAAGCTCAACACCATCAAGTTTGAAAAGCTCCTTATACTGCTTTACGATTGCGTTTTTAGGCGTTGTAAGTATTTTAACAAGCGCATCCTTATCAAGCTCACGCAGAGTTGTTACAACGGGCATTCTGCCGACCAATTCGGGAATAAGACCGAACTTCACAAGGTCCTGCTGAATAACCTTTTCCATAAGATTCTCTTTTGCAGCCTCGGATTTGCTCTTTATCTGTGCACCGAAGCCGAGAGTTGAGCCTTCAGAACGTTTTTCGATTATCTTTTCAATGCCGTCAAACGCACCGCCGCAAATAAAAAGAATATTCGATGTATCAATCTGAATAAACTCCTGCTGCGGATGCTTTCTGCCGCCCTGGGGAGGTACATTTGCAACCGTGCCTTCAATAATCTTAAGGAGTGCCTGCTGAACGCCTTCGCCGCTTACATCTCTTGTTATTGACGGATTTTCGCTCTTGCGGGCGATTTTATCAATCTCATCAACATAGATAATTCCTCTTTCGGCTCTTTCAATATCAAAATCAGCAGCCTGAATTATTCTTAAAAGGATATTTTCAACGTCCTCACCTACATATCCTGCCTCGGTAAGAGTTGTTGCATCTGCAATTGCAAAAGGTACATCAAGAATTTTGGCAAGAGTTTGTGCAAGCATGGTTTTGCCTACACCCGTGGGTCCGAGAAGAAGAATGTTGCTCTTCTGAATCTCGACCTCGGAAACGCCCTTGCTCTCTATCCTTTTATAATGATTATACACCGCAACGCTCAATGCGATTTTTGCCGCATCCTGACCGATTACGTATTCATCAAGCTTTGCCTTGATTTCTACGGGCTTTGGAAGGGTTGATAAATCTGCCGAGCGGCGCTTATGCGAAGGCTCGGATTCTATTATCGAGCAGCAAAGGTCGATGCATTCGTTGCAGATATAAACATTGGGACCTGCAATAAGCTTATCAACCTGATCCTGTGTTTTATAGCAAAACGAGCATGATACACGTTTTTCGTCATCTCTGGGCATGGTTTGCCTCCTGTGGGATTATACTAAAAATATAATTAACTGTTATCTTCTGTCGATTACCTTATCAACAAGGCCATACTCCATAGCCTCTTGAGCTGTGAGGTAGTTATCTCTTTCTGTATCTCTTGCGATTTCCTCAATGCTTCTGCCTGTATTTTCAGCAAGAATTCTGTTAAGCTTTTCTCTGGTCTTAAGAATATGGTCTGCAACAATCTTGATTTCGGTTGCCTGACCTCTTGCACCGCCGAGAGGCTGATGAATCATAATTTCGCTGTTGGGGAGAGCAAATCTCTTACCCTTGGCACCGGATGAGAGCAGGAATGCGCCCATGGAAGCAGCCATACCCATGCAGATGGTTGAAACATCGCACTTGATATACTGCATTGTATCATAAATTGCCATGCCTGCGGTAACCGAACCGCCGGGGCTGTTGATATAAAGGCTGATATCCTTATCGGGATCCTGACCCTCAAGGAAAAGGAGCTGTGCAACAACGATGCTTGCGGTTGTGTCGTTTACCTCGTCGGAAAGAACGATAATTCTGTCGTTAAGAAGGCGGGAGAAAATATCATAAGAACGCTCGCCTCGGTTTGTCTGTTCAACAACATAGGGTACTAATGCCATAAAAATTCAATCCTTTCTCCGCAATAAATAATGGATTTTTAGAATGAATAAACCGGTATTAAAACCGGTTTACTCTTTATGCTCATATTCAAGTATAGTTAAAATATGAAAGAATTATTCAGCAGCTTCTTCCTTCTTTTCTGCTGCTTTCTTTGTTGTCTTCTTTGCTGCAGGCTTCTTTGCGGGCTTTTCTTCAGCTTCGTCTTCTTCTTTCTTTTCGGCAGCCTTCTTTGTTGCCTTCTTTGCTACGGGCTTCTTTGCCTTTGCAGCATCAATAACAAGCTTAAGAGCATCCTGTCTTACAAGCTCAGCAGCGATTGTTTCTGCAGGAACAAGTTCCTTAATCTTTTCAACATCAAGCTGATACATTTCAGCCATCTTTGCATATTCTTCCTCAACCTTTTCGTCGGAAGCCTTAAGACCTTCAAGCTCGATAATCTTTTCAACTGCAAGCTCAATCTTAACATCTGCAACTGCACGCTCTCTCATCTGACCCTCGAAGGTTGCCTTGTCCATACCCATATACATGAGGTAAGTATCAAGGTCGATGCCCTGCTGGCCAACTCTCTGTGCGAAGGAATCAATGTTTTCCTTTGCCTTGTTTTCATACATGCATTCGGGAATTTCGCCTTCAACATTCTGGCAGAGTGCATCAATAACTGCATCTTCAAATGCATGCTGTGCGCTGTCCTGCTTTCTCTTGAGCATATCCTCTTCAATGCCCTTCTTAAGGTCAGCAACTGTTTCGTATTCGCCCATATCCTTTGCGAATTCGTCATCAAGCTCGGGAAGCTCCTTAACCTTGATTTCGTGAAGCTTAATCTTGAAAACTGCTGCCTTTGAAGCAAGCTCGGGAGCATATGCTTCGGGGAATGTAACGTTTACGTCAAATTCTTCGCCGATTGAGTGGCCGATAATCTGCTCTTCAAAACCGGGAATGAATGAACCTGAACCGATTGTGAGTTCATACTTTTCTGCCTTGCCGCCGTCAAATGCTACGCCGTCAACAAAGCCTTCAAAATCGATAACGGTAATATCGCCGTCTTTAACTGCTCTGTCGTCAACATTAACGATTCTTGCGCCTCTGTCAAGCATATGCTCGATTTCGTGATCGATTTCTTCCGCAGTAACCTTAACCTCTGCCTTTTCAGCGGTAAGACCCTTGTAAGCCTTAAGAGTGATTTCGGGCTTAACTGTTACGTTGAAGGACATAACAACGCCTTCTTCTTTGCTCATTGTCTTAACGTCGAAATCACGAGGCTGATCAACGGGAATAATGCCTGCTTCTTCATAAGCAGCCTGAACTGTTTCGGGGAAAACGATGTCAAGTGCATCTTCAAAGAAAACTTCCTTGCCGTAAAGCTTCTCAATCATCATTAGAGGAGCCTTGCCCTTACGGAAACCGGGAATCTGAATTGACTTTCTCTGCTTGAGATAAGCCTGCTGAATTGCAGCTCTGAAATCCTCTGCGGAAACAGCGATTTCAACTGCATAGGTGTTGGTTTCTGTTTTGTTAGCTGATACTAAGCTCATTTAGAATTCCTCCGTTTCGGCAAATTCTGCCGATTGATATTTTAACGCAATAGATTATAACAAATATTTTTTGAAATTTCTATATTTATTTATATATATTTATAAATTCTTATGTTCGGTTAATTTTTACGGTTTTTTTGCCGTATTTTTGGTAATAATGCCAAAGGTTAATACACCAACACAGGGCAAAACTCAAGATAATCGCTTGATATCAGAGAAAATCTTATTCCATCATTCTCTCCGATAAACGCACCTGCATGGGAATATGAATGCAAATGACCGTAATAACAGCGTGTAATGTTTTCTTCAACAAGAACATTATATATTTCATCGCACTTCTGAATTATGTTAATCGGCGGATAGTGAAGAAACACAACGGGTTCAAGCCCGGTTTCCTTTGCAGCGGCGATTGAGGCACGCAGTCTGCCCGCTTCACGAAGCACTACCTTTTTATCGGCATCGCTTTCCGCATCGAAAAACCAGCCCCTTGTGCCGCATATTGCAAATTTGCCCTCTGTGTATGTATTATTATGAAGGATATTGAGGGTAGACAAAGAATATTTTTCAAAAAACTCGTCCGATTTTTTCTTGGTTGCCCACCAATAATCGTGGTTGCCTTTGAGAATTATTTTTCTGCCCGGCAGAGAATCAAGAAAACGGAAATCCTCAAGACCCTGCTCAAGATTCATGCACCAGGAAATATCTCCCGCTATTACAACCGTATCATTATCGCTTACAAGTCTGCGCCAATTTTTTTCAAGCCGCTGTTCATAATCCGTCCAGCCGCCGAAAATATTCATTGACTTACCCGTAGCAAGCGAAAGATGCGTATCTCCGATTGCAAAAAGAGCCATAGACATTTCCTTTCTTAAATAATTCAGATAAATTCGCTCATAATATCATTGCGGATATTCTCCGTAAAAAATGAAAGGAGAAACATCAATGGATAAGAAAATCAGCGAAATAACATGTTTTGCAAAGAACTGCGTTTATCACAAGGGCGAAACTGCTTGCACCGCAGGCAGCATTGAAGTGGGCAATTCATCAGCCTGTAAGTGCGGCGAAACACAGTGTTCAACCTTTAAACTCAACGATAACGCAACCAGCACAATGTAAATCAGATACCGAGCATATCGAATACTACGCCGTCCATGCTGTCCTTTGAGCAGCAGCCGTCGAATCTCACAGCCTTATCGCGGAGATTTGCAAGCTGCTCGGGGCAGCTTTTGCCTGTTACGGCAGCAAGACGTTCAACCATTTCAAATTCATCAAGATTATCGTTCTTTCCGTCAACAGCTTCAAGAACGGCAGCGCTGAATTTGAAGGGGCTTGCGGTTGAAGCAATAACAGCGGGAGTGTTGTCACCTGTTTCTGCTTTATAATCATAGAAAACCTTAACTGCAACAGCGGTATGAGTATCGCAAAGATAGTTCTTTTCCTTAAACACCTTTGCAATAGTTGCCTTTGTTGCATCATCATCGCAGCAACCTGCCGCAAATTGAGCCTTGATTGCAGAAAGAGTATCCGCATCAACCTCATACTTGCCGTTTTCGGAAAGCTGCTTCATCCAATCGGTCACCTTTTCGCTGCCTGCAATTGAATAGAGAAGTCTTTCAAGATTGCTCGAGATGAGGATATCCATTGAAGGTGAAATGGTTGTGAAGAACTCACGGTTTCTGTTATAAACACCCGTTGTAAGGAACTCGGTAAGAACGGAGTTGCTGTTGGAAGCGCAGATAAGCTTCTTAACGGGAAGTCCCATTTCCTTGGCATAGTAAGCTGCAAGAATATTGCCGAAGTTACCCGTAGGAACAACAACATTGATTTCGTCGCCTGCTTTGATTTCGCCGTTGGCAAGCAAATCGCAGTAAGCAGAGAAATAATATACAATCTGCGGGCAAAGTCTGCCCCAGTTAATTGAGTTTGCGGATGAGAATGCCATTGAATTAGCGGCAAGCTTTTCTGCAATTGATTTATCGGTAAAAATTCTCTTAACACCGCTCTGTGCATCGTCAAAATTACCTTCAATTGCACTTACCGAAACATTCGCACCTTCTTGAGTGCACATCTGAAGCTTCTGCATGGGGCTTACGCCGTCGCTGGGATAGAAAACAAGAATCTGTGTATTTTCAACATCCTTGAAGCCTTCAAGGGCAGCCTTGCCGGTATCACCCGAGGTTGCAACAAGAATAACGATTTTTGTTCCGGGAGCAGCCTTGCCGCTGGAAACGGTAAGGAGTCTGGGAAGAATCTGAAGAGCCATATCCTTGAATGCACAGGTGGGACCCTTAAAAAGCTCAAGAATATGTACGCCTTCCTCGATTTTTTCGAGAGGTGCAACCTTCTCGCTTGAGAAGCCTGTTTCATATGCACCCTTAACACATGAGTCAACCTCTGCTTCGGTGAAATCGGTAAGGAACAAAGAAAGTATTGACTTTGCTCTGCTGATATAATCAAGACCTGCAATCTTTTCGATTTCGCTCATCGAAACTTTAGGAAGGTTTTCGGGAACAAAAAGACCGCCTTCTGATGAAATTCCCTTGGTAATTGCCTGCGAAGCAGAAACCCTAACCGCGGTATCTCTGGTACTTACATAGTTCATTTAACATCATCCTTTTCGGAAATAATTTAAAAACATTCATGGTATTATAACATATTATTTCACACTTGTAAAACATTTTTAAAGAAATTTTGTGAGTTGAAGAAAAAAATCTTATCAATTAAAGCTAAACTCATGCCTTTTTCGGTCAAAAAAGCGGCTAAATCGGGAATTTTATCAACCCCCGCAATATCTGGATTAATCTCGCATCCGTCAAAATCTGAACCGATTGCAAGAGCATTTTCGCCGCCCAATTCGAGAATGTGAGATATATGCCGATAAACAGCCTCAAAGCCGTCATCGCCCTCATCTCCGAGAAAGCTTTTACAAAAATTTACTCCAATTAATCCGCCGCACTCAATCAGCAGTTTTATCTGTTCATCATTAAGACTTCGGCGACAGGAAAAAAATTTATCCTCGCTGTCTTCTCGAGTTTTGAGAAGCACGCTTTCACAGTTTGAATGCGATGCAATAACTCTCGCACCGCTCGAAATCACATCATAAAAGCCTGCCCTGTTGAGATGAGATACATCAGCGGCAATATTAAGCTCACGCATATCCCGCAAAAGTGCTTTTCCGCATTCCTTGAGTCCCGAATCAACGCCTGACTGACAGCCGTAACCGACTTCATTTTCGCCGTTCCATGTCAAGGTGATAAGCTTTACACCATAATCTTTTGCAACAAAAACTGCATCTTTTTCAGCAAAAGGAGAAGCGCCCTCAACGGCGGTTATTGCAGCGCATCTGCGGTTTTTCAAAGCTTCTTCTATGTCCGAAAATCGTTGACATAATTGAATTTTGTCCGCATTTTGATTTATTTCACTTTTATGGTTTTTAATAACATTAACAAAATACTCAAAAGCATTTTTGCCCCGAAGCTCATCAGGTATCCAGATTGCAAAAACCTGACACCATTCGTCAAGTAATTCACCTTTACACAAACTTATATGAAGATTGTTTCTATACAAAGGAATTTTTCTGTTACAGCACTCCCCTGCCGTATCACAATGCAAATCAAAAAGCCTCATCACATCACCTGAAACGCATTTTTTATATAGTTTATGCTGCAAAGCGCGTTGTTATCATCAAGGTAAACCTCACAGACATCAAAGCGTGATTCACCGCTGATTTTTGCGGAGGATAAAAAGCTTTTAGCCGCCATTTCAAGCCTCTTCTGTTTTCCTTCGTCAACAGCTTCCATGGGTCTGATTTTTGTGCTTTGATTTCTTGTTTTCACTTCAACAAAGCAGAATATACCGTCTTTTTCGGCAACAATATCAAGCTCACCAAAGCGGCATACATAGTTTGAAGAAAGAATATCATAGCCGTTATCACGCAGATATCTTGCCGCAAAAATCTCTCCCCACACACCCGTTTTGTTCTTAATCATTATTTTTCACCCGTAAACGATTTAAGAAAGGTCATACGATGGCACGGTGAAATTCCGTGTTCCGTAAGCATTTCGTAATGAAGCTTTGTGCCGTAGCCCTTATGCTTTGCAAACTGATACTGCGGATACTGTTTATCGAGTTCAAGCATAAATCTGTCTCTGCTTACCTTCGCAAGAATTGATGCCGCCGCAACAGACATGCTCTTTGCATCACCTTTAACAATAGTTTCGCCTTCAATTTCAATCGGGGGCATTCTGTTGCCGTCAATCAAGGCGTAATCCGCAGCAATATCAAGACCTTCAACGGCATTCTTCATTGCAAGATAGGTTGCCTGAAGAATATTGATTTCATCAATTACTTTTTCATCAACACTTGCAACACTCCAACTTATTGCCTTTTCCTTTATAATTTCAAAAAGAGCTTCTCTCTTCTTTTCGGAAAGCTTTTTTGAATCATTGAGACCATCTATTTCGCAGTTTTCGGGAAGAATAACCGCCGCAGCAAAAACAGGACCGGCCAAAGGTCCTCTGCCTGCCTCATCAACTCCGCAAACCGCTTTGTACCCCATGTTTTTTGCACTTAATTCGTATTGATAATCCATAATTTACCACCTATTACAAAAAGCTGCACGGCAATCAGTCAGACTGTTTACCGCCGCAGCTTGTTATTTATATAAGAAACTGTTTATCTATAACGTTATTTATAATATCATAAAGATACTGCAAGCTGAACTCGGAGGTTTTGCTTAATACTCCATGCTTGGATGCAAGCTCTTCCGTATACTCATCAAGAGGATAAATACGAAGATTTGAGTAACTCTGACCGTAATGGGTTACGGCACCTGAAAACTTAACATTTTCAAAGCTTAACTCACCTGTTGCGTTGTTTTTTACAATTTCAAAATTCAGAACTCCGCCGAGCATCCTCGGACCTCTGTTTTGTGCAGAAATGAAATTACCGAGTGAATAGGCAACAAGAGTTTTGCTGCCGTCCTCATTATATATATATTCAACAGGCTGAATAACGTGGGGATGAGTGCCGATAATTACATCCGCACCCCATGACGCAAGCTTTTCAGCAAGCAGGCGCTGACCGTCGGTAGGCTCATGTGTATATTCATTGCCCCAATGAGCGCTCACAACAACAACATCCGCAATTGCCTTTGCATCAATAATTCTCTGCTGCAGGCGGGTTTCCTCCGCTGCACGGACAAGAATGACCTCCGAATCCTCGGGAAGAGATAGACCGTTTGTGGAATCCGTAAAGCCGAGATAAGCAATTTTAACTCCGTTTACCTCGTGCATTGGGATATTTGAATAATCCTCTCTGTTGAGATAAGCACCGCAGGTTATTGCGTTCTTGCTTTTCCAGAAATTAATTGCGGAAATCAAGCCCTTTTCGCCACAGTCGATTGAATGATTGGTCGCTATATTGAAAACATCAAAACCGAGCTCAAGCATTTCTTCGCCAACCTCAACGGGCGAATTGAACATGGGGTAGGTTGAAACATTATGCTCGGTTGAAATAATTGTTTCCTGATTAAGAATGGCAACATCGGGCTCCGATATTATTTCCTCAAAATTTTCATAAGCATAGGAAAAATCATAGCCCTCGCTCGTTCTTGCCGCCGCCTGATTATAAATCGGCTTGTGGATAAGATTATCACCGACGGCAACAAAGCTGACAGATGAAAACAATATCTGTTCCTCGGTAGTGGTCGGATCTGCACCGGGAACGGCATCTGCGCTGATATCAAGCCTGTTATCGGAATTCCTTGTAAAGAAAATAACGCCGAGTGCTATAACGTCAAGGGCGATAATTACTGCAAGAAAAACCGCCATCTTTTTTCTCATAACAACACCTCTAACTTAAACAGCGGACAATCCGCCGTTTGTTAATCAAGAGTAAGCTTCCCGAGCTTTCCTGAACGATACTCATCAAGCAGCATAACCGCCGCTCTTTCCGTATCCGTTTCTCCGCCCTTTATAAGCATTCCTCTTTTTGCACCTATAAGCTCCAAAAGCTCATAGGGCTCAATATCTTCAAAATCGCTTATTTTATATCTTTCAGTGAGCCTTTGAGGATAATTCTTCTGCATAACAAGAAGGAGTCTTACCGCAATTTCCTGGCTGTCAAGGATTTCATCCTTAACCGAACCGATAAAAGCAAGCTTAAAGCCTACCTCTGGGTCCTCAAATTTGGGCCAAAGAACACCGGGAGTATCAAGAAGCTCTATTCCAGAGCCGATTGTAAACCATTGATTGCTCCTTGTAACACCGGGCTTATCGGCAACCTTTGCACGGTTCTTACCCGCCATCCTGTTAATGAATGAGGATTTGCCCGTGTTGGGTATTCCGACTACCATAACACGGAGAGATTTACCCGCCATGCCCTTTTCGGTATTGGCTTTTATTTTATCTTTAAGAACCTCTCTTACGGCAGTTTGAAATTTATCAAGCCCCTTGCCGCTTCTGCAGTCAACAGGCAATGCGGTTATGCCCTTTGAAGCAAGCTCTTTTATTTTTCTTGCAGTTGCATTATCATCTGCAAGGTCACACTTGTTGAGCAAAACTATTCTCGGCTTTGAGCCCACAATTTCATCAATCTCGGGATTTCTGCTGCTTTCGGGAATTCTTGCATCAACTATTTCGCAAACCGCATCAACAAGATGCAGGCTTTCTTTTATTAGTCTGCGGGTTTTCGCCATATGGCCGGGAAACCACTGAACCGTCATATTTTCATTCATAATTTTAACCTATCTTAAACTGTCCGAAAGGCACAATTCTGAAAAGTGCCTCTCCGAGTATATATTCTTCTCTGATGAGTCCTACTCGGTTATCACGGCTATCCGTTGAATGATTTCGGTTATCACCCATAACAAAAACATATCCTTCGGGAACGGTTACGGGTTCATAGAAATTCTCTCTGTCATGCGTGGGTTCGTTGATGTACGGCTCGTCAAGAGCAACACCGTCAACGTAAACAACACCCTTTTCAAAATCAATATCAACCGTCTGACCCTCTGTGGCAATTACTCTTTTAACAAGAACATCGGGAATAACAGGTGACTTGGACGGCTGACAGGTAACAACAATATCGCCGTTTTCCGATTCATCATAAAACGCGGAAAGAATAATTCTGTCAGTATTATGAAGAGTGGGATACATGGAATCGCCTACAACACCGACCGTTCTGAAAAGAAAAATAAAAACTATTGCAACCGCCGCTATTGCCGATGCAATTATTGAAACAACGTCAAAGCATGTGCGGACAAAACCGCCTTGTTCCTTTTTGTCATTTATATTTTCAGACATCAAAAGCACCTCTTTCAGTCGTAAATTTTCCATTCCGCTGCGGGATGAAGCCTTACAAGCGCCTTACCGAGAACATATCCCTCATCAATAAGACCGATTTTACTTGAACGGCTGTCAAGCGAAACATTGCGGTTATCGCCCATGACAAAAATCTTGCCTTCCTCAACAGTCAGCGGAAATTCAACATCGTAGCTTGTTTTTGTAGGCTCTTTGATATAAGGCTCATAAATTTCAGTGCCGTTAACATAAACCTTGCTGCTGTCAAAATCAATATATACCGTATCACCGCCGACAGCAATAACACGCTTTATAATCGGAACGTTTCTTTCCCACGGTTGAGTAACAACAACTATATCGCCCCGTTCGATGCTTGTTGTAACACCCGAAATTGCAACCCAGTCACCGTCATTTAACGTAGGAACCATTGATTCGCCGTCAACGCCTATCGCTCTGAATATGAAAGCGAAAACAAGAAATACAACTATAATTGCGCCTTTCAGGGAATCGACCATATCATAGACCAATTGAAGCGCTCCCGAGGTTTTCACTTCTTCCTGAACTGCAGGCGGATTGAATTCAATCCAGAATTCTTCAATTCTTCTCATGGTATTCCCCCTTTCGCAATAATAATTTGATTATGAAGTAATTAATTAAAGAAATAACAATAAAGGTGTAACAACCCTAAAATTGTTACACCCTCATGCTCATTATCTGATCTGTTCCTTAACTTTAGCAGCCTTACCGACTCTGTCTCTGAGGTAATAAAGCTTGCTTCTGCGGACACGACCGTGTCTTACAACCTCAACCTTTGCAACGTTGGGGGAATGAAGGGGGAATACCCTTTCAACACCTACACCGTATGAAAGGCGGCGAACTGTGAAGGTTTCGGAAATGCCTGAACCCTTGCGAGCGATTACAGTGCCTTCAAAAACCTGAATTCTTTCTTTGTCACCTTCGCGAATCTTAACGTGAACCTTAACGGTATCACCGATTTCGATTGCGGGAACTTCGGATTTGAGTGAATCCTGTGCGATCAATTTGAGTGCATCCATTGTTATTTTCCTCCGATTTTTTCAGGTGTTCATAATAGATTTTATCTAAAAGAGGAACATCCGCTTTAATGTTATTGGCATTAAACCCCGTCTTTGAGAGCCGAAGCCGCAACTGACGGCACAAATGCGAGTAATATAATATCATATCTTTTAAAGGAATGCAAGCATTTTTTTGTTAAATTCGCAAGTTTTTGAGAATTTAAACAAAATGACGGGATTTTGCATTTTGGCGGGTTTGATATTATTCAAATATGCTTAAATCTTCCCTTAAAAGCTTTGTTCTGACTATCTCCGTCTTTTCGGGTTCTGCGGAAAATTCATTGCATAGCGCGCTCATAAGCAGCTCTGCATTAAGATTAACGGAGTTACCTGCAGCAAGAACGGTTTTTACACGAACGAAATTTCCGTCGGAGCAAATCTCAAACGAACGGATAAGCTCGCAAAGATTGACGGTTTTTATTCCCCTCTTGCTTCGTTTTTCAGCATTGAGAACTCCGCTTTCAATTACCGATGCGGCACCTGCCGCAAAGCCCTCCGCTTCACCTTCGGATGAAAATTCAACATCGATTTCATATTCACCTGCAGCAATTTCATTGGGTTTGCAAATCGGTTTTGCAACATCTACAATTTCTATTCCTTCTGGCATAACAGAATTGAGTCTGTTCTTTATTTCTTTGAACGAAAGTTCCTCCTCGATTCTTATATCAAGCGGTTCACGCATACCTGACTGACCGAGAGGAAGAGGCATAAGAAATGTCATATACGGATGAGGATTGAAGCCTTCTGTATACCAAAGCGGAATATTCGCACGGCGCACCGCTCTTGTCATGCAGCGGTTCATATCGAGGTGAGAGATATAGACGGCAAGTCCGTCTTTTTTAAACCACAGTCTTACCGATTTCATCGCATGCACCTCCGTTGAGTTTATTTGCGCCGCAGCCTGCACATTTTTCACGGCAGCAAGCAGTTGTTACGCCTTCATGGGCTTTTTTATTTTCACTGATGAGGAATTTTTTTGTAACACCGTAATCCATATGCTCCCAGGGGAGAATTTCATCATAATCACGGCGTCTTGCAGTATAAAAGAACGGATCAATTCCGTTTTCTTCAAAGCTTTCTTCCCAGGCTTCTTTTTTAAGATGCTCCGACCAGCCGTCAAGCTTGCAGCCCTTGCGCCATGCTGTTTCAATAACATCGGCAAGGCGTCTGTCACCTCTTGCAAAAACGCCCTCAAGGAAGCTTGTCCAGGGAACATGCCTTGAAACATTGACCTTTCTTGTTGTTACGCAGGAAACAAGGAAATCCTGCTTTTCGATAAGGGTATCGGGTTTATCCTGCGGCTCCCATTGGAAGGGGGTGAAGGGCTTGGGAACAAGCGAAGCGAGGCTTATGCTTACGCTTACACTCTTGCCCTTGGGTTTATCGGGATTCTTATAGAATTCGTCAACAACCGCTTGGGCAAGGTTCGAAATGCCGCGGATATCCTCCTCCGTTTCGGTAGGCAAGCCTATCATAAAATAGAGCTTCACGGCAGTCCAACCGCCCGAAAACGCCTGTGCAGCAGTATGCAAAACCTCTTCTTCGGTTATATTCTTGTTGATAACGTCACGCAAACGCTGTGTACCTGCTTCGGGTGCAAAAGTAAGTCCGCTTCTTCTGACTGCATTGAGCTTTTCCATAAGCTCCTTCGGGAAATTATCCGCACGCAAAGAAGGCAAAGCAATATTGATTTTTTCATCGATTGTCCACGGAAGCATGTTTTTTATAAGAGTTTCAAGACCCCTGTAGTCGCTCGTGCTTAATGAGCAAAGCGAAATTTCATCATAACCCGTGCTGTCGCAGATAGCTTTGCACTGCGCTTCAACAACCTCGGGGGATTTGCTTCTTAAAGGTCTGTTCAGGAATCCTGCCTGACAGAAACGGCAGCCTCTTATGCAGCCTCTGAAAATTTCAACCGTTGTTCTGTCGTGAACAACTTCAAGAAACGGGACAACGAATTCCGTGGGTGAAAACATTTCATCAAGATTCGCAACGTTTCTTTTAACCACCTTTTCGGGTGCGCCGTTTGTGGGAGTTACGGATTTAACGGTTTTATCATCATTATATTCAACCTCGTAAAGCGAAGGAACATAAACGCCCTTAATCTGTGCAGCGGCAACAAGGAATTCCTGCTTTGTTGCGCCCTTTGCCTTATATTCTTTAAGCAAATCGATAAGCTCATTTGTAACCTCTTCGCCGTCACCGGGAAGAGTGATATCAAAGAATTCAGCCATGGGTTCTGAATTGCATACACATGTACCGCCTGCAATTACAATAGGAGTGAGAGCGGTTCTGTCCTTTGATCTTACGGGCAAGCCTGCAAGATCGAGCATATTAAGAACATTGGTGTAACTCAATTCATACTGCATGGTAAAACCGAGAATATCGAAATTCTTTATTGCATCTCCGCTTTCAAGTGCATAAAGAGGAATATTGTTTTCACGCATTACCTCTTCCATATCAACCCACGGAGCAAAAACTCTTTCGCACCAAGCATCCTCCCTTGCATTTACAAGAGAGTAAAGAATTTTCATGCCGAGATGCGACATACCGATTTCATAGGTATCGGGAAAACAGAATGCATAGCGGATATCGATTTTTGATTTGTCTTTCACAATGCTGTTAAGCTCACCGCCCGTATATCTGCCGGGCTTCTGAACCTTAAGCAAAAATTTTTCAAGTTCTTTCGGATACATACAAATTCTCCTGAAAATTAATTTAACTAATATATAATAGCATAAGTTTTCCAAAAAATCTACAGGAGATTTTAATTGTTGCTTACGCAACCACCTCATCACCGTCTATGACGGAGCTTCCCCTCAAGGGGAAGCCATAACAAAAAGCTTCTTTTAAACCAAATATTCATCTGTAATTTTGCTTGCCGATCAGCCTTCTCCTTGAGGAGAAGGTGTCGCATAGCGACGGATGAGGTGGTTGTACAAGCAACAGAAAATTTATTTCTGCTTGATTATGGAATTTCTCTGTGATATAATATTTGCGCAACACAATTTTTAAAATTACGGCATAGGTATGCGTTTGGTAAAAACGTATGCTTAGTTTGTCATTCCTATGTCGGTTTGAATTGTGTTGCAACAAGAACGAGGCTGCGTTTTTCGGTGCGTGGCTTCGGCTGCGCACTTTTTAGTTATGGAGGATTTATTAATGAAGAAAAATTTTAAAGAAAACATTGTTCTAATCACCATTTTGTTATTGGTGCTCGGATTAGGAATATCGAGTGTTTCGGCATTCTCTACACCGGGTGCACAAAGCGTTTCTACAACACGCAAACGATTAACAACCATACCTATCGGAAATTTAACCTATAATGGATTTAGATACAAAATAATAGATGAAGAAGCTGCTATTACTGCACGCTCATCGGTAACCGGAGATATTACAATACCCAACGAAATAGAAGGGTATCCCGTAACTTCCATTATGCACAGCGCATTTAGAAACTGTACAGAGCTTACAAGCATAACCATACCTGAAACCGTTAAAAGCATCGGTGATGGCGTTTTTTCGGGTGCATCAAGTCTTGAAAAAATAATTGTTGACTCTAAAAATCCTTGTTTTTCAAACGATGAACAAGGTGTGCTTTTCAATAAAGATAAAACAGAACTTATTCATTATCCTTCAGGAAAAAGCAATAACAAATATGCTATTCCCGATACAGTTGTAACCATCGCAGATACCGCTTTCGATGACTGTGACAAACTTACTCATATTACAATCGGAAAATCGGTAAAAAACCTTGACACAGATTACTTTAGAAAAACAAATAATCTTGAAGTAATAACAGTATCGAACGAAAACGAGCACTTTTCAAGCGATTCCTGCGGAATATTATTTAACAGAGAAAAAACAAAACTGCTTTTCTGCCCCAAACAAAACAAAGAAACAGAATACGAAATCCCCGAAACAGTTTTATCAGTTTCAGATAAAGCGTTCTATGAAAACCAAAACCTTGTTTTTTTAATTATATCTGACAGTGTTGTTGATATCGGCACAGAAGCATTCAGATGCTGTGATGAATTGACCAAAGTTATAATCGGCAACAGTGTAAATAAAATCAGTCGACATGCATTTTATGATTGCTGCAACCTAAAAGAAGCAATCATCGGCAATTCGGTAAAGTCAATAGATGAAAATGCTTTTTCTGGATGTGAAAGCTTGCTTTCAATTGCGATTCCATCTTCTGTTGAAGGAATCGGAACCTACGCTTTTTCAGAATGCACAAATATAAATGAATTCACTGTTTCTCCCGACAACAAATTTTATTCAAACGATGAATACGGCGTATTATTTAACAAAGAAAAAACCGAGCTTATTCAATTTCCTTATGGATGCAGTCTAACAGAATATTATATTCCCGACAGCGTTATTACCGTATATAACACATTAGGAAACTGTGAGCATATTACAATCGGAAAATCAGTCAATAATGAAAACAGTAGTCTTTGGCAAAGTAAAACAATAAAAACGATAACGGTATCAGATGAAAACAATTATTTCTCAAACGATGAATACGGTGTCTTATTTAATAAAAATAAAAGCGAGATACTAAAATTCCCTTGCGAGAACAGCAATACAAAATACCCCATTCCCAACGGAGTAACAGCAATAGGCGTTAACGCATTTTCAGGATGCTGTAATTTAGAAAATGTTATTATTCCAAACAGCGTTACCAATATAAAAAGCGGTGCTTTCAGTGATTGTTATAATATTACCGATGTAAAACTGCCAACCAATTTGTTAAGCATTGGAAATTATGCTTTCGATTCTTGTGACAGCATGAAAAAAATAACCATTCCTAAAAGCGTAACAAATATCGGAGAGTTTGCATTTGGATTTACCAACACCTCATTCACTAGAGGCGGTATTGCAGAAGGTGCGAACAAAATTATAGGCTTTAAAATGTATTGTTTTGCCGACTCCGCCGGATTAGAATATGCAATCACTTATGGTGTCGATTATGAAATCATCACATCTTCCGTTGAATTTTTAAATTTAAGTCAGAATCAAGCAAATATCACCTATAAGACTTCTTTTAAATTATCCGCAACATTGTCAGAGGATTCAGATGAGTCAATTCTTTGGGAATCCTCCAACCCTGAGGTTGCAACCGTTGACGAAAACGGCAACATTACCGCAGTAGGTTCGGGTACAACAACAATCACTGCAACAATTGAAGGCACAGATATTTCAGATTCATGCGAAATCACGGTTTCTTATGCATGGTGGCAATGGTTAATCCGAATTTTCCTTCTCGGTTTCCTTTGGTACTAAACAGAATTACCGCTCCTGAAGTTATGCTTCAAGAGCGGTTTTTTTATGTTCAAATATACTCGCAGCCGCAACATATACCGTAACCGCAAGCAGAGTTATGTTGCCGTTTCGTGTCAACAGAAAAATTCCCGCAACAGCCATAGGAATAAGCACGGCAATTGTTACTGCAAGGCATATCTTATCCGCCGTTTTGTGTTTTGTATTTCTGCAAAGAACTGTATAAAGTATGTTTCCGCCGTCAAGAGGTCTGCAAGGTATAAGGTTGAATATTCCTATACAAAGGCTGATTATCGCCGCAATGCGCAGAGTTACAAAAAAATTGCTCAAAAGAAAAACCGCAGCCGAAAACAACAGATTTGCCGCAGGTCCCGATACATAAACCGTTAAATCTCCTTCCGTGTCTTGAGCGTACATAGGAAAACGTTCAAGCTTGATTCCGTAAAATGACAGCTCGATTTTTTTAGGCTTTTCACCCAAAATCAGCAGGCAGATTATGTGACCTGCTTCGTGTATAATGCAGCAAAGCAGCGCAATTGCACCTACTCCGCTTTCATCGATAATCAGAGTCAGAGTAACGGCAACGGCAAATGATACATTTATTTTTAATGTTGTTTTACCGAAATCAAGCTTCATCGGCATTTTCGGGATAGAGAAGCAATTCGGGGTCGACCCTTATGCCGTTTATTCTCACTTCAAAATGAAGGTGCGGACCCGTTGACATTCCCGTTGAACCGACAAGACCAACCGTTTCGCCCTGCCTTATAACAGCTCCATTTTCAACGTAAATCTCCGAAAGATGGCAATAGAAGGTTTCAAAGCCGTCGGAATGTTCAACAAGAACATACTTGCCCCATGAATCATCCTCACCTGTTTTGGTTACTTTGCCGTAAAAGACGGAGGATATCGGTGTACCCTCTGCAGCCGCAAGGTCAAGACCGGTATGAAATCCGTATTTGCCTGTTATGGGATGGGTTCTGTAGCCGAATCGTGAGGTTATTCTTGCGCCCTGAACGGGTATAATCGGATCAGCGTTTACAAAATAGCTTGCAAAAGAAGTGCCTTTTGCGGATTCGGTATCATCGCCACCCGAACCGTTCACCATTTCGCCAACGGCAATTGTTTCTCCCGTTTCATCGCTTGTTACTTCATATGAAGTGACGGAAATATTTTCCGAAGTCTGCGCCATAACAGCCCGAATTTCTTCATCCGTCTCGGTTGACTGAACGGGTTTGAGAACAAATTCCGCCGCCTCTTTAAGCTGACTCGCTATATCCCCTGCCGACATATCCGTTTGCATAATTCTGCCGTAATCTTCTTTCATTTCAGCAAAAAAATTCGGGCTGATTTTTGAGGCAAGGAAAACGCCCGAAACTATTAGAATGCTCAAAATACCTTGAAGCAGAATAAGTCTTATCAGATAATCGGTTTTTGTTTTTGGCTTTGATTTGGATGGGCCGTTTCTTTTCGGTGCATCTTCATCGGTAAACTTGAATCTGTTTCTGTATTCATCACGTTCTTCTCTTTGCGGCTGCTGAAAATCATAGTCCATTATAATTCCCCCGAAAAAGTTTTGGTTAATTATATGAATGCGAAGCATTAATTATGCAAAGAGCTGTTTCACGGAGATGAAGAAGCTCTTTTCTCCGAACGACAGGCGTGTGTACTATACGTCGAGTTCAGAAAAAGAGCTAAAAGAAACATAAAGATTACTTTTCATTATCGGCACAATTTTAAAATGGCTTGCAGAGGTTACCTACCTTCGCAAGCCAAACTTTTATTAATTCAGTTTCTTTTGTTCTTCGCTTTGTGAAGCAGTCCTTTTTATTCCTCTGCAATTATTCTCCAAAAGTCATAAGAATAATACTTTGTCAGCTTTTCTTCTGCAACTGCAATGCTTTTGAAATATTCATCGTCAAAACCACCCTCGTGGTCTGCGTAAAGTCCCCATGCCGCCGCTTCATTGACCGAGGGATAATATTTATCCCACAAAAGCTTACTGCCTTTTTTATCCTTGTTATAGTTAAGATAGTTCAAATCCCCGCGAATAGAATCCCTGACCCACGAATAATCAGCATTAAGCTCCTTGCGTTCCTTTTCGGGGCATTGACCCATCGAATAATATTCGGCTCTTACGGTTATACTCTGCAAAGTTGCAATATATTTTGACATTCGCTTTGCAAGCTGTTCATCGGTGAGTTTTTCAAGCTTTATTTCCATAATCTCACCACTCATCGCTTTCGTCAATCAGAACTGCATGAGCACATCTTATTCCGTCAACTGCCGCAGAAACAATGCCACCTGCATATCCCGCACCCTCACCGCATGGATAAAGTCCTCTGATATTTGACTGATAAAGGTCATCACGCAGGATTCTGACGGGTGCGGAAGAACGGGTTTCGGGAGCCGTGAGTACACCGTCGGGAAGTGCAAATCCGTTGAGGCTTTTATCCATTTTAACAATAGCCTTTGCCATGATATCCGTAACCTTTTCGGGGAGAACCTTTCGGATATCACCGGGAGTTACACCCGTTGCGCAAGTAGGCTTAACATAGGAAAGTTTTTTTGAGGGAGTATTATTTAGAAAATCGCCGATAGTCTGGCATGGTGCACTGTAGTCCCCTCCGCCAAGCTCAAATGCGGTTTTCTCAATTTTTCTTTGAAGCTCCATACCTGCAAGAGGATGGTCGCTGCCGAAATGCTCGGGTTCAATTCCGACAAGTAAAGCGGCATTTGAATTTTCGCCGTCTCGGGCATATTCGCTCATGCCGTTAACAACAACATGACCTTCTTCCGATGCTGCCGCAACAACCGTTCCTCCGGGGCACATACAAAAAGTATAGGCACCTCTGCCATGTTCGGGATGGCATGCAAGCTTATAGTTTGCGGCTCCGAGTGCGGGATGACCTGCAAAAGAGCCGTACTGCGCTTTATCTATCATCTCTCTGGGATGCTCAATACGGACACCGACAGAAAAGGGCTTCTGAATAATATTTACTCCCTTTCCGTGAAGCATTTCAACCGTATCTCTTGCCGAATGACCGATGCAAAGAAGAAGAGTATCCGTTTCTATATCCTCAATTCCGCCATCGGAATTTCGACAGGTTACACCCTGAATAACACCGTTTGCAATTATCAAATCAGTCAGCTTCCAACCGAAGCGAACTTCACCGCCGAGTGAAATGATTTCTTCACGGAATGCTTTGACAACCGCACCGAGCTTATCAGTTCCGATATGCGGAGTTGATGAATAAGCGATTTCGGGAGGCGCACCGTGTGCAACAAGTTCCTCAACAACCTTTCTGCAAAGCGGGTCTTTGATTCCCGTTGTCAGTTTACCGTCCGAAAATGTGCCTGCACCGCCTTCACCGAACTGAACATTGCTTTCGGTATTAAGCTTTTTAGTTGTCCAGAAATTATTTACATCCTTTGTTCTCGTATCAACATCGGCACCGCGTTCAATAACAAGAGGCTTAAACCCTGCTCTTGCAAGAATAAGTGCCGCATAAAAGCCCGCAGGTCCGAAGCCTGCAATTACGGGGCGTAAGGTGCTTGTTCTTCGGATTTCAGGCATTTCATATTTATACGGAACTCCAATTTCAACCTTTGAATTTTTTGCATGGGAAACAACGGAATTTTCATCCGAATCCACCTCAACCGCAACATTATAAACAAAAAAAATATTATCTTTTTTTCTGCAGTCAACCGCTTTTTTGGTTATTTGCAAGGATTTTATTTTATCCTCTCTGCATCTCAATGCCTTTGCCGCAGCAGTGCGAAGTGCGCCCTCGTTACTATCCAGCGGCAATTTAATTTCGTTAATTTTAATCATAACTATTCCTCGTTAATTCAGTTCACCTGCAAGCATACCCGACGCCCAAGCCCATTGGAGATTAAAACCTCCGCAGCCACCGTCAACATCAAATATCTCACCTGCAAAATATAAATCTTTGCAAATTTTTGATTGCATGGTTTTTTCATCTGCTTCATCGGTTTTAACACCGCCGCTTGTAACCTGAGCATCCTTAAATCCCTTTGAGCCTGTCACTTCAAGCGGAAAGCTCTTTATTTTTTCGGCGATTTTTCTGATATCCTTTTCATTCAGGTCGGATATAAGCTTATCTGATTTGTAAAGTTTTGAAGCTTTACAAATTGCTATTCCGACAGCTTTGGGTAGAAATCCCGTAAGCAAATTATCAATATTGGCAAACCCCTTGATATTATTGAGATTTATAAGGTAATCAACAATCTTATCATATGTCATATCGGGCATAAAATCAATATAAGTAAAGGGATTTGACTTGACAGTATCAATGTATTTCTGTGCCGATGCGGCAAGCTCCATTGCGGCTATTCCCGATAGTCCGTAATCGGTAAAAAGTATTTCACCGCTTGTCTGTGCAATTTTCTTTTCTCCTTTAAGAGTCAGATTAACATTTCTGACCCTGATGCCCTTCATAGGCTTTGTTATTTCGGGAGAAACACACAAAGGCACGAGAGCGGGATAAAGCCTTGTAACCGAATGACCGAGCATTTTAGCAAGTGCATATCCGCTGCCGTCAGAGCCTTGAGACGGTGATGATTTTCCTCCTGCGGCAATAATCAGCTTTTTAGAGACAAATTCGCCGTTAATAATGAAATCCTTTTTATGCTTTATATCTGTAACTGCAGTCTCGCAGTATACATCGATTTTAAGCCGCTCAAGCTCAAATCTCAAAGCATCAACAACAGAAGCCGCCGTATTACTTTCGGGATAAACTCTGCCGCAAGAATCGGTATAGCAAAGCAATCCGAGCGAGCAGAAAAATTCTTTCACCTTTTCGGGGCTGTATTTTTCAAAAGCAAAGGAGGCAAATTCTTTTCCGACATAATCATGCTCCGGCGCATTCTCGTTGGTAAGATTGCATTTGCCGTTACCTGTAGCAAGCAGCTTTTTCCCTATTCTCGGCAGTTTTTCGAGAATTGCAATTTTCATTTCGGGATTTCTGCGTTTTGCGGTTATTGCAGCAACTATACCCGCAGAGCATCCGCCGACAACAATCAGATCATAGCTTTTCACATCTGCGCCTCCTTTGTATTTTTACTGAATATATATTTTACAATGTTATAACAAGAATGTCAAATACTATTGATATTCAAAAAAATTTATGATAAGATATTGATGTAAATTTATATTGAAAGGATGTTTTACAATGACTGAAATCACAAAAGATATGAAAATCGGCGAAATTCTCGATGCAAACCGTGAGGTTGCTCCCTTCTTCCTTGAAATGGGAATGCATTGCCTCGGCTGCCCTTCCGCAAGAAACGAATCCGTTGCACAGGCTTGCATGGTTCACGGTGTAAATGCTGACGAGCTTATCGCAAAAATCAACGCTTTCCTTGCACAGAATGCTTAATCTTTCAGAAAGAATGCTCATGGCGGCGAGAATGGTGCGTCAGGGTAATACCGTTGCCGATATCGGCACGGACCACGCCTATCTCCCCGCCTTTCTTGTTTTAAACAGCATTTCACCAAAGGCTCTTGCGTGCGATGTTCGCAAGGGTCCGCTTAATAATGCTCTGAAAACGGTTGAACAATACGGCATAAATGACAAAATCACCCTCCGTTTATCAGACGGTTTTGATGAAATCGAGCCGTTTGAAGCTCAGGATTTTATAATGTGCGGCATGGGCGGCACTCTCATGGAGGAGCTTGTTTCAAGAACGGATTGGCTTAAAGATTCATCAAAAAGGCTCATCGTTCAGCCGCAATCGCACGCAGAGGATATACGCAGATATTTTATTGAAAACGGATTTGAAATTCTGTTTGAAGATGCATGCATTGACTCGGGAAAAATTTACTGTGCCATGGCAGCCGAGTATACGGGCTGCATTAAAGAAAGACCCGTTTCTTATATATATACGGGTGAATTGCCCAAATGCAGAAAGCCTGAAGCAAAGCTTTTTCTTAAAAATATTTTATCAAGACTGATAACAAAGCTTGAGGCAGAAAGACTTCACGGCACATCCGAAAAAGCCGAATATATTAAAAAAGTTACTTCCGAAACGGAGGAAATTATAAATGAAATGCAAACCGACTGTTAATGAGGTTTTTGAATATATAAACAGTATTGCCCCCTTTGAAAAGCAATGCGAATGGGATAACAGCGGACTTATCATAGGTGATAAAAGCAGCAAAATCGCCAAAATCGGCGTTGTGCTTGACATAACGGCGGAGGCTGTTAATTATGCGGCCGAAAAAAGTATTGAGCTTATTGTAAGCCATCATCCTGTTATTTTCAGGGGAATAAAAACCGTTTTTTCAAGCGACCCGACATATCTGCTTATCAAAAACGGAATTTCCGCAATATGTACACACACATCACTTGATATTGCAAAAGGCGGAGTAAACGATGCCCTTGCGGAGGCACTCGGATTTAAAAATGCATATCCTCTTTCCGAAAACGGCGAAACAGAAATGGTCAGGGTTGCGGAAATCAGCGCCATTTCAGGTGCAGAGCTTGCAAAGCTTTGTTCTGAAAAGCTTTCAACATGTGCTGCAATGGCTGACAGCGGAAAGATAATCAAAAAAGTTGCTCTCTGCGGCGGCGCAGGAACAGATTTTATTCACGATGCAGCAAATTCAGGCTGCGATGCCTATATTACCGGAGAAGCAAAGCATCACGAGTTTCTCGATGCAAAAGCAATGGGAATAACACTTATTTCAGCAGGACATTTTGAAACAGAAAATCCCGTTGTTGCGGTTTTGGCAAAAAAGCTTAAAGATAATTTTGACTGTGATGTTGAAATTATACCGCAGGAATCACCTGCAGAATACTTTGTTAACGAGGAATTATTATGCCCCTTGACGGAATTACACTAAATTTATTAAAGCAAGAGCTTTCGGAATACATCATAGGAAGCAGAATTGAAAAAATCCATCAGCCGTCGAAAGATGAGCTGGTGTTTCATCTGCGTTCGAGAGAAGGCGCATACCGTCTGCTGATATCAGCATCGGCAAACAGTCCGAGGCTGCACCTGACGGCAAATGCTCCCGAAAACCCCGCAACACCGCCCATGCTCTGTATGCTTTTCAGAAAGCATCTTACGGGTGCGGTTATTACCGATATACGCCAACTCGGTCTCGACCGTGTGGTTTTTATTGACCTTGCGGGCACAAACGAAATCGGGGATGCGGTAACCTTTACTCTTTGCGTTGAAATAATGGCGAAACACAGCAATATTATTCTTATCAACTCTGAAGGAAATATTGTTGATTCTGTAAAGCGAGTTGACTTTACACAATCCTCGGTAAGACAAATTTTACCTATGTTCAAATATGAGTTCCCGCCACGTCAAGGCAAGGCAAATCTTACCGAAACTGACCCCGAAACCGCCGTTAACCTGATAAAAAATTGCACCGGTAAAAGACTTTCAGGTGCGATTCTCGACACTCTTGAAGGTGTCTCACCCTTGATAAGCCGTGAGATTGCGTCTTTTGTCTGCGGCGGTGATATAGCTGTTTCCGAAATAAACGATATGTTCGGTCAAAGGCTTCTTAAAAAGCTTACCGAAATAAGAGAAACACTTATCGGCGGAAGCGGAATTCCGACCATGCTCATGCGTGATGCTGTAAAGCCATACGACTTTACATTTACAGATATAACACAATACGGTTTCGCGGTTTCATCAAAAACCTTTGAAAGCTTTTCTCAGCTTCTTGACGATTTTTATTACGAAAAAGACCGTTTTGAAAGAACAAAACAGCGCAGCCAGTCGCTTCTTAAACTTCTTAACAACGCAGCGGCAAGAGCGGCAAGAAAGCTTCAGAGCCGACAGGCAGAGCTTGAAGCTTGTGCAGACAAGGATAAATTACGAATAAACGCAGAGCTTATTCTTGCAAATCAATACCGTCTTGAAAAAGGCTCCGTTTTCTATGACCTTGAAAATTTTTATAACAATAACGAAGTTATCAGAATTGCCGCAGATCCTGCACTCTCCCCTGCCGCCAATGCACAAAAATACTTCAAGGAATACCGCAAGGCAAAAACTGCAGAGCAAATGCTCGGTGAATTAATCGAGCAAAGTGAGCAGGAGCTTGCGTATCTCGAAACGGTTATTGATTCGGTAAACCGTGCGGACGGCTATACAGAGCTTGCAGAAATTCGCAATGAGCTTTATGAGCAGGGTTATTTAAAGCGTGCTAAAAACGATAAAACAAAAAAGACAAAACCAATGCCTCCAATGGAATACGTTTCGGATGACGGATACACGATTTTGGTTGGCAGAAACAATGTTCAGAACGATATGCTGACATTTAAAACAGCGGCAAAAGACGATTCATGGTTCCATACTCAAAAAATTCCCGGCTCTCATGTTGTTGTTATCGGCAACGGAGATATAATACCGGAGCTTACCTGCCGTCAGGCGGCGATACTTGCGGCATATCACAGCGGCGGCAGAGAGTCATCGCAGGTTGCAGTGGACTACACCGAAGTGCGTTCACTAAAAAAACCTTCAGGCGCAAAACCGGGCAAGGTTATTTATCACACCTACAATACCATGTGGGTCACTCCTGACAGAGAGCTTTGCGAAAGGTTAAAGAAAAAGAAATGAACACAAAACAATTGAAATCAATTCGTGATGCGGAAAAAGCCTCACATATTGAAATTTATTCAACTGCCAAGCTTTTTGAAAGCGGCAGTTGGCTGCAAAAGCCAGTAAAAACCGTTACGGATTTGATTCCTTATTTTTCAAATTACCATTATATAAATATTTTAGATTTAGGATGCGGAGTCGGCAGAAACTGTATTCCGCTTGCACAAGAATTTAAAGGTAAGTGCAAAATTGACTGTGTTGACATTCTTGATTTTGCTGTTAAAGAACTAAATAGCAACAGTATTAATTATGATGTTGAAAAAGAAATCAACGGATTGGTTTCTTCCATAGATGATTTTCAGATTACTCCAAACCATTATGACCTAATAATTGCTATTTCTGCTTTGGAGCACACAGACAATACCGATTCATTTAAAAACAAGCTTACAGAAATAAGCAACGGCGTAACGAAAAACGGCATCGTTTGCCTGATAATCAATTCTCAAATAACAGAAGTCAATAAAGAAACCGGACAAGAGCTTATTCCGCAATTTGAGGTTAATCTTAAAACACAAGAGCTGACGGATTTACTTAACAATGCTTTCAAAGGGTGGGAAATTATAAAAAGCACTGTCCGCAACCAAAGATATGATATTCCAAGAAAAAACTGCATTTCAGATTTAACAACAGATGTTATAACAATAGTCGCAAGAAAAATTTACAATTAACAGATTATTTAACAATTTATAAACACAGATATATTATAGTTGTATACATGAGGAGTGTGCAGTGTATGAAAAAAATAATTCTTTCCGTTTTAGCATTAATTATCTGCGGTATTTTAATTCTTTCAAACATTTCTTTGCTTGATATTCCGAAAAGTGTTGATTACCGCATTGACGAAACAAGATCAACATGGTTAAGAGATGTCGGTCCCGAGGTTAACGGCATCGATATCGACTACAGCTATTATTCACCCGTTGAAAACGGTGCATCGGCAGATAATAAGTATCCTCTTATCGTTATTATGGCAGGTGCGCTTGAAGGATTGCAGGAGGGCTTTGAGCTTATCGCAAATTCGCTGGCTGCATGGTCAACGGCTGAATATCAGGCATATTTCAAGGACGGAGGAGCTTATCTCTTTATCGCCCGTGCTCCCGAAGAGGATTGGACTTATTGGGATTCCTCCAAACTGACTCCTTCTTTGAAAGAGGCAATAGATGATTTTTGCACTAAAAATTCCAATATCGACACAAACAGAATTCACATAATCGGCTGGTGTCTCGGCGGAAACGGTGCAATTAATCTTGCAACCTCTTATCCGAATGATTTTGCAACCGCAACTATTATGTGTCCCAACAAAGCAATCAGCAAAAACGAAGCAGAGTCTTTAAAAAATATGCCCGTTTGGTTTATAGGTTCCGAAAGCGATACATATTCAAGTTATAAAAGAACTATTTTGAAATCCTATAACCGCCTTTCCGAGGTAAGCAACAGAAAAGGAGATTTGAGACTTACATCATACGCCTCTGCTCCCGATGTTACGCTTCTTGATTCAATACCGTTCATTTTCAATCATAATCTCTGGGATAACCTTGTAACCGACTTCCGGATAAACGAGACTGATTATCCCGACATGAAAACAATCGACGGCAATGGTAATTCAATTGAAAGTCCTTCTTCAATTGCATGGATTGATTCGTTTGAAATAACAGACGGCAGAGAAATTTCGCAAGCAAGAGAAACAGTTTCTTTAAGCTATAAAATAAGCTATTTTTATCAGGAAAAGATAAAAGCAGGCTTCAACTCTCATTCCATGAAGCTTATACTCAACATATTTTCTATTCTAGGCTGGCTTTAATATCAACAAAAAACCGCTGACTTTCAAAAGTCAACGGTTTTTATTTTACTGTATATCGTCCGATTCTGCCTTAACGATAGCATCGGATTCTCTGAAAAGCAGGGAAATGCACCAGATACCCGCAAGGGCAACAAGCGTATAAACAATTCTGCTGAGAATTGCTCCCTGACCGCCGAAAATCCATGCGACGAGGTCAAACTGAAACAGACCGATGCTGCCCCAGTTGAGCGCGCCGATTATCACAAGAGCCAGTGAAATTTTATCAAGCATTCGTTTCAACTCCTTAATTGCTTTTCGTAATTATTATGAGCCGAAACAAATTATATATACAGGTAAATTTTAAAAATTAAATTCAACATCGCTGTCGCAAAGCAGCGGTGCATTTTTATCTTTTTCGGAAAGAACGGGATCTTCAATTCCCCATTCAACACCAAATGCAGGGTCTTTAAAGCAAATGCTTCTGTCATTTTCGGGTGAATAAAGCTCATCAACCTTATAAGTAACCTCAACGTTATCCGTAAGAGTCACAAAGCCGTGAAGGCAGCCTTTGGGAATAAAAAGCATTTTTTTATTATCTTCGTTAAGCTCAACGGCAACCCATTTCATATATGTCGGTGAACCCTTGCGAATATCAACCGCAACATCAAGAATTGCGCCCTTGAGGCAGGTTATAAGCTTTGCCTGTGCTCTGGGATTTGTTTGGCAATGCAAGCCTCTCAAAGTTCCCTTTTGAGCGGAAAATGAACGGTTATCCTGAATAAATTCAGCAGTTATTCCAAGCTTTTCAAACTTCTCTTTGGAATAACTTTCATAAAACCAGCCTCGGTTATCTCCGAAAATCTGCGGCAAAACTTCAAAAACGCCATCAACAGCCGTTTTATTCAACGTCATAGTTTAAATCTCCTTCTGCACCCCAGCACGGTCTTTCACCTGGTTTTCCGCCGGTATAAAGAATTTTGCCCTCCGCAACAGAGCGAAGATGCTGACCGTAAGAGGATTTGCCGTATTTCTCGGCAGAGCTTAAAAGTGCCTCGCGGCTTATCCAACGCATATTATAAGCAATTTCTTCGGGTGCTGAAATTTTGATACCTTGAAGCTTTTCAACGGTTCTGATAAAGTTCGCAGCATCCGTTAGATTCTCAACCGTTCCCGTATCAAGCCATGCAAAACCTCTGCCCATGAGTTTTATATCGAGGTCACCTCTGTCAAGATACATCTGGTTGATATCGGTTATTTCAAGCTCTCCCCTTTTTGAAGGCTTGAGTGATTTTGCAAATTCAACAACTCTGTTATCGTAAAAATACAGACCTGTTACGGCATAATTCGACTTCGGAACTTCGGGCTTTTCTTCAATTGAAACAGGAATGCCGTTTTCATCAAATTCAACAACGCCGAAAGCCTGCGGATTATCAACATAATATCCGAAAATGGTTGCTCTGTTTTTATTTTTTGCGGCCTGACGGAGCATATGTCCGAGACCGTTGCCGTAAAAAATATTATCTCCCAAAATCATTGCAACATCATCATCGCCGATAAACTTCTCACCGATAATAAATGCCTGAGCAAGACCGTCAGGACTTTCCTGAACTGCGTAAGAAAGATTTATGCCGAACTGTCTTCCCGTTCCGAGCAATTCTTCAAAACGGGGAGTATCGTAAGGTGTTGAAATAATTAAAATATCCCTGATTCCCGCAAGCATAAGCGTTGAGAGGGGATAATATATCATGGGCTTATCGTAAACGGGCAGAAGCTGCTTACTTGTTACCATTGTGAGAGGGTAAAGTCTTGTACCCGAACCGCCCGCAAGAATAATACCTTTCAAAATAAACACTCCATTTCAAAAATGAGATGCAATGCCGCAAAATATTTTACTATACTTTAAGTTATTTTACCACTATTTGTATAAAATGTCAACAAACAAAGACAGTTTACGACTCCTGTTTATGAAATTTGTTGATATTCACAAATTATTTTAAATAAATGGTTTACATTTAAAAATATGTATGATATAATTTATTAGAACATTTGTTCATAATGTGAGGAGGAAGGTTATGGATAAGTTCGTTTTGCACTCTAAATATAAACCGACGGGCGACCAACCACAGGCTATAGCACAGCTTGTTGACGGACTTAACAAAGGATACAGCGAGCAAACCTTGCTCGGTGTAACAGGCTCTGGTAAAACCTTTACGATGGCAAACATCATTGAAAAGGTTAACAGACCGACTCTTGTGCTTGCCCATAACAAAACTCTTGCCGCACAGCTTTGCTCTGAATTCCGTGAATTCTTTCCCGAGAATGCCGTTGAATATTTTGTCAGTTACTATGATTATTATCAACCCGAGGCATATATTCCGACCACGGATACTTATATCGAAAAAGATTCCGCCGTTAATGACGAAATTGACAAGCTCCGTCACTCGGCAACCTCCGCCCTTTCTGAAAGGCGTGATGTAATTATCGTTGCCAGCGTTTCGTGCATTTACACTCTCGGCGACCCGATTGACTACCGCAGCATGGTTATTTCTCTTCGCACGGGAATGGAAAAAAGCCGTGATGAGCTTATTGAAAAGCTTGTTTCCATTCAATACGAAAGAAACGATATTGATTTCAGCCGTAATAAATTCAGAGTAAGAGGCGATGTTGTCGAAATATTCCCTGTTTATTCAAACGAAAACGGAATAAGGGTTGAATTTTTCGGCGATGAAATAGACAGAATAAGCGAAATAAATGCACTGACCGGTCAGGTAAAAAGCGTGCTTTCCCATGCAGCGATTTATCCTGCATCGCACTATGTTATCGCACCCGATAAAATGGAAAAATCCATTTCAAATATATTCAGCGAAATGCTTGAAAGAGAAAAGTATTTTCAGGAAAACGGTAAGCTTCTCGAAGCGCAAAGAATCCGTCAGCGCACGGAATATGATATTGAAATGCTTCGTGAAACGGGGTTTTGCAAGGGCATTGAAAACTATTCAAGAATCATGTCAGGCAGACCTGCCGGCTCTGCACCGTTTACACTTCTCAACTATTTCCCCGAGGATTTTCTTTTGTTTGTTGATGAATCTCATGTTACATTGCCGCAGGTAAGAGCTATGTACGGCGGTGACAGAGCAAGAAAAGAAAGTCTTATAAACTTCGGTTTCCGCCTCCCATCCGCTTACGATAACAGACCGCTTACATTCGATGAATTCTATGAAAGAACAGGTCAGAAAATATTTGTGAGCGCAACTCCGGGTGATTTGGAAAAAGAAAAGAGCGCACAGATTGCAGAGCAGGTTATAAGACCCACAGGACTTCTTGACCCCGAAATCTCCGTAAGACCCGTCGAAGGGCAGATTGATGACCTTGTTTCCGAAATCAACGAAAGAACCGTAAAGGGCGAAAGAGTGCTCGTTACAACTCTTACCAAACGAATGGCTGAAGATTTAACGGATTATCTTGAAAATCTTGATATAAAAGTGCGCTATATGCACCACGATATTGATACTATTGAACGAATGGAAATCATAAGGGGTCTGCGCTTGGGCGAATTTGATGTTTTAATCGGCATCAACCTTCTGCGTGAGGGTCTGGATATCCCCGAGGTATCGCTTGTTGCAATACTCGATGCGGATAAAGAAGGCTTCCTTCGCTCTGAAACCTCTCTTGTTCAAACAATAGGCAGAGCCGCAAGAAATGCCAAGGGCACAGTTATTATGTATGCAGACTGCGTAACACCGTCAATGGAAAGAGCGATAACAGAAACCGAACGCCGCAGACAGAAGCAGATGGCATATAACGAGGAACACGGCATTACGCCGCAGACAATCGTTAAAGATGTTCACGAAATAATTGAAATCTCCGCAAAAAGCGATGAAGAAAAGGCAATTTCAAAGATGAGCAAGAAAGAGCGGGAAGCAATGATAGTCAAGCTCACCGCAGAAATGAAAGCGGCAGCAAAAATCCTTGAATTTGAGCATGCGGCATATCTTCGTGACAGAATTGAGAAATTAAGAAAAGGAAAATAATAAATGGCATCAAAATATTTAACCGTAAAGGGTGCTAAAGAGCATAACCTTAAAAATGTTGATATACAAATACCCCGTGACAAGCTTGTTGTTTTTACGGGTCTTTCAGGCTCCGGCAAATCTTCGCTCGCCTTTGACACTATATATGCCGAGGGTCAGCGCAGATATGTTGAATCGCTTTCATCATATGCAAGGCAGTTCCTCGGTCAGATGGAAAAGCCCGCAATTGACAGCATTGAAGGTCTTTCCCCCGCCATTTCTATCGACCAGAAAACAACCTCAAAGAATCCCCGTTCAACCGTCGGCACGGTTACGGAGGTTTATGACTATCTGCGTCTGCTTTATGCAAGGATAGGCATTCCGCATTGCCCTGTGTGCAACAGAGAAATAAGCAAGCAGACAGTTGATGACATAACAAAACGTGTTCTTTCAATGGAGGAAGGCACAAAAATCCAGGTTATGGCACCCATTGCAAGAGGTAAAAAAGGTGAGTTTGTCAAAGAGCTTGAGTCAATCCGCAAGGGAGGCTTCGCAAGAGTCAGAATTGACGGCATCACCTACGATTTATCTGAAGAAATAAAACTTGAGAAGAATATAAAACACAATATTGAAGTAATTGTTGACAGACTTGTTATAAAAGACGGTATCCGTTCAAGGCTTGCGGATTCCATTGAAACGGCAACAAATCTTACCGACGGTCTTTTGCTGATTGACGTTATTGACGGTGAAGAGCAGCTTTATTCGCTAAACTACGCATGCCCAGAACACGGCGTTAACATTGAAGAGCTTGAACCTCGTTCATTCTCATTCAACAACCCATTTGGTGCATGCCCGAAATGCACGGGTTTAAGTGTTTTTATGAAGGTTGACCCGAAGCTGGTTGTTCCGAATCCCGAGCTTTCAATAAAAGGCGGCGCAATTCAGGCAAGCGGCTGGAGTATTGCAGACGGCGGTACAATCGCACAGATGTATTATGAAGGTCTTGCAAAAGCATATGATTTTTCGCTCGACACCCCGTTTAAAGACCTTCCCAAAAAGGCAAAGGATGTTATTTTTTACGGAACAGACGGCAAAAAAATCAAGCTTGAACGCAAGAGCGAATACGGCAGCGGCACATATATGACTGATTTTGAAGGCATCATAAATAACCTTGAAAGAAGATACAGAGAAACCACAAGCGAATGGTCAAGAAATGAAATAGAAGGCTATATGTCCTCCGTCAAGTGCCCCGAATGCGGCGGCGCAAGGCTAAAAAAAGAATCCCTCGGTGTTACCGTGGGAGATATAAACATTGATGAATTTTCCAATAAATCAATCGGAGAAGAAATAGAGTTTCTTAATAATCTAAAGCTTCGTGAGCGTGATGAAATGATAGGCAGTCAGATTATTAAGGAAATCAAAGGCAGACTTGAATTTCTTTCAAGCGTAGGTCTTGATTATCTTTCTCTTGCAAGACCTTCCGCTACCCTCTCGGGCGGCGAGGCACAGAGAATTCGCCTTGCAACACAAATCGGTTCTTCGCTTATGGGTGTTCTCTATATTCTCGATGAACCGAGTATTGGTCTGCATCAGCGAGACAATGCGAAGCTCCTCAACACTCTGCGCCATCTGCGTGATATCGGCAACACCCTTATTGTTGTTGAACACGATGAAGAAACAATGGAAGCCGCTGACTACATTGTAGACGTAGGCCCGGGGGCAGGTATTCACGGCGGTGAAATAGTTTGCTGCGGCAGTGTAGAGGATATAAAGAACTGCGAAAAATCGGTTACTGGTCAATATTTAAGCGGTAAGAAATTTATTCCCGTTCCCGAAAAGCGCAGAGAAGGCAACGGAAAATCGCTTGTTGTTCACGGCGCAAAGGAAAATAACCTTAAAAATATTGACGTTGAATTCCCGCTCGGTAAGTTTATTTGCGTAACCGGTGTTTCTGGCTCGGGCAAATCATCACTCGTTAATGAAATCCTTAATAAATATCTTGTGACTCATCTTAATGGTGCAAAAAAAGTTCCCGGTGACCACGACAAAATCACGGGAACAGAATATCTCGATAAGGTTATCGACATTGACCAATCCCCTATCGGCAGAACTCCGCGTTCAAACCCTGCAACCTACACGGGAGTTTTCAACGATATCAGAGATTTATTCGCTTCAACCGTTGATTCAAAGAAAAAGGGCTACAAGGCAAATCGTTTTTCATTCAATGTCAAGGGCGGAAGATGCGAAGCGTGTCAGGGTGACGGCATTGTAAAAATTGAAATGCACTTTATGAGCGATATTTATGTGCCTTGCGAAGTTTGTAAGGGAAAAAGATACAACAGAGAAACTCTTGAGGTGCATTATAAAGGCAAAAACATTGCCGATATTCTTGATATGACGGTTGAGGAAGGTATGAATTTCTTTGAGAGCATTCCGAAAATTCACCGTAAAATAAAAACCCTTTATGATGTAGGTCTGGGATATATCAAAATAGGTCAGCCCGCAACAACCCTTTCGGGCGGTGAAGCACAGAGAGTTAAGCTTGCAACGGAGCTTGCAAGGCAGTCAACGGGTAAAACCGTTTATATTCTCGATGAACCCACAACAGGGCTTCACACAGCCGATGTTCACAGACTGATTGATGTTTTGCAGAAGTTCGTTGATAAGGGCAACACGGTTATTGTTATTGAGCATAATCTCGATGTTATCAAGGTTGCCGACCATATCATTGACCTCGGACCCGAGGGCGGTAACGGCGGCGGTAAAATCGTTGCTCAAGGCACACCCGAAGAGGTTGCAAAATGCAAGAAATCCTATACAGGAATGTATCTGAAAGAGGTACTGAAATAGAAAAGCCTTCTCCTTAAGGAGAAGGTGTCCCCGCAGTGACGGATGAGGTATTATATAAGGATGAAAACTATGGATGTTTATAAAAAATGCCCGGCATTTGAAAATGAATATTTTTTATTGAGATATGTTTCAACGAACGATTGCTTGGATTTATTAAGAGTTTATTCGGATAAAAACGCTGTTCCGTTTTTCAACAGCGATAACTGCGGCGGTGATGATTTTTATTACACAACTGAAAAAAGAATGTTGGAAGCTATAGAGTATTGGTTTTTTGAGTATGAAAGAAAAGGGTTTGTTCGTTGGTCAATCATTGATAAATCATCCATGCAGGCTATCGGAACAATAGAACTTTTCCACAGAAAATCAAATGATTATTTCACCAAATGCGGTTTGCTTCGTTTAGACTTGAGAAGTGATTATGAATTTGAAAATAAAATAGTCAACATTCTTTCCCTCATTCTCGTTAAAGTTTTCAAAATGTTTCACTGCGATAAAGTTGCAACGAAAGCTGTTCTCGAAGCAAAAGAAAGAATCTCTGCACTTAACAAACTTGGTTTTGAATTAAGTGATGAAAAATTAATCGGCCATGACAGAACTGAATATGACAACTATTATGTTTTGTTAAACTAGGTGTTTTTTATGAAAATATTGACTTTTCTTAAATCAAATATCAAAACCGATACACCGCTGCTGACAATTGTTGATATATTCAGCAGGATGTGCCGAATAAAAATTGACGGCGAGAATGAAATGTTTTTATTTGAAGTCGGGACAGTCGAACAAAACGGCAAAACAATGCTGTTGTTTTCTATGGTCAGGCAGTTTTCCGACGGCGATGATGAACCGATACAAATTCATACCGATTTGATTTATAATCCCAAAGAAAATATCAAAAATCTCCTTACCTGTTCATGGCACGAATATTACGGAGATTTTATACAAACCGTTTTGCTTTCGGATGCATTTGAAACCTGCAATAATCTCCCCATTGAAGAACTTGATATATGGATAGATAAGACATAAAAAAATCCGCTCTGCAATTAGCAGAGCGGTTTGTTTATGCAAAGATTGAGAAAATTGAGTCAAAAAGATTTTTAAAGAACTGAATTATTTTTTCAAAGAAGTTTAATTCTTTTTCTTCTTCAACCTCTGGTATAACGGTAATTTTCATCCATTTGTAGTTTTCCGAGTTATCGGCATTAAACTCTGCAGCATCGGCACCATCAACACTCGTGCTTGCAGTTACGTCAAAGTTATCACCAAATTCAAGATTACCATTCAGGAATTTATAACAAGCATCATTTGAAACAAGAGTAAGTGTTCCGTTGCCCGCAAAATTATGGGGACAATCGCCTGCCATAGCATAACCCGAATCTACAACAATTGTATTCTCACCTTCAAGAACTATATTTGCATAGCCCATATTGCGAAGCATATATTTAAGATTTGCGTTTTTCAAGGTAAGCGTATTTGTGTTTCTGTCATAGTGAATATTCCAGTCTGCTTCCGATGAACAGTCATCAATAACGCCGTCAACAACGGTGAAATATCCGCCATCTTCGTGTTGAAGCGGATTGTAAACACTCGCTCCGGAATTCAGGTAAATTGCGGAATAACGAACATCTTCTCCGTTAATATAAAAGCTTTTTGCTGCTGAAAAGCCGTACGGCATAGCAACGGGCTCGCCGTTAACCGTAAGATAACCGAAGGTGCATGCACCGTTTTTTTCAACGGACCATTTATTCACTATTTCCGATGAAACATTACTGTTTTCCACATCGAGATACATAGAGCTTATACCGTAATTATTTCCATCTTGAAAATACAATGGATCATCCGACCAGTCATCAATATTAATATTTACCGTGCTGTTTTTAATATTGGTATCATTTGCGTAAATACCGCACATGGATTTGCACGATTTTCCTTTAATTTCAATATCCGAATCAATAATATCAGCAACACCATTGTTATAAGCTATATAAATTCCGCACGGAATACTAACCTTATCAAAAGAAATGTTCAGATCGGAATTGATTATTTCGACATTTCGGGCTCCAACAGCATACACATTTCTGCCCGTTCCTTCAAATGTCATATTATACTGAATATCTTTGATTTTAATTTTGCCATAGCGAGCATTGATTCCGCAAAAATCATTGTAAACATAGTTTTCATCAATTGTAAGACTGCCTTCACCGTAAACAGTTATGTCAGCATCAGGCTCATTAACATATATTCCATAAGTACCTTCAGGAGAAGAATTCAGTACATCTATTTTGTTTTCTCCGATAAGCTTAACATTCAAATCGGAAGATGATTCAATGGCAGCTGCATGTGTTAAATTATTATATTCACCGTATACACCGTAAACAGTAAAGACTTCAGCATCCTTAAGAGTAACGGTATTGGTATCGGCATCGTAAGCGATGTCATAAAATCTTTCGCTGCCCTCAACAAATTCGTGGTTACGGTTAATGCGCCAATAGCCGCTTTCGTTGAGAGTATTACCACAGATCTTGACAGAATTTCCGCCGTCATCAGCACTTACAGCAAAAGCAAACGAGCAGAAAATAAATACGGTAGCCAAAACAACAGAAATCGAACGAAGCAATGTTTTTTTCATAATTTTGTCCTCCCTTGATTTACAGATAGTATCATTGCTCATTAATTATAGCAGAAAAAGGTGCTGATTTCCATCAACTTTGATTTACATTCACAAAAACCAAACGTAAAGTTAAGTTTACATTTTGATATGATTACTGTTTTTGTTGAAAAATCAAATAATTAAACAAAAATATTTTATAAAAGTAAATCCCTTTTTCTATTGCAATTATATCACAATTTGTGATATCGGTCAATATCTTGTTTTGAGATTTATATAATAGTAATATTAAGGAGGGGGTTTAATGAGATTAAAAGATATCAGAGAAGATAACGATATAACACAAAAAACTCTTTCCGAGTATCTTAATATAAAGCAAAACACATATTCACAATATGAAACGGGACAAAGGCAACTCCCCATTGAAACTTTGATAAAACTTGCAATTTACTTTGACACATCCACTGATTACATCCTTGGATTAACAGACGTACCTGATAAGTATCCACGAAGTAAATAATAAAAACAATCCGCTCTGCGATGCAGGGCGGATTGTTTTATCAAAATGTCATTTTGTAACCAAATGCTGTTTCATAAACCCAATCGGCGTGTTTTGTGTCTTCGTAATCCTCGCTTGAAAAGAATTCATTGGTATAGTTTTCTGTTTCTCCAGAAAGGAATTTAACAAGATTATCATAAGGCATATGATTTACAAACGGAACATAGAAGTTTTCGCCGAGTCCCTTTTCTTTTGCATCATATACAGCGAAAGAAACTTCTTCTCCGTCGATTGTATATCTCTCAAAACATTCTCCGTCATCAGTTTCTTCATCGGAAAAACCGTAAGCATTGAGCGATGTTCTTTCAATTATGTTATTTGAATATGAAACATAATCTACGCCGCTGGTATTCCATTCTTCCGCTTCATCATTTGCAATAACCAATCGCACAAGGCCATCTTCTCCTTTTGCAAATGTAACGCTCTGTGAACCGTCAAGAGACAAGTGCATAAGATTATATTTCTCATCAAAAAGCTGTTTTGCTTCACCATTTTCAAAGCTGTAAATTGCCATATATTCGATATTATACCAGATCGAAAACTCTTCCGTATAACCAATCATAAGTTCAGGAACGCCGTCGGTATTCCAGTCAAAAAGCTCACAAAAATAAACTCCTCTGTAACCTTTTGTATCGTATTCATCGGTTGTTTCGGTGTAAACACCGTATTTTTCTTCATAATCTCTGATAACACCGAGATAAGTATTTCTGATTTCGGTAGAAAGCGATTCTTTGACAGGTGCAATTGTTGTTTCAGGTTCAGTCTTTGCACCGCATGCGCAAGTGAAAAGTGTTGATGCTACTGTAAGGATTGCCGCAATTTTTTTGAATGTATTTTTCATGTTTTTTCTCCTCGCTTCTTCGATTTATGTTTTTGTTATGTCTGTATTATACCGCCAAAAAAATTAATAATCAACGCATCAAATTATTAAGATGAAAAAAGGGTTTCTTAAGAAAATAAACAAATTATTAAGAGAATTATAAAAAGGACACAGTCGGTTGTGACTGTGTCCTTGATTTTTACTGTAAATTACTGCTCAACTGCGTAAACGCTGACCTTCTTGCGGTCCTTGCCCATACGCTCGAACTTAACTGTACCGTCAATAAGTGCAAAGAGAGTATCGTCTGAACCCTTACCAACGTTGTTGCCGGGATGGATGTGAGTACCTCTCTGTCTTACAAGGATGTTACCTGCAAGAACGAACTGACCGTCAGCTCTCTTTGCGCCGAGTCTCTTTGATTCGGAGTCACGGCCGTTACGGGTTGAACCCATACCTTTCTTATGAGCGAAAAGCTGAATGTTTATCTTAAGCATTCTTTACACCTCCGTAGATTATTTTGATGTTGTCGGGATACTGTTTTGAAAGCTCCGTTAAATGAAGCTCCAGTCCCTTGAGAACCGTTTCGGTTCTTTCGCAAGGCTCATAAATCTTCAATGACATTGCACCATTTTCTGCATTTGCATCGGCATTTGCTCCGATGATTTCAGTCACCGTGTTGGCTGCCATATATGCCGCCGAGGAAACCGAAGCGCAGACTATATCTTCACCGATATCGGCAAAATCCGCATGCCCTCTGATTTCAAAGCCCTTAAGCTGTCTGTTACCGACAAAGAACTTAACCCTTATCATAGGGAAAGCACTTATGCGTTGATAGCAGAGATTTCAACCTTAGTGTAAGGCTGTCTGTGGCCCATCTTTCTCTTGGAGTTCTTCTTGGGCTTGTAGGTCATAACGGTGATCTTCTTTGCCTTACCGTTCTTGACAATCTTTGCGGAAACGCTTGCTCCTGCAACATAGGGAGCGCCAACGGTGATACCGTCATCGGTTCCGACAGCGATAACCTTATCAAAGGTGTACTCGCTTGCTTCTTCTGCGCCAAGCTTTTCGATGTAGATAACATCGCCGGCTTCAACCTTGTACTGCTTGCCGCCTGTTTCAATAATTGCGTACATCGGAATTCATTCCTTTTCTTATAGACTCGCTATTCTTGTAACTCTTATAAGTGGGTTACCGGAGGCATGGATAAATCCATTTTTGGGCATAGCTCACCCGCCCCGAATATGCGGCATGAAAGATTATAGCACAACAATCAAGTGTTGTCAAATCTTTTTTTAATATTTTTCAAGAATTTCAGTTTTTATCAACAGGCTCATAATTCACCTGCTGATATTCGGTGTTTTCGGGTTCTTCGGGAATAACAAGAGCCACAATAAGATAAATAATAATCGGACAGCCGATTACGAAAATGGAAAGAAGAACATAGATTATTCTTAAAATGGTTGCATCTACATTAAAATACTTTGCTATTCCGCCGATTACGCCGAAAAGCTTTCTGTCCGTTCTGCTTCTGTAGAGTTTCTTTTGCATATTTTTTTCTCCTTATCTGTTTTGAATATCTGCTGCGGTAAGAGTATTTCTCATAAGCATTGCAATGGTCATGGGACCAACTCCGCCCGGAACAGGAGTTATAAATGAAGCTTTTTCTTTCACTTCATCAAAGTCGACATCGCCGCAAAGCTTGCCGTTTTCATCTCTGTCCATACCGACATCAAGAACGATTGCACCCTCTTTAACCATATCGGCTTTTACAAATTTTGCAATACCGACTGCAGCAACAAGAATATCTGCCTGCTTTGTTATTTCGGAAAGGTCAACGGTTTTTGAGTGACAGATTGAAACGGTTGCATTTCTTGCAAGCATGAGCATTGCCATGGGCTTGCCTACAATATCGCTTCTGCCTATAATGACGCAATGCTTGCCCGTCGGGTCTATGTTTTCATATTCGAGAAGCTTTACCATGCCCATGGGTGTGCAAGGTACAAGCTCACCGTTGCCGATTGAAAGTCTGCCAACATTTTCGGGATGGAAGCAGTCAACATCCTTTTCGGGAAGTATTCTTTCAAGCACGGCATTTTTATCTATGTGCTTGGGCACGGGAAGCTGGCAAAGTATGCCGTTAACCTCTTTATCGGAATTGAGTTTATCAATAAGCTCAAGCAATTCCTCTGTGGTTGTTTCTTCAGGAAGAGCATATTCAAGAGAACGCATTCCCGTTCTTTCACATGCCGCCTTTTTATTATTCACATAAATTCGGCTTGCAGGGTCTGAACCGACTATTATGACGGCAAGAGTAGGCAAAACACCCTTTTCTTTGAGCACGGCAACCTGCTGTGCGATTTTGTCGAGATTATATTCTCTGACGGCTTTTCCGTCAAAAATCTTTGCCATCGGACTCATTCCTTTCCTAATAAAATATTAATTACATTCTTTTTCTATGGGCTGTTCGGTTGTTTCGGGCTGTTCTTCGGTCTGCTTTACCTCTTCCTTTGCAGCTTCGGCTTGCTTTTTAAGCTCCTCTTCAAGGAAAAAGTCAACACCGTCAATGGGCTTTGGATTCTTTGTGAATTTAATTAAAAGAACAACAAGAAGAACTGCGCAAACAACTGCAATTGCGGCTGAAAGTGCCTGCGAAACACGGATGGTTGTGCCTGCGATATAAAGACTGTCTGTTCTCAAGCCTTCAACCACCATTCTCTCAACACCGTACCATATGCCGTAGCAGAGAGCAATCTGACCGCTGAATTTTCTTGCCTTGCAGCAGATTATATAGAGAACAAGAACGCCGAGAAGGCACCATATTGATTCATAAAGAAAGGTTGGATGAACAAATTTTTCGGGGTCAACAAAGAAACCTTTTTCCGCATGCAATTCCTGATTTCTGATTATATCTGCGGCAATTTTTTCACTCCACATGCCCCAGGGCATTTCGGTATTAATTCCGAATGCTTCCTGGTTTGTGTAATTGCCCCATCTGCCGATACCCTGACCTATGAGAAGGCTCATGGATGCAATATCAAACAGATTCCAGAAATTCATTTTTCTTACCTTGCATACGACGAATGCGGCAAGCACGCCGCCGATTATTCCGCCGTAAATTGCAAGACCGCCGTTCCATATCTGCGGAATTTCAATAAGATTTTCACCGTAGTAATCCCACTTTGAAAAAACATAATAAAGCCTTGCGCCGATAATTCCGGCAAGAGTTCCGTAGATAAGAACATCCACCATTTTATCAAGGCTCATTTTCCATTTATAAGCCATTCTGCCGCCGAAAAGAACGGCAAGCATAAATCCGAATGCAATGATTGCACCGTAAAATTTAATTTCAACATCTATTCCGAAAATTGAAAAATCAGCAAGCACGCTCGGTACACTGAAGCCTCTTTCAATTCCTTTGAAATATACAACCGTATAATCAGACATTTATTATTCCTCCGTTTCCGATTTTATTCAATCGGACTGATTACCGAAAGTGCAGAAGCATTTTCTTTGAGTGCATCAAGTCTTTCCTGCGCTTTTTCAAGGGTTATATTCTTGCAGGCTTCAAGCTCCGCAAAAGGCTCATATCCGTTAAAATGAAGATTCATCATAAGATTTGCGGTATCATCAATATCGTTATAGCCCATAACCATTCTTCCGTAAATCTTGCGCTTTGCTCTTTCAAATGCGGCAGGGTCAATGCCCTCCTTCTGCATTCTCTTGATTTCTTCACGAAGAACAGAAGCTGTTTTTTCGGGGTCGGCACTTGTTCCGCCCATCATTACGCAGGAAAATCCGAAGCCATTGAAAAGCTCCGTTCCGAAGCCGAGGTCAATCAGCTCTTCGTCAAGAAGCTTCTTGAAAAGAGGCGAAGATTTACCTGCTATTGCTTCAAGCATAATCTGCGATGCAAGCTCATCTTCAAGTGAGAGAAGAGGCTCGGAAATATCTTCCTTGTAGCCGAGAAGAAACTGCTTGCATGCAACAGAAAGCTTTTCTTCAATATAGTCTCTTACGGGCCTTGCGCTTTCCTTTTCAAACTTTCTTTCAATCTTCTTGCCGTCAGCGGTTTTGATGCATCTGTCAACGATGTCAAAAACCTCCTGCGGCTCAATTGCACCTACAACACAGAGAACCATGTTTGCGGGATTATAGAAATTCTTATAAAGTCTGTAAAGCAAATCTGCGTCAATTTCTGCAATTGACTCTTGCGTACCTGCAATATCTATTCTTACGGGATGGGATGCATAGAGTGCTTTGAGAAGGTTGAACATAACCTGCCAGTCGGGTAAATCCTGATACATTCTGATTTCCTGACCGATAATCCCCTGCTCTTTTTCAACGGTCTGCTGTGTAAAATAGGGGTTTTGAACAAAATCCAGAAGAATTTCGAGAGACTCGCCTATATTCTCCGAGCCTTTGAAAAGATAAGCGGTTTTTTCAAAGCTTGTATATGCATTTGCGCTTGCTCCTGTTTTTGCAAAGCGTTCAAAAGCATTCAAATCTTCGCTTTCAAACAGCTTATGCTCAAGGAAATGAGCCGTGCCCTCGGGAATGGTCTCGAATTCTCCGGCATCATTCTGTACTGCTGTATCAATCGAGCCGTATTTTACTCCAAAAACGGCATATGCGGATGTATAGCCTTTTTTCGGCATAACTCTTATTTCAAGACCTGACGGATGCTCTGCGCAGAATACGGTTTCACCGAGCTTTTCGTTTGTAAGCTGCTTAATCTTCATTTTCTGCCTCCTCCTGCGCCTTGAGCATGAATATTGTATCTATCGAGAGCTTCTTTGCGGCGTCGCAAACCTGCTCCATTGTAACTCCTTCAACGCCTTCGATTACGTTTTCCGGGGTAATTATTTCTTCTTCAAGCACCTGTGAAGCATACCATGCACAAATGCCCTCGGGTGTTGTGAAGGTATATCTTTCTTTAAGCGAGCGTTTTGAGGAGTCAAGCACTTCGGGATCTGTTTTTCCGTTTCTCAAATCGGAAAGCTGGCTTAATATTTCTGCAGAAACCTTCTTTTCCTTATCGGTATCAATACCGCCCTCAACAAGAACGATTCCCTTGCTTGCAACAAGCCTTGACCAACAATAATAGGCAAGGCTCAACTTTTCACGAACATTCATAAAGAGCTTTGAATATGTGCCCATACCGAAAATATCATTCATAACGGTCATAGCATGAATATTATCTCTGCTGCTCTGCATGCCCGCTCTGAAGCCGATAACAAGCTTTCCCTGATTAACGGGATAGGTTTCTTCATATCTGTTAAAATGTCTGCCTTTCTGGACAAACACCGTTTCGGGCTTTACGGGATTGCGTTCGATTTTAGCAAATTTTTTGGTAAAAATTTCTGCAACCTTATCAACCGCACTGCCTACCACGGTAATCTGAAAAACGGCAGTTGAAAGCATATTTTTCCACGCGGCATAAACATCGGCCATTTTTACATTCTGTATTTCTTCAATCGAACCGTATTTATCCTTGCCAAAAGCTTCATTTGCACACATATATTCTATGCACTTATTAAAAGCATAGGTGCGTTTATCGTTAAGCTCCTCTTCTATGCGCTGGATAAGAAGCCTTTTTTCTGCGGTAAGATTATCCGCACCAAAGCTTCCGTTTTTGCAGTTAGGGCTGAAAACCATGCCTGCAAGAAGCTCGGCACACTGCTGTGCAATGCTCTCATCGGTCAGAGCAAAACGGTCATCAAGGCAGGTGAGCGAAAGAGAAAGCACCTGCGATTCACCGATTTTTGTTATGCTTGCGGAAAGACTTGCTCCGTAAAGCTCATCCAGCTTTCCGTTAAGAAGCGAAAAATCGGGATATTCCTTGCATGAACGCTTAAGAAGATATATAAGCAGTGAGTTTGCCGCCATTTTTTCATCCATAGGCAACGCTGCGGAAACAGAAATTCTGCCCGTTTTGAAGCTGTCCGTTTCGACAGCAACCAATCTCACCTGATCTGCTAAAATTCTGACTTGAGGCATTGCGTCACTTCCTTAAATTGTTTTAATTATTATTCCTTAATTTAAATGTCACATTCCGAAACATGCTCATAAGTTTCTCTTTTAACAATAATTCTCGCTTCTCCGTCCTTTACCATAATAACGGGAGGCTTGGGAATTCTGTTGTAATTAGAAGCCATGGAGTAATTATATGCACCGGTTGAAAGAACAGCAAGAATATCTCCTGCCTCAACACTCTGAAGCTTTGTATTCTCCTGAATAAGATCACCGCTTTCGCAGCACTTGCCTGCAACGGTAACTGTTTCGGTTCTTTCTTCCGTTGCCTTGTTTGCGCAAACGACTTCGTAATCCGATTTATAAAGTGCGTATCTCGGATTATCCGCCATTCCGCCGTCAACGGAAACATAAGTGCGGATATCGGGGATTTCTTTTACTGCACCAACAGTATAAAGAGTAATTCCCGCCGCGCCGACTATTGACCTGCCCGGCTCAATATGAATAAACGGAACCTTAAGTCCGAGCTTTTCACAATACCCATGAACCGTTTTTGAAACAGCCTTCATATATTCACCGAAAGGCTTTGGATTATCACTTTCAAGATATTTGATACCGAATCCTCCGCCGAGATTGAGTTCTTCAAGTTCAATACCTGTCTGCGACTTAACATCGGCAAAAAGCTCCAACATTACCTTTGCGGCAAGCTCAAACGGGTCGATATCAAAAATCTGGGAGCCGATATGGCAATGAAGCCCGCACAACTTGATGTTTGACATCTCAAGTGCTATTTTAACAGCCTCCATTGCTTCGCCCGTTTCAAGTGCAAAACCGAACTTTGAATCAATCTGTCCGGTTTTTACAAAATCATGGGTATGTGCATCAATACCCGGTTTTATTCTGAACATAATTCCCGCTGTTTTACCGTGCTTTGCGGCAATAGAGTTGAGAGTTTCAAGCTCGGTTATATTATCGACAATAATTCTGCCTATATTGTTTTCAACCGCAGTTTCAAGCTCTTCATAGGTTTTGTTATTGCCGTGAAAATCAATTTTTTCAGCCGGAAAGCCTACAGAAAGCGCTGTATAAAGCTCTCCGCCCGAAACAACATCAATACCGATTTTTTCCGAAGCACATATACGATATATTTCCTTGCAGCTGAAAGCCTTGCTTGCATAATGAACAAGACCCTTGCCGCCGTAGTTTTCATCTATTGATTTTCTGAATTCCCTTATGTTCTTTCTTATTTCATTTTCATCAAAAACATAAGCAGGAGTTCCGAATTCTTTTGCTATTTCAACGGTATCACAGCCGCCGACAGTCAAATTTCCCCTGCCGTTGACCGAGATGCAATCCGAAACATACATTTTAATATCCTCCTGTTAAAGTGCCGCTTCTATTGCCGCCTTCATTTCTTCAACACCCGTGCCTTTTATTGCCGAAAATTCTATCTGCTTAATGTCGGAATAATCGGCAAGCTCGGTTTTAAGTGCCTCTCTTCTCTTTTCCGTTTCCGTTTTGTTGAGCTTATCGCATTTTGTTAGAGCGATTGCAAACGGAATGCCCGTTTCTTTAAGAAAATTAAGCATTATCATATCATCGGCAGACGGTGCATGGCGCATATCTATAAGCTGAATTACGAGGGCAATGTTTCTTCCTGACTGAAAATAGCCCTCCATAAGCTCTGCCCATCTCTTTTTTTCAGCCTGCTCACGCTTTGCATAGCCGTAACCGGGAAGGTCAACAAAATAAACGCCGTCACCTTTAAAAAAGTTGACTGTTATTGTTTTACCGGGAACGGAGCTGACTCTTGCAAGATTTTTTCTGTTAAAAAGCTTATTTATAAGTGATGATTTACCGACATTGGAACGACCCGAAAAAACTATTTCCGCTTCTTTGGACGGCGGAAGCTGTTTTGATGTTCCGTAAGCAGCCGCAAATTCTGTTTTATCAAATCTCATATCTAACCCTTTTCTTACTGTGTTATTGATGCACGGGATGACTTTGCAACCTCAACGGGTTTTACCGCCTTATCCTTTGCTTTCTCTTCCTTCTCGAGAGCGATTTCCCATGCTTCCTCAACTGTTTTGACAGGCTTGAAGGTTATTTTTTCCTTTACCTTTTCATCGACCTCATCCAAATCGGAAATGTTATCATAAGGAACTACAACGGTTTTGATGCCTGCTCTGTAAGCCGCCATTGACTTTTCCTTAAGTCCGCCTATGGGAAGCACTCTGCCCCGAAGGGTAATTTCACCAGTCATTGCAACATCCTTACGAACCTTTATACCCGTAAGCGCAGATACAAGCGATGTTGCAATCGTTACGCCTGCGGAAGGTCCGTCTTTGGGAGTTGCTCCCTCGGGAACATGAATGTGAATATCGTTTTCTTTATAAAAATTGACGTTTACGGGAAGCTCATCCGATTTTGAGCGAATAAAGCTCACCGCTGCCTTTGCGCTTTCCTGCATAACATCGCCGAGAGAGCCTGTAAGCTCAAGCTTGCCGCTGCCCTTAAGCACAGCAGTTTCAATTTCAAGCATATCGCCGCCGACGCTTGTCCACGCAAGACCGTTTACTACACCGACCTCATTTTCTTTTATCATCGTATCGGCTTTATATCTGCGTGTACCGAGAAATTCTTCAATATCTTCAGGCTTTACGGAAATTTTCTCTGCTCCGTTTTCAACGAATTCCATTGCAGCCTTTCTGCAAATCGCGGCAATTTTCTGTTCAAGCGCTCTTACACCCGCCTCACGGGTATAGCCTTCTATCACAAGCCTCAATGCTTTATCCGTAATTTTCATTTTGCTTGCCGTCAAACCGTGGCGCTTAATCTGCTTTGGAACAAGGTGCTTTTTGGCAATCTGAAATTTTTCCTCGCTCGTATAGCTTCCAAGCTCAATTATTTCCATTCTGTCACGGAGAGGATCGGGAATGTTTGCCTCAACATTTGCCGTTGTGATAAACATAACCCTGCTCAAATCAAACGGAAGCTCAATATAGTGGTCTCTGAAGGTTGAATTCTGTTCAGGATCAAGAACCTCAAGAAGTGCCGATGTCGGGTCGCCTTTATAATCCGACGAAAGCTTATCAACCTCATCAAGAAGCATAAGGGGGTTACTTGAACCTGCCTGCTGCATGGCGTTGATAATTCTACCGGGCATTGAACCGATATATGTTTTTCTGTGTCCTCTGATTTCCGCCTCGTCTTTCACGCCGCCGAGCGAAATTCTCACATAATCTCTGCCCGTTGCACTTGCAATTGAACGTGCAATCGAGGTTTTTCCGACTCCCGGAGGACCTACAAGACAGATAATCTGACCCCTGATATCGGGAGCAAGAACTCTCACCGAAAGATATTCGAGAATTCTTTTTTTGATTTTTTCGAGACCGTAATGGTCATTTTCAAGAATTTTTCGAGATTTTGATATATCCGTATTCTCTTCCTTCATATTATCCCACGGAAGAGAAATGCAGGTTTCGATATAATTTCTGCTTACAGCTGCCTCGGGTGAATGAGAAGAATATTTTTCAAGTCTGTCGCACTCCTTGAAAAGCTTTTCCTTAACCTCATCGGAAGCTTTGAGATTGAATATCGCTTCTCTGAAGGAGCTTAATTCCTCCTCGTGAGAAGCACCGCCGCCGAGTTCTTCGGAAATTATCTTCATCTGCTCACGCAGATAATATTCACGCTGGTTTTTATCTATCTGCTCCTGAACCCTGTCATTTATATCCGCTTCAAGCGAAAGCAGATTGCTCTCACTTGCAAGAAGAACACACATTTCTTCAAGACGTCTTACGGGATTGATTGTTGAAAGAACAGTCTGTCTGTCCTCATATTCAAGCATTATATTCCCCGCAATATAATCGGCAAGCTCTCCGGGCTCTGTTTTCTGCATAACGCCCGTCATAAGGTCGGCAGGCATCTGTGGTGCGCAGTCCGAATAATCGGCAAAAATATCCTTTGTATGGCGCACAAGAGCCTTTGCATATTCGATATCCTCGGTTTTGACAGCCTGCTCCTCAATGGGGAAAATCATTGCTTTAAGATAATTCTTTCCTGCACCGACGCCCTCAACAAGCCTTGCTCTGTAAAGACCCTCAACAGCCACTCTGACGTTGCCGCTTTTTCCGGGAAGCTTTAAAACCTGCTTTACGCTTGCAACAACACCTATTTCATAAAGCTCACCGTAATCAGGGTCATCAACGGAAATATCCTTCTGTGTAACAAGAAAAATTTCCTGATCTGTATCCATTGCCTTGCGAAGTGCATTAATTGATTTTTCCCTGCCGACATCGAAATGAATGAACATGTCAGGGAAAACAACAAGTCCGCGCAGTGCTACCGCAGGCATTATTCTTATTTTTTCGTCTCTGGTCATATTTATCTCCTTCTGGGTTTTTGCTGACTTCTAGTTATAATTATACTACTTTAGCATATTATTATATAATATTATAATCAAATCGTCAACACAAATAAAGGGATAAATAGTTATAAAAATAAAAACAAAGTGTAAACAATAGATTCTCTAAATAAGTTATTGACCGCTATATATAAAAATTGTAAAATATTTTTAACAATTTTTTAAAATTTTGCAAACCATTACACACTCTCAATCGTCTTATAGTTAAGAACATAAAAAGGAAGGTTGAAAAAATGAAAAAAACTCTCAAAAAAATCATTTCTCTCATTATTTCCGCAGCGATTATTGCCACTGCTGTATCAGGGCTGTGGGCATCCGCATCGGAAAATGAAATCCGTAAAGGTCTTTGCGGAAACGATGTCCGTTGGGAATTGAACGAAACCGACGGTCATCTCAAGATTTTCGGAAGCGGAGAAATGTACGATTATTTTTACCCCTGGAATTCGGTTGGTTATCTTATTGATACCATTACTGTCGGAGAGGGCGTTACAAAAATAGGTAATATGGCTTTCTATGAATGCTATGTAACAGAAGCCGCAATCCCTTCAAGTGTAAAGGTTATTGGCTCTGCAGCATTTTACGGCTGCGAAAAGCTTGAAAATATTGAAATTGCTCAAGGAGTTGAAGTAATCGACAGACAGGCGTTTGCGGACTGTACATCTCTCGCTTCCGTTTCGATTCCTTCTTCCGTAACCGAAATCGGTTACAGTGCATTCAACAGCTGCACTTCACTCAAAAGCATAAGCATTCCCGGTAGTGTTAAAACATTGGGTGAATCGGCATTTGAAAACTGTTCCGGACTCGAAAGCATAACCATGTCATCGGGCACGGAAATTATTGGCAAGTATGCTTTTGATGAATGCACCGCATTGAAAATGCTTGTTCTTCCGTCAACTCTTAAAACTCTTGAAAAAAGAGCATTTTACGGCTGTACTTCACTTGAAAGCATTGATATTCCCGAAGGAGTGCATACAATCGGTGAATTCGTTTTTGAAAAATGCACATCTCTTTCAGACATAACCCTTCCCGAAGGCATCAAATCAATCGATGCCACCGCATTTAAAAATACGGCATTTTTCAATGACAAAACTTATGTTAAAGACAACACGTTCCGTTACGGCGATTATCTGCTCAGATTTTCATATGCCGGCAATGATAATTCAATAGTACATATCGAAGACGGTATAAAAGTAATCGCCGACAACGCCTTTGTCGGTTCAAGTGACTTTGCCAGAACAATTAATGAATTGCATATTCCCGCAAGCGTAACCGTCTTTAACCGCAATGCATTGTCTCACTCATATCTTATCCAAAGAATATTTGTTGACGAAGCCAACACCTGTTATTCCAGCGATGAAAGCGGTGTTGTTTATAACAAGGATAAAACAGTACTTGTTGCATACCCCGCAGGAAAACCCGAACCTGAATTCACGGTTCCCGATACCGTAAAAGAAATTGCTCCTTATGCCTTTAATTCATGCAAATATCTTGAATCTGTGGTTCTTCCCGACGGACTTTTAAAAATCGGTGAGTATGCATTCCAAATGAATTACTATCCTTCAATCGGTATTAAAACCATTAATTTTCCGAATACAATAACCGAAATCGGTGCTGCAGCATTCACTCAATCCAATTTATCTTCAGTTGTTCTTCCCGAAGGACTTAAGGAAATTGAAAGCTCCGCATTCTCCAGCTGCCCGAGTCTTAAGTCGGTATATATTCCGGGCAGTATAACAAAAATCGATGCCGCAGCATTTTCCCACAGTGGCTTGGAAACCGTTACAATAGCCGAAAACAGTTCCCTTAAAGAAATTGAAGAAAATGCATTTGACAGCTGTTCATCACTCAAATCAATAAATCTGCCTGACAGTGTATCGTACATCGGAAATGAAGCATTTATCTATTGCTCATCTCTGACAAACATAAATATTCCGGATTCTTTAACAGCCGTAAAAGAGTTTACCTTCTTCAATACGGGATTGACTGAAGTTACAATTCCGAACGGTATAGTAAACATAGAAAAAAGAGCCTTTGATGCTTGTAAAGGCCTCAACAGCATAAACATTGCAGACAGTGCAATTCACATTGAACCTAACGCTTTTGATTTCAGCACTTATTTAAACAGCGAAAACTGCCGTGACGAATACGGTGTTGTTTACATCAATAACCACCTTTTCAAAGCACCCGAAACGCTTTCCGGTAAATATGAAATCAGACCCGGTACGGTTTCAGTTACAGCCGGAGCTTTCAAGCAATGTCAGGAGCTTACAGAGGTAACAATTCCTGACAGCGTTGTTGCCGTAAATCAAAGTGCTTTTGCAAATTGCCGAAAACTCCAAAAAATAAACATTGCTTCAGGCAGCAAAATCGAAGCAATTTCAGAAGGAGCTTTCTACGGTTGCAGCAAGCTTTCAAGCATCAACATCCCTACGGAGATCAGCGAAATCGGCGATTTTGCTTTTTATCAGTGTGAAAGCATTAAAAATCTTGATTTGAGCAAATGCACAAAGCTTAAAAGAATCGGAGTCTGTGCATTCCTGTATTGTTACGGATTAACTCAAATCACATTCCCCTCTTCATTGAAAGAAATCGATTATCAGGCATTTGAAATGTGTAAGAACATTTCGGGACTCATTCTTCCCGAAGGACTTGAAACCATCGGCAACAACCTCACCCTCGGCTGCGAAACAATGAAATACATTCACATTCCCTCAAGTGTAAAAAGAATAGGTATTGATGTTGTTTATGACAACACCATCATCTGTTCGGACTCATCAAATTCATTTGCAAAGAAGTATGCGGATGCTTCAGGATATATTTTCCATGAATGCAACGGAAACCACAGCAACTATGAGATACTTTGCAAGCCCTCAACAACATCGATGAAATACGGCGAAATTATAATACTTCATTTAAACGAAAATATAGTCCCCGAAAACGCCGAAATTGAATGGACTTCAAACAGCAGCGCCGTAAAGCTTTCTCCCTCCGCCGACGGAAAATCCTGCAAGGTTGAATCCGTCGAAAACGGAAGTGCAACCGTAAGTGTTAAGATCACAGCTGAAAACGGTGCCTGTGTTTCGGATTGCGTTGAATTGCAGTCTCAAGTAAACTTTTTGCATAAACTTATTTCGTTCTTTAAGAATCTTTTCGGAATAAACAGAATTATTTCACAGTCTTTTATTATTTTTTAAAATTTAAGGAAGTTTAAAAATGAAAAAAACATTTAAAAAAGTAATTTCTCTCTTTCTCTCCGCTTTAATTATTGTTTCAGCTGCTGTCACAGGTGCCGTTGCTGCTGAAAGCGTAGTACTTACAGGCTACTGCGGCGACACCGTTCAATGGAAATTTGATACAGTAAACGGAGAACTCAAGATTTTCGGAAGCGGTAAAACAAACAACTTTGAATATGAAAATTCAATCTATTACTACTCAACAGAACTATCTCCCTGGTGGTATCTTAAAAAATCAATTAAAAAAATAACCATCGAAAACGGTATTACCGAAATAGGAGATGCCGCATTTGCAGGCTGCGAAAATGTTGTTTCTGTTAATATTCCGTCAAGCGTGCATTCTATAGGCAATTCTGCATTCTACGGATGTAATGCCCTCAAAAGCATCACTCTTCCTGACGGAATCGAGCAAATAGAAAGCGAAACATTTTTTGCTTGCATTTCACTTGAAAACATCAACATTCCTTCATCGGTCACACAGCTTGGTGATTCAGCTTTCAGATTATGCACATCATTAAAGGGAATTAATATTCCTTCAAGCATCAAAGAAATCCCCGACCATGCATTTTATGGCTGCTCCTCACTCAAAGAAATACAGCTTCACAACGGAATAAAGGAAATAGGTGAATATGCCTTCAGCGGATGCTCCTCACTTGACAGCTTTAAATTTCCCGCTGCGCTTACAAAGCTTCGCGATGGCACATTTTCAGACTGCACTTCACTTGAAGAAATCACAGTTCCTTCAACTGTCCTTGAAATCGGCACAAGCGTTTTCAACGGATGCACCGCTCTTGACAGCATAACACTCCACGATTTGCTCAAGCAAATAGGCAAAGACGCATTTGAAAATACTGCATATGCCAGCAACCCGGATAATTACGAAAACTACGTTCTGTATATCGGAAGCAGCCTTATCAAAGCCGATGACTACAGAGGCGGAACAAACGCCGACGAAATCACGATTGACGTTAAAGACGGCACAAAAATAATTGCAGATTACGCATTTAACCTTCTTCATAATGTTCACGGCAGACTTGAAACCGTAAATATTCCCGCAAGCGTTACCACTATGAGCCGTCTTTCATTCGGAATCAACAATTCATTCAAAAATATAAATGTTGCATCCGATAATCCAAACTTTTTAAGTGAAAACGGCGTTTTGTATAATAAAGACAAAACCGCACTTATAGCTTATCCCCAAGACAAGGAAGAAAAAAGCTTTACAGTACCGGGCAGTGTAAAATCCATTGAGCCTTATGCATTTAAAGCGTGTGAAGCGCTTGAAACAGTCATTCTTCCCGAGGGACTCGAATCAATAGGAGAAGAAGCCTTTGCACCCAGATATGCTTCCTCAAATATCAGTTCAATAAATATTCCCGATACGGTAAATCACATAGGTAAAAACGCCTTTGCTTATTCAAAACTCACTCAAATCAATCTGCCCGAGGGGCTTACCGAAATTGCAGAAGGAACCTTCAGGGGATGCTTTGAGCTCAATGAAGTAAATATTCCCGACAGTGTTACAACCATCGGCGAAAACGCCTTCAACAGCTGCCTCTTGAACAAATTCACTTTAACTGAAAACAGCAGCCTTAAAGAAATAGGCTATGCAGCATTCTGCGGCACCGGTCTTACCGAAATCATAATTCCCGACGGTGTTACAACCATCGCAGACTATGCATTCAACAACTGCAATAATTTAAGCAAAGCAGTTCTTCCTGAAAGCCTCACATATCTCGGAAAGTTTTCCTTCCTTGATACCAATTTAGAAGAAATTACCATTCCTGAAGGTGTAACCGAAATTCCGGACAGAGTTTTCCTTGACTGCGAAAATCTTAAAACCATCAACCTCCATGACGGAATAACATACATAAACAGCTCTGCTTTCACCAACACAGCTTATGTTAACGACAGCAAATACCGCGATGACCACGGCGTTCTTTATATAGGTAATCACCTTTATAATGCAAACAAAACAATAAGCGGCAGCTATGAAATCAAGCCCGGCACGGTTACCGTTACGGATTATGCTTTTGAGGAATGCAATGAGCTTGCAGAGATTATAATTCCCGCAAGTGTTCAATTCTTCGGAAATTGCGCTTTCTCAAATTGCACAAAGCTTTCAAAGGTTAACTTTTCATCTGACAGTAAGCTTGAAATCATTCCCCTTGCAGCATTTGAATACTGCACAAATCTCAAGAGCTTCACAGTTCCCGGTTCGGTTAAAGAAATCGGACTCGCTGCATTCAGCAATTGCACATCTCTTTCCGAAATCAAGTTCGTCAATAATTCAAAGCTTAAAAAAATAGGTGAAGAAGCTTTCAGCGAATGTACCGCTTTAACCGCAGTTTCTCTTCCCTCATCTCTCAAACTTATTGGCAAAATGGCATTTTCAGGCTGCGAAGGTCTCAAAAATCTTAATATCCCCGAAGGTGTTGAAACTCTTTGCACAGAATTTGCAAAAGACTGCTATTCTCTTGAATATATCCACATCCCCTCAACCGTTAAAAATATTGAGGGCTTCAGGATTGCGGACGGTAATTACTCTGTTTTCCTCTGCACAAGCTCATCAAACGAAACCGTCAGAAACTATGCAAATTATTCTCAATATATTTACCTTGAATGCAACGGAAATCACAGCGACCGCGAAATACTTCGCAAGCCGTCAAGCACATCAATGAAATACGGTGAATCAATCATTCTTCATATTAACGAAAACATTGTTCCCGAAAACGCAAAAATCGAATGGACCTCAAGCAGCAACGCAGTAAAACTTTCGCCTTCCGATGACGGAAAATCATGCAGAGTTGAGTCTGTAGAAAACGGAAATGCCACGGTCAGCGTTAAAATAACAGCAGAAAACTATGCTTCTGTTTCGGATTCTGTTGAACTGCAGTCACAGGTAAACTTTATTTACAAAATAATTTCATTTTTCAAAAATCTTTTCGGAATTAACAGAATTATTTCTCAATCGGTAATTCTATTTTGAAAAACCATTGTGTACAAAGAGTTGTTTCACAGAGCTTAAAAAACATGAAATCATATTTCTGAATTCTAAATCAAAAGGCTTGCAAAGGGAATTAACCTTTGCAAGCCTTCTTCATTTATTAAGTTTTACTTTGTTCTTCGTTTCGTCAACAAATCACTTCTCATATAATCAGAAAATCATATTATAGATTACGGTAAGGAAGAGTGAGAAATATTTCATTGCATCATTGAAAACACCATAAATATTATCGAAAATATTCTGAACATTGGTTTCTGCCTCGACTGTTCCGTAACCGGGAAGAGTACCATGGTTATCGTTAACGCCGTCATGGTCAACAGCAAATGAATAAACAAGAGGCGAAACAATTGCAAGAAGAAGATATTCAACGGGAGTTACTCCGCCGAGAACCTTTGTTGCAAGCTTTGTTATATCCGTAACAAATGAATCCGTTCCGAAGTTCTTGAAAATCTCGTTTGCCGCTTCAAAGAACACTTCATCGGCAAGAGTTGCAAGGTCATCACGAAGAACAAGAGCAATCAAACGCAGGAAGATTGTTACCTCTGTTGTGCTGAAATCGAAGGATTCTTCGCCGCCGTAATGGGCTGCTACGAGCTCAAGAGCAACATCCCAGCCTGTTTTGTATTCACTATCGGGAATTTCAATATTATATTCTGCAGCAAGCTGCTGAATTCCGCCTTCACCGTAAAGAGGCTCTTCAAGAATTTTTCTCAAGCCGCCTACAGCAGTATTTACAAGGTCATAGAAAATTGAATCTTCTTCAATACCCATCTGCTCCATTTTAAGAGAACGGGTAAGTCTCCACTGTACACCTGCTTTAAGGAAGCCCTTTGAATATGCGTTAAGACCTGCATTCATAAGATCAAGCTGCTCCTGCGAATAGCCGTCAACCTCTGCGGAAAGAGCAGCGGTATCAATCTTATCAACAGTCTTTGCCTCATACTTGATTTCATCATCGGTAAGAGTAAAGAATCTGTACTGAAGAGGATACATTGTAAGTGAGGTTGTTGCAAAGTCGTAAATAACATTGCCGAGAGTGCTTGTGTATGTAGCGGCATCGCTGCAATGCTCATGGCCCGTAAATACGAGCTTTATGCCCCAGTTTGCGAAAAGCTCTGCGGTTGTAAAGTGGAACTTAACAATGAAATCCTTGCTGAAAATGCTCTGAACGGGCATATGATCAAGAAGGTTATGGTGCATCATAAGGATGGGCTGTCTGCCATCCTTCTTTGCCTGCTGCGCCTGCTCTTTAACCCATGTTATTTTTTCAGCTGACATACCGTCGCCTGTTGATCTGTCAGGGTCAGTGCTGTCAAGAGAAATGAGTCTGTATTTATCGCCGAGATTTGCGGTATAGGAGCAGTTTTCTTCAACAACGGTAAGAGCCTGGTCATAACCGAAATCGTGATAAATTACTTTGAAATCCGCAAGAGTTGTTTTGCATTCGCTATTGCCTGCATCGTGGTTACCAACAGTAACATAAATCTGCTTGCCTGTTTTTTCTTCAAACGCTGCAAACTTTGCAGCCATATCATAATGCTCCTGAAGAATGCTCTTGCCGTTATCAGCAATATCTCCTGAAATAAGGACAAATTCAACCTCATCGTTTTCTGCACACTGATTGAGGAATTCATCAATAATCCAACCGCTTTCGTTTTCCATTGCGGCACGGCGGTTTGCATACCAATAGATCTCGTCATCAATTTCGCCGCTTACGGTAAGCTCTTCTTCGGGAACATTATAATGAAGGTCGGAAGCTACCGCAAAACTCATGGCATCATCTTTTTCAGCTGCAACTGCAGCAACGGAAACGGATGAAACAAGGATAAACGCAGACAAAAGAAAACATAATACTTTTTTCATTTTTGCACCTCTCTGTTAAATTTTCATAATGCCGAGTGTATCGAGAACCGAAGAAATAAGAATAAGAATAATGCACACGGGAGCAACGTATTTGATTACGATTGTAAAGAGAGTTTTGCTCTTAAATTCACCCGTAAGCTCAATTTCTTCGATAAGGCATTTGGGCTTGATTACATAACCTACAAAAATGCAGGTAAGCAATGCTACAATAGGCATGAGAATGCTGTTGCTTGCAAAGTCAAACATATCAAGAATGGACATTCCGTTAAGAGAAATTCCACTCCACACACCAAAGCCAAGTGATGAAGGCAGACCGAGAACAATGCTGAAAACAAAAACTGCAATGCAGGTTACCTTCCTGCTCCAACCAAGTTTATCTCTTACGATTGAAACAACGGTTTCCATAAGAGAAATCGATGAGGTAAGAGCTGCAAAAAGAACAAGAAGGAAGAAAAGAGCACCGATAAATGTGCCGCCCTTCATGCTTTCAAAAACCTTGGGAAGAGTAATAAACATAAGTCCGGGACCCTTGCCGAGAGCTGTTTCGTCACCGCCCGAGAAAGCGAAAACGGCGGGAATAATCATAAGTCCTGCAAGGAATGCAATACCCGTATCGAAAATTTCAATCTGTCTTACCGACTTTTCAAGGTTTACATCCTTCTTCATATATGAGCCGTAGGTAATCATAATACCCATTGCAAGTGACATCGAATAGAAAAGCTGACCCATTGCAGAAAGAACGGTAGTTGCCGAAAACTTGCTGAAATCAGGAGTAAGATAATACTTGACACCTTCCATTGCACCAGGCATAAACACTGAATAGCCTGCAATAAAAACAGTAAGAACAACAAGAACCGGCATCATTATTTTGCTTACCTTTTCAACGCCCTTTTCGACACCGAAAAGTACAACAAGAGCCGTAAGACCGATAAAAAGAAGGAACCAGCCGATAGGCTCAAAGGGCTTTGCTATAAATGATTCAAAATATCCGTCCGCTGCCGCTTCGTGAACTCCTCCCATCGTGAAAACGGTGAGATACTTTGTAACCCAGCCGCCGATTACGGAATAATAAGGAAGAATCATTGCAGGAATAACCGATGCAAGAACACCGACAAATGAATACTTTTTGTTAAGTGAAGAAAAAGCTTCAATTGCGCTTTTTCCTGTTTTTCTGCCGAGTGCAATTTCAGCGCACATAAGCGCAAAGCCGAATGTTACGGCAAGAATAAGATATACGAGAAGGAAAATTCCTCCGCCGTATTTAGCTGCGAGATAAGGGAAACGCCAGATATTGCCCAAGCCTACCGCAGAACCTGCAGCAGCAAGAACAAAACCGATTTTTCCGGTAAAACTGCTTCTTTTTTCGCTCATAAAAAACCTCCTGCTTAAATTTAACTGTGAAGTTAAATAATAGATAGTTATTATCTCATATTTACAAAAAATTTACAAGTATTTATATAAATTTTTTATAAAAAAGACTCGAAATCCGCAAAAAACTATTGATAGTGACATAAAACCGTGATAAAATCCACTTCAAAGAGGTGTTAAAATGAAATTAAATGATATGATATTCAGCACGGATGAAAAGCCGCTTGAAATGATGCCTGAAAGCGGAGGATATACCGCAATTTTCAGAAAAATCGGCGTTGTGGGCGACAGCCTTTCTTCGGGTGAATTTGAAAGCCGTGACAAAGACGGCAACAAGGGCTACCACGATTATTTTGAATATTCATGGGGTCAAAACCTTGCAAGACTTTGCTCAAGCACCTGTTATAATTTCTCAAGAGGCGGCATGACCGCCATGGAATATTGCGAAAGCTTTGCCGATAACATGCGTTTCTGGGACCCTCAATATGCATGCCAATGCTACATTATCGCCCTGGGTGTTAACGACATTCAGAACATGGGACAGGAAATCGGTTCAATCGACGATATAAATTCCGATGACTGCACACAAAACGGAAAAACCTTCATGGGTTATTATGCACAGATTATCCAGAGATTAAAGAAAATTCAGCCGAGAGCAAAATTCTTTTTAATGACAATGATGAGAGAAAGCGAAAATCACCGTGTCCGTGAAAAAACGGAGCTGCACAGAAAAGCTCTTTTTGAATTGGCTGAATATTTCGACAATACTTACGTTCTCGATTTTTTCAAATACGGTCCTGACTACGATACCGAATTCAGAAAAAAATTCTACATGGGCGGTCATATGAATCCCATGGGATATGTTCTGACGGCACATATGGTTGCCTCTTATATTGATTATATTATACGCCATAATTTTGAGGATTTCAAAGAGGTCGGATATATAGGCACGGATTTAAGTTATACCGAATAAGCAAAAACCTATGCGTTTTCAGCGCATAGGTTTTCTTGTTATTTATTTATGCTTTCTGCATAAGCAAGTGCTTCATCAATATTCGGAAGGAAGTTTTCTTCACCGAGTTCATCATAGAAACCTGCTTTTTTCATAACCGAAAGAGGCTGTTCGTTAGTATGAGAAAGAATAAGCTTTAAATCTGATTTCTTGCAGGTTGAATATATTTCATTGAGTGCACGCATTGCCGTTGAATCAAGTGCGGGAACGTTTCTCATTCGGAGAATAACGGTTTTTACACCTTCTTCAAATGTTATCGAATTGAACTTTTCCGATGAAGCAAAGAACATGGGTCCCTCAAATTCGATAACCATTGTATGCTCGGGAATCTCCTTAAGACGTTCGCTGTCGGGAGAATTTTCGCCGCCCTTTGTCCATGTTCTGATATTTGCAACATCTGCCATTCTCTTCATAAAGAGAACAACCGCAATAATCATGCCAACCGCAATTGCAACAACAAGGTCGAAAACGACGGTCAGAACAAAGGTTACAACAAGTGCAATAATATCGCTCTTGGGTGCGGTTTTGCAGATTTTTACAAACTGTCTCCACTCGCACATATTATAAGCAACCATAAAGAGGATTGCTGCGATAACGGGCATGGGAATCCATGCTGCATAGGGCATGAGAACAACGAGAACGAGGAGCAAAACAACAGCATGAACAATGCCTGCAACGGGGGTTCTGCCTCCGTTTTTAACATTTGCTGCCGTTCTTGCAATTGCACCCGTTGCGGGAATACCGCCGAAAAGACCCGAGCAAATGTTGCCTACGCCCTGTGCGATAAGCTCGGTATTTGAATTATGCTTATCGTTAATCATTCCGTCAGAAACAACACATGAAAGAAGCGACTCAATGCCTGCAAGAATTGCAATTGTGAATGCGCTGGGAATGAGCTGCTTGACGGTATCAAAGCTAAACCCCGGAAGCGCAAATTTCGGCAAATCACGTGAAATTGTATAAAGATCTCCGACAGTGTTTACATCCATGTCAAATACTTTTACAACAACAACTCCGACCACAACGGCAATAAGCGAACCGGGAATTTTCTTGCTGATTTTCGGCCATACAATAAGAATTGCAAGTGCAATTCCGCCCATGAGAAGTGCCTGCCAATTGATTGTTGCGATTGAATGTGCAATTGCCTCAACCTTTTCCGCAGTTTCAACCGTAGGCATGCCTTCGGGAAAGGTAAGACCGAGAAAATCCTTTATCTGACCGATAACTATTGTAAGAGCGATACCCGAGGTAAAGCCCGTTGTTATGGTGTGCGGAATATATTTAATAAGTGAACCGAAGCGGCAAATTCCCATGATAATGAGAATAAGACCTGCCATTATGGTTGCAATAACAAGACCGCTTGTTCCGAACTGGGCAACTATTCCTGCAACAATTGTTGCAAAAGCCGCCGTCGGACCCGAGATGTTTACGTTACTGCCTCCGAGAAATGCAATAACAAAACCTGCAACAATAGCGGTATAGATACCCTTTTCGGGAGAAACACCCGATGCAATTGCAAGAGCGATTGAAAGCGGAAGCGCTATAATTGCAACAATAACCCCCGCAACAAGATCATTTACAAGCTGTTTTTTGCTGTAGCTTTTAAATGACGAAAATAATTTCGGCTGAAATATGTTCATAACAATTCTCCATTATAATATTTTAATTATTTCGGGTTGTATTATACGCCTTTTTTCTTTATTTTCAAGGTTTTTATGCGCTGTTTTTTAAATTCGGAATTTCTCACAACTTATACGGATTTTTAAAGCTTTTTGTAGTAAAAACATCGATAAAAAAAGGAACGCCGTTTGGCGTACATCCTTTCCAAAAAAATATTTTTCAAAAGGCGGCTTTTTTATTAACTTTTTCATAGCTGAACAACTATAAAAAAGAAAGTTTCATCCGACAGAAATTTTTGAAACGATACAGTGTTAAATCAAATGCTCTCCAAATTGATTTCTGCATTTTTTACAGTTCATAATCAAATTTGAGAAAAACAAAAAGCCGTCACACAAGCAGCATAAATCGGCGGGAGCCTTGCTCTCGCTTTTGCAAATGATGACTTATGTAACGGCTTTGAAATTTAAAATAATCTCAAAGGCATACTGTTTTTTAATCCCGCATCGCCTGTAGCATTCGCCACGTACAGTATGAACAAAGGTGAGGAGTGCGATAATTTTCTTTTAGCATATCGCAGGCTTTAGGCGGATTCACATCCGCAATCAATTACATCATTATTCAATTATCAAATTTAATACCACATAGAACATTTGTTTGTTGAGAGCTTTAAGAAAATATAGTTCTCGTAATAAATACCTTACATTAAGTTTGTACGGAATATTCTTTTGCTTTTTCAAAAAGCTCTGCTCTGTTTGCGGTTTCGAGCTTGCGGTATATTGCCGCAGTATGTTTTTTGATGGTGCTTTCGGTTACGAATAGTGTATCAGCAATAACCTTGCGTTTTTTGTTTTCGAGCAAGAAGCGCAACACTTCTTTTTCTCTTTGAGAAAGTGTTTCAACGGCTTTCCAGTTATTCAGAATACTCTCTATTTGTTCGCCGCTGAATGATTTGACCGTTTCGGAAGGCACAACATTTTCACTTGTGTTTTGTGAAACCACTACGGATGAATCGGAGATTTTTTGTGTATCGGCAAGCCCGTAATCCTGCAAAATCGAATAGAGAAAAAGAATCATTCCTTCAGTTACGATGTATGAAATCGAAAGGAACTCAAAGCTTGAATGAATCATATTTTCAACAAGCCATATTGCAATGTTTCCGATTACAACAAAAGCGAGGAACACAGTGTGTTTGCTTGAAACAACGGTTTTTTTGACTGCGGTATATGCAATAACCGCAACCATTGCGGCAAAGTGAGCAAAAAGAAACACCTTGTAAACTGCGTGAAGCGGACCGTATTCCTTGATGAGAACGGGCAATCCGTTGACAAAATCAAGTGAAACTTTTTTGTAATATATCGGGAGCCACCCTCCGCTTGCGGCAATTAACAGCATAACTGTGTTTACTGCGACAAGAACTTTCGGTAACCATTTAGGATAAGTAAACCGTGACAGAGTCATTACCATCATCAGAAGCGAAAACGGAAGAAAAACATTGCCGAGATATGCAATTCTGTTTGACCAAAGTGCTGCATCAAGTGTTTTTGAAAGGGATAATAAAAAATAGCCAAAGTCACAAATGGCAACGAAAACAAACAAAAGCAACAGCCATTTGTCGTGTTTACGGTCAACATAATAGTAAACGCCGATCATAAGAAGCGAAACCGCCATTGCTAAGCCGTAAACGGTGGACATATTATCCCTCCTTTATTTTGGTTATATATTATTTTATCATATTATGTTCATGGTGTCAAATAACGGTATGCAACGATGCTTTTGTGATTTTGCACAAATTTTAAAAGCCGTTTTTGTCACGGTAGCCCTAAAGGTAGCCCTGTTTTTAAGGAAGTAGCCTTCAGGGCTACTTATTTTTAAATATAAAAGAAAATACAATAGAATTACACAGTATAAATTTAAATCCGAAAGGAGAAATATGATATGGGACTTATTAAAGCAGGAATAGGCGCACTCGGCGGAGTGCTTGCAGACCAGTGGAAGGAATTTTTCTATTGTGATTCACTCGAAAACGATGTGCTGATGGTGAAAGGTTCAAAGAGAATCGGAGGCAGAAGCTCCAACACCAAGGGCAACGACAACATAATCTCCAACGGTTCAGGCATTGCCGTTGCAGACGGTCAGTGCATGATTATCGTAGAGCAGGGAAAGGTCGTTGAGGTTTGTGCAGAACCCGGTGAATTCACCTATGATTCATCAACAGAGCCTTCAATTTTTTCAGGCAAGCTTGGCGACAGCATTAAAGAAACATTCAAGCTTGTAGGCAAGAGATTTACATACGGCGGAGACACAGGCAAAGACCAGAGAGTTTATTATTTCAACACGAAGGAAATAATGGATAATAAATTCGGCACCGCAAATCCGTTTATGTTCGAGGTCGTTAACAAACGTATTGGCATGAGCAGAACCGTTCAGGTAAGATGCAACGGTATATACTCATACAAGATTACAGACCCTATTCTTTTCTACACAAAGATTGCTGGTAATGTTGACGACGAGTACAGACGCGAAGAAATTGATATGCAGCTCAAGACAGAGTTCATCTCTGCTCTTCAGCCTGCATTTGCAAGGCTCACAGAGCTCGAGCTTCGTCCTGCACAGATTCCCGCTCATACAACCGAACTTAAAAATGCAATGAATGCGGCTCTTAAAGTTGAATGGACAGACCGCAGAGGTATTTCTGTTGAATCCATCGCATTGAATCCGATTACCCTCACTGAAGATGATATGAAGAAAATCAATCAGATGGAAGATGCCGCAACAATGGGCTCAAATCCGTTTATGATGGCAGGCAGAATGACAGATGCGCAGGCAAATGCAATGGAAGCTGCAGCAGCAAATGAAGCCGGAGCTATGACAGGTTTTATGGGCATGGGAATGGCAATGAATGCTAACGGCGGATTCAATGCGGCACAGATGTATCAGGCGGGAGTTCAGCAGCAACAGCAAATGGCGGCACAGCAGCAATCTGCACCCGTAAGCAGCTGGAAATGTGCATGCGGTGCAACGGTAAGCGGTAACTTCTGCACAGAATGCGGTGCAAAGAAACCTGCCGAAGAAGGCTGGACCTGTTCATGCGGTGCAGTAAACAAAGGCAAGTTCTGCCCCGAGTGCGGAGCGAAGAAACCCGAAGGCGCACCTCTTTATCAATGCGACAAATGCGGCTGGAAACCCGAAGACCCCCACAATCCTCCCAAGTTCTGCCCCGAATGCGGTGACATCTTCAACGAAAGCGATGCAAAATAATTAAACCAAAAAACATTTTAACAACTAAAAGGAGATTTTTATTATGGGACTTTTTGATAAGAAATATTGTGACATTTGCGGTGACAAAATCGGACTTTTAGGCAACAGAAAACTTGAAGACGGCAATATGTGCAAGGATTGTGCAAAGAAGCTTTCACCGTTTTTCAGCGACAGAAGAAGCTCGACTGTTGATGAAATCAAGCAGCAGCTTGCTTACAGAGAGCAAAATAAGCAGATCCTTGCAGGTTTTTCACCGATGCTGAATTTCGGAGAGGATGACAAAATCTATATTGATCCGATGAAGCAGAGCTTTGTTGTTTCAAGCCGTAATCCCGGAAGCTGGAGCGATGAAAACCCTGACGTTATTCCGCTTTCAAGCGTTACAAATTGCAACCTCAGAGTTGATGAAGACCGTGAAGAAATTTATACACAGGGCAAAGACGGCGAGGAGGTAAGCTACAATCCGCCGAGATACAAGTTTACATATAATTTCTACATTGACATCAATGTCAACAACCCATATTTTGATGAAATTACGGTAAGACTCAACGATTCCGACATTGAGGGTATGGGCACAATGGAATATAACCGTTACCAACAGATGGCACAGAATGTTATCAACAACCTTATGCCCGGCAGAAATGCAGGTATGCCTATGAACAACGGTATGGGAATGAATATGGGCATGAATAACTCAATGCCTGTGAATCAGGGTTACACTCCCGCAAATGCTTACGGTCAGCCCAATCCTTATGCACAGCAGAATCCCTACGGACAGCCTCAGGCAAATCCCTATGTTCAGCAGAATCCATATGCTCAACAGCAAGCTAACCCCTACGCACAGCAGAATCAGTATAATCAGCCTCCCGTACAGCAGCCCATATCTCAAAACTGGGTATGTCCTTCTTGTCAGGCAAACAATGACGGCGGCAGATTCTGCGCATTCTGCGGCACACCGAGAAACGGTTGATTTATATGAGCAATAAAATGAAAACTGCAACAATAGCTGTAATCATTGCCGTTCTTGTTGCCTTAACGGCAGGCGTGATATATTACGTCAAAAACAAGATGACAGTTTATGACAAAGACGGAATGGTTTATGAAAGCACCGAAATTCACGAACAAGGAGATGATTGACCTTGTCAACAATACTTGAACAAAAATGCCCGAACTGCGGCGGTGCGGTTGAGTTCAACACCGTTGCACAAAGGCTGAAATGCCCCTACTGCGACACCGAGTTTGATATTACCGCTATGCCTGAAGATACTGCAAATCAGGTTGAACAGGTTAACTGGAATTCGCAGGGAAATCAATGGGCTGCGGGCGAAACAGACGGAATGAGCGTTTATGCCTGCAATTCCTGCGGCGGCGAAATTGTTGCCGATTCAACAACGGGCGCAACAAGCTGTCCCTACTGCGGCAATCAGGTTGTTATGAAAGGACAGTTTTCGGGTGCATTGAAGCCTGATTTGGTTATTCCCTTTAAACTTGATAAAAAAGCGGCAAAGGAAGCTCTTAAAAAGCATATTTCAACAAAGAAATTCGTGCCCAAGTCATTTCTTGCCGATAACCGCCTTGAAGAAATTAAGGGTGTTTATGTTCCTCATTGGCTTTTCACCTGCGATGCCGTCGGTAACGCAAACTACAAGGCAACTAAGGTCAGGAAATGGTCTGATGAAAACTATAATTACACCGAAACCTCGTATTTTGATGTTTACAGAAGCGGCAATATAGGCTTTGACAATATCCCCGTTGACGGCTCAACAAAAATGCCCGATGACCTTATGGAATCCGTTGAACCCTTTGACTTATCGCAGGCTGTTGATTTCAACACGGCATATCTGGCAGGCTATCTTGCCGATAAATACGATGTTACCGCAGAAGAGAGTATGCCCAGAGCCAATGAAAGAATCAGACAGAGCATTATTGATTCGTTCAGAGAAACCGTAAAAGGATATGACGATATTGAAAATCAGGGCGCAAATATGAATATTGCCAACGGTATTTACAAATATGCTCTTTATCCCGTTTGGCTTCTCAACACCTCGTGGAACGGCGAAAAGTTCACCTTTGCAATGAACGGACAAACGGGCAAATTCGTCGGCAACATTCCGACGGATAAAAAAGCCGTTACCAAGGCTTCGCTTCTTCTCGGTGCAGGCATAGGAGCCGTTATTTACGGACTCATGTGGCTGATTGAGCTGCTTTAAGGAGGTGCGGAAAATGACTAAAAAGATTTTTGCAGCTTTGGTTGCGGTTATAATTTGTCTTTCGGTGGCAATTTCCGCATCGGCTTATACACAGGAGTATGTTATTGACTATGCGGATAAGCTCTCTTCAAGTGAAATTGAAGAACTCAATTTATTTGCCGAAAAGCTTGAAACGGCTTACGGAGTTGCCGTGCTTTTCTGCATAACCGAAAGCACGGGAGATGTATCTGCCGATGAATTCGCAGAAGAAACTTATGGCGATTATACCGATAACAAAAACGGAATAATAATCGTTCACGATGATTGGAACAAAACATATTGCGTGTTTACCTCGGGAAATGCGGGAGAATATCTGACTGATGCTGCCGTTGACAGCATGAAGGATGCCTATGATCTGAACGAGAGCTATTACGGCGGAATTTATGCCTGCTATGACCTTGCGATGGAATATCTTGAAAACGGGTATACGGGCGGATATGTTTATAATGATGACGAGTTTGTTTACGCAGGCGAAGCAGACGATCCGAAAACAGAAAATGAAAAAGACGGCGTTTCAATTATATGGCTGCCCGTTTCGCTTCTTATCGGTCTGCTTGTCGGTTTTCTTATTATCAATTCAATTGCATCAAAGAACAAATCCGTTAAAATGCAGGAAAATGCAACCGTTTATACCAGACCCGGCAGTATGAATATTACAGGCAGTGCGGATAATTTCCTCTATAAGAATCTCGACCGCACCGAAAAACCGAAGCAGACAGAGAAGAAATAAGGAGGTAATACCGATGGGATTTTTTGATTCACTCAAAAGGCAGGCAGAGTCCGCAATTAAAAGAGAGGTTTCACAAGGTATCAACAAAGCGGTAAATAACGCCGTTCAGTCTGTCGGCAAAGGCAGAAATCATACGGAAACCTTTAGTTTTTCCGCTTTGCCGACCAATGTTGCCGAGCTTCAGGCGTTGCCCGAGGCAGACCTTGATTCAGCCTTCAAAACAACCGCATTAACACTTGCCGTGCTTTGCAATTATGAGCATAACCCCGATGCAACAGTCGAAATGCTAAATTTCCTTAAAGGTCCTGCGGAAGTCAGCGGCTTTGAAAAGCAGTTTATCAAAGAGCATCTCGGCTCCGATCCTTACAAAGCACGCTCATATTTTGAGGGTGCAACCCCTGAAAACAGCTATAAGCCCGATACGCCCTATAAAATTACAGTAATCGAAAATCCGTATTCTTTTGATAACGAAAACTGGGCAACGCTTTATGTTAAAAGCGGCGGCGCAGATAATCCGAGACCGATGAAGCTTCGCAAAAAGCCTTCAACAGGTCAGTGGTTTCTGGTTGAAATTCAATGCCTTGCGGATATCCGTGTTCCTGTTGAGGAAGACCCTTGGGCATAACCAAACTAAAACAAAGGAGATTTTGATATGAAAAAAATATTTGCATTGCTCCTTGCACTTGTAATGATGTTTTCACTTGCCGCCTGCGGCGATGATACTCCCGATATACCCGATAACACAAAAGCACCGTCAAACAATACGGATTCAGTTATTGAAGCCTCGTTTTTTACGGTTAATCCCAGTGACGGTTGGATAAACATTGAAGATGACTTCAAAAATGAAGAAGAATACTCCAAAGCTGTTCTCCAGGTTCTCGACCCCGAAGACGAAGAATATTACATAGTTGAGGCTACAATCAGCGTTGAAATCGATGAACCTTACGATTTCCGTGAAGACCTTGTTTATTACGGATTCAACCAATATGAATACAAAGAAAACAAAGCTTATGAAACCGTAAATATCGGCGGTGTTGACCTGCTTAAGTATGATGACGGCGATGACACACTTGTTTATTTCAACCGTGTTGAAGAAGCAAACGCCTCCGTTTATGTCGAATTTGATGCAACCGATATCAACGACAGCCATATAGATGCTCTTCTTCAAGGAATAACCTTCAATCTTGAGGATATCGACAACATTGACGGTCCGTGGGAATGGGAAGGCGAAGCCTTCCATGCTGATGATGCAAGCATAGCTGCAGGCACATTTACCGTTACATCAACATTTGTTCCCTTTGAGGCACCCATCACCACATTTGAAACTTTTGACCATTCCGTTGCCGCAATCGGCGACAGAGTGTATGTTCTTGTTGACGGTGAGCTCAGAGAATGTCACTATGACGGCACAGTGCTTGCCTTTGTTCAAGTTATAGACCTTCCTGAAGATGATTATGAGAGAATTGAAGCAACTTCCGACGGAACACTCTGGATAAGCGGCGGTTTGAACGACATTCTCTGCATCAAGGGCGGCAGCATAGTTGCAACTTACGAAGATATTGATAACCTTGCAATCCATCCGTCAGGTGCTTGGGGCGTTAATTATTTCACATCAAATGAATGTGCGATTGTTACGTTCAGCGAAAATACTTATACCTCAACTCCCGTAACTTTCAAAGAAGCAGATACAATAATGCAGCTCTGCATTGATGAAAACAATATTTATGTCTGTGCAAATGCTGCTGATGACAGCGGACACAAGGTGTTCATTTACAGTAAAGACGGCGTTCTTCAGAAAACCCTCTGTAATGCAGAGGGCGAAGGTCTCGGAAGTGTAACATTCGTTACTCAGACTGCAAACGGCTATATCGCCTTTGACGGCAATATGAGAGACGTTCTTCTCTGGGATAATAACGGTACGTTTATTGCCGAAATTTCCGATGGCGACCTGTTCAGCACAAATTATCCGTGGTTCTGTGATTCTACAGTTCTTGATGACGGCAGTATTATAACAATTATGACTGATGAACGTGAAGATAAATCTGCAACAGAACTTGTTGCGTTCATCATCAAAGGATTCTGATGATAATGGATAAGTTAAAAAGAATTATCGGCATATTATTGACGTTGTGTTTCTTTGTTGCTTTTCCCTCCTGCGGAGAAGAGTCTCCGCAGGAGGGTGCTCCGAACGAAACAACACAAACTGCCGAAAATGAAACAAATAAAGATATTACTGTTCTTTCACTCAACAAAGAATATATCTCTCATTATGAGTGGTATAAAGATTATCCCGAAATGCTCGTAAGAAGCGAATACACAGATGTTACCCTTGATAAATCAACGGAGAAAGATTATCCGCATCTTGCCAAAGCTCTCATTGAAACCTCTGTTATGCGAAAGAGAACAATGGAAGAAGAAAAAGATAATTTCATTGTTGATGCAAAAGAGGATTTTTTGAACAACGGCGAAGCTTTTTCAACCTATGTTTCAACGCTTGATGTTCAGGTACGCCGTGCAGACAGCGTTGCGGTAAGTATTCTTGAAGATTACAACGCTACGGAAAGCTTCCGTTCTTTCAACAGTCTGAATTACGACACTGAAAGCGGAAAAGTGCTTGCTCTTTCCGATGTTGTGACGGATATTACAAAACTCCCTGCAACCGTTGAAAAAGAAGTAACAAGCCGTATGTGGCAGGGAGAATTTAACGGTGAAACAGCTATTCCCGATTATTTTGAAAGCACACCAGAAGAAGATATTACTTGGATACTTGACTATAACGGCATAACATTTTATTTTAATCCCGGCAATATTGCTCCCACTAATTTCGGCATACAGACTGCAACCGTTACCTTTGCGGAATATCCTGATTTGTTCAACGAAAAATATACTGCCGTGCCCGATGCATATATTGTCAGTCTGCCTTTGTCATCATCGTTTTTTACTGATATTACAGGCGATAACAAAGCGGAAGAGCTTATCGTTTCGGGCAGCTACGACTATGACGACAGATTTTATTACACACTCGGCATATTTTCGGAAAACTCAAACTATGAGGTGGACTGGTTTGCTTATGACCTGAATCCGTATTATGTCAAAACTGCAGACGGTGACAGCTTCCTCTATGTATTCAGCGAGGAAAGCGAAGCGGAAGACCGACAGATGATTCTGTGCGTATTCAGCCTTAAAAACGGTGAAATCAAGCAGGTCAGCAAAACGGATATGGGTCTGCTTTACAGAGGAAACAACACTTTTGCCGTGCCGACAGACCCCGAAAATCTTCTTCTTTCTTATGACGGTAAAACGGATTCTGTTTTCTCGGCAAACGAAAACGGCATACCGATGAAGACTGTTTCGGTCAGTTCGGTTGAAGAGTTTCTTAATGCCGTATCCCCAAACACAAATATAGTTATTAAAAAGGGTTATTACAATATGAGCTCTTTCATATCTGAAGTTTGGGAAACGCAGAGCGAAAATTGGAACGATTCACATGACTATGTTAAGCTTCGTGAATGTTTTGACGGCGCAGAGGTTATTATAACCGATGTATCAAACCTGTATATTACGGGTGAAACAGATAATTTCGCAGATACGGAGCTTGTTGTCACGCCAAGATACGCCGCAGTGCTGAATTTTGAAAACTGCCGTGACTTCGGTTTGTCAGGTATAACTATGGGACACACCGAAACAGGTGACTGCTCGGGCAATGTTCTGAATTTTTCGGAATGTCAAAATATAAAACTTAAATCAATGGACCTCTACGGCTGCGGTGTTTACGGAATCGGAGCAAACAAAGGAACAGGAAATATTTATGTCAGCAACAGCACTATCCGAGATTGTTCAAACGGTCCGATGAATGTTGCTGATGCATACGGCACATTTGAATTCACGAACTGCACTCTTACAGATTCCGACGGCTTCGGTTACTTTGAAAAAACCGATAACTGCACACTACGTTTCACCGACTGCACTTTCGGTTATTGGGAAACATCATGTTTCATGTTTCTCGAAGATATAACAACCGAAAATTGCATATGGAGCGAAGATTACATTTACCCCGAATACGGGTACTGATTTTTATGACATTTGTCTTAACGAGCAGTTGATTTGTACATTCAGATCCGCAATTAAGGGGTTTTCACCCCTGACACCCCACAGAAAAACATAGCATAAAAAGATAAAATCAGGTGCAGCAGGAGTTAAATCCCGTTGCACCTGATTGTAATTTCAAGATGTATTTATGCCGTGAAAATCAGCTCGTGATTAACATCCTCTCTTGCCCTCTCTTCTATGTTATTCATACGGGCAATCCACTCCATTTGGCCATCTGCCTTAAGCTTTTCTGTTATGTCCTCATTAACTTTCATCTGTTCTTCCAGCTGAGAGAACATAGCAGATGCCTGTTCATCAATCTCTGCAAGATGAGTCCACAACGTGCCGTTCATAAGCATAATGTTAAATTGAACTCGTTTGTGTTTCATAAGATAATCTTTACGTTTCAGTCCCCATATACCGAGCGGATTGCTTGATTCGGCAGACAATTTAATATTAGGTATTCTGTAATCTACAACCGTTCTGTATGTGCTGCCGTTTTGTTCAAGAGAGGATTTATTCATAACTATAACTACTTTCAATCAGTAACAAATGTGTTGTGTGTAAACTTTGCCCCAAGCCGAAAACCTAAAATAAAACTATCGGCTATACTGACGGTCAGAAAATCGTTATATGTACTTGTGTAGGCTACGAACAAATCTTTTTCTTCACCGCTTAACCTTGAAGTTAATGATTCTTCTTTTTCTGTAAGAGAGTTTAACTTTTTCTTTAATTCACATTTAATTCCGAACAGCATTCCTGCGGTTCAATGTTGCCATAATAAAAGTCTTCATTTTGTAAACCTCCGTAACAGATTGATAATCCTTACAATTCAATCATTCCGACTTTCTACAAAAACTGAAGGGAGGCAACTTCCTTATGAAGTGCCTCCCTTCCGACGTTCCCTATAATCATTTATTAAAGACTCTTGAGTTTTTCTTCAAGAAGTGTTCTGATAACTGCGGGGTCGCCTGTGCCCTTGAGTTCCTTCATAACGCTTCCGAAAAGTGCCTGTGCAGCCTTTGTTTTACCGCTCTTGTAGTCTGCAACTGCCTTTTCATTTTCGGCAATAACACGGTTAACCGTATCGGAAATGAAAGATTCATCAACCTTGGCATTGAGTCCGTTTTCTTCGCAGAATTTATCAACATCAACATCGTTTTCAAATACTGCTGAAAGGATCTTCTTGCCTGCCGCACGGGTTATTTCACCGCTCTCTGCAAGCTCGATAATTCTTGCAAGCTTTTCGGGGCTGATATCAAGTGAATCAAGTTCAAGACGTTTCATCTGACCCATACACTCTGTGAGAATCCAGCCTGCAACAGCCTTGGGGCTTCTGCCCATTGCAACAACCTTATCAAACATATCGGAGAGCTTTCTGTCCGAAGAAAGAACAGATGCTTCCTTTGTTGCAATGCCCATATCCTCATAATATTTTGTCTTTTCCTCGGAGGTTGCGGGCATGCTTGCCTTTATCTTATCAAGCCATTCATCATCAATGATAATAGGCATGAGGTTGGGATCGGGGAAATAACGGTAATCAGCCGCAGTTTCCTTGTTTCTCATGGGGAATGTGCGTCTCTTAACGTCATCCCAGCGGCGTGTTTCCTGAACGAGCATTTCGGTATGGCGCTCAATTGCATCAACGTGACGAACCTTCTCAAATTCAATTGCATCCTTGATTTCGGAAAGTGAGCTCATGTTCTTGATTTCGGAACGAACACCGAGTTCGTTTGAACCTTCGGGACGAACGGAAATATTAACGTCGCATCTCATTGCGCCTTCTTCACATTCGGAAATACCTGCAAACTGAAGGCTTGATTTAAGCTTCTTAAGGTAAGCAATAACCTCATCCGATGAACGGAAATCAGGCTTGCTTACGATTTCTATAAGAGGAACGCTTGTGCGGTTATAGTCAACGAATGAAGTGTTTGTTGCTTCATCGTGAACAAGCTTGCCTGCGTCTTCTTCAACATGAATCTGCTTAATGCCGATCTGTCTGCCGCCGATATCAACGCTGCCCTCAACACAAACGGGATGAAACCACTGCGTTATCTGGTAAGCGCAGGGAAGGTCGGGATAATAGTAGCTCTTTTTATCAAAGGTTGTATACTGATTAATTTTGCAGTTGAGCATAAATCCTGCTTTAACGGCAAGCTCAATTGCGTGCTTATTTGTTACGGGGAGCATACCGGGCATACCGCTGCAGGCAGGGCATACGCAGTCGTTGGGCTCTTTGGGGCTTGAATGACCGCCGCAGGAGCAGAAAAGCTTTGAGTCTGTTGAAAGCTCAACATGAGTTTCAAGACCTATAACAAGTTCGTATTTCATCTTTTATGCCTCCATTCCTTCAACGGTATGAGCGATACTTAAAAGAACGCTCTCTTTATATGAATCGGCGATAAGCTGAACACCCTTTGTAACAACCGCCGGCATACCTGTTATGCTCGGAATTGCCGTGTAAAGGCTTTCTTCAAACACCTTTCCGAAAGCTTCAAGGATATCATAAGACTGATAGCTTGCCTTTCCGCATGCGGGAGCAAGGATTGCATCGTATGATGCGAGAATTTCTCTTGTCTTATCACAAGCAATTCTTCTGATACGGAGTGCCTTATCGTAGCAGTTTTCGTATCTGCCCTTTGAAAGAACGTCCGAACCGTAGATGATTGTTGCCTTTGTAAGGAAGTTCATGCTTTCGCTTCTGCTCTTTACATAGAGCTCATCGATATTTTTATATTCGGGAGTTCTGTATCCGTACTTAACGCCGTCAAATCTTGAAAGGTTGTTTGTTGTTTCAGCCGACATAAGAATCTGCCATGCGGTTTGAACATCGGAAACGATATCAAGAGAAACGGTTTCAACCTTTGCGCCGAGAGCTTCAAGCTTCTTTGCATAGGCATCGATATTTGCCTTAACTTCGGCACTTGCAGCATCATAAAGCTCTTTTACGATGCAGATTTCCATTGCCGAAACATTTTCATCAAGTGAATATTCATATTTTTCAGCGGGAAGGCTTGTGCCGTCTTTATCGTCATGTCCTGCGATAGCCGAAAGAATCTCTTTCATATCTGCGGCATTTGAAGCGGTAACACCTATCTGCTCTCCCGAGCAAGCACAAGCGATGATACCATAGCGCGAAACTGTGCCGTAGGTAGGCTTTATAAAGTCAACACCTGAAACAGCAGCTGCACGTCTGGGTGCGCCGTTGAGGTCAACGTTAAGAGCTGCCTTGATCTCGCCCTTTGCAACAAGCGATGCTGCAGCACCTGCAAGATTGCCGTTTTCGGTTACTGCTTCAAAGCTTGAGAATTCGCCGAGAAGGTCAAGACCGAATTCGCCGACATTTGTTTTACCTGAAATTGCATAGCCTGCCTTTTCAAGTCTTTCAACGGCTTCTGCGCTGAAAAGAGGCTTGAAGTTTTCAAGCATTTTTGAACCTGCAGTTGCAGGAACATCTTTAACGAGAATTGTATCGTCAACCGCGATTTTTCCTGCTTTATTTATTTCATTGATATAATAACTCATTTTCAGCACCTCACTTTACAAGTCTGGGAACCTGCCAGCTGTCTTCCGTGCTCTGGGGAGCGCCTGCAAGAAGGTCCTTGCGTTCAAACGGCTGTTCACGTTTATCATCACGGAGAACATTGGTCATGGGCATAACGTAAATCATCGCCTCAACATTCTCTGTATCAATCTTTCCAAGAGCTTCTTCGCTCTTCTTCATATCGCCGAAAATCTTTTCCATAGCTTTCTTTTCTTCGGCTGTGAAAGCGATTTCGTTAACGGATTCAAGAGAATCAAGCTTGCTCTTTGTTGAAACAACACCCGCCTTTGATGACTTAACGGTTGAAGCGAATGCAGATGCATCTCCGCCTTCAGAACCGAGGGTTTCAACGCTGCCCTTGCCTCTGATGCTGACATTTGCTTCATAAAGCTGAAGCTCCGTAACCTCGCCGGGTGCACCGAGCATCTGATCCTGTGCAGTACCGTCAAGGGGGAATGCAATAACGTCTCTGATGGTTTCTGTATCTGCAAGAAGCATTACAATTCTGTCAACACCGGGTGCCATACCTGCATGGGGAGGTGCGCCGAACTGGAATGCGTTATAAAGTGCGCTGAATCTCTTTTCAACCTCATCCTCGCTGTAGCCTGCAATTTCAAAGGCTTTTCTCATAATTTCGGGGCTGTGGTTTCTTACTGCACCCGATGCAAGCTCAATACCGTTGCATACAAGGTCATACTGATAAGCAAGAATTTCGCAGGGATCCATTGTCTCAAGAGCCTTAAGACCGCCTTGAGGCATTGAGAACGGGTTATGAGTAAAGATAATCTTATCCGTTGTTTCGTCACGCTCATACATGGGGAAGTCAACAACGAAGCAGAATTCAAACGAATCCTTGTTTATAAGGTCAAGCTCATTGCCGAGCCATGTGCGGATAACACCTGCGTTCTTATCTGCAACATCGGAAATTGTATCGCAGATAAAGAAGATTGTTTCGCCTTCCTTAACACCTGTAAGCTCAACGATTTCTCTCTTTTCATCATCTGTGAGAACCTTTACGATGGGGTCATCCTTAAATTCATAGGTCTCTGCATTGAGAAGAGTGATATGTGCAAGACCTGCCATCTTCGCCTGCTTTGTAGCAAAATTGAGTGACTTATCAAAGAACCATCTTTCGTTCTTGCAGGGCGCAACAATGCCTCTTACGGGCTTATTCATAAAGGGCTTGAACTTAACTCTCTTGAAAAGGTCTGTGAGGTCACAGATAATAAGAGGGTTGCGAAGGTCGGGTTTATCCGAGCCGTATTTTGCCATTGCCTCTCTGTAGGGAATGCATCTGAACGGTGTTTCGGTAATCTTCTTATCCGAGAAAGTGCGGAAAACGTTGCTTACAACATCTTCGCACACCTTGAGAACCTCCTCCTGGGTGGAGAAAGCCATTTCAAAGTCGAGCTGATAGAATTCACCGGGCGAACGGTCAGCACGGGCGTCCTCATCTCTGAAGCAAGGAGCTATCTGATAATATTTATCAAAGCCCGATACCATAAGAAGCTGCTTAAACTGCTGCGGTGCCTGGGGAAGAGCGTAAAACTTACCGGGATGCTTACGGCTGGGAACAAGGAAGTCTCTTGCGCCTTCAGGTGATGATGCGGTAAGAATGGGAGTCTGAATATCAAGGAATCCCCTCTCCTCCATAAGGCGGCGCATATGACCGATAACCTTTGAACGGAGAATAATATTATTATGAAGGTCGGAATTTCTCAAATCAAGAAATCTGTGTTTAAGACGGATATTCTCGTTTGTATCATTTGAACCGATTTCAAAGGGCAAATCTCTGCTGCATACACCGAGAACCTCAAGAGAATCGGCAACAAGCTCAACAAGACCCGTTTCGATTTTGGGGTTAACCGTGCTTTCATCACGCTTTGTAACCTCGCCCGAAACCGAAATAACAGTTTCTTTGCTTACGCCCTTGAGAAGATTTTCGTCGTGAACAACAACCTGTGTCACGCCTGTTTCGTCACGCAAATCAACAAAAAGAACGCCGCCGTGGTCACGGATAACCTCTACCCAGCCTGCAAGCTGAACAACCTGACCGATATGCGCTTCTCTTATTTCATTGCAACGATGAGTTCTATACATTTTCCATACCTCCGATGCTGAAATTACATAATTAATATATGATGATAAAAACAAAAACGCCCCGAGAATCATTACAATTCTCGGGACGAGTTATTATTTACCCGCGGTGCCACCCGTATTGATACCAAAAGGTATCCGCTCTTTATATTTTGTTTTTATACGAGGAAGTGTTGCCGTACTTACTACTCATTTAAAGCGCACTTTCAGCCTATGATGCGCTATCTCTTTTAAACTTTCCGAAAAAGACGGGGCTTCACAAGTTATTATATCAAAAATTTCTTCAATGTCAACAACCAAATTTAACTAAATGCAAGGATTTTAATAAGGTATTTATTATATAATAACTCCAAAACCGAGAAACATTCGGTTGAATTTTTCAACAAAAGCTTCAATTATCCGGTTATTTAAATATACACACATCGGTGATATAATAAAAACAACGAAGTACTTCAAAAAATTTTCACGGAGGTTTTACCATGAACATAGAAAAAGCAGGCGAACAGATTTCAATGCTGCGAAAAATGAAAGGACTTACTCAAAACGAATTAGGCGAAAGACTCGGTGTATCGTTCCAAGCAGTAAGCAAATGGGAAAGAGGCGAAACTCTGCCTGATGTTGCGGTTTTGCCTGATTTGGCAAAGGTGCTTGAAACAACGGTTGATTTCATCCTTAACGGCGGTGAAAAAGCGATTGAATACAAAGGCAGAATCAGCGTTTCGGATATGATAGACGGTATAAGACATCTCGAAGAAACAGGCAGACTTATAGGCAAAGAAAACATCATTTACCGTTCAGCAATAAACGGTATCAACCAAGCCATGAACACGGATATCGAAGAAGCTTTTTCAAACGATTATGCCTTTGAGGCATTTGTTGCGGAAGCAGTTATTCAGAATCTGCAAATGGGTGCTTATGTTGATGTTACGGATGTAAGAAACAGCTTTAAGCATGAGCATTTCAGAAAAATAGTTCTTGATTACTGTGCAAGATACGGGTTGAAATAATTAACGGGGCAGCTTTGAACTGCCCCGTTATTTTACATCTGCTCCAAAATATACCGCTTAACATCTTCAAGCTTGCTTTTCTTCCATTCATTTTCCTCTGCTTTTTCGGCAAGGGGGCAAAGAATGAAGAAATCGAGAGTTTCGCCCGGCACTCTGCCCGTTCTCAAAGGCTCTGCAAAATGCTCCGCCCATTCTTCCTCGGTTGCATTTTTGAATCTTTGCGGATTGAGATAAGTCATCTGACGTCTTGTTGCAGCAATATGCATTTTTACGGAAAGCGGTGAAAGAAGATTATAATCTTCTTCCTGAACATCCACAAAAATTTTCGGCAATTCAGCTTTAACAACGTGTTCGGAATCTCTCAGTATTTCAAGCCCCATGGGTTCCCATGAAAACTCGGTTTCGGTGAAATTGATTTTTATAAGCAGACCGAATTCAGTGTTGAACTGTGAACGCTGATAATCGGTATCAAAAATAAAATTGCCGAGCGAATAAAATATAACCTTATCCCCTACCGTTTCATAATTCATCGGTACGTGAGGATGGTGCATCACAACGATATCCGCACCCATTTCGAGATATTTATGACAGCGTTCTCTTGTGTATGGCGACGGAAGAGGAGTGAACTCCTCGCCTGCATGAGCAACAACAACGCACCAACGGCAGGTTTCCTTTATTTCATTTATGGTGTTCTGAATTTCGTCGAGGTCGCTCCAGCTGTAGCAGCCTGCTTTGTTTTCATCGGCTTTTCTGCATGCACGCTGATAACCGACACCGAACATTCCTATTCCGCCTGCTTCATCAAGAATAACGGGTTTTCTCGCTTCGTGAATATCCATGCCTGCGCCGATGGTCTGAACATTATTTGCCCTTGCAATTTCAAGAGTTTTCCTTATGCCGTATTCGCCTGCATCCATGATATGATTATTGCAGATATTCCAGATATCGGCGTTCATTTTTTTTAATACCTTAACGGCTTCAGGGTCAATGGTATGAAGAAGCTGTTGAACTCCGTCTTTGGTTGTGTTCTGTTCAACGGGCGCAACGGGTCCCTCAACATTAGCAACAACATGATCAGAGGAATGAAGAAAATCAAGGATTTCATCCGAAATAAGCTCCTCATCATTCCACTTGCCGTACATATATCTGTCAAAACCGATATCACCTGTAAAAACTATGGTTGATTTATCTTTCATAACGTTACCTTCCATAAAAAGATAATATTATATTAACACAGCCAAGAGAAAAGAGCAAGAATGCTTTTCAAATGAGTAAATATTTCATAAACAAAATGTGTTTAAACAGAAAACTGAAATTATTTAAAGCTGGATTTGCTTGTCATTTCAGTTTTAAACTGCGGACCTTGAGGACCGCTGTTCATAAACGGCGGATACGAAGCTTCATTGCCCCAATAAAGGGTTGCAAGGCTGTCAGGGTTATCAACATCATAACTGAAAGCCTCCGCCCACTTTGAGCCTGCAAGTGCACGGCAGCTCTTTTTCGGAACAAGCTCAAAGGTTTCAAGCTTTTCAGGCATCCAAAGATCCCAAACTTCTCCTTCAGAGCATACATCCTTAAGCTGCACAACAATCAAATTCATATAAACATATGTGCCGGTATGAGGATATAAGCCGTGCGTACCTGCCGCACAATATATTGTGCAATGGGTATCATCATACATTTCCAGATCTTCCCAGGTTTCGATCTCGGCAAAGGTATGTGCAGCAAAGGCTGTTTTTACGGGACGCATATATTTTTTGCCGTTTTCCTCATATGTTAAAAACCTTAAGGTGAAATGCTCCCAATCCCCTGGGTGTCCGCCGACCATACTATTTACAAGCCATATATATTTTCCGCTGTCGTAGGAACAGTATATAAAATATACAATATCTATATAATTATTATCCTTTTCAACCCAAAAGGCATATGCAGCTGCCGTTTCCTGCTCACCGTAAAAGGTTTCGCAAATATCAAACGGTCCGTCGATTTTTTCTTTCATAACAATGCGTGACTTACCGTCGGAATCCATAACACGCTCAAAATGCTCAAATGTCCAATCCATTGATACAGCTTCATAAGGGTCTCCCTGCGCCATATGAATGCGCGGTGCATAATCGGTCATTATCCGATTCTTCTTTGCATCATCAAGCTCGGTAATATCAACAGGTTCACTTTCAATAAGCCCCACTTTAAAACTTTTGAAATTCTTATAACATGTAATTCCGTTATGAATATTGATACTGAACAGCTTATCAACACTGTCATTCAGGAAATATTCATCGCCGCCGAAATTGTCTTCCGAATAAGCATAAACCACATATTCTTGAGGAACTGTTATGCTTGAAACTTTGAAATTAACAGACGGATACTCACCTATTCCAAGCTTTTTACTCTCACCTTCATACTCTTTTTCGCTCCAAAGGGTAACCGTACTTTCGGTCTGATATTGCAAATCCGGAGCAAAGCTTAACGCATTTGCAGAAAGCCCTGCCAATATGATAACGGCTATAAGCACAGTAACCGTTAACATAATTTTTAACGCTTTTTTCATTTTCATTCTCCTTTCTCAATTTAACTATACAGTATTTCAGCCAAAAAATCAATATATCAATAAAACTGACAGAAACACTATCTGTGCAAAAAACAAAATGCCCACGCAAAGCATGGACATTTAACTTTGGCCCGCCCGAAGGGATTTGAACCCCCGTTCTTCAGAATCGGAATCTGCTGCGTTATCCAACTGCGCCACGGGCGGAAATATAAGGGTGCATAAGCACCCTTTTTATTATTTGATTTTCTCAATAACTTCGCCTGATGTGGGTTTGGTTTTGTCGATGAATTCCTGAACGGCTTCTGCAGAGGGCATAGCAGCTGAGCAGCTGTGTGCCGAAACGAGCATTGATGCGGATGCGGTTGCAAATTCAAGTGCATCGGGAACGCTCTTACCGTTAAGGAGAGAATAGATAAATGCGGATGCATAGCCGTCGCCGCCGCCGAAGCCTTTAAGCATCTTTACGGGGAAAGGTTTAACTTTATATGCCGAGCCGTCGTCAAGATATGCAACCGAACCTTCCTTACCGTGCTTGATGATAACGATTTTATTGCCGTAGGAGAACCAACGAGCCGCAGAGTCTTCGTCGCTTGCACAAACACCTTCAACAGCTTCGGTGAGGTCAAATTCTTCTCTTGAACCGAGAACGATATCACTGTTCTTTGCAGCGATCGAATAATAAAGAGAAATTTCATCCTTATTCTTCCATGTATAGCTTCTGTAGTCAATATCAAAGATAACTACAACGCCGTTTTTCTTTGCAAGGAAAAGAGTTTTGAGAGCCGCTTCTCTTGAGGGACTTGCACAAAGAGCGGTGCCCGAAATAACAACAGCCTTTGCCTGCTTTATATATTCCTCGTCAACATCGTCAACGCAAACCTGAAGGTCTGCAACACCTTCGCGGTACATAAGAATACTGCTCTGTGTGGGACTGAGGATTTCGGTAAATGTAAGGCCGAGATTTTCGCCGTTTTCGCATCTGAAAACGTGGGAAACATCAATACCGTCGTTCTTAAAATAATTTTCAACATAGTCACCGAACTGATCATCGGAAACTCTTGCGATAAAGCCGCACTTTGCACCGAGTCTTGCAAGACCGACAGCGATATTTGCGGGTGAACCGCCTACATACTTATTGAAATTACTGCTCTCGGAAAGAGGCATATTCATATCCGTGGGGTTAAAGTCAATGGCAATTCTGCCGATGGGGATTACGTCAAGGGGTTTTGATTTGTCAAAATTAATATAGCTCATTTTATTCATCCTTTCATGGAACATCCGAATATTTCTATATGTTTGATTGCGTTATGATATGCACCCTCAACCTCGGCGGTCTGCAAATCGTAATAGCCATTTATTGCGCCGTTTTCATAGGCTGTTCTGACTGATTTTTCAACGCTGTCAAAGGTTGCGGTTGCAATATTTATCTTATTTATTCCGAGCTTTATGCATTTTCTGAAATCCTCGGGAAGAATACCTGTTCCTCCGTGAAGAACAAGAGGTGCTTTCACAAGCTTTGCCGTTTCTTCGAGAATGTCAAAACGAAGCTTCGGTGCCTGCTTATAGTTGCCGTGGGCATTCCCTATGGCAACGGCGAGTGCATCAACATTCGTTTTCTTATAGAATTCAAGAGCCTGAACGGGTGAAGTACAGTTGATTGCGATATCCTCACTTCCGTCTTCGCTTCCTCCGACACAGCCGATTTCACCCTCGCAGTCGGCATCATATTTCTGTGCAAGAAGCTTTGTTGCAGCGGTTATTTCTGCATTTTCCTCAAACGGAAGATGTGAGCCGTCGAGCATGACGCTTGTAAAACCGATATCGAGTGCCTGCTTTATTTTTTCGGTTGTTTTGCCGTGGTCAAAATGAACGGCAACGGGCATTGAGCAATTCCTTGCCGCTGCAACCATAAGCGGTCCGATGATTTCAAGGGGCGAATGATTGAGTCTTACCTCCGCTATCTGCAGAATGGCGGGACTTTTTGTTTCCTCAACAGCTTTTAACACGCCGAGTACCATTTCCATGTTGGAAACACTGAAGCTGCCGACGGCATAACCGCCCTCCCTTGCTTCATTAAGAAGGGTGCTCATTTTTACAAGAGGCATTATTTTTCCTCCTTACCGTAATATATAACAGAACAGATTGCACTTGTCAGAGGCAGAGTAAGAAGCATACCCATGCTTCCGGCAAGAGCCTGGAGAATTTCGGCAATTATGATTTCTCTGTTTATAACCTGCTCGATGCTTGCGTTGTATGCAACAAGAAGAAGTACGCTCGTCAGCGAGCTTCCGATATAGGCAAGAATAAGGGTATTTGCCATTGTGCCCATCATATCCCTGCCGATTGTAAAGCCCGATTTCATAAGCGTCTTGGGTTTTATCGACGGAGATTTTATGCGTAATTCATAAAGCGATGATGAAATCGACATTGATACGTCCATTACAGCACCTACCGCACCGACAATTATCATGGCAAAGATAATAGCTTTCAGATTTATCGGATTATCGGGATAAAGCTGAACAAGATATATTGATTCTTCTTCAATAAGACCCGTCATATTTAGGAATATATCCATAATCAGGGTTATCAGTCCCGAACAAAGGACACCGCAGATACAGCCTATGCCTGCACACAAAGCCTTGACGTTAAATCCGCTTATTAAACAAAGGGTCATAACGGTTATAAATACACAAACAAGTATTGACCATAAATAGATGTTATGACCGTTGAGAATGGCGGGGATTAGAACTATAAAAACAGAAAGGCAGGTAAATCCAAGAGAAACAACGGTTTTGAGTCCCTGCATTTTTGCAAATACAACAATTAAAACACAGAAAATAACAAGAAGCCAGATAAGCGGAGTTATCCTGACAAAATCGCCGAAATAATAAAATTGCTCGCCGTTCTGAACATAGCTGTCAATCAGGATTTTATCGTTTTCCTCAACCTGCCTGGGACTGAAAGCATAGGATTTATCAATTTCCTGAACCGCTTCAACCGTTTTCCCTCTCAAATCCGTATTGAGCGCCTGCGCCTTAAATTTTACCGTAATAAATTCGCTCTCTCCGCTGACATTCTGAACATCAACATCCGTAACACGAATAACACGGGCTTTTATTATTTCGCCGTCAAGATTACCTTTAAAAATAGTTCCGTTGCCGACTATATACATATATGAGAAAAGAATAATCAGCGCAGAAACAAAAACGGTTGCTATTTGAAACGCCGCCTGTCTGTTCTTCATTCTTTCACCTCAAAGCACATATTTATGATATTATATCATTATTTTAAATAAATCTCAATATGTTTTTGCGTAAAAATACCCGCCGAAAGAAAATCTTTCAGCGGGCTGTTTGTTATTTTTCGGGTGCATAGACCTGCATTGCAACACCGGAATCATTTACCAATATATCCGCAGGCTGCTTAAGAAGCTTTGCGGTAACATACAAATCCCCTGCAGCACCCGAAATATTGCAAATCTGAATAAAATATATTACCCAGAACCATGTTTCGGGAACAAGTGCATTTATGATTGCAATAACAATTCCGAGAATAACAATCGGAGAAAGGGCAATTATTATATAGTCACGCTTGTTAAAATACGCCTCACTGCCTGCATAAGCATAAACAAAGGTGTGGCCGTATTTTGGCTTCATTCCGCTGAATCGCTTCATAAAAAATCCGTGAACAAGCTCATGGATAATTATGTATGCAAGGCTTCCGAGCATTACGGTTACAAACCTTGCAATATACGCACCGAAGCCGTCCGACATTTCAAAAAGCATTCCGATTGAATGAAACCTCATGGCAACAAGAACCATAACAACCGCAATGGCAACCGCACCGACATTAACGATTGCTGCCATCTTCTTATTCTCTTTAAGGTCTATATCAAATATTTTTGAGTAGTTTTCAGGAAGTACAGTCTGTGTTTTCACCTTAAACCCTCTTTTCAAATTCACTTATTTCTTTGCTGTGGCAGCTTTTCTTGCTTCGATTTCAGCAACCATTTCTGCCTGTCTCTTCTCTGTGATTGTGTAGAAGAACATGGGAACTGCGCAGGCAAACATACTTATAATACCCGAGATGATAAGAACATTCCAAAGTGCGTCAGGATTTTCAACTTCATAGGTTCTTGCATTGATGCCTGCAATGCTCATTGAAAGAACGCCTATAAATGCGCCGACTGCCATACCGATCTTATTGATAAGAGTCTGCATAGCAAAGCAGATGCCTTCGCCTCTTTCGCCTGTTTTCCATTCAAGATAGTCAACGGTATCACCGATCATAGCATATGTAATAATGTTGTTAACACCCTGGGGAATACCGAGAAGAACAAGACCGATAGCGCAGATAACCATTTTCCACGGTGCATCGTAGCCTACGAAATACATAACCGCCATTACAACACCGCCGAAGAGATGAACTGCGATATATGACCATTTCTTTGTGAATTTCTTTGACATCCAGGGAACAAGGATTGATGCAACAAGTCCGCCGGGAACAACAAGAAGAGTTATGATGCCGTAAAGACCTTCGTTCTGAAGGACATACTTTGCAAAGTAAAGACCGCCTGTGTAAGAATAAACCATTCTTGCACCGCCGAGAATGCCTGAAAGAACAATGAGAAGAAGCTCTTTGTTCTTAAAGAGGAGCTTGAGGTTATGTCCGAATGAGGGAGGATTTTCGTCTGATGTGAAGCGTTCCTGTGTATTCTTGAAGCCGTAGAAGAACATGGGAATAGCAGCAACAACAAGAACAACAGCCGCTATAAAATAAGACCACTTAAGTGTATCGGCGTTTGCTATTTCCATTCCGCTTCTTACTGTTCCGACAAAAGTCATGGCAGCTTCTTCTGCGGTTACGCCCTGGTTAGCAACCATGTTTGCAACTGCTTCAGCCTTATCCGTAAGGATAAGAGCGATATCATCAGCAGTATACTTGAACTTTGATGTGAGCGCACCTGTAATCATGGGAAGAAATACAGTAACAATTCCTGCGCCGACTGTGCAGAACATACGGGCAACGGTGAGAATGTTACCTCTTGTTACCGTGTTGTTGGTAAGGCATGTCGAAAGTCCCCAGTAAGGAACATCGGCAACCGTGTAGAAAACAGACCAGATAACATAGATAGTACCGATTACGGCAAATACAAGTGAAGTCTGTGTGCCGTTATAAACATTTTCTGCACTGAAAACGGGAAGGAAGCAAAGAATCGTCATAATGCCGATCGGAATCGCCATCCACTTGAGATAAGGACGGCATTTGCCCCACTTTGTTCGGGTTTTGTCAACAACAGAACCCATAATGGGGTCATTGAAAGCATCAAAAATACGGGCACCAAGCATAAGGATAGCAACAGCTGTTGCACCTTTAAGGCTTCCGACCATAACACCGTCAGCGCCGAAAAGAAGAGCATCGGTCATAAACACGGTTATGTAAGAGCCGATGATGGTACAGATAAAATTCTGACCGAAGCCGGCTATGCTGTAAGCAATAGCCTCTTTAGGCTGAACGCCTTTGCCCGGAGTTGTTCCGAACAATTTGTGAAGAAATCCTTGTTTCATTTTCACAGTTCCTTTCGTGTTTAGAATAATGATTTATAAAATTCAAGCGCCTTGAATCTCTTTCCCGTCTGTAAAAGAAGGAACTTTTCGCAGACCTGGGCAAAGCGCTTTTCATCCTCGGCAGGCAGAGAGAAAGAATACATTCTCTCTATGGGATTTGCGCAAACATGCCGCATTGCGGCAAAAACGGTTGCATTTATTTTTTCGCCGTTACCGCATTTTTTGCAGTAAACACAGCCGTCGGTGATATTAAAATACATTTCGCCTTCGGGCTCACAGCCGCAGCCCGCACAAGCGGTTAAATCGGGCATAAATCCCGAAAAAATCATAAACTTAAGCTCCGTAACGGCTTTTAAAAAATAATTGGAGCGTCTGCCCGTTTCAAGCAAATGCATGGAATTCAGGGTCACTCGCAAATAATCCCTTGCAGGCTCCGTTTCAGGTGCAAGCTCCATTGCAAGAGCGCAGAAATACTGCGCCAGAGAAAGCTTTTCGATATCCTCACGCAGTCCGAAGAATACCTCCTTCGCAACCGCATCGTCAATTATGTAGCTGTCCCTGCTTTTGTAGATTGAAAAATCTCCGTAGCATAGGGACTGAGTTGCGCCGTGCATACGGCTGTTTATTTTTTTTGCTCTGTTTGCAAAAGCTCTCATAACCCCGTATTCGGAGGTTAAAAGGGTAACGAGGCGGTCACTTTCCCCCGTGTCCGTTACCTTCAGCACCAGAGCGTCGGTATTCATTCTCAATTCGTTTTACCTCTGATGCACCGCCGACACAATTTCTGAATTCAAGATAATCGCCGACAGCGCCGGATTCTGAAAATTTTCGCCATGCTTTTTCTTTATCCATGTTATCATCTCCCGTTTATAAGTTTTCCTTACTGACGGAAAATAACAACAGAAAATGATTGGAATTTTTATTTATAGGGATTGATAAAATGATTTTTGAGAAATGATGACGGATGGCTTTTTTCTCGCACGAAGGCGTATCGAGTATATGTCGAATGCAAAAAAGTCATACGGCGCATTTATCACAATCAGGTATCAATCCAGTCCGAAATTGTGGATTATCCCCTCGCGATTGCGCCAGCCTTCCTTGACTTTTACCCAACACTGAAGGTTGATTTTGCACTGGAAGAAATTCTCCATATCGTATCTCGCTTTGGTTGAAATGCGTTTGAGCATTTCGCCTTTTTTGCCGATGATGATACCTTTATGGGTATCCTTTTCGCAGTAAATGGTTGCTTCGACATCCATAATACCGCCCGTGGGTCTTTCACGCATTTTTTCAATGCTTACGGCAACACCGTGGGGCACTTCCTTATCAAGTAGAAGAAGCATTTTTTCTCTGATTATCTCGCCTGCAAGCACTCTCTCGGGCTGGTCGGTAAGTGTATCATCAGGGAAGAAATGAACGGATTCATAAGTCAGCTTTTCAAGCTCCTGAATAACCAAATCTACGTTTTCGTTTTTAAGTGCGCTGACGGGTACAACAGCCTCAAAATCATAAATGCCCGTAAACTGAACGATGCGCTCCATGAGCTTTTCTTTCTGCTTTATAGTGTCAATTTTATTGATAACAAGCACAACGGGAGCTTTTTCTTTCTTAAGACGGTTGAGAAGCTCGATTTCGGTATCTCTGATTTCGCCCTCGGGTTCAACAACAAACAGGCACGCATCCATGCCTGCAATGCCTTCGCCGACGGATTTTATCATTTTTTCGCCGAGCTTGGTTTTGGGTCGGTGATAACCGGGGGTATCCGTGAAAACGAGCTGTGTTTCGCCTTTTGTCAGAACACCCATAATCCTTGTTCTGGTTGTCTGCGGCTTTTGGGTAACAATTGCTACCTTTTGGCCGAGCATTCTGTTCAGAAGCGAGGATTTACCGACGTTAGGACAGCCGACTATTGCTATAAAAGCGGTTTTTGTCATTATATTTTCCTCATTTTACATGTTTTTTGAAAAAGTTCTTAATTCCGTACGGACCTGCAAAAACAAATACAAATGCCGCCGCAACGCTCACGATAAAAGCGATAAGAACCGGAATATTTTCTTTATAATAATCAGCCATTTTAACAAATGCCTCGGGCTGATAAAGAACCGCAAGACCCACCGCAACCGATCCGATTGCCGCAATAAGCACGGCCCCTGCCGCCGCATCCTTTGCAATTGCTGCAAGAGGATTTTTTTCTTTAGTTTCAAGGTCAACGGTTTTTTCAACCGCAGTATTCACGCATTCAAGCGCAAGCACAGAAGAACAGACCGCAAAAAGCACAGCAAACTGCGTTCTTGTAACCTCGAAAAAGTCATGGACGGTTAAAAAGCCGAACATAAACAAAGTGAAACACAAATGAATTCTCATGTTTCGTTCGTGAGCTATGCAGTATGTAATTCCTTTAAATGCATAAACAAAGCTTTTGGCAAGATTTTTCATACGTTTTCATCTTCCATATAATAGCTTGAATTTCTTTTAAGACCGAGCTTTGTGAGAACGGTTTCTTCCTTTTCACGCATTCTCACGCTCTCAATTCCGCCGTTGACATGATCATAGCCGAGAAGGTGGAGCATTGAGTGAACGGTAAGAAAGCCTATTTCTCTTTGCAGAGTATGACCGTATCTGTCCGCCTGGTCAAGAGCATGAGGTATCGATATAACAATGTCGCCGAGAAGCTTTGCTCCCGTATCGTTATTTATATCGTAAACACCGTTCTCGCCGAGCGGAAACGATAAAACATCGGTCGCTCTGTCAATATTTCGGTATTGTTTATTAAGTCTGTGTATGGTTTCATCGTCAACAAAGGTAACGCTTACTTCGGATTTGCCTTCAAATTCCTCCATTGCAAGAACCGCAGTGCAGCATCGGCGCACGAGCAGACGCACACCCGAAGGTATCTTGAACTCATTCTGTTCATTGGAAATGATTACCTTAACCTTTCCTGTCATTCCTTCTTCGCTCCTCTTCCTGTTTCTCATATGCCTTTATGATATCCTGCACCAGTCTGTGGCGCACAACGTCCTTTTCGTTAAACCTGACAGTTCCGATATCCTCAACATTTTTGAGGATTTTTACGGCTTCCTTTAGTCCCGAGCGTTTTCCGTCGGGAAGGTCAATCTGCGTAACGTCACCCGTAACAACCATTTTTGAATTAAAGCCGAGACGGGTAAGGAACATTTTCATCTGCTCCGCCGTGGTGTTCTGTGCTTCATCAAGAATAATGAAGCTGTCATCAAGAGTACGTCCTCTCATATAAGCAAGAGGAGCAACCTCGATATCGCCTCTCTCCTGATGCTTCTGGAAGTTTTCCGCTCCGAGCATATCGAAAAGAGCATCATAAAGCGGTCTTAAATACGGGTCAACCTTGCTTTGAAGGTCACCGGGCAAAAATCCGAGCTTTTCGCCTGCCTCAACAGCCGGTCTTGTAAGAATTATTCTGTTAATTTCCTTGGCACGGAAGGCGGTAACAGCCATTGCAACCGCAAGGTAGGTTTTGCCGGTACCCGCAGGACCGATGCCGAAGGTTATGGTGCTGTTTCTTATTGTTTCGATATATTTTTTCTGACCGAGTGTTTTCGGCTTTACGGGTTTTCCTTTTGAGGTGATACAAACGCAGTCTGCCGCCATTTGAACAAGCTTATCTTCATTTCCTTCATTGACAAGCGACATAACATAGCGGACATTCTGATCGCTCAAGGACTCGCCTCTGTTGATAAGAGTGAGCAATCCGTTGATGGCACGCACGCCTTTCTGAACATTCTCTGCCTCGCCCGTTACTTTAAGCTCCGAGCCTCGGCTGATAACCGAAACGGAGAATTCTTTTTCAATTTGCTTGATGTTTTCATCAAAGGAACCAAAAAGGCTTACCGCCTGCTCCATTCTGTCAACATTAATTATCTGTTCAAACATAAATTCACCTCAATTATCGTTTATTATAACACAGTTATTTCTAAAAGTCACTATTTTTTTAATATGATTACCATATAATATTTACATTATATTGATTGACAATTTAATTTTGTGGTGATATGATTAGCTATATATATTTTAAAATTAAAATGGAGAAGAATATGCTCGAATTTGTTTTGCAGATATCGCATTACTCCCTGCCCGTGCTTGCATTGGCAGTTCTTACTCTGTGTATATTTGCACTTCTCAAACGCCGAGCGCCGTCGCTCGGCAGCGCAAAGCTCATAAGCACTGTAAACGGCGATACGTTTCCGCTGGTATGCCGCGAAACATCGATTGGACGCCACAAAAACTGCGATATTATTTTAAATTATTCAACCGTTTCAAGAACCCACGCAGTTATAGTCTGCTCAAAAGGCGGATGGTATATAACAAGCATAAAAAACGATGCCGAGGTTTTTGTTAACGGCAAAAAAATCGATAAAAAAGAGTTCCTTAAAACAGGAGACAAAATAACCCTCGGCAACATAACCTTGATTTTTGATAACAAGTAGGTAAACAGATGGCAGAAATTATAACACTTGAAAACGGACTTCGCATAGTCCTTGAAAATAATAAAAACGCAAAGACCTGCTCGGTTGTTATTTGGGTGGCAAGCGGTTCAAGCTACGAAACACCCGAAACAGCAGGCACATCTCATTTTATTGAACACATGATTTTTAAGGGCTCCGAAAAGCGTTCCGCTCTTGACATAGCGGTTGAAATGGACGAAATCGGCGGATATCTTAACGCTTACACGGCAAGAGAATCCACATGCTTCTACGCAAGAACTCTCTCTGAACATATGCCCAAGGCTCTTGATATTGTTTGTGACATGGTCAGAAATCCCAGGCTTGATGCAGGAGATATTGAGCTTGAAAAAGGAATTATTAAAGAAGAAATCGCGATGTATGAGGATGACCCCGAGGATATATGCACGGATACTTTTTATGAAAAAGTATGGGAAGACAGCATGCTTGGTTCAAACATTCTCGGAACGGTAAAAACGGTTGAAGCTACAACAAAAGAAAGCCTTACCGCTCATATGAACAAATTTTATGTTCCGGAAAGAACGGTTATAAGCATAAGCGGTAATTTTGATAAAGACATCGCTGCAGAAATAATCAGAAATTATTTTTCGGATGCAAAGAACACGGGATTTTATTTAAATCCGACCTCTGCCGAATTCAGTTCCAAAATTGTTCCGATAAAGAAAGATTTTATGCAAAATCAGCTCGTTCTCGGCTTTGAGGGTGTTCCGTCGGGAACAAAAGAGCGTGAACGTGCATTGCTTATTTCATCAATTCTGGGCGGAACTCCGTCCTCAAGACTTTTTCAGCATATCAGAGAGAATCTCGGTCTTGTTTATTCGATAGATACTTCATGCGTATCTTATCTTAAATCGGGCATTTTCACGGTATGCATGGGTTTGAGCGAAAAATCCGAAGAAAAAGCAATAACCGAAACCGTCAAAATCATATCCGAATTTTCCCGTACAGTTACCGAAAAAGAGCTTGCAAGAGCCAAAGAGCAGGCGGTTACCGGTTTTGTTATGGACCTCGAAAACCCCGCCTCACATGCCTCACGCAACGGCAGAAACATGCTGCTCTATAACAAAGAAATAACCGAGGATGAGGTTATCAGAAACATCCGTGCGGTAACCCTTGAGGATATAAGAAAAACCGCCTCGGAACTCTTTGATATGTCAAAAATTTCGCTCTGTGTTGCAGGCAAAGTAAAATCTCAAAAAGCTTATAAAGAAATAATAAATTCAGCAATCGAAAGAAGTATGCAAAAATGATTAACAGAAAAGATATTAAAAGAATAGTTGTCAAGGTCGGCACATCGACTCTGACCTACGACACAGGAAAAATAAATATCCGCCGCATGTCAAAGCTTGCCCAGGTTTTGAGTGACCTTAAAAACGCAGGTATAGAAATTGTGCTTGTCACTTCCGGTGCAATCGGCGTGGGTGTGGGAAAGCTCGGTCTTAAAGAAAGACCGAAGGATACCCCGGGCAGACAGGCAGCCGCAACCGTAGGTCAATGTGAACTGATGTTTCTTTACGATAAATTTTTCGGCGAATACGGCAACATAACGGGTCAGCTCCTTGTAACAAGAAACGATTTTGAGAATGAAGAGAGGCACCGTAATCTCCACAACTCATTTATGAAGCTTTTTGAATACGGCGCACTTCCCATAGTCAACGAAAACGACAGCGTTGCCGTTGAAGAAATTGTTTACGGCGATAACGACAGCCTTTCGGCACATGTTTCGGAAATTGTTGATGCCGATACACTTATTATCCTTACGGATATTGACGGTCTTTTCAGCGCAAATCCGAGAGAAGATGAAAATGCCGTTCTTATTCACAGTGTTGAAGAGATAAATGATGATATTCTTGCTCTTGCGGGAGGAAGCGGTACGAACAGAGGTACGGGCGGCATGATAACAAAGCTCCATGCGGCACAGATTGCAACAGCCGCAGGTATTGATACGGTTGTTATGAACGGCTCCGACCCCGAAGATATTTATAAGCTTATTGACGGCAGACAGATTGGCACGCTGTTCAAAGCAAAAGCGGAGGTTAAATAAATGAGCGAAATGATTAATATAGGTGCACGTTCCAAGCAGGCACAAAGAATTCTTGCAAAATCAGGCGGAGCAGCAATAGACAAGGCTCTTAATTCAATAGCCGATGCTCTTGAAAAAAATTCACAATTTATACTTGAAGAAAACGCAAAAGATATAAGAGCAGCAGAGGATGCAGGCATCTCGCAGGCAATGATAGACAGACTCACCCTTACGCAGGACAGAATTTCCGGAATGGCACAGGGTTTAAGGCAGGTTTCGGCAAGTGAAAATCCCGTTGGCAAGGTTCTTTGGGGCGAAACAAGACCGAACGGACTGAAAATAGAAAAAGTAGCCGTACCCATCGGCGTTATTGCCGTCATTTTTGAAGCAAGACCCAATGTTACCGCAGATGCGGCGGCAATCTGCCTTAAAGCAGGCAATTCCGTTATTCTCAAAGGCGGCAAAGAAGCGATAAATTCAAACAAGGCTATTGCTGCGGTCATGCGCTCTGCGGCTGCGCAAGCAGGACTTCCCGAGGACTGCATAATTCTTATTGAAAACATTTCAAGGCAGGCTGCAACAGAGCTTATGAAGCTCAACGGATACGTTGACCTGCTTATTCCCAGAGGCGGTGCAGGTCTTATCCGCTCCGTTGTTGAAAATGCAACCGTACCCGTTATTGAAACAGGCGTAGGCAACTGTCACGTTTATGTTGACAGCGATGCGGATATCAACATGGCGGCTGAAATCGTTGCAAACGCAAAAGCATCAAGAGTTTCTGTATGCAACGCCTGTGAGGGACTGCTTATTCACAAGGATATCGCAGAGCTTGCGCTTATAACAATAGGTGAAAAGCTCAAAGAAAAGAACGTTGAAATCAGGGGCGATGAAGCGGTTTGTGAAATCCTCCCCTATGCAGTCCCCGCAACGGATGATGACTGGGCAACCGAATATCTTGACTATAAAATCAGCGTTAAGGTTGTTGAAGATATTGACGAAGCTGTTTCCCATATATCCAAATACGGCACGGGACACAGCGAAGCAATCATCACGGAAAGCTATACGGCTTCCGAAAAATTCAAAGCAGAGGTTGATGCGGCTGCGGTATATGTCAACGCCTCAACAAGATTTACAGACGGCGGCGAATTCGGCTTCGGTGCCGAAATCGGCATCTCAACACAGAAGCTTCACGCAAGAGGTCCTCTCGGTGTTGCCCATATGGTAAGTTCAAAATATGTTATCAGCGGCAACGGACAGATAAGATAAAGTCAGTTTTATTACACGGAGGTCATTAAATTGGCAAAGAATAAAAAAGGTAAAAATAAGCTTGCTTTCCCGATTGGTATAATCGCAGGCATTCTTGCAGTTATCGGTCTTATAACGGTTATCAATTTCACGGTTGAAACCGTTAAGGATTTCACGGATAACACAGCAGAGAAAGCGGAATATGAGGAAATGCTGGGACCCGTCGTTATGTTTGACCCAGACCCGTTTGACGACCTTACCCAAGCAGATGTTTCGCAGCTTCTGAACAGTGCCGTCTGGGCTCTTCTTATGAGCGACGAGGGTGCGGATAAATATCCCTATTCGGAGGGTGAAACCTTCGGTATTGTTGTTCCGCAGGAGGATATCGAGAGCTATTTTGTCAGCCTTTTCGGAACTGAAATTGACATTGCATCGCTCCATTCCTCAATCGACATGAGCGAATATGAAATTACATACGATGCGGCACTCAAAAGCTATATTCTTCCCGTTACGGGTGTTGAATCGGCATATACTCCCAAGGTATATGAAATTGAAAAGCAAGGCAGTTCAAAAATCCTCAGTGTAGGATATATCGGCAACCTTGCATGGGCACAAATCGAGGACGGAGAATACACCGCTCCCGAACCTGATAAATATATGAAAATAACCCTGCGTGAACGCAGCGGAGGAATGATGTATGTTTCCTCAATCCAGCCTGTTGACGGTCAGGAGGTTATCGGAACAACAGAACCTACCCGCGCTCCCGAAACAGAGCCTTCAACCACCGAAGCTCCTTCTGTTATCGAGACTACTCAATCCGTTACGGAATTAATGACGGATGAAAACGGCGAGATTATCACCGCAGAGCCCGTTACAGACGAAAACGGCAAAATTGTTTCGGAAGAACCCGTTACGGACGAGAACGGTGAAATTGTTACAACCGAATCCGACGAAGAAAACGGAAGCATAACAGAAGAGGAAACAACAGAAGACGGCTCCGAAGAAGAATAACTTCATAAACAGGAGAAATAAAATGAATTCATTTGATAAACATGCAAAATCGCTTGAATTTGACAAGGTGCTTGAAAGGCTTGCGGAATTCACTTGCTGCGATGATTCAAGATATAACGCTTTGCATCTTAAGCCCGAAACCAACCTTGAGCTTGCAAAAGCCTTACTCAATCAAACGGTTGATGCGCATATGCTGCTTGCCCGTTTCGGAGGTCCGTCCTTCGGCGGACTTAAAAACGTTAACAATGCTTTAAGCAGAGCAAATGCAGGCAGCGTTCTTAACGCAAGAGAACTGCTCGATATCGGCGGTGTTCTGCGTGTTATTCGCACACTTTCGCAATGGAGAGCATCAAACGCAGGCGTGCAAAGTGTTCTTGATACACTTTTCAACGCACTTATTCCCAATAAATTTCTTGAAACAGCAATATTTAATGCTATCATTTCAGAAGAAGAAATATCAGACAATGCCTCCCCTACTCTTGCCGCAATAAGACGAAAAATAAGGGTTCAGGAGTCAAAAATCAGAGAACAGCTTGAAAAGTTCTCCCGTTCGCAGAGTCATTCAAAATATCTTCAGGAAAACATCATAACACAGCGAAACGGAAGATATGTTGTACCTGTAAAGAGCGAATACAGAGGCGAAATAGCGGGTCTTGTTCACGATACCTCATCGAGCGGCGCAACGGTTTTTATTGAACCCATGGCTGTTGTTGAAGCAAACAACGAAATCCGTGTGCTTCAGACAAAAGAACGTGAAGAAATAGAAAGAATTCTTGCAGAGCTTTCAACAAGTGCAGGCGAATTTGCTCAAAGCATAAAAAACAGCTATGAATGCGCTCTTGAGCTGAACCTTATTTTTGCAAAGGCACAGTATGCCTATAAAATCAAAGGATGTCCGCCGATTCTCAACGATAACGGAGTCATAAATCTCCGTGCGGCAAGGCATCCGCTTATAGACCCTAAAAAAGTTGTTCCCGTGGATATAATGCTCGGTGATGAGTTTGATACGCTCGTTATCACAGGCCCCAACACGGGCGGCAAAACCGTATCCATCAAAACTCTCGGTCTGCTTTCAATGATGGCTATGTGCGGAATGATGATTCCTGCAGGTGACAGAAGCGAAATTTCCGTTTTCGATAAAATTCTCTCCGATATCGGTGACGAGCAGTCAATCGAGCAATCTCTTTCAACCTTCTCGGCACACATGACAAATATCATCAGCATCTTCAATGAAGCAGATGACAAAAGCCTTATTCTTATCGATGAACTCGGTGCGGGTACAGACCCCGTTGAAGGTGCTGCGCTCGCAATGGCAATACTCGAAGCTCTCCATTTCAAAGGCGCAAAAATCGCCGCAACAACCCACTATGCAGAGCTTAAAGCATATGCTCTTGAAACTCCGAGGGTTCAGAACGGTTCATGTGAATTTGATATTGTTTCGCTTCGTCCCACATATCGCCTTCTTATCGGCGTACCCGGAAAATCAAACGCACTTGCAATAAGTGAAAAGCTTGGTCTTGATGCAGAAGTTATCAAACGTGCAAGCGACCTTGTTTCAAGCGAAAACAAGGAGTTTGAGAATGTTGTTGATAAACTTGAAGAGACACGCCGCCGCATGGAGGATGAATACGACAGAGCAAAGCTGCTCTCTGAAAAAGCCGATAAAGAAAAGGAAAGTGCTGAAAAGCTCCGTGAGGAAATCTCAAAGCTCCGTGAGCAGGAAATGGAGAAAGCCCGTTCACAAGCAATGAGGGTTGTTGAGCAAGCAAAACGTGAGGCATATTCACTCCTCCAGGAAATAGACAAGCTGAAGAAAGAACAGCAAAAAACAAAGGATGCCGCAGAGCTTGCAAGGCGTGCAAAGGCAGCAGTAAAAAAAGGCATCGACTCAATCGATTCAGCAGCAGACCCCGTTATCGGAATTGACGATGACGATAAGGATTATGTTCTTCCCCGTGCACTTGCTGCAGGTGATACGGTTATAATCCGTGATATCGCAAAGCAGGCAAAGGTACTTTCTCCCGTTGATAAAAACGGCAATGTCGAGGTGCAGGCAGGCTCAATAAAAACAAGAGTCAAGCTTTCTAATCTTCGTCTTTGTGAAAGTGCACCGAAGAAAAAAGAAAAGAAATCCGGCATTTCAATTCAAGGCGAAAGCCGACTCAATATGGCTCCTTCAACAAGGCTCGACTTAAGAGGAATGACGGTTGACGAATGCCTCATTGAGCTTGACAGATTTATCGACCAAGGGCTTCGCTCGGGTCTCAATGAGCTCACCGTTGTTCACGGAAAAGGCACGGGCGCACTTCGCACAGCGGTTACGAGATATCTCAAGGCTTCACCATATGTCAAAACAAGCCGTTTGGGAGTTTACGGCGAGGGTGAGGACGGTGTAACCATAGTTACATTGAAATAGTTTTTGTAAAGGCTTATAACTTTACAAAAACTAAACACCGGCAGCGTGTAAAAAAGTTTTCCACCATTAAAATGTGGATAACCGCATACATTTTGTGATTTTTACGTTCCACAACCACAATCCATAGAAAACTCACGTTTTTTTTGGAAATTTAGTGAGAAAAAAGTGGAAAACTCATAAAAACACTGTTAAAAAAGCTCTTGACAATACTGAATATTTTTAGTATAATAACGACCTGTAAAGCGAAAAAACTTTACAGGTCGGTTCTTTTTCATGGAATAAAAGTCCGGAAAAAGACCGCTATTTTTGTGTTTAAACGGCTTTAAAAAACGTGAAAGGAGGGTCTGAAATGGCAAAAAATTATGAGATGGCTGTACTTATCGATTTCTACGGCGAGATGCTTACCGCAAAGCAGCGTGATTTTTTGGAATATTATTATAACGATGACCTTTCTCTCTCGGAAATAGCCGAAAACGAAGGCATAACAAGGCAGGGCGTGCGTGACGCAATAAAAAGAGCCGAAACCCAGCTTCAGGATATGGAAAGCCGTCTGGGCATGGCAAAGCGCTTTGAGGATATGCGTCAAGGACTCAATGAGATTATTGAATGCTCCAACATGATTGCGGAGCATAATCTTCGCCACAGCCTTTCAAAAGAAATTAACGACTACAGCGTGCGCATCAAAGCGGCAGCTATGACAATGCTTGAAAGCTGAAATACATATACATTATATTAATTCTACGAAACCGAGGTGAAAACATTGGCATTTGAAGGACTTTCAGAAAGACTTGAGTCTGCGTTTAAAAATCTTAAAAGCAAGGGAAGCCTTACCGAAGCGGATGTTCGCTCTGCAATGCGAGAGGTTCGTATGGCTCTTCTCGAAGCCGACGTTAACTATAAAGTTGCCAAGGATTTCACAAATACCGTAACCGAAAAAGCCATCGGTGAAAAGGTTATGGAAAGCCTTACCCCCTCCCAGATGGTTATTAAAATCGTTAAAGAGGAGCTTGTAAGCCTCATGGGCGGAACAAAGAGCCGCCTTGCTTACGCAAACCATCCCCCCACAGTTGTTCTCATGTGCGGACTTCAGGGTTCAGGTAAAACAACTCACTGTGCAAAGCTTGCACTTATGCTTAAAAAGGATAACCACCGTCCCCTTCTTGTTGCCTGCGATATTTACAGACCCGCAGCTATCAAGCAGCTTCAGGTTGTCGGTGAGCAGGTTGGCGCTCCCGTTTTTGAAATGGGTCAGACTAATCCCGTTCAAATTGCAAAGGAGGCTATAGCCTACTCGAAGGAACACGGATATGACTATGTTATCCTCGATACCGCAGGCCGCCTTCATGTTGATGAGGAACTCATGGATGAGCTTAAGGCTGTTAAAGCAGAGGTTAAGCCCCATGAAATTCTCCTTGTTGTTGATGCAATGACAGGTCAGGATGCCGTTAATGTTGCAACAGCTTTTGATGAAGCTCTCGGAATTGACGGTCTTATTCTTACAAAGCTTGACGGTGATACCCGAGGCGGTGCAGCTCTTTCGGCAAGAGCTGTTACGGGAAAACCGATTAAATTTGTCGGTATGGGCGAAAAGCTCGAAAATCTTGATGTTTTCCATCCTGACAGAATGGCTTCAAGAATTCTCGGCATGGGCGACGTTCTTTCACTTATCGAAAAAGCAGAAATGGCTATCGATGAGAAAAAGGCGGAAGAGCTTGAAAAGAAGCTTATGCAGAATAAATTCGACCTCAACGATTTGCTTGACCAGTTTGAGCAAATTCGCAAAATGGGTTCGCTTCAGGATATTCTCGGAATGCTTCCCGGAATCGGCAACAAGGCAAAGGATATTGAAATTGACGAGCGTCAATTTGACCGCACAAAAGCAATTATTCTTTCCATGACCGAAAAGGAACGCAGTAATCCCGATATCATAAATCCCTCTCGCAAAAAGAGAATTGCCGCAGGCTGCGGTCGAAGCATTGAGGATGTTAATAAGCTCCTCAATCAGTTCAGACAGATGCAAAAAATGTTCAAGCAGATGGGCGGCAAAAAAGGCGGTAAACGCCGCAGAAAGCAAAAGTTCAGAATGCCCCAGGGCTTTGACCCGTCGCAGTTAGGAATGTAATACAGCAAAAGCTGTTACATTATAAATAATTAATTTTGTATATTTTTATTTTTGGAGGAATTTAAAATGGCAGTAAAAATCAGACTTCGCCGTATGGGCGCAAAGAAAGCACCTTTCTATCGTATCGTTGTTGCGGATTCAAGATATCCCCGTGACGGCAGATTCATCGAAGAAATCGGCACTTACAATCCTGTTGCAACTCCCACAGAGGTTAAGGTAGATGCTGAAAAGGCAAAGCAGTGGATCGCTAACGGCGCACAGCCCACAGACACAGTTAAGGCTATCCTTAAGAAGGAAGGCGTTCTTTAATCCTTAACGGATAAGAACGAGGTTTATCCAATGAAAGAATTACTTGTCAGCATTGCACAGGGTCTTGTTGATGACCCCGCAGCAGTCAGCGTAACCGTTGACGAACCTGCCGAGGACGGTACTGTTGTTTATCATCTTCACGTCAGCGAAGAAGATATGGGCAGAGTAATCGGCAAGCAGGGCAGAATTGCGAAGGCTATCCGCACGGTTATGCGTGCAGCCGCAACTCGCCAGAATGCAAGGGTTGTTGTAGAAATTGATTAAGGAATATCTTGAAATCGGCGAAATAGTAGGCACTCACGGTATTAGAGGCGAAATCCGACTCAATCCGTGGTGCGATTCCCCCGATTTTGTATCCAAATTCAAAACCTTATATTATGACAGCAATGGAAGCTGTGCGGCGCAGATTAAAACTGCGAGACCGCACGGCAACATTGTTTTGCTCACAATTGATGGCATTGACTCTGTTGAAAAGGCGCAGAAAATGAGGGGCAAGATTCTCTACATGAAGCGCAGCGATGCGAAGCTTCCAAAAGGCAGCTACTTTATTGCAGAGCTTATCGGCTGCACGGTTTACGATGCAGATAACCCGGAAAAGGTTTACGGCACTCTTTCTGATGTAAGTCCCACCGGTGCAAATGACGTTTGGCATATCAAAAGCGAAAACGGCAGGGAATATCTTATTCCTGCCATTCCCGATGTATGCGTTGAAACGGATGTTGCAAATAACCGTATAGTTATAAGACCTCTGAAAGGTATTTTTGACGATGAGGATTGATATTTTAACTCTTTTTCCCGAGATGTGTGAAAGCGTGCTCGGTGAAAGCATTATCGGCAGGGCAAGAGCTAACGGCTGCGTTGAAATCAACTGCCGCAATATCAGGGATTATACTCTTGATAAGCATAACCGTGTTGACGATGCGCCTTACGGCGGCGGCACGGGCATGATAATGCAGACACAGCCGATTTACGATTGCTATGCCGCACTCTGTAAGGAAACAGCTTCAAAGCCTCATCTTATTTATCTTTCACCGCAGGGCAAAACACTTACGCAGGAGAGAGTCAAGGAGCTTTCAAAGCTTGATAACATTGCTCTTCTTTGCGGTCACTATGAGGGCATAGACCAAAGGGTTATTGACGAAATCGTTGATGAGGAAATCTCTATAGGCGATTATGTTTTAACCGGCGGCGAATTGCCTGCATTGGTGCTTGCGGACAGCATTGCAAGAATGCTTCCCGGAGTGCTTGCAAACGAAGATGCCTTCACTCTTGAAAGCCATTATTCGGGATTGCTCGAATATCCGCAGTATACCCGCCCCTACGAATGGCACGGAGAAAAAGTTCCCGATGTGCTTATCTCGGGACACCATGCCAACATAGAGAAGTGGCAGCGCGAGCAAAGTCTTAAACGTACCCTTAAACGCCGACCCGATATGCTTGAAAAAGCAGAACTCACTAAAAAAGATAAAGAATATCTTGATAAACTTAAAACCACCGAAGTCTGATGACCTCGGTGGTTATTTTTGTTATTTATGCCGCATTTGTTGCTGCTTTGTTTTTATCCTTTTTGGATCCAAACTTCTGAATAAGGAATAATAAAACAATGATAACCAGACCTATCGCATCGGTAACAAGACCGGGTATAACCATGCAAAGACCGCCTGCAATAGCCGCAATTCTCTGCCACCAAGGCATATGTCTTACCATGTATCCCTCCATACCTGCGGAAATAATATAAATACCGCAGAGAGCTGTTACAACGAGAAGAACAATCTCATACCAGGGTTTATCAGAGCCGATAATAAGCATTTCGGGGCTGAATGCGAAGATATAGGGAACGATGAAAGCGGTGATTGCAAGTCGTGTTGCTATAACACCGGTTTTCATTGGATTTGACTTTGCAATTGCCGAGCCTGCGTAAGCTGCAAGAGCAACGGGAGGTGTAATATCGGCAACGATACCAAAGTAGAAAACAAACATATGAGCCGCAAGAACAGGAATGCTCAGGCTTCTCATAAGAATGGGAGCAACCATTGATGCCATGATAACATAGTTTGCGGTGGTTGGAACACCCATGCCGAGAACGATACACATTATCATTGTAAGTGCAAGAGCAAAAATCGGATGGATCTGAGAAGCAGACTGAACAAGGGATGAAAGAACATTTGCAAGACCAGTCTGCTGAACCATTGCCGAGATACAGCCTGCAACCGAACAAGCAAGTGCAACGCCGATTGCGTTCTTTGTACCGTTTGCAAGTGACTGAATATAAAGACCGAGGTCAAATTCAAATTTCTTATGAACGAGTGATTTAATGATTCCTTCAATAAGCTTTACTGCAATTGCTGCAAGAATTGCAATGATTGCCGATTTGGCAGGTGAGAAATAATTCATTGCAATAACAAGAGTTGCAACGGGAAGAAGAAGATATCCCTTTGTTAAAACAAGCTTGAAGAAATTAGGGATTGATTCCTTGGGAAGACCCTTAAGTCCGAGCTTCTTTGCTTCAAAGTGAATCATCATAAAGATGCCCGTGAAGTAAAGAACAGCGGGAAGAATAGCTGCAATAGCTATCTGTGAGTAAGGCAAACCCGTATATTCGGTCATAAGGAATGCGGCTGCACCCATGATAGGAGGCATAATCTGACCGCCCGTTGATGCCGCCGCTTCAACAGCTGCCGCAAATTCGGGCTTGTAGCCGCAGCGCTTCATGGTGGGGATTGTAACGGAACCGCTGCCTACGGTGTTTGCAACAGAAGAGCCTGAATACATGCCTTCCATTGCGCTGGAGATAACAGCAACCTTTGCAGGGCCGCCCGTTGCCTTGCCTGCAATTGAGTTTGCAAGGTCAACAAAAAATGCACCGATACCTGACTGCTCAAGGAAGGATGCAAAAATAATGAACAGAACAATAAATGATGCACATACGTTAAGGGGTGTGCCTGCAATACCTTCTGTTGTATAGAAGAGCTTATACATAATAACTCTCAAGGGATTGCGGTCTGTAACAATAAAAGCATACGCAATAAATGCCGCCGAAACGCAGACAATAGGCAAGCCTACAACTCTGCGGCAAGCTTCAAACAGAAGAATTGTTCCTATAATAGCGATTGCAATATCGAGCTCATTGATTCTTGATGCTCTGTCAACAATAGCCTGGCAGTTTATAGCATAATAAAAGAATGAGCCTGCACCTGCAACCGCAAATATGTAATCATAAAAGGGCACATGGTTGAGCCTTTTCTTTTCTTTCTTTCTTACGGGATAGATAATATAGGCCATAAAAACAATTACGCCTATAAACCAAGCCATTTTCTGTCTTTCCTCCATTGTTCCGGTCCAGCCGTCGAACATTACATAAAGAGAAAAGAGAACCATGGCAATTTTGATTATCTTTTCAAATATACCTGAAAAATGGCGGGTATTGGATTCCTTATCAAACTCCGCCATAAGTTTGTCAACGTCAATCTCTTCCTCATCTGCCTCCATGGCGATGGGCTTTGTGTTTACATCTGACATTAATCACATTCCTTTCGTCAGAATTTCGTAGCCTGCGGCAATTTCAAAAACTACCTTTGCGTTTCTGCCGCACATATTGCGAAGACTGATTTCCTCGCCTTGAAAAGTAAGTATATGATCGGAAACTGTTCCGACTATATACCGCAGAGGGTCATAGGTTATGTCAAAACCTGTTATAATCATATTCCCCTCATCATCATAGGTCATTTTCTGATTTCCCTCGAGAGCAGTCTGAACTCCTGCCCCGAATGAACGATAAGTTGTGGAATATGCGCAAATCTCGCCGTTTTCAATAATATAAGTGTCTTTTACGGGTGTTTGATTTACCGAGTGAATAAATTCAACCGAAAACATCAGCCCTTCTTCGGCTTTTTCGGTTATATATCTTACCCCGGTATCAGAATCATATAAAACCAGATATTCAGCCGAAAGACCTTTTATAGCGAAAGCAGCCGCTGTAATGATTATCATTAAAACGGCTGCTGCGATTATCCTTTTTTTGAAGTCGGAAGAAAGCTTACAGCTCATCAGCTGATAGCGCCAACCTCTTTAAAGTATCTTTCTGCACCGGGATGGAAGGGAACAGAGATGCTTGAAACTGCATATTCAAGGCTCATTTCCGCAGCCTTTTCATGTGAATATTCATCCTTGTTCTCATAGATAGCCTTTGTGAGCTGGTAAACTGTTTCTTCATCAAGGTCATTGCTTACGATGAATGTTGCCTTAACTGCAACTGTCTTTGCGTCAGTGTCAACGCCATTATATGTTCCTGCGGGAACAACATATTCAGCATAGAAGCCGTAGTCAGCCTGAAGCTTTGCAAGATGCTCTGCATCGATTTCAACAAGAACGATACCTGTTGTTGTTGAAAGGTCTGTGATAGCAACTGTGGGTGCACCTGCCGTGCAGAAGAAAGCATCAATCTTGCCGTCCTTAAGAGCATCAGCGGATGCCTGGAAGGAAAGGTTCTGCTTGTCGATATCTTCAAAAGTGATGTCATAAGCACCGAGAATCTGCTGAGCGTTGAATTCAACACCGCTGCCGCTGTCACCAACGGAAATCTTCTTGCCCTTGAGGTCAGCAACAGTCTTGATGCCTGAATCAGCTCTTGCAACTATCTGGCAAACTTCAGCATAAGCTGCACCGAGAGTTGAGAAGCTTGTGATTGGCTCATCCATATCAGCAAAGAGTGATGTGCCTTTGTAAGCATAGTCCATAACATCGTTCTGAACGATAGCCATGTCAACGATGCCGTCATCGATATCAAGGATGTTAGCCTTTGATGCGCCTGATGACTGGATCATAAGGTTTGCGCCTGTCTTTTCCTTAAGAAGTGAGGAAATAACATTGCAGAAGCCATAGTATGTACCTGTTGAGCCGCCTGTGCCTACATTGATGCTGATGGAAGAAAGGTCACCGTTTGCTACTGCATCGTTGGCAGGATTTGTGGTTGTTTCTGCATCACCATTACCGCCGCAAGCAGTCATAAAGAGTGTTGCGAAAACGAGAACGAGCGAGATAACGATAGCTAATTTTTTCTTCATAATTTACCTCCTATTTTTAATTTTCCGTTTTTAAAAAATGTCACGGAAAATCAGTTACCATATGATTATACACTATTTTGCAAATTATTGCAATAACTTTGCATGAATTACATAAAAATAGAGAATATCATTGCAAAGAAATCCATAATTGCTTTTATAAGCTTCTCAAAGAACGAAAGCTCCTCTTCGCCGGTTGAAACTGTGATTCCGTTTTCTTTGGCGTATTCATATGCGGCAGAGCCTTCCTCGGCAATGATTGAAATGGAAGAACATCCGTCAAAAGCTTTTGTTCCGATTGAGGTTATGCTTGAGGGAATTTCGATTTCTCCGAGTGAGGTGCAGTTATAAAAAGCACCTGCTCCGATTGTTTTAACACTGTCGGGAATAGTGATGCTTTTAAGGCTTGTGCAGTCCTCAAAAGCTCTTGTGCTGATTGTTTTCACACCGTTTTCAACCGTAACCTCTTCAAGTCCTGATTTGTAAAAAGCATATCCGAATGATTCTACAGATGCAGGAATTTTGATTTTTTTAAGTGAATCACATCTTGCAAAAGCATTTTGTCCGATAAACGTTACGCTTGAAGGAATATTTATTTCGGAAAGATTGGTGCAGCTGTAAAATGCAAAAGCCTCAATGGTTTTAAGACCTTCGGGAAGTGTTACTTTTGTTATGCTTGTATTTTCACCGAAAGCATAGTCATCAATTCTGTCCACATCCGAAGGAACGCTGAAAGAAGAAGCTGTCAAGCCGTTGGGATACTGAATAAGGGCTTTGTCATTTGTAAAATCATTAACTTCTTTTGAAGAATCAAAAAACGGTCCGTAAAGAACGCCGCCAGTATCATTATATATCTTATTGGCATCATCAACATTGAATGCTTTAACGGACTTGCAGCCTATAAACGCATTTTTCTTGATATATTTTACACTTGCGGGAATACCAATCTTCTCAAGCTTTTCACACATTTTAAATGCTTCCGTGCCGATAAGTTCAACATTCAAAGGAATATTAATTGTTTCAAGTGATATGCAGGTGCTGAATGTTTCGTCCGGAATCGCCTTGAGTGATTCCGGAAGATTTATTTCTTTAAGAGAAGTACAGAATGCAAATACAGACTTTCCTATTTCGCATTCAGCCCCCTCAAAAGTAACTTTTTCAAGCGATGCACAATTTTTGAAAGCTCCGTCTTCAATCTTCTTAACACTTGACGGAATAACAATCTCTGTTATGTTTTCACAATCCAAAAATGCTCCGGCACCTATTCTGACAACGGGAATTTCAATATCTTTCGGTAAGATTACGTTTTCTTTTCCGCAATCAGGACATACGTCTGAACGACAGCCTTTTTTGCTTTCGCAATCAGGACAAACCTCTTTTTCGGTGTCACTTTCGTATCCGCATTCCGGGCAGACATATACAAGGTTTTTATTTTCATATCCGCAATCGTCGTTAATGCATATAAGTATTGCCTTGGGGACTGTGTATGTTGAAGGAATTTCAATTTTTCCTCTTGCCAAAGGCTGGCAACGGCTAATGGTTGCCTCTCCGTTGATTTGGCTGTAAGAATATACTTCGCCTACGGCAGATGCAAAAGATAAGGATATGCATGATAATACAATCAAAAGTGAAAGTATTACACCTGCTGCTTTAGTGATTTTTTTCATGGTTAACCCCCCGATAATAATATCACACAGTAGATTATACTTAAATAAAGCACAAAAATCAATAGTTTTTTGTAATAAACAAAAATATATTTGTTTATTATTGACAAACACAAATTAAAGCACTAAAATTACTTTAATATTTTATTTAGGAGAATGCTCATTATTATGTATGATTCAAACGGCAATTTTTACAAACCGGATCGAGGTTCAACATCCGCACCTGACCATATAATGCTTGCCTTTTGCGGAGATGCAAAAAGTGAGATGTCGGTTATATGGAGAACAAGCACCGAGGTTGAAAACGGCTTCATTCTCTACCGCAAGGAGAATTCAGACGAATGGATGAAAAAGGATGCGGTTTTTGAAACAAAAGAAACCGACATAGATATCAGCAACTATTATTCCGTAAGGCTCTGCGGTCTTGATGCAGGCACAAAATATCACTACACCGTAGGCTCTGACGAAATCAGAAGTGCTGAGTATTCATTTGAAACGGAGCCTGAAAACCTTGATAAATTCAGCTTTATCGTCATAACCGACCACCAGAAGGGACACCCCTGCCACCTGCCCGATTACAGCATGGTGGGCGAAATGCTTAAAAGAGCGCTCAAAAGGCATCCCAAATGCAAATTTATATTCACAGCGGGAGATAACTGCGATAACGGTCAGAACGAGCTTCAATGGAACGGCATGTTTGAAGGACTCAAGGGTATTATAGAAAGCATGCCCTACATGATGACTACGGGCAACCATGATAACCGAGGCTTTCTTACATATTTTCCCGAACCCACGGGCAAATTTTATCTTGAACATGCGGACTTTTTTGATTTTCAGTTTGCACCTGCATATCCCGACAACGGTCCGGAAGGATATAAGGGCGAAAACTATTCATTTGACTACGGTAACACTCATTTCCTTGTTATGGGCATTAATGCCCCGCAAACGGTTGAGGATTGGGCATATAACGATTTGCAAAACAGCAGCAAAACATGGAAGCTCGGCGGATATCATTTCCCGATTTACCCCGTTATGCCCGAGGGTCAGAATAACGACGGCTATCCCTGGCTTCGCAAGCCGATAGAAGAAGGCAGGCTTGATATTCTGTTTGAGGGTCACGAGCATTCATTTGCCAGAACATTCCCTACAAAAGGCGATGAGCTTTTTGACAAGCCTTCAGAAGGAACGGTTCATTATATAGTCGGTAACGGCGGAGGTAACATATATCATTCCAACGCACAGAAAATATGGCATTCCTGTTTCTATCCGCAGGAAATCCGAATGGGTTCATACACTCTTGTTGAAATCGACGGCGATATTCTCACCGCTACGGCATATCTTGATGACGGCAGGATAATTGACATATTTACCATTGATAAAAACAAGGATATGATTACTCCACATGCACTTGCACCGACATATGACTGGACAAAAATGGCATTCAAGGGTCAGATGCTTGAGCTTATTTCAAGGGAGCTTTATCCCGAGCAAAAAGACGGCATTTGGTATGCACCGTTCGGAGTTCTTATTCAGTTCATCGGCGGAAAAGTTATCAAAGAGGCTGAAACCCTCTATGTTGAAGCTTACGGTCACAGAGCAACCTTTACGGCCGGAAGCAAGCTTGCAAAAACAGACCTCGGCACCGTTGAAATGAGCGGCGAGGCGTATTTTGTAAGAAATCAGCTTTTTGTTCCCGTTGACGACAGCGCAAAGATGTTTGAAATGGAATGGTATCATGCAAAAAGAAATAATTATATAAATTGGAACACTGCAAGCGAAGACAAGCCTCTTTGCAAGCATCCCGAAAAGGAGGAAAAACATGCTTTATAAAAAGAATTCAGCACCCGTTTTAACGGAAGAACTTTTCAAAAACCCCACATGTGAATACAGAGGAACTCCCTTCTGGGCGTGGAACAGTGACCTTAAGGCAGATGAGCTTTGCCGTCAGATTGAAATTTTCAAAAAAATGGGTCTCGGCGGCTTCCATATGCATGTACGCACGGGTATGTCCACAAATTATCTTTCAGATGAATTTATGGCATTAATCAAGTGCTGCGCTGAAAAAGCAGATAAAGAACATATGCTTGCATGGCTTTATGATGAGGACAGATGGCCCTCGGGTGCTGCAGGCGGTCTTGTTACAAAGGACGAAGAATACCGTGCACGCTGCCTGCTTATGACAACCGAGCGCTGTGATGAGGAATACGACAAAACCAAATTCGTTGATTCAAGAGCAGAAGGCGGCAGAGAAGGCAAGGGATATCTTATCACCTGCTATGATGTAGTTCTCGACGAAAACAACTGTCTCAAATCATATAAACAAATCGGCGAAAACGATGAGGCGGAAGGAACAAAATGGTATGCTTACCTTAAAATCCATGCCCCCTCACCCTGGTATAACAATCAGACCTATCTTGATACACTCAATCCCAAGGCTGTAAAGCGTTTTGTTGAAGTAACCCACGAAAGATACAAGGAAACAATCGGCGAGCACTTCGGCAACGTTGTTCCCGCAATATTCACCGATGAACCTCAATTCACTCGTAAAAAGGTTCTGCAGAATTCCACAGATACACATAACGATATCACAATGCCTTGGACCGACGATATTCCCGACACCTATAAGGCACAGTACGGCGAAGATATCATTGAGCATCTCCCCGAAATTTTCTGGGAGCTTCCCGACGGTAAGGTATCTGTTACACGCTATCATTACCACGACCATATTTCCGAAAGATTTTCACAGGCTTTTGCCGATGTTTGCGGTTCGTGGTGCCGTGAAAACGGAATAGCTCTTACGGGTCATATGATGGAAGAACCCACTCTTCACAGCCAGACAGCAGCTCTCGGCGAAGCCATGCGTTCATACAGAGGCTTTGACCTTCCCGGCATTGATATGCTCTGCGCAAGCTTTGAATTCACAACCGCAAAGCAGGCACAGTCCGCTGTTCACCAGTTTGGCAGAGAAGGTATGCTTTCCGAGCTTTACGGCGTAACGGGCTGGGACTATGATTTCAGAGGCTACAAGCTTCACGGCGACTGGCAGGCATGTCTCGGCGTTACAATAAGAGTTCCCCACCTTTCATGGTATGCAATGGGCGGCGAAGCAAAAAGAGACTATCCCGCTTCAATCCATTATCAGTCACCCTGGTGGGAAGAATTCTCATATCTTGAAGACCATTTTGCAAGGGTAAACACTGCAATGACAAGAGGTAAGCCCGTTGTTAAGGTTGGCGTAATCCACCCCGTTGAAAGCTACTGGCTCCATTGGGGTCCCAACGATAAAACCGCTCTTGCCCGTGAAAACATGGATGATAAATTCAGAAATCTCGCAGACTGGCTTCTCAAAGGCAGCATAGATTTCAACTACATCAGCGAATCTCTTTTCCCGACGCTCTGTGAAAATGCATCCGCACCTCTCAAGGTTGGCGAAATGGAATATGATGCAATCATTGTTCCCGATTGTGAAACCCTCCGTTCAACCACTCTTGAACGTCTTGAAAAATTCCGTGAAGCAGGCGGTAAGCTCATCTTCGCAGGCAATGCTCCCGTTTATGAAAACGGCGTTATCAGCGAAAGAGGCAAGGCTCTTTACGAAAAATCAACCGTCATTTCTTTTGACAAAGAGAAGATTCTCAATGCTCTCGAGGATAACAGAACACTCACTATCCGCGAAGCAAACGGCAGACTTTCCGACGGCTTTATTTATCAGCTGCGCAAAGACGGCAACAGCCGTTGGCTCTTTATCAGCAGATGCCGTGAGCCTTATAATAAGGATGTTGTAAGCGATAACGAACTCCGCATCAGCATCAAGGGTGAATTTACTCCTTATGTTTATGATACAATCAGCGGCGATATCCGTAAGATTCCCTGCGAATATATAAACGGCTGCACCGTTGTTTCAAAGGTTCTCTATAACTATGACAGCCTCCTTCTCAAGCTTGACGAAGGTAAGTCCGACTTTATCGGTGCAGATCTTTGCAGCGTGGATTTGTTTGATGCATACGCCATGCCTGCACTTGTTGATTATTCTCTTTCCGAAAGAAACGCATATCTTCTTGATATTGCGGAATTCGCACTTGACGGCGGCGAGTTTAAAACGGAAGAAGAAATTCTCCGCCTTGATAACGTATGCAGAAAAGCTCTCGGATTTGTTGAAAGAGGCGGTCACGTTGCACAGCCCTGGGTGCTTGAACCCGAAACAATCGAGCATCATATAACCTTAAGATTCAATATCAACAGTGAAATCGAATATTCAGGTGCAGAGCTTGCTCTTGAAGATGCCGAAAAAGCAAAAATCATTTTTAACGGCAATGAAATTACAAACAATATCACAGGCTGGTATGTTGACAAAGATATCAAAACCGTTCCCCTCACCGATATAAAGAAGGGTGAAAACATTCTTGAAATCACTCTTCCATTCGGCAAGCGCACCAACACCGAATGGTGCTATCTTCTCGGCGATTTCGGCGTAAGAGTTACCGGTTGGAATAAGATCATAACCGCACTTCCCCAAAAACTCGGATTCGGTTCAATCACAAATCAGGGTCTCCCCTTCTACGGCGGAAATATTACATATCACCTTGAAGCAGAGGGCAAAGCAATCGCAGTTGAAGCAACAAGATATAAGGGCGCACTCATTTCCGTTGCCGTAGACGGCGAAGAAAAGGGCAAGATTGTTTATCCGCCCTATCACCTTGAAATCGGCGGACTTTCGGCAGGCAAGCACAAGGTTGACATAACTCTCTTAGGCAACCGTTATAACTCCTTCGGCCCCGTTCATCTTACCGATGTTAAGCATTCATGGCACGGTCCCGATGCATGGAGAAGCGACGAAGAATGCTGGAGCTATGAATATGTTCTTCGCGATGTCGGCATCCTCGCAAGGCCGATAATCAAAGCAAAATAAACAGCAAACAACCCGACAAGAACTAAAATCTGTCGGGTTGTTCTTTAAGTCCGAGAATATAGTCCGAACTCACTTTATAAAATTTACATAATGTGATTATATGTCTTATCGGCATTTCATTTATACCTTTTTCATATCTTGAGTAGACCTGCTGTGTTGTACCAAGAACTTCGGCAATATCGTTTTGGGTAAGGTCGTTATCCTCACGAAGCTCACGCAAAATTTCAGGATATTCTTTCATATTATCACCCTAATTTATCTTAATACATCAGAAATGATGTATTGACAAATACACCATATGTAGTGTATAATAGTGTCAATTTTAAATTATTATGAGGTGGTTTCAGTGAAAAAAATTTCAAAAATTGTTTCCGTTTTGTTGGCTGCTGTAATTATTTTCAGCATCGCACCCCTTTCGGGATTCGTAGGCGTTGAATTGCCGGCGCTGAATGTTTTCGGCACCAAAGCCAAAGCCGCAATAACCAAAAGCGGTACTTGCGGCAATTATCTTACATGGACTTTTGATGATGTAACAGGTGAACTTGTTATCAGTGGTGTGGGCGATATGGATGCCGGCGGAAGTATGTATTATTTACCGTGGAACTCTGTAACTTCAAAAATCAAAACAGTTTTAATAGGCGATGGCGTAACAAGCATTGATGATTATGCGTTCTACTCATGCAAAAATCTTACAAGTCTTACGATCGGCAACAGTGTAAAAAGCATAGGTGATTGTGCGTTCGCTTTTTGCAGCGGGCTCACAAATGTTACTATTCCCGACAGTGTAGAAATTATCGGTGAAAAGACGTTTTTATATTGCAGCGGTATCGAAAATTTATCGATTCCCGATAGTGTAAAAACTATTGGATACGGTGCATTTAACGATTGCAATGAGTTAAAAACCGTAACTATAGGTAAGGGTGTAACAAGCATAGGCGATAATGCGTTTCTCGTGTGCACAAATCTCAGAAGCATAACTGTTGATTCTGCTAATACAGCTTATGCAAGTGACAGCAATGGTGTTTTGTTTAACAAAGATAAATCCGTATTGATTCAGTATCCCCTGGGCAGTACAAATAAAAGTTATTCTATACCTAACGGAGTAACAAGCATACGCAATTATGCTTTCAGTAATTGTCGTTACCTTGAAAATATAACATTACCCGATGGTTTGGAAAATATAGGCGAAAATGCTTTTTATGGTTGCGAAATCGGAAGTGTATCAATTCCTGACAGTGTAACAAGCATGGGCGCGTGGGCATTTGCTGCATGCCATAATATCACAACTGTAACAATCGGTAAAGGAATATCAACACTGGAAAAAGGTGTTTTCCACGGTTGCATGGATTTGATTAGTGTTACTATCCCCATTAGTGTTACGAGCATAAAACAGGGTGCGTTTTACTACTGTGCCATTAATGATGTTTACTACGGCGGTTCAAATTCCGATTGGGATAGAATCGAGATAGCTAAAGAAAACACAAACCTTACTTCTGCAAAAATTCATTACAACTCCATGGGACCTGCCGGCAGCGGTTCAACCGAAACACCCGAAACTCCCGATAACATTCCCGGGTATGATCCTTCTGTTATTGATGCCAATCTTATTCCTACGCCCTCAAGAACAACCATAAAATACGGTGATTCAATAGTTCTTCATGTTGATCCGGACAAGATTCCCGGAGGCGGCTCTGTGGGATGGTATGCAAATAATGATAATTTTATATATCACATACGTTCAGACGGAGAAACCTGCTCAATAACACCCATAACAAGCGGAAAAACAACATTCACTGCGATTGTTTATGATGTAGACTATAACATTGTTGCTATTGATACACAGGAAATGACCTCAAAAGCAGGCTTCTTTGATCAGATAATTGCATTCTTCAAAGCACTCTTTGGTCTAAACAGAACATACGCACAGGTATTCATATATTAAAAGCAGCAGAACATATATTACAACCAACCCCGCACATTTCAGAATGTGCGGGATTTTGTTATAGCAAATTTTATACCGGTACTGAAGAAGTAAATTTTTTAATAAAAAACATTTTTGTATATAACTTTGACTGCACACCTCTTTTTTACCTGGATTATTATAATCCTCGTCTTAATTACATTTTTATTGCAATCTTAACGATAAGATGATATTATTGTATTCAGGAAATAAAAGGAGGAAAACCCATGAAACATACTCTTAAGAAAATATTGGCAGTAATCCTTGCAGCAGCAACACTCCTTTGCTGCGCACCGCTTTCCGGTCTGGCAGAAATTGATTTGCCTGATATTTCAAAGTTTTTTGTATCAAAGGCAAAGGCTGTTGAGGCAAGCGACCTACCCGAAGATTTTGACCTGCCTCTTTATAACGTCAGCAGAATTTTCAGCGACAGCAATAACGTCGGAGGAAGTTTAAAAACTTTTTCAGAGAATTTTATAAACTTATCTTTGGCAAAAAAAGTTTATAATGCAGCGGCGGAGAATGCAGGCTTTGTGGCATCCATTGAAGCATGGGAAGCGATCAGGTTGGTTTCCAACCCTTCAAATCTTGCAGAATATCTTAAATATCAGCAGCAATATGAAGAGGTTATCTTTGCCGTTCTTTTCAGTGCATTGAAAAACGAAAAGTTTGAAGAGTTCTCATATTCAAACGGTATTTCCAAAATTACAAGCCTTACCAATAAAATTATAACCTCGGGAAAGAATGCCGAATTGCTCGATAAAACAAGCCTTGACGGAACAGAAAGAAAAGAACTTATTGACACTGCTTTTGCATTTTTAACCGAAGGAAAAGATGTTGAAAGTAAATGGTCGGCTTTAGGAGAATATACAGACATAGTAAATAAATACAACTCTATTGTTGACGATATTGCCGAAGGTATTGTTAGCGCAATAAATATAATTGACAGTGTATCTATGTATGTTTCCATGCTCGATGCAGGGGCAGAAGTGTTGTCATATCTTAATGCATTGAAAGCAAAAGCTCCAAATTCAGTTTTCGGCGGTGCTGTTCAGACTGTAATCAACACAATTTCAAAGGAATGGCTTGGAGTCGTTGAAAAGACTATTATTGATGTCGGTTTTGTTTTCGGTATTCCGGCAACCGAAAAACTTATAGATTATGCATGGACAGGCTGCAGTGCAATGTGTCCTTTCCTTGGCGGGATGACAATCGGTGAAGCTGCCGGAACAATTGCTTGCAATCTTCTTTTTGCCACTGAAGACACAATTGAACAGTATGAATATCTTAAAATTCTTACTCAGCTTGAAACAGCTGCTTGTGCTCTGTATGATGGCTATTTTAACTCCTGCAAGTCATCTGTTAATAGAGAGAATGCAGCGATGCTAATGTTTGCATGCGATTTTTCTCATGCACTCTATGGAGTTGCTACGGAAGCATCGGTTGAAATGATGAATATTTTATGCAACAAGGGTATTGTAAATACTGTAATAAATATTTTTAACAATAAATACAAGCAAACATTTGACGAATTTGAAGAAGCATCAAATACTTTATTAAATGCCGAGAAAAACGTATACAACATGATTAAATCTTTTTGGAAAACATGAATTGAAGAAGATTATCCCGAATATTTTGGCGTTCTTGAAGAGGAAAACATCACCCCTAAATATATAAATTCGGTTGATATTGAAAAAGACGAGGTTGTTTTTCGTGTCGGCGATGCAATGTATTTCAAGTGGAATATAAACCCGATTAACCATGAAGGAGAAATAGGACTAAAAAGCGATAACGAAGCAGTAATAAAAAGCCGTGAACCTATGGGGATACTCCCTCTTGCGCTTGAAGAAAACATAGGAACTGCTAATGTTACGATTTATTCTGTTGATAACCCTGAAATCTGCGACACCATTAAAATTACCGTTATCGGTGAGAATGACGAAGGCATAACAGAAGCAGAACAAAATATTGTTTCGGGTAAATGCGGTGATAATTTAACGTGGACTCTTAACAAGAGTACAGGTAGGCTTGATATCAAAGGTACTGGTAAAATGAATTGTTTCTTTGATGCACCATGGTGTGCCTACAAAGATTATATTAAAAAAGCTGTTATTGCTGACGGAGTGAAAACTGTTGGTTGTGGAGCATTTATGGAATGCGATAAGCTTACAAAGATGATAATCCCGAATAGTGTAGAGACTATAGAACCGCAAGCATTTTATGAATGTTATAATCTTCAAGACATCATCCTCAAAAATGGTTTAAAAAAAATTATGGTGGGTGCATTTCAACATTGTGAGAGTTTATTAGAAATAACTATTCCTGACAGCGTTACCAATATGGAAGAAGCCACTTTTTGGGGTTGTTACAGTTTGAGACGCGTTTGTATTGGTCGAGGTTTAACTTATATTCCGGAATCATCTTTTTACGGTTGTAGCAATTTGAGTGATGTGGTTATTGGTGAAAATGTATATTCCATAGGAAATTCTGCATTTAGTAATTGTGGTCTAACAAATATAATCATACCCGATAGTGTTCAAAGCATCAGCGCAGAAGCTTTTTTGGGTTGTGATCTTGAAAGTATAACACTTCCTGATAGTGTTACCTATATTGGATATCGGGCGTTTTACTATACAGATATAAAAGATGTTTATTATATGGGAACAGAAGAAAAATGGAAGAATATTTCTGTGGATTTGGGAAATGAAAAATTGCTGAATGCAACAATTCATTTTGTGGTTGATACAGAGACACATACTCATGTGTATAATTCTTTGATAACAACACCTGCGACTTGCACACAAACAGGAATTATTACCTACACCTGCGATTGTGGTGACAGCTATATGGAAACAATGCCACCAATTGGCCATACAATTGGTGGCTGGCAAGTAGTGATTGAACCCACATTTGAAACTGAAGGAAAGAAAATAAAAACATGTACCGATTGCAGTGTAACTCTTGAAGAATCAATTATTGAAGCTTTTCCCCAAGACATAATAACCGGCAAATGCGGAGAGTGTGTTAATTGGTATCTGAACAAAGAAACAGGGGCTCTTTTTATAGGCGGTACAGGCGATATGTATAATTACAATATAGATTATGATGCTCCGTGGAAAGATTATTGCTTTTCTATTGTTGATTTATATATTTGTGACGGCGTAAGGTCTATAGGTGATTGGTCATTTTGTATGTGTAAAAACCTTGTTACTGTAATTGCTTCTAATAGTGTTGAAATTATAGGTAAAAATGCGTTTTCCGGCTGTACAAGTCTTACTGAGATAAAAGTTGGAGATGGAGTAACAAAAATCGATGAGAACGCTTTTTCGGGATGCAGTAAACTAGAAAAAGTTTTTTTAAGCAAAAACGTCAGAAATATATGTGGATGGGCTTTTTATCAGTGCGAAAGTCTTTCTGAAATTATCTTGCCAGACACTTTGGAGAGTATTGGTAAAAGCGCTTTTAACTATTGTTGTAAACTCACAAAAATTTCAATTCCGGCTTCCGTAACAAGCATTGGTGATTATGCTTTTTATAATTGTGAAAATCTGATTAATATATCGGTGCATAAAGATAATATTTTTTATTCGTCCGATGAAATCGGTGTGATGTTTAATAAAAACAAAACCATATTAATCAATTATCCTGTCGGAAGTTTAGGAAAAACCTATTCAATTCCGGAAACTGTTAAAAGTATTGAGTATGGAGCTTTTTACAACGGTGAAAATCTTGAAGAGATTTCGATCCCGTATGGTGTAGAGCGTATCGGTGCCTGTTCTTTTGCAGATTGCGACAGTATAACGAGTTTGTCAATTCCTGATAGTGTTACATATATAGGAGAAGAAGCGTTTTATTATTGCGACGAGCTTTCTGAAATAAAAATCGGCAACGGTTTAACAATTATAAACAGATATTCATTTGCACAATGTCATAAGCTTGTAACTGTAGAAATTCCTGTGTCAGTAAAACAAATATCATATCAGGCGTTTGATTGTTCAGAAAATATAACAGATGTTTATTATTTAGGTACGGAAGAACAGTGGAGAGATGTGTCTATAGGTTCGGGAAATGAATATCTTTCGAATGCTTTCATACACTTCAAGGATATTGTTTCGGATGTTCCAAAAGAACCTGTGAAGGATACTGCGGTTGTTAAGAATCCCTCAACCTCAACAATCAGCTACGGCGATGCAATCATCCTCCACGTTGATGAATCAAAGATTCCCGAAGGCGGTAGGGTTGAATGGACTGCATCAAACAATAATTTCAGTTGGTCGGCAGACGGTGATACATGCAAGATTTCACCCAAATCAAGCGGTGACACAACCTTCACTGCAACAATATATGATGCAGAAGGAAATCCCGTTTCAATCGACGAACAGACAATGACATCAAAGGCAGGCTTCTTTGATAAAATCATTGCTTTCTTCAAAAGCTTGTTCGGTTTAACAAAAACTTACGAAAACGTTTACAAAGGCATAATCCGATAAAATTCGGCGGGGTTTATCCCCGCCTTTTTTTACAGAACTCCGAGACAAACTTCTATTCTGATTAACACATTAATTGTTAATGTAGGGCAGCTTGACCCAAACCGCCGTTTTCATTGCTCCGCAAAAGCTGATTATCAATCCTCTCTGTTAATCTCCAGCAAAAATGCCACCCCGAGCGCAAGGCTGATTTACCGACTTCCTGCAATCTGTATCGATAAACGCATACGGGCGGATAATATCTGCCCCTACCTCAAAATGGTATTTAATGTATGACAGAAGCTTACTCCTGTTTCTTACGTCACACTTTAATCTTTAATATAGTAAAGCCTTGACATTTCATCCGTTTTGTGATATTCTTTTATTCAGCAATATTAAATAAACAAATTTGTTTATTGATAAAATCAATACGAGATAAGAAAATAATAATCAAACCATTGATAAAACGATTAGTTATTCTTTGCTATAATCCCTGAACATAACAAAACCCGAGCACCGTATTGCAGCGGTGTTCGGGCGGAAAACCGGAAATATTCGGTTGAAAAACCTTAACACAATCTTCACATTTTTATTATAAAATCAGAAAGGAGGAGCCGCATGCATATACCTACCCCGTTCGGCATTATGCTCAAGCAAGCAAGAGAAAACGCAAAGCTGTCGCAAAGCGAGCTTGCCGCAGAGCTTCACAAAACGGCGCAGTATATCAGCAATATCGAAAAAGGCAAAAACAATTCTCCTCCTGATGATAACGACCTTCATCTGTTAATCAAAAAGCTTAATCTTTCGGGTGACGAAGCCGACAAATTCAGGCTTCTTGCCTATGCTGACAGAGGCATGCTTCCTCCCGAAATGTTCCGATATGTTCTGGACAGACCTGCATTGATTGGCTTGATAAATTACGCAATCAGCAACGGTGTTTCCGAGGAATACTGGAGCTGCATTCTTCAAAACACAACTACCGACAAAGGATGGATTCATAATGAGTAAAACACCCGATTATGTTAAATACGCTGCCTCAATCGTTCCTAGCGAAAGACAGCTTAAATGGCAGGAGCTTGAATTTTACGCTTTTTTCCACTTTGGAATAAACACATTTACCAACTCCGAATGGGGCAACGGCAATGAGGACCCTGAATTATTCAACCCTGAAAAGCTTGATTGCCGTCAATGGGTAAAAATCTGCCAGCTTTCAGGCATGAAGGGCGTTATACTTACCTGCAAGCACCATGACGGTTTTTGTCTTTGGCCTTCAGCATACACAGATCACAGTGTTCGTTCAAGCAAATGGAGAGACGGCAAGGGAGATGTTGTTGCCGAATGTGCAAAGGCTTGCAAGGAGTTCGGTCTTAAATTCGGAGTTTATCTCTCACCGTGGGACAGACACGAACCCACATACGGCTCGGGAGAAGCATACAACCGTTATTTTTTAAATCAACTTCGTGAGCTTCTTACGGGCTACGGAGATATTTTCTGCGTATGGTTTGACGGTGCGTGCGGCGAAGGACCTAACGGCAAGGTTCAGCAATACGATTGGGAAAGCTATTATAAGCTTATCCGTGAGCTTCAGCCCGATGCAACAATCAATATTACCGGTCCCGACGTACGTTGGTGCGGAAACGAAGCGGGTGTGTGCCGTTCAAGCGAATGGAGCGTTGTCCCCTACTGGCATTCAAACCATGAAATGATTGCGGCGGCAAGTCAGAAAGACGTCACCAAACCGCCTAAAAAGATAAATCCCACTGCCCTTGATTTAGGCAGCAGGAAAGCAATAAAAAAATGCAACAAGCTGATATGGTATCCCGCAGAGGTTGATGTTTCCATAAGAAAAGGCTGGTTCTACCATCCCGAAGAGGATTACTCGGTTAAGCCTCTTTCAAAGCTGATGGAAATATATTATAACTCGGTCGGTTCAAACGCCAACTTTCTTCTTAACATTCCTCCTACACCCGAAGGAAAAATCCACGAAAAGGATATGGAAACCCTTCTTTCGATGGGAGCGCAGCTTGAAATAGACTTCAACGAAAACCTTGCAGAAGGCTCGATAATAACCGATAACCGTCATCTTGACGAAAACCATACAGGTCAGATGGCACTCAGCGATAATCCCGAGGAATACTGGCATTCGGGCGATAATCCCGAGGGTGCAGAGTTGATTCTTGACCTCGGCGATGATTATGATATCGATAAAATAGTTCTTGGAGAACATATAAGAACAGGTCAACAGATTGAAAAATTCACTCTTTATGCCATGATTAACGGCAAATGGAAAAAATTCGCTTCGGGAACAACAATAGGCTATAAGAAAATCTGCCGCTTCAACGAAACAAGAATCCGCTATTTCAAGCTTGTTATAAATGAGGCAAGATGCTTTGCAACAATCTCAAAATTTGAGGCATATTAATCCCAGGTTTTCCAAATTTCGGGGCAGTAGCCGACGGTTGCCTGCTTACCGTTACGTACTATCGGAGTTTTAAACAGCTCACCGTGTTCAAGAAGCTTTTCTTCCACAGCTTCCTTGCTTGCAAGATACTTGATGAAATGCTTTTCATATGCCTTTGATTTTTCATCAATCAAAGCCTCCATCGAACCGACAGCCTGTTTAACACTGTTGTACTCACCCTTGCTTAAATTCTTTTGAGTAAGGTCTATAAACTGGAATTTAATTCCTCTTTCCTTAAAATATCTTTGTGCCTTTTTGGTGTCAAAGCATTTATTGGTTCCGAAAATCTGTATATTCATAAAAAATCTCCTTTTGATGGTAATACTATTATGGTAATAAATATTCCGCCACAAGTCAATAGAGCGATTGAAATTCTCTGCAGCGGCGGACATTCCGCTTATGTCGTAGGGGGTGCGGTTCGTAATATCATAATGGATATTCCCGTTAATGACTGGGATATTACAACCTCTGCTCTTCCGAGCGAAACACTTGAGCTTTTCAAGGATTACCGAACAATTGAAACAGGTATAAAACACGGCACGGTAACGGTTATCATCGACGGCATGAGCCTTGAAATCACAACCTACAGAATCGAATACGGATACACCGACAACCGCCACCCCGATAAGGTTGATTTTACAGACAAGGTTGAGGACGATTTATCACGCAGAGATTTCACGGTCAATGCAATAGCATATTCACCGATAAACAGCTTTGTTGACCCGTTCGGAGGCTGCAAGGACATCGAAGAAAAAATTATACGCTGTGTCGGAAATCCGGACAAGCGTTTTGGTGAAGATGCTTTAAGGATACTGCGTGCATTGAGATTTGCTTCCGTTCTCGGATTTGAAATCGACTGTGAAACCTCGAAAAGCATTCACAAAAGCATGCACCTTTTGAAGAACATTTCCGTTGAACGGATTTTTGTTGAATTATCAAAGCTTTTGTGCGGAATAAATGCCGCGGAAATACTCCATGAATATAAAGATGTGATTTTCTGCATATTACCCGAACTGGAGCCCATGGATAATTGTGTTCAAAATCACGAAAGGCACATTTACGATGTTTGGGGGCATACCGTTGCCGCTGTTAAAGCAATACCTCCCGACCCGATTCTGCGTTTTGCGATGCTTCTGCATGACTCGGGAAAGCCCCATTGCAAAACCACGGACCAAGGCGGAACCGACCATTTTTATTCTCACGGAAAAATCAGTAAGAATATCGCATTTGAAATATTATCAAGGCTTAAAACCTCCAACAAATTCAGAGATACGGTTTGTAATCTTGTTGAATACCATGATTTTTTACCCGATAAAATAAGCAAAAAAACTTATAAGAAATATATCACAAGGCTCGGACTTGAAACGGTTGAAAAACTTTTTCTCATAAGAGAAGCCGATATTTCAGCACAGAATCCCGTTTTTTATGACGAAGCGGCGAAACAAAATAAAATCGGCAAAAAAATTCTTCAAGATATCATAGAAGATAATTCATGCATAAAAATAAGCGATCTTGCCGTTGACGGCAAAAAACTTGCAAATATAGGAATATCCCCTTCCCCTGCCATGGGAAAGATAATGGAAACGCTTCTCGATGAGGTTATGGATGAAAAGCTGCCTAACGATGAGAGTGCATTAATCGAACGGGCAAAACAGCTTGCAGGGCTGTGAAAGGAGCAATTATGGAAATTGTAAAAATTGACAATGCGCAGGAATTCGATAAATTTCTGTGCTCCCACCCCAAAGGGCATATGCAGCAGTCATCTGCATGGGGAAACGTAAAAAAAGAATGGGAATGGACAGGCTTCATCGCCCGCAACGAAAGCGGAGAAATAAAGGGCGTTTGTTCTGTATTGCTCCGTCAGATACCCATGACACCGTTTAAAATGATGTATTCACCCAGAGGACCCGTATGTGACCTTAACGATACAGAAACGGTAACAGAGCTTCTCACGGCAGCCAAAGAATACGGCATAAAAAACAAGGCATATACTTTTAAAATCGATACCGATACTCTTGCATCAAACTCAAAATATATCTCCCTTCTCGAAGGTATGGGCTTCAAATTCAAGGAGCATAGCGCAGGCTTTGATACAATTCAATCAAGATACATTTTCCGCCTTGATATAAGCGGCAAAACAGAAGAAGAGCTTATGCAGACCTTCCACCCGAAAACCCGTTATAACATCCGCCTTGCAGCAAGAAAGGGTGTTACGGTTGAGGTCAGGGGCGCAGAAGCATGTGAGGATTTTCACAAGCTCATGCTCGTTACGGGAACAAGAGACAATTTTGTTATAAGAGATGTTTCATATTTTAAGCGAATAATGGACGCATTCGGAGAGAATGCACGGATTTATCTCGCATATTACGAGGGGGAACCCATTGCAGGCGCACTTGATGTCCTCTGCGGCGATAAAGTGTGGTATGTTTACGGTGCAAGCTCAAACGAATACCGTAACGTAATGCCGAATTATCTTGTTCAATGGGAAATGATTAAGTGGGCAATGGAAAGTGGCTGCAAATATTACGATTTCAGAGGCGGTTATCCCGATGAAAATAACCCTCTGCACGGTATTTTTAAATTCAAGAGAGGCTTCTGCAATGACTACATGGAGCTTATGGGCGAAGCAGACCTGATAATTGACAAGCTCGGTTTCACGGCAGTAAACGCAGCGCAGAAGCTTGCAAAATCCACACGCAAAATCAGAGCAAAAATTCTCAACAAATAATTCAGCTTATCTTCTCGGCAAAGAATTTTTCTTTGTCCGTTCAAATCCTCCATATGACTCAAGGCAGCACAAATTGTGCTGCCTTGAAGCTTTTATATTCATTTTTTCTTTATTCTTGACCAATACTCCTTCGATGCCTGCTCCATTTTGTTATCGCCGAATTCATAATATTTTTTGTTCTTTATTGCATCAGGGAGATACTGCTGTTCAACCCAATGACCCGGAAAATCATGGGCATATTTATAGAACTGACCCTTATTCGGATTATCCTCGCCGTCATAATGCATGTTTTGAAGTTGACGCGGCACGGGACCGGTTCTGCCCGCCGAAACATCAGCCATTGCGGAATTAATCGCACCGTAAGCACTGTTTGATTTCGGACTTGTCGCAACAAGTATCACTGCATCGGCAAGAGGTATTCTCGCCTCGGGCAAGCCGAGCATCATAGCCGCATCAATTGCCGATTTGACTATTGGAATTATTTGCGGATAAGCAAGTCCGACATCCTCACACGCACAAACCATGAGCCTTCTGCATGCAGAGGGCAAATCCCCCGCTTCAAGAAGCCTTGCAAGATAATGCACGGCAGCATCAGGGTCAGAGCCTCTCATGGACTTCTGATAAGCGGAAATAATGTCATAATGCTCATCGCCGTCTTTATCATATCTCATTGCACTTTTTTGTGTAAGAGATTTGGCATTTTCAAGAGAAATAATCTTTTTGCCGCCTTCGGAATTTGCCGAAAGAACACAAAGCTCAACGCTGTTTATCGCCTTTCTGACATCACCCGCACTTGCGGTTGCGATATGATGATAAACACCGTCCTCAACAGAGTATTCTTCTCCCCTGTCCTCTGCCATAAAATCAAAAGCACGCCTTACCGCCTTCTCCGCCTCCGAAGGTGTTACACTTTTGAATTCAAACACGGTTGAACGGCTTAAAATTGCACTGTAAACATAAAAATAAGGATTCTCCGTTGTTGATGCAATAAGAGTTATTGCACCGTTTTCAATATATTCAAGTAAGGTCTGCTGCTGTTTTTTATTGAAATACTGAATTTCATCAAGATAAAGCAGGATACCGTTGGGAGCAATAAAAGTATCAAGCTTTGCAACAACATCTTTTATATCCGCCGTGCCTGCAGTTGTGCCGTTGAGCTTTACGAGGTGACGGTCGGTTGTTTTCGCTATAATGCTTGCAAGAGTTGTTTTTCCCACTCCCGGAGGGCCGTAAAAGACCATATTAGGCAATTCGCCCGACTGTATAATATTGCGCAAAGGCTTACCCTCACCGAGAAGGTGCGGCTGACCGATTATATCTTCAATTTTTTTCGGACGGAGTCTGTCCGCAAGCGGTGCCGACATAAAAAGCCCTGCCTTTCTGTGATTATTTGTTAAGTATAACAAATATATAACGTATATTCAAGAGTCAAAAACGATATAATTTTGCATAATCGCTTGCAAAACTGATATTTTTGCAGGGTTTTTGAAAGTTTATTGACTGTATGTTGCAAATAAGCTGTATAATATACAGCTATTTTCGGTTTTTTTAACAAAAATATGAAAGTTGAAATATTTTTTGTTGCATTTTAAGCACTTTAGGTATAGAATATTATGCAAGCAGTTTATTCTGCATTAAAGAGTTTATAGAAGGCTGTCATATTTTGCGGCAGTTTTTAAAAGGAGTGTTTCTTTTGAGTTATGTAGAAAGAGTTATTGAACAGGTTGCAAAAAAGCACGCAAGCGAACCCGAATTCGTCCAGACAGTAACAGAAGTTTTCGAGTCAATCGCTCCCGTTATCGAGCAGCATCCCGAATATGAAGCAAACGCTTTGCTTGAAAGAATGGCAGAGCCCGAAAGACAGATCACTTTTAGAGTTACATGGGTTGATGATAACGGCAAGGTTAACGTTAACACAGGCTACAGAGTTCAGTTCAACGGTGCTATCGGCCCTTATAAGGGCGGTCTGCGTTTCCATCCTTCGGTATATATCGGCATAATGAAGTTCCTCGGCTTTGAGCAGACCTTCAAAAACAGCCTTACAGGTCTCCCCATCGGCGGCGCAAAGGGCGGCTCCGATTTCGACCCCAGAGGCAAGAGCGATGCTGAAATTCTTCGTTTCTGTCAGGCATTTATGACAGAGCTTTACAGACACATCGGTCCCGATGTTGACGTTCCCGCAGGCGATATCGGCGTTGGCGGCAGAGAAATCGGTTATCTCTACGGTCAGTACAGACGCATCAAGGGTGCATTTGAAAACGGTGTTCTTACAGGTAAGGGCATTCCCTACGGCGGTTCACTTATCAGACCCGAAGCAACAGGTTTCGGCGCAACATACTATGCAGTTGAAATGTTAAAGCACTTCGGTGAAGAAATCAAAGGCAAAACCTTTGCAATTTCAGGCTTCGGCAATGTTGCATGGGGTGCAGTTAAGAAGATCACAGAGCTCGGCGGCAAGGTTGTTACAATCTCGGGTCCTGACGGTTATGTTTACGATGCAGACGGCATCAACACACCTGAAAAGATTGACTATATGCTTGAAATGCGAGCTTCAGGCAGAGATAAGGTTCAGGATTACGCAGACAAGTTCGGCGCAGAATTCCATGCAGGTGAAAAGCCCTGGGGCGTTAAGGTTGACGTTGCAATGCCCTGCGCAACACAGAACGAAATCAACATGGAACAGGCTCAGAAGCTTGTTGCAAACGGTGTTCCTTACTATATTGAAGTAGCTAACATGCCAACAACAAACGATGCTCTTGCATACCTTAAGGAAAACTGCAAGGCAGTTGCTCCTTCAAAGGCAGTTAACGCAGGCGGTGTTGCAGTTTCAGCTCTCGAAATGAGCCAGAACTCAATGAGATACAGCTGGACAGCAGAAGAAGTTGATGCAAAACTCAAGCAGATTATGAAGAACATCCACGATAACTCCGCTGCTGCAGCAGAGCAGTACGGTCTCGGCTATGACCTCGTTGCAGGCGCAAACATCGCAGGCTTCATTAAGGTTGCAGACGCAATGATGGCTCAGGGTATCATCTGATAAAAACAATAAATTTAACGGGTGGTTTTATACCACCCGTTTTCGTTTTTTGTAACATAAAAACTCCCGAAAGAACACACTTTCGGGAGTTAACTGTTTCTTATGCTTTGTTGTCGCAGCCGAGAACGTTCTTAATCTTATGCTCAACCATGCCCTGGATAGCGGTACGAGCAGGAGCAAGATACTGTCTGGGGTCAAAGTGACCGGGATTCTCTGCCATATACTTTCTGATAGCAGCTGTCATTGCAAGACGAAGGTCGGAATCGATGTTGATCTTGCAAACTGCGTGTTCAGCAGCCTTGCGAAGCTCGCTTTCGGGAATACCGATAGCATTTTCCATCTTGCCGCCGAATTCGTTGATCTGATCAACAAACTCGGGAATAACTGATGATGCACCGTGAAGAACGATGGGGAAACCGGGAAGCTTCTTTTCGATTTCTTCAAGAATATCAATGCGGATTTTGGGATCCTGACCGGGCTTGAACTTGAATGCACCGTGGCTTGTGCCGATAGCGATTGCAAGTGAGTCAACGCCTGTTCTTGTTACGAAATCGATAACTTCAGCGGGGTTTGTGTAGGAAGCATCTTCAGCTGAAACGTTAACATCATCTTCGATGCCTGCGAGCTGACCAAGCTCACCTTCAACAACAACGCCGTGTGCATGTGCGTAATCAACAACCTTCTTTGTGAGAGCAACGTTCTCTTCATAGGGAAGGTGTGAACCGTCAATCATAACTGATGTGAAGCCGCCGTCGATGCAAGCTTTGCATGTCTCGAAATCAGGGCCGTGGTCAAGGTGAAGAGCGATGGGGAGACCTGTTGTTTCAACAGCAGCCTCAACAAGCTTTACAAGATAAGTGTGGTTTGCATAAGCTCTTGCGCCCTTGGAAACCTGAAGAATAAGGGGAGCATTGAGAGCCTTACCTGCTTCAACGATACCCTGGATGATTTCCATGTTGTTTACGTTGAATGCACCAACAGCGTAACCGCCCTTGTATGCATCCTCGAACATTTTCTTGGTTGTTACTAATGCCATTTTTATCACTCCTGATATTTATTAAAACTAACCTTATATATTATATCAAAAAATAATTGATTGTCAACAAATTTAAGCAAACAAGCTTACTATTTCTGTTTTTAAAAGAATAAACACATTTTTGATTGCGCCTATAATCTCTTCAACAGCATTATCATACTCTTCATAAGGCTCATCAATCTGAAGCTCAAGGCGGGCATTGCCGTTCTTTACGCTGCCTTCGTAGGTATAAAGCTCATTATCGAAATTCTTTATATCATCCTCATAAAGAGTAAATACTCTTACACCGTAGGGACCGGGCTTTGCAAATTCGCAGCCGTAGGTAAAGCCAAGCTCAATACCATCCCATGTGCCTGTATAACCCTCGGTATGCCAATGACCGAAATATGCACCGAGAACATCTCCGCATTCCTTCCATGCCTTGAACTGCTCGCTTGTTGAACCCGGAGCGATTGCACCTGCATGATAGCCGCTTGCGATTTCCTGATTAAGGCGGTAGCATTTTGAACCTTCTATGCTTGCGCCCTCATCCCAGAAATTGCATTCCTCAAAAAGATTGCCGATATCATCGGTCGGAATATGCTGAAAAAGAATTGAAGGCACGGGTTCACCGCCGTTGGCGGCTTTAAGAGCAGCACTTTCGGATTTATACCAATTGATTTGCTCCTCGGTAACGGAGTTTGTTCCCGTATCTGTCATCCAGATATTGAAAACGGTTTCCTTTCCGTCACTCGACTTAATTTCAAGGTTAAAATCTATCCTGCCGTTTTCATCGTTACTTTCGTCAACGGTAAGGCTGTTTTCATAGCTGTCATAGATTTTAAGCCAATCCTCGGTTGTGACCCCGCTTTTATAATCATTGTTGCCCTGGCATACCGCAAAGGGTATTCCCCTGCTTTCAGCCTCGGCAAAAACGGCAGCACATGTTGCGGTAACATTTGCAAGTGTCTGCTCATAGCTGTCAACCTCAACGCCCTCGCGGAAAGGTTCATCGTCAATTCCGATATCGCCTATACGGCTGTCCTCAACGATATCCCCCGTAAAAATTATAAGATCGGGATTAGTCTGTTCAATGGAAATTTTTATAAGATTTACCATATCGTATGCGGGATTATGGTCATCCTGTGGGTCACTTATCTGAAGAACGGTGAATTTGCCGTCCGAGCCGAATTTAAGCTCGTTATTTCCTGCATTTGCACATATGCAAAGAGAAAACATAAATGCTATTGCAAGAAATATGCTGATTATTCTTTTCATTTTTATCTCCTTATTAATATTTATCCATGCTTTCAACGTCGAGCACAAACACTGTTGCACCGCCGACGGTAACTTCTTCTTCGAGGCTGTTATTCTGGAGTCCTCTGCCGAGTGAGCCGGTAGTCATTGCAACCTTGTTTCTTGTTCTTGAATATTCGTGAATAATTTCCTTTGCTCTTGCAACTCTGTCGTCCTCCGCACCGATAAGGAGGGTTGTGTTGCCTATCATAAGGAATCCGCCTGTTGTGGAAAGCTTTGTTACGCTGTAGTTTTCTTTGGTAAGAGTTGCGGATACAACCGCGCTGTCATCATTATTTACAATTGCAAGTATAAGTTTCATATCATCATTTTCCTTTCATTACATATCAGGTAAAATAAGCTTCTGACTGCGTTTATCGAGTTCATAAATATTTGGTATCTCGTAACGGTTATCGTTGCCGTCTTTTATGAGAATACGTTTATCATAGAACATTTTCATAGACTGGATATGGTTGATAATCTCAAAGGTATATACACCTCTGTCGGTTTCAACATTCCAGAGCCAGATTTTATGCTTTTCACTTCGGCTTATAAGTCTTGTTATCTTCGGAATTCTGTAATATTCCTCAAGGCAGCCGAGAAGCAATTCTTTCTGCGTTGGCTCCATGTTATCGAGCTTTCGGATTATAAACTGTTCTTCACCGTTTTCATCGAGGAAGGTTATATATTCCGAAAGACCGCTGACGGGAAACAGTCTGCGAGGCTCGAGATTTTCAAACTTTTCGCCCGTGAAGAACTCCACATCGCAGAAAATCTTATCTTTTACGGTTATGCGTATTTCGTTGCCGTCTATAAAGTTTCTTGACATATGAAGCCCTCCTTATTCAAAATTTTCCGCAGCTTTTTCCGCCGCTACCTGCTCACTCATGGACTGAATCTGAATGAGCTTATAATACTTACCCTTAAGCGCCATAAGCTCTTCGGGTGAACCGAATTCTATGATATTTCCCTTATCTACAACAATAATTTTGTTTGCCTTGCGGAGAGTTGAAAGTCGGTGAGCAATCATAAGAGTTGTTCTGCCTCGGATAAGTCGGTTGATTGCATCCTGAATGAGTTTTTCGGTTTCGGAGTCAACCGCGGATGTTGCTTCATCGAAAATAAGAACACCCGGATTTTTAAGAACGGCTCTTGCGATTGAAAGACGCTGTTTTTCACCGCCTGAAAGGCCTACGCCCCTTTCACCGAGCATTGTATCATATGCATCGGGAAGTCGGGAAATAAAGCCGTGGGCATTCGCTATATCGGCAGCATTGAGCACCTGTTCCGGATGTGCGCCGGGAAGAGAATAGGCAATATTATTAAATATGGTATCGCGGAACATCATGGGTTCCTGCTGAACATAGCCTATCTGCGAGCGGTAATAAGACATATCGATATCACGGATATTAACGCCGTCAACCAAAATTTCGCCTTCATAATCATCATAGAAACGCATGAGCAGATTTATGAGTGTTGATTTACCCGAGCCGGTTGTGCCGACTATACCGACAACATCGCCCGGTTCGATAACAAAATTAATATCATTGAGAACCTTCTTTGAACGATCAAAGGAAAAATTGACATTTCTGAACTCAATCTTGCCCTGCATAACTCCCATTTCGGAGCCTTTTCCGAAATCGTGTTCGGGTTCAGCATTGATAATATCCATAACCTTTTCTGTTGAAGCGAGAGCATTCTGATATGAGTCGCTTAAATTTGCGAAAAAGTTTACGGGATTATAAAACATACTGGTATAAGAAATAAACGAAACAAGAACACCGAGAGAAAGCTTATCGGGAGTGTTGATAACCATGTTACCGCCGACAAACCAGATAATTACCGAGCCGCAGGTGATAAGGAAGGTTATTGCCGCAGGGAAAATCGCTGCAATCTTGGCAACCTTTTTATCCTCGGCAAGCCAGTCATCAACTTGATAGGAAAACTTTTTGATTGTTTTTTCTTCTTTTGAGAAGGATTTAACTATTCTTATTCCGGGAATTGTGTCGGCAAGAATGCTTGAAATCGCAACACCTCTGCGCCATATTCTGCGGTAAAGAGGTCCGATTTTTCTGCCGAAAAAGCGGCTGCACACAACAACCACGGGAACGGGAATAAGCGAAAGAAGAGTAAGGCGCCAGTTCATGCTGAGCATTATAATGATAATACCAATCATCATAAAGAGCTGAACAACTGCTTCCTGCGTTATTCGCAGCATAAACTGCTGAAGAACGGTTGTGTCGGAATTTACTCTGTTGATAACCGAGCCTGTTGAGGTTTTATCGTAAAACTTCATGGGAAGATACTGCGCCTTTGCGTAGATTTCCTTTTTAAGGTCAGCAATTATTCCGTCACCCGCAACTCGGAGAATATACGAACGCAAAGCACCGATTGCATACTGCGCAAAATAAACTCCGAGAAGGAAAAGAATAATGATAACAAGCATTCTTTTATCTCTGTTGGGAATTATGTTATCAACCATCATGCTTGTAACATAAGGCGGAACAAGCGCCGCACCCGTTGTGATAATTGAAAGAACAATACAGAAAAGGAGTTTGCCCGTATAAGGCTTTATGTACTTATACAGAGTTGAAACCATCTTCTTTTTGCCCTGACAGTTAAGGCACTCGGCATTGGGCGAAGCAAGCTTTCTGCCGCATTTCGGGCAGAATGAACGCAGATTTCTGAACGTTGACTCAACGGCAGCAAATCTGTTTTCAACGGTTTCTCCTTCGTTGACCTTTGAGATAAAATCTGCAACCGCATCGCACATATCGGCAATTGCAAAGGTAAATCTCATAAGATCAATGGTTGAACCGCCCGTAGTTTTTGCCTTAAGCACAGCATTGCCGTACATTCTTTTAACGGAAATTTCGGCAATATTGGCAAAATCAAGGCTGATGAAGCCCTCATCAAAGCCGTCACCGACTGCAACAATGCGGCTGTCGGTAACATACACCGCCCCCTCACCGTAACGGCTGTCAACCGCAAGGTCGCCCACAACGGCAAAAAGCGGTTTTTCATTACCTTTGAACTGCTTTTCGGCAATTTTGGCAATCGAACTGCTTGCAGGCTTGTTGATTAACAAATCCTTTGGTATCATTTTTATTCACTCCTTTTAAATTATAATTTATAAGGAATTTTGACTTCATTCTATGTCCAAAAAACCGATAAGTCAACAGTAATTTTCATTTTTTTTACATTTCGTTGATTTGCATAAAAACAGCCTCACGTTTTCTAACATGAGGCTGAATTATATATAAACTTATCGATATTATCCTTTATGAAGCCGCCTGCTTTACGGCAGATTTCATCTGCGGAAATAATTTCCGCAAACTCTTTATCAAGCGCATCGATCTCACTCGGAATCATTGATGCATCTTCATTTTCGGAATCAAATGCGTTGTATTCTTTTTCAAATATCTCATATATCTTGCCGTTGAAAAGCCTTTTTACGGCACCGAGAGAAGTCCGCGTAAGAGGCTGACCGTTTGCCCTGAAAAAGTCACTCAAAGCCTTCTCTCCGTCCTCAACAACAAACGAAAGAGCATAAATATCCCTCTGTGCATCGTTAAGGGCATCAAATTCAGAAATCATATCCTCGGCATCGGAAATCTTTTTCTGCAAATTTAGAGCAACCCCTTTGAAAAGACGAATTGCATCTGCATCGGCTGCAAGCTTTTCCGTAAGCACCGAAAATTCATTGCGAAGCTCATTCTCTTCCTTGAGCCTTTTGATAATTGCTTCATTTGCCTTTGACCTTTTCGCACTTGCCTGACCCGCTTTTACGCACACAAACAGCGTAAGCAGAATAACGGCAGCCATTATCGCTATAAGATAAGGTCTTTCAAGAAAATATTGTATCATAGTTTACTCCTCAATAAGAATTTTATAGATATCACCTTTTTTGAGTCCGCTTTCCTTTGCGGCAAGCTTTGCCGCTTGAGTTTTGCTCTCTCCCTTTTCAACAAGCTTCATGGCATATTTCGCCGCCTGCTCAAGAGTCATCTGCTCCTTTTTTTCGGGGTCGGCACCTTTTATAATGAGAACAATTTCTCCCTTTATCTGCTCTTTTGAATATCTCTCCGAAGCCTCGCAAAGAGTGGTTTTTATAACCTGCTCATGTATTTTGGTAAGCTCCCTGACTATTGCAATTTCTCTGTCACCAAGTGCTTTATAAAGATCGGTAAGAGTCTGCGCAAGTTTGTGAGGAGCTTCATAAAAAATCATAGTTCTTGTTTCACCGACAAGCCATGAAACATGCTCTTTTCTCTCCGATTTTTCAACGGGAAGAAAGCCTTCAAAGGTAAATCTTTTTGACGGCATACCCGAAACGGCAAGAGCAGTTGCAAATGCGCACGGACCGGGTACGGACTCGATTTTTATTCCCTTTTCCATGCAAAGCCTGACTAAATCCTCACCCGGGTCGGAAATGGCAGGCATACCCGCATCGGTTACTATTGCACAGCTTTCGCCAGACAGAATTCTTTCGGCAATAACTGGACCTCGTTCAAATCGGTTATGCTCAAAATAACTGACCATGGGCTTTTTGATTTCAAAACGGTTAAGAAGCTTGAGAGTGACTCTCGTATCTTCCGCAGCTATAAAATCGCAGTTTTCAAGAGTTTCAAGCGCTCTCGGTGATATATCTCCGAGATTTCCTATCGGTGTACCCACTACATATAAAGTTCCGCTCAAGCTATTCACCTCTGTTTTCCAAAAGATAATCGCCGTAAATTTTTTTCATTTCATCGGAATATCCGCCGTCTGCACCGTGAACAAAAAGCTCGGGTTCAACGGTTATTCCGTTTTTTCCGCCTCTCCTGCCCTCGATAAGCACAAGCCACGGAGCTTTGCCCGGACATTTTGAAACAAACTTCATTCGTTTAGGCTCAATGCCTGCCGAATGCATTTCGCAGATTAACTCCGCCGTTCTTTCAGGGCGGATGCACATGCAAAGTCTGCCTCCGAAATTGAGAAGCTTTTTTGCGGTTTGGCAGATATCGGTCAAAAGGCACATCGTTTCATGCCTTGCGATTTTATCCGCACCGCTCCTGCTTTCTATCCCTGTACCGCTTGCTTTATAGGGCGGATTCATGGTTACAACATCAAAACAGCCGAAGGGAACAATCCCTTTGAGTTCTTTTAAATCCGCATTGACTGCCGTTAGTCTTTCGGAAAGATTATTATATTCAATCGCCGCATTAATCTGCTCTGCTCCGAGCGGCTGAATTTCAACAGCTGTTATTTTTCCCGTTTCCTTTTTGCACCAAAGAAGGGGAATTATTCCGCAGCCCGAGCCGAGGTCACAGCACACCGCTCTTTTGGTAGGATTCGCAAAATCCGCAAGCAATACCGCATCGGTTCCGAATGAATGAGCATCCGAAACAAAGGCGGTAACACCCGAGCCGAGATATTCCTTTCTGAATTCGTTCATGGCAGTTCTCCAAAAAATTTATCGTATAATTATATCATTATTAAAGAAAAAAGTAAAGAGCAGGAAATCCCGCTCTTTACGCTTTGCTTTTATTTGACCAAAAGGAAATGATGAATATGGTTGATATAATCATTATAAATCCTATTATATCCGTACCTGAAAATTCCGTCCCGAGCCATACGGCTGAAATAACGGTTGCGGAAACAGGCTCAATGCTTGAAATAACGCTCGCCTTTGTTGCTCCTATAAGGCGTATTCCTTCAAGATAGAAGGTGTAAGCAATAACGGTTCCGAAAACGACTATTCCGCCAAGTGCGGCAATAAGAGAAAAGCTGATTTCAGGCATTATTTTCCACGGCTTAAATACGGGGAAAAGTATTATTCCGCCTGCAAGCATTCCCCATCCCAGAACCGTCGGCGTATCGTAAGCTTTTAAAAGCGGTGTGGGAATAAGAGAATAGCAGGCAAGAAAAACCGCAGCAGCTATTCCCCAGAAAAGTGCAGGGGTTGATACAGCAAGATAACCGATATCTCCGCCCGTTGCAATAACAAATGTTCCGCCTACGGCAAGAAAAATTGCGATTATTTCCGAAAAAACGGGAAGTCTTTTATTTTTTATGCAGACAAACACCAAAATCATAACAGGTGAAAGATACTGCAAAACCGTTGCCGTTCCCGCATTTGAATGCTCAATTGCCGTAAAATAGGAATACTGACATAAAATAAGACCGAAAAGCGTAAATGCAGACATACAGAAAAGATTTTTCTTTCCTTTCCATACACCGAAGATTTTCGACCTATGCTTTACTGCACTCAACGCAAGCAGAATTATACCCGTCGCAATCATTCTTATGGTTACTATCCACTTTGAATCTGTTCCGTGATATGCAAAAAGATATTGACCGCATGAACCTGAAAAACCCCAGAAAATTCCTCCGAGAAGCGAAAGCAGAACACCTGCTGCCTTTTTTGATTTGTTAACCATAAAAACACCTCTGAATCTTTGGAATGATAACATAATTAACCGATAAAATCAATACGGTTCGGCATATTCCAAGGTCAAACCACCTATAATTCTTTTGACCTTTACTCAAAGGTCAAAAAATTGAAAAATCAAGAAAATCGAAGATAATAAGCGAAATTTAAAGATAATTTAAGATTTCAGGGCATAACCAACTGTATTTGACCTTTTTTGACTTTTGACCTTTTGACCTTTCCTGACTATAATGTAACCAAGGTCAAAGAAAGTCAAAGTCAAATTTGATATAAATGAAAGAGATGGTTTTATGAGTTTAAGCAACGATATAGCGAGAATCCTCATGGAAATGCTCGAAAACGACGGCACAACGGAAATTCAGCGCAACGAGCTGGCGCAGACCCTCGGCTGTGTGCCCAGCCAGATAAACTATGTTATATCCTCCAGATTCACACCGGAGCAGGGATATATTGTAGAAAGCAGAAGAGGAGGCGGCGGTTATATCAAGATAACCAGAATAAAGCTTGACCGTCCCTCACTGATTATGCACACGGTAAATCACATCGGTGAGGCGATTGACCTTGCAACATGCCGTGCAAACATTTTGAATCTGCATCACAGCGGTGCAGTTAATACCCAATGCACAAAGCTTTTGCTTGCTGCAACAGGTGAAAATTCACTTAAGGCTCTCCCCTCACCCGTCAGAGACAGAGTGAGAGCCTCAATAATCAAACAAATGCTTATTACCATAGATTCAGGAAAGGATGATTGATTATGTTATGTCAGAATTGCGGAAAGAATGAAGCGACAACCCACATCAAACAGATTATCAACGGCGATATGGCAGAGAGCCATCTTTGCACCGACTGTGCCGCACACCTCGGTTATTCGGATATGTTTTCAGGCTTCGGTCTGAATCTTTCCGAGCTTTTCGGCGGATTTCTCGGCGACATGATGCCGTCATTATCCTCGGGAAAAACTCAAAGATGCACAAAATGCGGAACATCCTTTGAGGAAATCGTGCGTGACGGCAGAGTAGGCTGTGCAGACTGCTACGCAACCTTCTATGACCGCCTGCTGCCCTCAATCCAGAGAATTCACGGCAAAATAAAGCACAGCGGAAAAGTAAGCACCGCATCTGCCGAAACACCGAAGGTTGAAACCGCCGAAGAAAAAATTGAAAAGCTCAAGGCAGCAATGAACGAGGCGGTTGCAAAGCAGGAATTTGAAAACGCCGCCAAAATCAGAGACGAAATCAAGGCACTTGAAGGAGGCGAAGCATAATGAAAAAATGGTATTTTGAAAAAGGTGACCAGGGCGATGTTGTTATAAGCACACGCATACGTCTTGCCAGAAATCTTTACGATTTTCCGTTCCCCGCAAAGCTTGATATCAGCGGAAAAAATAAGGTAAATGAGCTAATAAAGGGTATTCTTTTTGAGAATGACCGCAAGGATTTCAGCTATATCGAAATGAAGGATTTATCAAGAATTCAGGCAGTTTCGCTTGCGGAAAGCCATCTTATCAGCCCTGAATTCGCCTCCAAAAAGGACGGCAGCGCACTTGTTCTCTCTTCGGATGAAAGTGTCAGCATTATGCTCTGCGAGGAGGACCATATTCGTTTGCAGGTTATGAAATCGGGTCTTGCACTTGAAGAGGCATATGATATTGCCGATAAGCTTGACCGAATGATTGACGGCAAGGTGAAATATGCATTCGACGAAAGAATAGGATATCTTACTCAATGCCCCACAAACCTCGGTACGGCAATGAGAGCATCGGTAATGCTTCACCTGCCTGCACTTACACGCTGCGGTCAGATGACACGCCTTGCAAACACCGTTTCAAAGCTCGGGCTTACCATAAGAGGCGCGAACGGCGAAGGCTCGCAGCCAATCGGCGATATGTACCAGATAAGCAATCAGATCACGCTCGGAATAACCGAAGAAACAGCAATTGCAAACCTCAAATCCATTGTTTTGCAGCTTGTTTCGCAGGAAAGAGCAGCCGCTGCGGAGCTTATTAAAAAGCCTGCGGAAGAAGATAAAATCTTCCGAGCATTCGGCGTTCTTAAAAACGCAAGACTTTTGAGCACCAACGAATTCATGGAGCTGATTTCTGTTGTAAGGCTCGGTGCGGCAAAAGGGCTGATAGATGTTCCTATTGAAAAAATTAACGAGCTGACAGTCAGCATGCAGCCTGCAACCATAAGCGCAGCAAACCCCGAGGTAAATACACCTGCTTTGAGGGATGCATTAAGAGCAAAGACGGTACGGGAAGCGCTGGAATAACAGCTGAATTATAGGGGGATGAAAATATGTACAGATTTACGGGCTTTACACAGAAGGCCAACGAAGCATTGAACAATTCAATTACCGCTGCCGAAAATCTCGGCCACACATATGTCGGAAGCGAACACATTCTTCTCGGACTTCTTAAAGAAAGCGGCGGCATGGCATACACAGCTCTTTCCGCAAAGAAGGTAAGCTACAGCGAGGTTGAAACGATAATCAAAAGCAGTATGGGAATAGGCTCTCCCACGGTTCTTTCACCAAACGATTTTACCCCGAGAGCCAAAAATATTATTGACACAGCTATTCTTCAGGGCAGAGGCATGGGACACTCATACATCGGAACGGAGCATATTCTTATGGGAATAATCCGCGAAGGAACGGGAGCAGCAACTGAAATTCTCGCAAGCATGGGTGTTCAGCCGCAGGAGCTTCTGCGTGATCTCACAAATGCTCTCGGCAGCAATTCCTCGTCCTCAAACCATCAAAAAGGCGAGGCAAAAGAAAAATCGGACACACCGACGCTCGCTCAATTCGGCAGAGATTTGACCGTTCTTGCAACACAAGGCAGAATTGACCCCGTTATCGGCAGGCAGAAAGAAATCGAAAGAGTTATACAGATTTTAAGCCGACGCACAAAAAACAATCCATGCCTTATAGGTGAACCCGGCGTTGGTAAAACAGCTATTGCCGAAGGTCTTGCCCTCAAAATTGCAACGGGCGAAGTACCTGAGCTTTTAAGAAACAAGCGCATAATCACGCTTGACCTTACGGGAATGGTTGCAGGTACAAAATACAGAGGCGATTTTGAAGAAAGAATAAGAAACGCAATTGAAGAAGTTAAAAAAGCAGGCGATATCATTCTTTTCATTGACGAGGTGCACACCCTTATCGGTGCAGGCTCGGCAGAGGGTGCGGTTGATGCCGCAAACATCTTAAAGCCCTCCCTTGCAAGAGGCGAGCTTCAGGTTATAGGTGCAACCACGCTTGAAGAATACAGAAAGCATATTGAAAAGGATTCGGCGCTTGAAAGAAGATTCCAGCCTGTTACCGTCGGTGAGCCGTCGGAGGATGAGGCTGTTGATATTCTTAAAGGTCTGCGTGACAAATACGAGGCGCATCATAAGGTGAGAATCAGCGACAATGCAATTTATGCAGCGGTAAAAATGTCATCACGCTATATCGGTGACAGATACCTGCCCGATAAAGCCATTGACCTTGTTGACGAAGCTGCATCAAGAGTTCGTTTAAGAGCCTTTACCGCTCCTCCCGATTTAAAAGCGCTTGAAGATAAGGTAAAATCACTTGGCGAAGAGATGCAGTCGGCGGTTAATTCGCAGGATTTTGAGCATGCCGCCGCTTTAAGAGATGAGAAAAACAAGATTGCAAAGGAGCTTGAAAACGAACGCCAGCTCTGGAAAGAAAAAAGCAGCCGCTCAACAGGAGAGGTCGGAGAGCAGGAAATTGCCGAAATAGTTTCGCAGTGGACAGGAATACCCGTTGTTCAGCTCACGCAGGAAGAAAGCCAGCGTCTTCTCCACATGGAAGATGAGCTTCACAAGAGAATAGTAGGTCAGGAAGAGGCTGTCAGCGCAGTTGCAAGAGCAATCCGCAGAGGCAGAGCCGGTCTTAAAGACCCGAAACGACCCACGGGTTCGTTCATTTTCCTCGGTCCTACAGGTGTAGGTAAAACAGAGCTTTGCAAAACTCTTGCAGCATCAATGTTCGGAGATGAAAACGCCATGATAAGGCTCGACATGTCCGAATATATGGAAAAGCACACGGTTTCAAGGCTTGTAGGCTCCCCTCCCGGATATGTAGGCTATGACGAAGGCGGTCAGCTTACCGAAAAGGTACGCCGCAGACCATATTCCGTTGTTCTTTTTGATGAAATTGAAAAAGCTCATCCCGATGTTTTCAACATGCTTCTGCAGATTCTTGAAGACGGCATTCTTACCGATTCGCAGGGAAGAAGGGTTGACTTCAAAAACTGCATTATCATTATGACATCGAATGTCGGCGCAAAGAAGATTTCACAGAGTGGTCAGGGTACTCTCGGATTTGCTCCCGAAAAATCGGAAACCGCCGATGAAAAGAAAATCCGTGAAGCGGTCATGGGTGAGCTTAAAAACGTTTTCAGACCCGAATTTCTCAACAGAGTTGATGATATAATCGTTTTCCGTCAGCTTGGTCAGAACGATATAAATGAAATTGCACGCAGAATGCTTGCTTCTCTTTCAAAGCGGGTTAAAGAGCTTGATTTTGAACTCGAGTTTTCCGATGAGGCTGTTGCTCAAATCGGCAAGGCAGGCTTTGACCCGATTTACGGTGCAAGACCCCTTCGCAGAGCAATTCAGCAGCAAATCGAAGATAAGCTTTCGGAAGAGCTGCTTGAAGGCAAGCTGACAGCAGGCAAAAATTATCTCTGCACACTTGAAGGAACAGGATTCACTTTCAAAGAAATAACCCGATAAAAACAGCGAAGGCAGGATACGTTGAAGGTATCCTGCCTTTTATATATTTATAAATAATATGTAAATATTTATTAAATTAACATATTTCTATTGTTTTTTTTACAAAAATCTGTCATAATGCATACATGTGATAAAAACATATAATAAATATATCGGAGGACAAAGATTATGAAAAAAGTTATTATCGCTATAGTTATAATTGCGGTTGCGGCAGCCGCAGCGGCAGGAATTTATTTTGCAACAGGAAACAACAACAATATTGATGAATCTGCTCCTGAGCTTCTTGTAACAAAAGACTCCATCGGCGAAAGAATTTCTCTTCTTGAAGCACTCATCAAAAATCCCGACCGATACAAAACCCATCTCGCAGAAAACTACGGTCTCGGCGCAGAAAAGGCAGAAGAATTCTATGCAGCTCCTGAAGAATGGCTCACATTTGAACAGATTATCGTTATCGAAAACGTAGGTGATACAAATTACACCGTTTACGGCTTTGATGTAAAGGATAACGGTAAAAACGGCATTTATATCAACACCTCTGCAGGCGGCGAAATCGGAATTGCTCCCGGCAGCTCCGCTACAACAAGCTTCAGCGTGCTCTGCTCAAACATTGAGCTTTCAAGCGACGAGGTTAAAGCTCTTGTTGACGAAATGGAAGTGAGCGTTGTATATACAAACAGCCCCACAGAATATGCAGACGGCAGCGTAAGCGTTGAAGAAACCAAAACTGCCGCTGTTGTAAAGGACGCCGAATAAAATGAATCTGTTTTCAAGAAGAAGCGCACCTTCCGGACCGCCCGAATATATAATAGTCGGTCTCGGAAATCCCGGAAAAAAATATGAACTTACGCGCCACAATGCCGGCTTTTTGTTTGCCGACCTTCTGGCAGATAAGAACAACGAAAAAATAACTAAAATTCAGTTTAAATCAGTGACCGCCAATTTAACTCTTGGCGGTCACAGGTGCTTGCTTATGAAGCCGCAGACCTTTATGAATAACAGCGGCGAAGCAGTAAAGCAGGCAGCGGCTTTTTATAAAATACAGCCCGAAAACATTATTGTCGTTTTCGATGATATATCTCTCCCCTGCGGAAAAATGCGAATAAGACGCAAGGGAAGCGACGGCGGTCACAACGGAATAAAGAGCATTATTTATCATCTTAATTCCGATAAATTCCCGAGAATCAAGCTTGGCGTCGGTGAAAAGCCTCACCCTGATTATGACCTTGCAGACTGGGTGCTTTCCTCCTTCAAAAAGCCTGAGCTTGACTTATTGAGAGATGCAGCCGAAAACGCCTGCAAGGCAGCAGAAATGATGGTTCAGGGCAACATTGACGGTGCAATGAGCAATTTCAACAGCTGATTATCTTGTCATTGACACAATGCCGTCCATCATGCTTTCCATGCTCTTCATGCATTTGGCAACATTCTTTTTGCATGTTTTCATGCCGCTTTTGGACATCATTTTGGTGCTTGCAACAGCAGCAGCCGTACCAACGGCAATACCGATTCCGATGCCCTTCGCCATTGTCATGTTTTTTGACGATGTGAACAATTTTATCCCCCCAATCACAGTTATTCGTTAATATTTTAACCTTGGCACGGGATAAAAACATTGTTAATATTTTTTAAGGAAGTCATATAATGTCAACTTTAAATATTGTTCTTGTTGAGCCCCAAATTCCGCAGAATACAGGCAATATTGCAAGAACCTGTGCAGCAACCGGTGCAAGACTTCATCTTGTTGAGCCTATGGGCTTTCGTGTTGACGATGCAAAACTCAAAAGAGCAGGGCTTGATTACTGGCATCTGCTTGATATTACTTACTATGAAAATCTTGATGATTTTTTTGAGAAAAATAAGGGCGGAAATTTCTTTTATTTTTCCACAAAGGCAACAAAAATATACTCCGAAATTGAATATCCCGATAACTGTTATCTCGTTTTCGGAAAAGAAACCGCAGGCTTGCCCGAAGAGCTTCTTCATGCAAATCCAAAAAACTGCGTTCGCCTTCCGATGATAAATAACAGCTCTGCGAGAAGCCTCAATCTTTCTAATTCTGTTGCCGTTGGTGCCTATGAGGTTCTTCGTCAATGGAAATTTCCTGATTTACTGTGCAAAGGTAAGCTGACCAAATTTGATTGGAGTGAATAAAATTGAAACCGTTGACCGCAGCTTATAAAGCTCTCGAATTTATTCTTTCGGCGCAATCAAAGCATTTGACAGAAAAAAAACGCACAACTCCGCTTGAAAAAGGAAAATTCGACTGCACTCCCAGAGCCAAAAGCGAGCTTTTTTCGCTTGGTTTTTCAAAAGAAAGCATCCTTCCCGATGATGTTGACAAAAAGAAATATTATATTGCCGGTTACGGTGAAAACAAACCCGCAAAGGGCGTTCTTGATGCACCTCATACACATGCTGTCTGGCTTGACGACCTTTCGGGTCACGGCGGAATAGTTCTTGTTTCGCTTGACTGTGTAGGTCTGCTCAACAGCGATGTAAATAAACTGCGTGCAAGACTCGGCGAATTTTCAAAGCTTTCAGGCTGCCGTTCAATCAATATTGTTTGCACCCATAACCATGCAGGAATTGATACAATGGGAATATGGGGCCCCCTTCCGTTAAGCGGCAAGGACCCGAAATATATGGAGCTTGTTTTTTCGCAGACCGTAAAAGCTGTTGAAAAAGCCTATGCTTCAAGAAAAATCGGCAAACTTTATCTCGGCAAAATTGAAGTGCCCGATATGCAGGAGGACATCAGAACTCCAATTGTTTATTCAAAAACACTCACCCGTCTGCGTTTTGTACCCGAGGACGGTTCAAAAGAAACTTACATTATCAATTTCGCTTCTCACTCTGAATCACTCCAAGGCTGCAATGAGCTTGTAAGCGCAGATTTTCCGCATTATTTCAGAGAGAAAATCCGTGAGAAAACGGGCGCCGAAACTCTTTATTGCGTAGGTGCAATCGGCGGAATGATAAGCATGGACATTCCGAACGAAAAGGAAATCCGCGATAACGGCAGCGATTTTTCACAATCCACGGCAGATATCGGCAGAAAGCTTGCCGATTATGCACTTTCAATTGAAAATGAAACATTGCTCAAACCCAAAATCGGCTTTATCCGCAGTGAGGTTTATTTCAAAGCGGAAAATCTTTTGCTTTTAATTGCCGCAAAAGCAGGCATACTTAAGGCAAAAGAATATAGAATGGCGGATAAATCTGGTTTTGCAATGAAATCCGAAATCAGCTACTTTGAAATAGGTTCTCTTAAAATCCTGATGCTTCCCTGCGAGATTTTCCCCGAGCTTGTTTACGGCGGATATCTGCCCGCAGAGGAATCCGCAACAGGCTGCGGCGGCGAAATCAATCCCGTGCCTCTTCAGGAAATCATCGGAGATGATGTTATGATTATAGGTCTTGCAAACGATGAACTCGGCTATGTTCTTCCGCCCAATGATTTTATTCTTCATCCTGAAACTCCGTATTTTGAAAACGGACGTGATATACACGACCGCCGCCACTATGAGGAAACCAATTCTCTCGGACCCGAAACAGCCGTAACTATTGCCGAAACGGTAAAGGAAATTATTAATACGGTTGAAAAAACAAAAAATATGTGATATTATATTTGATATAGAAACACGAAAGGATTTGTTTTTATGAAATCATTAATCAGCATAATTCTCGTTCTTACCGTTATATCTCTTTGCTTCTTCGGCTGCAAATCAAATATTCCCGAAGAGCCCGCAACAACCGGCAGTGCAAACTATACATATATCAACCCCTACGGTCAGACCGCTCCCAACCCTGATAATGTTGAACCTTCCGAAGGTCAGACCTTCCCCGTTGTATATGTTGAAACAGTAAATGATGTTGAAATCGTTTTGAGCGACTACTATGTTTACGGTAATTCCGTTGCTTCAATTAAAAACATTAAGCTTAAGGATGACGGCATCTCCGTTAATGCAGACGGTTACGCAGAGGTTGAGGTTCAGGCAATCGGATCAAGAAAAGACGATATAAAAATCGGCTATCTTGCATATGATGCCAACGGCAAGATCGTAAGAAACACATATATTCTTGTTCCCCTCAAGGGTGTTAAAGAAGGCGAAATCGTAAGCGGCCGCCGCTTCGACTTCCCCAGAGAAGCCGTTAAAATCGTATTCGTTGACTATGTAGAAGAAGAATAATCAGCAAAATTTTTAAAACCCGATGTTTTGTAACATCGGGTTTTTATTTATTCGGCTGTATTCATTGAATTCCTGTAAACGACAAATCTGCAATAAAGATACTCCGTAACAAGATTAACAAGCATCGTACCGGCTTCAATCAGGTATTCATTTATGCCCATATCCGTAAGCTCGTGTGTCCACCAGGTTGAAAGCGGAGCAAAAACGCAGTAGAAAAGAGCAACCTTAAGCATTGCCACGGGAACGTTTGCTGCGGATTTAAATGTAAATTTACGGTTAAAAGTAAAATTCCAAAGGACTGAAAGCGAAAGAGAAATTATGTAGCTTACCGTGTTATTCAGATTTGCAACTTCAAAAAGCAAGGTAAAAGATGCTATCTGGATAATTCCTGCGGATGCGGAAAAAAGAGCAAATTTTATAATCTGAATTATATTCTGTTTTTTAGTCATTTTCTGCTCACTCATTTGGTTTCCTCTCTTTCTTTAATTACAAGATTTGCCACGCGGCAGGCTCTTATATAAGCCTCTGCAACAAATCGTTCAATAGGCATTGCATCATATTTATCATTTTCATGTCTGCCGGGCTTGCTTTTGGTTGTCAGCTCAAAAGAAAGAGGGCCGTTAAACCCGCAGCCGACAAGCCTTTTTGCAACAGAATTCCAGTCGGTGATTCCGTCAAATGGCAAAAGATGAAGGTCATCAATATATGTGATTTTACCTTCATAATCACGGATTCCGAGATTATCGTTGATGTGGGTTACGGCAAGTCTGTCACCGTAAAGAGCAGTCATATCCTTTCCGTAATTATAGCAAAGCTCGTGTCCCGTATCCCAGCAGAAGGCTACACTCGGAATATCGGAAAGATTCTTCATAAGTGCGGCAAGATATACCTCACCCTCCGTATTTTCAAGAGCAAGCTTTATTCCAAGCTCATTCGCTCTGACGGCAAGTGCGCCATAGCGCTCAATTCCGATTTGAGTGGGTATATTGTCGCTGTCAAATCCGATAAATGTATGAGCAACCATTGCGGGAATTTCAAGTTTCGAGCAGGTTTCAGCGCAATCGAGAAGCTCGGCGAGAGCTATATCGCCTATTTCGCCCTCCATCCACATATCGTCGGATTTATTAAACGGCGCATGAAGATATGAAATAAGCATGTTTTCTTTCTTTGCTGCCGATGCAATTTTGAATGCATCCGCATTTCTGTCGCTCAAATCAATAGCGGTCCCTTCAAAGCCTGTTGCCTTAAACAGACCGATTTGCGCTTCATAGGTTATTCCGTATCCCGCATTTAGTGCGAGACAAAGCTTTTGTTTATACATTTTTATCACCGATTTTATGTTAAATCAAAACTATCTTATTGTCAAGGCAAAATTAATATGGTAAAATAAATAAAAAAAGAAATGATATTTCTCTTAATATTTATGTTGTTACCGCACGCCATGACTATTCGGGCAACCCTTGCGGATTTGCAGGTGATAAAACAATTCCCGTTGAAGGAATGCCAAGAGAAGAGCTTCGCAATTATTATAGGGATTTCGGTTTCGGAAACACAATATCAGAGCGCAGAAGCTTGCTTTCCTATGTTGCATGGATTTCAGACAAAATAAGACTTCTTGCGATTAACTGCGACGGTGACTGCGGTAAATTCAAGGGCTTATGGGATGACCCAAAAAATAAAAAGCTTAAAATTCCCGTAACAATTCTCGGCAGATTATTTTTCTTTAAGGTTGATAAATCAATCAGCAAGCTCCTTTTGAAGGATATTGCGGTTGAGCTTATCAGAAACGTATTTGTCAGCAATGAACCATATGTTAAGGGGACTCCGCTGTATGAAGCTATAATGAAGCTGCTGAAACAGCTTAACCCCGTTATTTCCGTTCTTGAGAAAAAACTCGGAGTCAAAAATAAAATGTTTGCGGATATTCCTGCTTTCGTTGCTTCACTTACAGGCGACGAAAAACACCTCGACTACACCGCAACAGTAAAAATTAATTATAAAGGATAAAGCTATGGGTATTATTGTAGGTGTCGGCGGCGGAAGAACCGACGATAATGAAATTCTTCCGATTTTCGAGCATATTGTAAAGCTCTCAGAAAAGAAAAATCCTTCCGTTTTGTTTGTGCCTACGGCAGGCTTTGATGATATCAACGGCGATGAGCATATTTTCAGAATGTTTATCGGCCTCGGCTGCAGTGTTTCGGCACTTATGCTGACCGATGAAGCTCTCACTGTTGATGAAATCGAAAACAAAATTCTTTCATCGGATATCGTATACGCAGGCGGCGGAAATCTTAAGTTTCTTATGGATACCTGGAAGAAAACGGGCGCCGACAAGGTTTTCAAAAAAGCCTATGAAAAAGGAATCATTCTTTCGGGCGTAAGTTCAGGCTCGATGTGTTGGTTTTCAAGAGGCTATGACGACTGCGGCGAAAATCACGAGTTCATGTTTGTTGACTGTCTCGGACTTCTTGACTACTGCAACTGCCCGCATTTTGAGAGTGATTATTGGCAGGTTTTCACGCAAGCTGTTAAGCAGCAGGATTTATCGGGAATAGCAATTGACGATGGTGCGGCATTGATTTTTGACAACGGAAAATACAGCTGCATTAACGGAAATGACGGCGGAGAGGTTTATTTTTTCGACAGCAAAAACGGCTTTGAAAAAATCCTTTTTAACTCCAAGAAATAACATATATAATGTATATTAATAATATACATTAATATTATATAATAGCATCAATAACAAGTCGGTGAATGCGGTGTTTTGTCCGTGTCTGCCGGCTTGTTTGTAATATTAAAGAAAAACAAATCATAGAATTATTCGGGAGGTAAAAAACGTTGAATTAATTGGGAAAATTATGATAATACTATATTTGCAGGCATTATATTCCTGATATTACGTTTGAATTTAATGCCTGTATTTTTCTGTTTTGGAAAAATGTAACCGATTTTTACACTTTTGTAACCATTTGTAACTTTTTCTGTTTTTCACAAATAAATTTCCATTTTTTGACAAAAACAAACAACCTCACAAACTTTAAAATGTTACGTTTTGGGAATTTTTGTTAATTCGCTTGTGCAAACTGCACAAAAAACATTTCAAAAAAAATTTGACAAATTAAACTTTTGCCAATATAATGACAGCCGTTGCACAAAAGGAAATCGAGGCTTACCCCCGAAAGGGACAAACCAAAAAACTACTAATGCGCAAAATAAGGAGAATTTTATGATTACCAATTCATCATCCGAGAGCAAAGCTTCCCGTAAACGCAGCTTCAAGCTTTTGACAGCTGTTATCGCAGTTTTGTTCATTTGCTCCGTAACCTTCACGGCTTTTGCTACAACAAATTCCGTTAATAAGGTTACCGTAACAGACGGAGAAAAATCAGTAAGCATATCTACCGCAGAAACAGACCCCTATTCAATCGTTAAAGCTGCAGGCTTTGACATTGAAATCAACGATGAAATTAACACAAAGGATTACAATTCAGAGGATGGCGGAACAATCGTTATCAAAAGAGCAAAGCTCGTAAGAGTTGAGGATAACGGCGTTGTTTCATATTTCCTCGGACACGACGAAACACTCGGCAGCATGCTCACAAACAAGGGCTTCGTTTTCGGCAGCGATGACGAAATAGGCGCAAACCCCTCCGAAAACATTTTTGACGGAATGAAAATTTTCATCAAGAGAGCTTTTGGTATTGATGTTGAGTCTGACGGTGAAACTCAAAAGGTTTATCTTGCAAAAGGCACCGTTGCCGATGCAATCGAAAAAGCAGGCATCAGCGTTGATGAGGATGACATCGTTTATCCCTCACTTGACACAAAGCTCAACAGCTTCACCAAAATCAGAATTGTCAGAGTGAAGTACGATATCAAGAGTGAAATTCAGGAAATCCCCTATGAAACAGAAATAGTCAAAGACAGCAGCATGTTTATCGGCGAAGAAAAGGTTATTAAAGAAGGCGTTAACGGCGAAAAGTATGCTTTCTATTCCGAAAAATATGTTGACGGTGAGCTTGAAGAAACAGTTTTCTCAAAAGAAAAGATTATAACAGAACCCGTTAATGAGGTTAAGAAGGTTGGCACAAAACAGAGAACAACTCTTGCAGCTTTCAAAAACAACGGCGCACCGATTTCCGACCTCGAGGCTCCTTCAGATCTTAAGCTTGATGAAAACGGAGTTCCCGTTGATTACGAATACTGCATTTCAGGCAAGGCAACTGCATATACAGGTGACCCTGCAACCTCAACAGGCAGAAAGCCCATGCCCGGTCACATTGCCGTAGACCCCAAGGAAATTCCTTACGGAACAGAGCTTTATGTTGTTTCCGCTGACGGAAGCTATGTATACGGCTACTGCATTGCGGCAGATACCGGCGGCTTTGTAGAAATGGGTAATACCGATATTGACCTCTACATGGACAATGAAGATATGTGTTGTGATTGGGGCAACAGAAACGTAAAAATCTACGTTCTCAACTAATCAAACAAAGAGAACAAGGCTTGCAACACCTTGTTCTCTTTTCTTATTTAGCACAATGACGAAAAAGCAAAACATTTTTTGTTGAAAGTGATAACTAAATGTCGATAAACCAAATAAACAATATTACTTTTGTACATTGACTTTTCAACTTCTCATAATTAAAATATATTGCATGAGAGAACTTGTGCTAAGTTACCTTTAAGAGGTCTGGAAGAACCGTGAATATACTGTTATCTTTTACAGATAATAGTTAAAGGTTCTTCTGCTATCCTCTTACCCTATTTTATTAAAAATTCAATTTTGTCTATAGTCAATTTAACCAAAACAAAAATTTTTGACTGCCCTTACTTTGGCCGACAAGCCGAATTATTCCGAAAAGCACTAAAACTGCAGTTTAAAATGTTGACGAAGCAAAGTTTTATGATATAATATGTAATGTGCTAACAAGAAATTTTCAGCGTGGGAGATATATAACTATGTATGTAAAAGACGTAACAGTTCAGAATCAGGTTGGACTTCATGCCCGTCCTGCAACATTCTTCATTCAGAAAGCAAACGAATTTAAGTCTTCAATCTGGGTTGAGAAGGAAGAACGCAGAGTTAATGCAAAGAGCCTTCTCGGTGTGCTTTCCCTCGGAATCATGGGCGGCACCAACATCCGCGTTATCGCAGGCGGCCCCGATGAAGAGCAGGCTGTTGATGAGCTTGTAAAGCTCGTTGAATCAGGCTTCGCAGAATAATTCAAAAAAGAATAACAGACCGGAAAGAATTAACTTTTCGGTCTGTTTTGTTTATCCGATGATTACATCGCATTGGTTTTCGATTTCAAATTCATCAAAATATCTGTTTTCAAGCGGAATCCATTTTGCCTTAAAAATCTCAAGTGTTTCCTTGCCGTTTCTTTCAAAGATACGCTTGAGTCTGGTTTCATAACCCGCTTTCACAAATATCTTTAAATCATACACATCATTTATTTTGGGATGAAATGCGTAAGAGCCTTCAATTATAATGGACTTATCGGGCAGAATTTCTTTTGTTTCCGTTATTCTCCCCTGCTTACAGTTGAATACACCGTAACTGAATGCAGTTCCGCTTTCGAGTCCGGATATAACCTCGGAACTAAACCGCTCATAATGAACGTTTCCTCCCGTTTCTGAAAGTCTTTCTTCTGTTCGCATTTCATACGGCAAAAAAAAGTCATCCATATGTATAACCTGTGCACCGATTTTTTGCGCAAGCTGCACGGCCAGAGTTGTTTTACCCGAAGCGCAGTAACCGTCAATTCCGATAACAGCATTCGGTTTCCGACTTATCAAATTTTCAATTTCATTAAGTAAATTTTCCATATTAATCCTATTCAAAAACCCCGACTGTTGAGGTCGGGGTTTTGTAGATGTTATTTGTTTGTTTCTTCACTTGCTGTCTCGTTAAAATCCTTAACTTCTGCCGCAATAGCCTTACGTCTTTCACGAAGTTCCATATACATTCTGTCTCTCTTTTCGCCCTGAAGGTCATAGAAGAGCTGAGGAACGATACTGAGGATACCTGTAACAACGGGAAGAAGAGTACACATAAAGAAGAGAGCATAGCGTGCTTCGGGAGTCTGTGCGCCCTGATTCTTTGTGTTATCGTATCCGAACGCCTTGAAGAGAAGGGGCTGAATAACTCTCTTAACGCCATCAACCATCTTGGTAACAAGACCCTTTGCAACGCCTGTCATGCCTTCTGAACGGAAGCCGTTTTTCCACTCGCCGTAGTCGATAGCTTCGTTTCTCATTTCTTCGGGAATAACCTTTCTGATACCCCAGAAGAACATCCAGATGGTTTCACGAATCATAAATGCGGGAATCATAACTGCAAGGCTTTCATAGCCCTTCTTGCCGCCGATGTTGATGAACTTACCTGCGGCATATACACCAAGCATCAGAACGCTGTCAACATGGGAGCCTGCAATCCACAGTGCTTTTGTTGAGAACTTGGAACGTGCCCAGGGAACGTATGAATAGGAAATGGGTGAAACAACCGCACCGGGAATACCAACGATTGTTGCCATCGATGCAAGGTTGAGAACTTCGATGTAGTAAAGGTTTGTGCCCGAGTTGAGGCTGAATGCGCCAAGGAACTCGGAAAGAGTAATAAGAAGAAGCGGCTTGTTGGTAATAACCGATTTGATACCGCTGGTAACGCTGGGACGGTCAACTGTCTGCATAACTCTTTCTTTTGCAACGAATGCATAGAAGAGAGCGAAAAGACCCGATACAACAGCTGTGATTACACCGCCGAGAACGAACATTCTGTTATAACCCGACTGATAAGCATCGGGGTTTGTTACCTGGAGAATATCATTTGCAGGGCTGTTGATATAAATATCAATCAAAAGACCCATAAGAATTTCGGGTGCTTTTTCAACAAAGCCCGAAAGAAGGTTTGCCGAAGTGATAAGTCTTGTTCGGTCAATAATATTCGGGGTTATTGTTGAGGTCATACCCTGACGGACAATCGAAATCAGAGAAGTCGCAAGATTTGAGAAAATCTGAAGCAACAGGTAAATCGCAAATTTCGGAATATTGTTGCCGATACCTTCGGTACCCATGAACATGGGAAGAGCCCAATATACAACGGTAAGAAAAACTCCGGGAATTGCATAAACTACAAGCCAGGGCTTGAACTTACCCCATCTGGTACGGGTTTTGTCAACAATAGCTGCAAGAAAAAGGTCGTTGATGATATCCCATACGGAGATAACACCGTTGGTAATCGACTGAAGAACAAGGTCGATTTTGAGGATGTTCATTCTGAAAACATCATCGTACTTACCGATGTTAAAGCTTTGAGCAATGTCATCGAGTATGTATGCAAAGGTTTCTTTGGAGCCGACATAACGCCTGTCTTTAGGTACGGCGCTCGGTGCCTTCTCTTCAACAACCTTGGCGGTTGATTCAGATGCCATATAATCTCTCCTTACCTTTATAAATTATCTTTAATATATTAACATATGATTAATACTTTTTCAATACTGCAATATTTTTTTATGAATTCTACACAGTAAAGCATCTTGTTTTTTGGTGATAAAGCCGATAAAAAATAGGGCAGATATCAAAACCTGCCCCGTGAATTGGTTAAATTGGAATTATACTTTGAAATTAACGGATTTATCGCCCTTTTCATCCGAGCCGAATTCATAATCCTTACCGGGAAGAATTGCATTGAGGATGATGCCTACAAGAGCGCCTACTGCAAGACCCGAAAGGCTGATTGTTACTGAACCAACGGGAATCTGAATTGCTCCTGCATAGTTAACGCCGATTGAAAGAACAAGAATAAGAGCTGCGATGATAACGTTTCTTGTGTTTTCAAAGTTAACCTTATTTTCAACAACGTTTCTTACACCTACTGCGGAAATCATACCGTAAAGAACAAGTGATGCACCGCCGATTGTTGCTGTGGGCATAAGGCTTACGAGAGCTGCAAACTTAGGTGAGAATGAAACAAGAATGGCAAGATAAGCAGCAATTCTTACAACCTTGGGATCAAAAACTTTTGAAAGCGAAAGAACACCTGTGTTTTCACCGTAGGTTGTGTTTGCAGGTGCACCAAAGAGGGAAGCAATTGTTGTTGCAAGGCCGTCGCCGAGAAGTGTTCTGTGGAGACCGGGGTCTGCAATGTAATTTTTCTTGCATGTGGAGCTGATAGCGGAAATATCGCCGATATGCTCAACCATTGTTGCAAGCGAAATGGGCATAATTGTAATAACAGCGGAAACAAGAAGGTTCTTATCAAAGTCACCTGCGAGAAGTCCGAAAACAGTATCCTTCATCTGGAAGGGAAGACCAATCCAATCCGCAGCTTTGAAAGCTTCAAGCTTTGCGGGGTCGAGAGTTTCCATAGCGCCTGTGAAGTGAAGAATAACTGCAACGAGCGATGAACCGAGAACGCCGAGCATAATGGGGATAATCTTAATCATGCCCTTGCCCCAAATATTACAGCCGATAATAATTGCAATTGCAACAACCGCTACAAGCCAGTTAGCCTGACAGTTTGCGATAGCACTTGAAGAAAGAGTAAGACCGATTGCGATGATGATGGGACCTGTTACGATGGGCGGGAAGAACTTCATAACCTTCTTTGCCCCGAAAGCTTTGATAAGAGCCGCAAGAACAAGATAAAGGAGACCTGCGCATGCAACGCCGAAGCAAGCATAAGGAAGAAGGCTGTAGTCATTAGAGGTGTTTCCTGCTTCATCGGTGATAGCTGTTATTGCTGCATATCCGCCGATGAAAGCAAATGAAGAGCCGAGAAATGCGGGAACCTTGCCTTTTGAAAGAAGATGGAAAAGAAGTGTGCCGAGACCTGCAAAGAGAAGAGTTGCGGAAACGCTCAAGCCCGTAAGTGCGGGAACAAGCACCGTTGCGCCGAACATGGCGAACATATGCTGTACACCGAGCAATCCCATTCTGGGATAACCGAGCTGTTTCGCATCATAGATGCCTTCGCCGAGATCAAATTTTTTCTTTGACATTTTTTTAACCTCCGATATTTTATTTTCAACAAAACTCTACCATATTATGAACAGTTTGTAAAGTCTTTTTTCGACACGGTTTTATTCAGCTTCAATGAGAATAAGCTCCGATGAAAGCGAAGAAGGAATATATATATCAATTCCCCTTGTAATAAGCTCATATCCGCTAACCGTAAAGCTTGCACCGCTGTTATCAAGCGTAATTTTGTAATTCATAGCAGGATTGAGTCCTTTGGGAACAATATTGAATTTATCCGATTTTGCATTTGTCATGGCAAATGCCGCTATTGCACCGCATTTTCCGTCAGATGAAGAAATTTCAAGGGCGGAAAAACCGTTTTCAAGTGTCTTTGCCGCTTCGGGAGTGTGGTGGTATATTTTTGAATCGGGAAGGAATTTTCTTATAAAATTCTTATAGATATCAACACTGTGACGGATGAAATCCATCTGAATCGGATTGATTTGTGCAGATGCAGGCGAAACAACATTAAGTGACATATGACCGAGCATGCAGTTTCTCATATGGAAATCAAGCGACCCGTTCTCATGGCATCCCATACCTGCAAAGAGTCGGTCAACCCTTTCGGGAGGCAGCGCCATTGTCATGCCGTTTGTAACCGTAACGGAACGTGGCGGCTTCTGCCAGTCGGAAACCCATGTATGGTTGAAGTTTTTCATCATGCCAAGGTCTGTGCGCGCGCCTCCGCCTGCACAGTTTTCAAATATAACCTCGGGAAAACGGCGTTTAAGTCTTTGATACATTGCGTAAACCGCCTGAATATGGCGGATTGACGTGCATTCACCGTTTCGCATGGTGAAATAATCTCTGAAGGAAACGTTATGGTCAACACGGAGCAAATCAAGCTTATTTTCCGATATAATTCTTGCGAGCTCATTTTCTGCCCATTCTGCAGCTTCGGGGATACTGAAATCAATAAGGTTTCCGCTTTTATTGCCGATTATTGTTTCAGAACGCCATTCAGGATGCTTTTCGTATATCTCCGTTCTGTGACCGAGAGATTCGATATCAACCCATAAGCCGAATTTCATGCCTTTTGCATGGCAGTAATCCCTCACTTCTCCTATACCGTTCGGGTATCTGTCGGAATTCGGAATATTAATTCCGTTATATTCGCCCCAACGTGTTTCTTCGTTCGGAGGACATTCCCAGCCTGCATCAACAATAAATATTTCCGCACCCATTTCAGCGAATTGATCAATGAACGCCTTTGAGGTTTCAACAGACATATCATGCTCTGCACCCATTCCTGCACCCACATAGCACTGTGACGGGTCAGCGGCAGGAGAATTCAAAACGGATTTTCTGATATGTGAATGCATTTCGTTAACGGCTTCATCCGGACCGCCCGATATAATTCCCACATGAACCTCGGGAGAAACAAAGGTTTCTTTGGGTTTAATAACCGTCATCGGACTGTGTGAGGTAATTTCGGCTTTAAAGGCAAGAGTGCTGAAATTCCTTTCAGTTGCAGCATTGAGGTCTGCGGTAAAGCAACAGCCTCCGCTCCAGCCTATCTGATAAAAATACATTTTACCCGTTACATTGTTGCGAAGAAAGTACAAAGGATGACCGAATCTGTCCCGTCCGAAGCAGTAATTAACCGAATGCACACCGGGAGTTACGTCATGCCATGCAAATTCGCCCTCCCTGCCCCAGTTATCGTTATCAAAATAACCTGCCGAATATAGCTTGTCTGCATCATTCAGGGCGGTAAGCTGCGCTCTTTCCATTGTTTCAAGTCCGCCCGATATAAGTGAAAGTCTGTTTAAATTCAGTGACTTATCGGAAAGGTTCTCGATTTCAATGAAACGGGTAAACATCGCCGTGCCGTCAAGATTTGTGTGAACAATAATTCTTACGGGCTTTATTTCACTTTCAAGAGTTAACACAGCCTGAAGTGAATTTTCGGTTTCGAGTGCCTGAAAATCAACAAATTTCAAGCCGTAATCGATACACTGACCGTCAACTTCAATATTGAATGCAGACGGCTCATGGAAATGCAGAGGATTAAGTCTTGTTGGAAAGTTTGAAAGAACATTCAGCGGATAGCCCGCCGCATTGCTGCCCGATGCAAGCAGAACGCCGTTTGCAAAGGTTTCTTCATAAACAGCAAGACCGCTTCTGTAGCTGAAAACGGGATTTTTACCCGCTTGATAATATACATTGAAAAATTCGCTCATTATTTCAGCGCCTTTCATTCGTGATAAAACCATTGTAGTTTTCAAATCGGATTTTGTCAACAAAAAGGGACTGCTTCTTAAAGAAACAGTCCATATAAATTACCAATTATACATCTGCTCGGGATTCTTGAAAATATCCTCAAGTTTATTGATGAAAGGAACAAGGTCACCGAAGTCACATGCTCTGTGGTCAAAAACAAGATCGATGGGCATTTCGTTGCCAACAACAATAATGTCATTGCCGTTTTCATCCTGCTTAACAACAGGCTTTTTGTTTACTGCACCGATGCATGCAACAAAAACCTGGGGAGGAATGATTGAAAGCAAAGCAACTCTGCCGGGGATTCCTCTTGTAACCGAACCGATATTTGAAACGGTAACGGTACCCTGCTCAATATCATACTTTGTGAGTCTGTCTTTTTCGGGAATTGCCTTATAAGCTTTTTTAGCCTTGCCCGAAAGAGTCTTAACTCTGTGCTTTCCTGTTTTTGAACCGATAAGGCGCTGAAGAACCTGAATAATCTTGCCCTTCTTGAGCTTCTTAATGGTATCGTGCATTGAAACGGAGAACATAACCTCATTGAGGTCTGTGTTTCCGATTCTTCTGCCTACGTCTGCTATGTATTCTGTAAGCTCAACAAGATTCTTGTTGCCAATATCGTGGAGATTAAGAGTCATCATCTCACCGTTGGGAAGAATCCAAGTCATCGAAACATGGATTTCATCAAACTCGGTAATTTTTCCTCTTACAAGCTTACGGTTGAAATCAATGTGTGCATTAAGGCAGGGGGCTGCTTTGAATGCCTCGGAAAGTGCCTTGAGCATAATAGTGTTAACGGTGATTTTTACGGGGAATTTGCCTGAAGCGTTAAGCTCTTTTACAACCTCTAAAAACCTCGAAACCTCGGGCTCATATATATATGAAATATGAGGAATGGTTTCCCAGCTTTCGGAGGTCATGTTGGCAACGATTTTGCGCTGTATGCCAAAATGTGTTTCTTTGGTAACTTTCATTGTCTTTGTCCTCCTTGGGTACAACATTATACAAAGAAATATTACCATATACTGCACAAAATATTTTTCCATATTAGAATTAATGTAAAATTAATAAGATCTGTAATTTTTGGCTTTATCACTTCACAAAGCAGAATTAATGTGATAAAATAATATGGATATTCAAATTAAGGAATGAACATATGAAAAAACTTCTTGTATATCTTAAAGGAAGCAGGCTGCAATGCGTGCTTGCGCCCATGTTTAAAATGTTTGAAGCCATACTCGAGCTTTTTGTGCCTCTTGTTGTGGCATCAATCATCGACAAAGGCATCGGCAATTCCGATAATAATTACATCATAAAAATGTGTGCTGTGCTTATTCTGCTGGGTGCAGTGGGGCTTGCTTTTTCAATTACTGCACAGTATTTTTCAGCAAAGGCATCAACCGCTTTTGTAAAAAGACTCAAGCATGCTCTTTTTGCACACATAGGCAGACTTTCTCACGAAAAGCTTGATAAGGTCGGCACATCAACACTTATAACCCGAATGACGAGTGACATGGACAGCGTACAAAGCGGACTAAATCTGACTCTCCGCCTTCTTCTCCGTTCACCTTTTGTTGTTATCGGCGCAATGATTATGGCTTTTACTGTTGATGCTAAATCGGCACTCACTTTCGTTGTTGTCATCCCCGCACTCTCTGTTGTTGTTTTCGGAATCATGTTCTTCTGCATACCGCTTTATAAAAAAGTTCGTGTTGCACTCGATAAAGTTCTTTGCACGGCAAGAGAAAGCCTTACGGGTGCAAGGGTTATAAGAGCATTTTGCAAAGAGAATGAGCAGATTGAGGAATTCAAGGAACGCAACGATGCATTAACCGCTGTTCAGGAATATACGGGCAGAATTTCAGCTTTGATGAACCCCCTGACCTGCGTTATAATTAATATAGGTATTGCCGTTTTGATTTATGCAGGTGCAATCCGTGTTGAAACGGGAATAATTACACAAGGTGCGGTTGTTGCGCTTTATAACTATATGTCGCAAATTCTCGTTGAGCTTGTAAAATTTGCAAATCTTATCATAAGCATCACAAAATCCGTTGCCTGTGCAGGCAGAATAAGCTCTGTTCTTGACACAGAGACAGAAGACGGCAACAAGGGCAGCTCACACATCAACGAAAACAGCAAAAATATTGTTGAATTTCAAAATGTTTCTTTTGCATATGCAGGCGCAGGAGAAAATTCGCTTGAAAACATCAGCTTTTCTATTAAAAAAGGCGAAACCGTAGGCATAATCGGTTCAACAGGCTCGGGCAAAACGACGCTCATCAATCTCATTCCCGCATTTTACAGAGCCACCTCCGGCAAAGTTCTTTTGGGCGGTGAGGATGTGAACAATATTCCTCTTGAAGAAATCAGAGAAAGAATTTCGGTTGTTCCTCAAAAATCCGTGCTTTTTAAAGGAACAGTAAGAAGCAATATGCTTTGGGGCAATCCCGAGGCAAGCGACGAAGAAATATATCATGCATTGAAACTTGCCCGGGCAGAAGATTTCATCAGAGAAAAGCAGGGTCTCGATACTCCCGTCGAACAGGGCGGAAGAAACTTTTCGGGCGGTCAGAGACAGAGGCTTTCCGTTGCCCGTGCTCTTATGAAAAAAGCCGATATTCTTATTCTTGACGACAGCTCAAGCGCACTCGACTACGCAACCGATGCCGCAATGCGCCGTGCAATAGCTGAAAATCAAGGCGATAAGGCTGTGTTCATCGTTTCTCAAAGAACATCCTCCATTATGCATGCCGATAAAATAATTGTTCTCGATGACGGTGTTGCATCGGTTGGCACGCATAAAGAACTCCTTGAAAATAATGCTGTTTACAGAGAAATTCACTTCTCGCAGTTTGATAAGGAGGAAAACGCATGAAAAGCAAAATAAACAAAACTACTCTTCAGAAAGTGTTCCTCTATGTAGGCAAATATAAAATACATCTTTTTGTTTCAATTATTCTTGCTGCCGCAAGTGTTGCATCAAGCCTTTATATTCCTGTGCTTGCAGGCAAGGCAATAGACGAAATCGTCGCACCGGGTAAGGTTAATTTTGATGCACTTCTCCCCTTCCTTTATCAGATAGGAATTCTCGCTCTTGCAACGGGTCTTGCACAGTGGATAATGAACACTCTCAACAACAGAATAACCTTCAGGGTTGTAAGAGATATCCGCAATGCCGCAATGGAAAAAATTCAGGTTTTGCCTTTGAGCTATATTGACTCAAAGCCGACAGGAGATACCGTAAGCCGCATCATTTCCGACGCCGACCAGTTTGCAGACGGTCTTTTAATGGGCTTCACGCAGCTTTTCACGGGTGTTATCACCATTCTCGGAACTCTCGGCTTCATGCTGTCGATAAACTATAAGATAGCAATAGTTGTTGTTATTCTCACTCCCCTTTCGCTTTTTGTTGCAAGATTCATTGCAAAAAGAACCTTCTCCATGTTTCAGCTTCAGTCAAAAACAAGGGGTGAACAAACCGCTTTCATTGAAGAATCGGTAGGTAACGGAAAGCTTGTTACCGCATTTTCAAGAGAAGAAAAAACTCTTGAAGAATTTGATGAAATTAACGAAAGGTACGAAAAATATTCACGCAGAGCAATATTCTTTTCATCGCTCACAAATCCGTCAACCCGTTTTGTAAACAGCGTTGTTTATGCGGCGGTTGGTCTTACGGGTGCTTTGGCTGCGGTAAACGGTGCAATAACAGTCGGCGGTCTTTCTTGCTTTTTGAGTTATGCAAACCAGTATACAAAACCGTTCAACGAAATATCGGGCGTTATCGCCGAATTACAGAATGCACTCGCCTGTGCAGAAAGGCTTTTTGAATTGGTTGAGCAAAAACCGCAGACTCCGGACAGCGAAAATGCTCATGTATTCACCGATGTTGAAGGCAAAGTCTCTCTTGAAAACGTTGCATTTTCATATTCAAAAGACAAAGAACTCATCAAAAATCTCAATCTTGAAGTTGAAAAAGGCAACAGAGTTGCAATAGTCGGTCCGACGGGATGCGGCAAAACAACTCTTGTTAATCTGCTTATGAGATTTTATGATGTTGATGAAGGTAAGATAAGTGTTGACGGCGTTGAAATAAATTCCGCAACAAGAGAAAGTCTCCGAAAAAGCTATGGCATGGTTTTGCAGGATACCTGGCTTAAAGAAGGCACGGTGCGTGAAAACATTGCAATGGGCAAGCCCGATGCAACAGACGATGAAATCATCGCCGCCGCAAAGGCATCCCATGCGCACAGTTTTATAAAAAGGCTTCCTGACGGATACGATACCGTTATATCCGATGAAGCATCAGGACTTTCGCAGGGTCAGAAGCAGCTTCTCTGCATCGCAAGAGTGATGCTCTGCCTGCCGCCCATGCTGATTCTTGACGAAGCAACATCTTCAATCGACACAAGAACGGAAATCCGCATTCAAAAAGCATTTTCAACAATGATGCAGGGCAGAACAAGCTTTATTGTCGCCCACAGGCTTTCAACGATAAAGAATGCAGACGTGATTCTTGTTATGAAAAACGGCAACATCATTGAGCAGGGCAGCCATGATGAGCTTATCAAAAAGCAAGGCTTCTATTTTGAGCTTTATAACAGCCGTATGGATGCAACCGCATAAACTCAAACGGAACCGATGCATATATCGGCTCCGTTTTTTGTTTTAAACAAATTAATATTGACAAAATCGCTTTATTGTGTTAATGTAATAACACAATAATAAAACAAAGGAGCAAAAAACATGAAAAAGATTTTTGCATTGATTCTCGCAGGACTTATGCTGTTCTCATTTGCTGCATGCGGCGGCAACACAGACAGCGAAACAACCACAGCAGCACCCAATGAAAACGTTGCAGCAGACAGCGACCTTGCTTACATAAAGGATAAGGGCACACTCGTTGTAGGTATCACAAACTACGCTCCCATGGATTATCCCGATGAAAACGGCGAATGGACAGGCTTTGACGCTGAATTCGCTCGTCTTGCAGGTGAAAAGCTCGGCGTTGCCGTTGAATTCATCGAAATCGACTGGGATAACAAGTTCCTTGAACTCAGAGGTAAAACAATTGACTGTGTTTGGAACGGCATGACAATTACAGACGAAGCTCTTGCAAACGCAACAGTTTCAAATGCTTATGTAAAGAATGCACAGGTTGTTGTTATGGCAGCAGATAAGCTCGCTGAATATGCAACAGTTGAAAGCCTTGCAGACCTTACCTTCGCAGCAGAAGCAGGTTCGGCAGGTGAAAAGGCAATTGCAGAAAACGGTCTTGAATGCACAGCAGTTCTCACACAGGCCGATGCTCTTCAGGAGGTTAAGAGCGGTGCAGCAGACGCATGCGTTATCGACATCACAATGGCTAATGCCATGACAGGTGAAGGCACAAGCTATGCTGACCTCGGCTATTCACTTGAGCTTACAACAGAAGAATACGGCATCGCTTGCCGTCAGGGTTCAGACCTTGCAGCAGCTCTCAACGATATTATGGCAGAGCTTAAGGCAGACGGCACTCTTCAGGGGCTTGCCGATAAATACGAGCTTACACTCGCATAATTAATCAATTTGAAATCTTCGGCAGAGGGTGACAAAAAGCCCTCTGCCTTTTCGTGACTAATGAAAGGTAACGGTAAACTATGTTTTGGGAAGTAACACTTGACTTGCTTAAAGGCTTCGGCACTACGCTTGAGGTCTTTTTGCTGACCCTTCTGGGCGCATTGCCGCTGGGTCTGCTTATATGCTTCGGCTCAATGAGCAAATTTGCTCCGCTTAAATGGATAATGAAAACTCTTGTATGGGTTATCAGAGGTACTCCGCTGATGCTTCAGCTCATTGTTGTTTTCTACGGTCCCGGACTTATCGCCGCATGGGCGCAGGATATCCCCAATCCGAATTTTATAATTGAATGGATTGCCACATGGGAAGTTTTTGAACGCTTTGTTGCGGTTATGATAGCATTTATCATTAATTACGCCTGCTATTTTTCTGAAATTTACAGAGGTGGAATCGAAGCTATACCCAAGGGTCAGTATGAAGCCTGCCAGGTGCTCGGCATGAGTAAAACGCAGACCTTCTTCAAGGTTATTCTCATGCAGGTTGTAAAACACATCATCCCCCCCATGAGCAACGAAATAATAACTCTTGTCAAGGATACCTCACTTGCAAGAATTATTGCTGTTTACGAAATTATCTGGAGCGCACAGTCATTTATAAAGTCCGATGGTCTTATTTGGCCTCTTTTCTACACAGGCGCATTCTATCTTATCTTCAACGGCTTGCTTACCGTTACTTTCGGCAAGATAGAAAAGAAGCTTGACTATTATCATAATTGACGGGAGTGAGAAATATGGCAATACTTGAAGTAAAAGATCTTTATAAAAGCTTCGGGAGCAACCATGTTCTCAAGGGAATCGATTTTGAGCTTGAAGAAGGAAAGGTTCTTTCCGTAATCGGTTCCTCGGGCAGCGGCAAAACAACACTTCTTCGCTGCATAACATCTCTCGAAACAGCGGATAAGGGCAAAATCAAGGTTAACGGCAACGTTGTTTTTGATTCCGAAAACGAGCATAAGCTCACAAAGGAAGAAATCAAAAAAAACCGCCTTGCGGTAGGTCTTGTTTTCCAGTCCTTTAACCTTTTCCCTCAATATACGGTTCTGAAAAATGTTACTCTCGCTTGTGAATTGCAGGCAAAGAAAAGAGAGGATTACAGAAAGAACAAAAAGCAGATTCTTGAAGAAATAAATAAAAATGCAAAGGAAATCCTTGCAAAGGTGGGTCTTTCGGAAAAGCTCAATTCTTATCCCTGCGAGCTTTCGGGAGGTCAGCAGCAGCGAGTTTCAATTGCAAGAGCGCTTGCAATGAATCCCGATATCCTTTTCTTTGATGAACCGACTTCAGCTCTCGACCCTGAGCTTACAGGCGAAATTCTTAAGGTTATCAAGGGTCTTGCGGCAGAAAAAATGACAATGGTAATCGTTACCCACGAAATGGCTTTTGCAAGAGATGTTTCTGACCATGTTATTTTCATGGACGGCGGTATTATTGTTGAACAGGGCAACCCCGAGGATGTTATAAACAATCCGCAGCAGGAAAGAACAAAGCTTTTCTTGAGCCGTTTTCAGGATAATAATTAATCAAAATAAGCCTTGAAATGTGTTGCATTTCAGGGCTTTTAATATTATAATGGCTTTATAAAAAAATTTTTCGAGGAATGGTTATGAAATTTTTAATTGCTTCTGACATTCACGGCTCGGAGTTTTACTGTAAAAAGCTTCTTGAAGCCTATAAAAATGAAAAAGCGGACAGACTTCTGCTTTTGGGAGATATTCTATATCACGGTCCGAGAAATGATTTGCCCGAAGGCTATGCGCCGAAAAAGGTTATCGAGCTTCTCAACTCAATAAAAAACGAAATTCTCTGCGTAAGAGGCAACTGTGATACCGAGGTTGACCAGATGGTGCTTGACTTTCCGATTCTCGGCGAATACGCCGTGATTCCCGTAGGTGAAAGACTTCTATATGCAACACACGGTCATAACTTTAACGAAAGCCGCCTTCCTCCGCTTATGAATGGCGATATTCTTCTTCACGGTCACACCCATGTTCCCAAATGTACGGAGCATAAGGATTATATTTATATGAACCCGGGTTCGGTTTCAATCCCGAAGGAAAACAGTCACCACGGCTATATGACCCTTTGCGGCAACGAATTTCTCTGGAAAGATTTTGACGGCAATGTGATTATGAAATATATCGCTGAATAAGGAGGATAATATGGAACTTACACCGACAAGAGAATTAAACGGCAAAACAAAAACTCTCATGGTTCTTGCCTTTGCCATTATGACGGGCTTTATGTGGAGAGTAAGAGGCTCTCACGGCTGGGGCTCAATGTGGGGCATGTTTGCAGTTGGCGTTGCAATGGTTCTTTTCATTTTTGCTTTCTTCGGCAACCGCAAAAAAATGAGCTACGAGGCCATTCCCGTTGCAGTTATTCTTATGGGAATCACCAACGGCGGCTGGGGTACACTCAACAGCCAAATGGGCGGCTATCTCGGAAGCACCGCACCTTTCACGGGCGAGGAGGTTGCAGCTACTGTTGAAATAAGTCCGTGGTACGGCTTATGGGTCATGCTTCTTCTCGGCTTTGGTTGGATGCCGCTTTTCTCAATCTTTTTAGGCTCGCTTTTCTCAAAAAGAGAATACAAAATTTCAAATTACATAACAATCATCGCAGTTTTCTATGCACTGGTTGCGGTTTTCATGTTTACCGTTTCACACTTCATTCTCCCCTATATCAGCCCGACTGCCGTTGATATGTTCAAGGAAGGTCTTGCGGATAAAGGAATTGAGATGAGTCCGATGATGTCATTCATCAAAAACATGGGTTCGGAGGCATGGTTCAAAAAAATTCCTTTCGGAAGAAACTACTATGCAAGCATAAGAGTTATTTCCTATTCTGCGGCAGCACTTTTAAGCTCGCTCGCAGTACTCGTTGCTTTCCGTGATAAGATAACTGCTTTTCTTTCAACCGCAATCAATGTTATTATGGCACTTGCAATAACAATAGCTGATGTTTTCCTTATTATTGATTCGGATAAAGGCTTCCTTGCAAAGGTTACTCCCCCTGCCTTTCTTGCACAGGGTTCATGGTCGCTTTGGGAATACTTTACGGGCTTTCTCATGGGCTTCGGAGTTATGCTTCTTCTTGTTTGCCTGCCCAAGAAAATCACGAAGGGAGAAGGTAAATTCGAGTATGAACCTCCGTTTAAAAAGCAGTGGCTTCACGGTACATACAGTGCGGTGCTTACCCTTTTCTTCACCTTTGTTTTAACAATCGTGAGACCACTCGGAATGAGAATTGCCGATATGTTTATCGACAGAGGAATACTTGAAGATAACGAAATTTATGAGATTATTCTTATGGTTATTCTCGGAGTAATCGGATTTGCAGTCTGTGTTTCGATTGTCAAAAAGAATATCGTTACAAAGGCTCTCCCCGTGCCTGTTCCGAAAAGAACCGAGGATTTCTGCATCAATGCGGTTACAAAATATGTTCTTGTTACGGCAATTATTTATTTCTTCACAGACGATGCAAGCTTTGTTCAGCTCATAAAAAATCCCATGTCAGTTCTCAACGTGACACGGGATGCAGGTGTTGTTCTTGTTTTGCTTATGATTGCAAGCGTTCTGTTTTTCCATGCTTTGTTCTATTCGGCAGCGGAAAAGGCTATCGGAGAGGATAAAGACAGCGACTGAATATAATATCGGATATTTCTTCGGCGCAGCCTGCAATATAGGTTGCGCCTGATTTTTTTAATTCATCTTCGCTGCCGTAACCGAAGGTTACACCGATGCTTTCCACTCCCGCACCGTTTGCGCCGTTTATATCAAAATATCTGTCGCCTACCATGAGTATTTTATCCTTGCTTATATTCAATGCTTCGGCGGCATTATTTATAAGCGAAGCCTTGCTCTGCGGAGTATCGTCGGCAGACGGAGCGGAAATAAAATCAATAAGCTCGCTTATACCGAGAAAACCAACAAGTCTTATAATAAAATTCTGCGGCTTTGAGCTTGCAATTCCGAGCTTTATTCCGTTTTCTTTAAGGCTTTTCATAAGAGGCAGAATTCCGTCATACAAATCAAGCTCATATATACCGCTTTCGCTGTATTTTTCTCTGTATTTTTTAACGGCAAAATCACTTTTTTCATCATCAAGACCAAGCTCACGTTTAAATGAATCATATATGGGCGGTCCGATAAAAGTACGCAGAGTTGCGTTATCAAGAGGCTCGAATCCGAGACACTCTACGGCATACTGAATGGAAGAAAAAATTCCCCTGCCCGTATCCGCAATCGTACCGTCAAAATCAAAAAGAACGGCGCTGTATTTTGAAATCATGGTATCTCCCCCGTTTATTATTACTTAATTATTATATCACACGGGATAAGTTCTATCAATATTTTTTAAATTTCATTTACAATATTAATTTTATATGTTATAATATATTTTAATTTTAGTGAAAAAGGACTGAAATAAATGGAATATAATTTTGCAAAAGGCGTTGCATCCCTTAAACCTTCAATTATCAGGGAAATTCTCAAAAGCTCGGGCAACACCATTCCCCTTGCAGCGGGAAATCCCGCACCCGATGCTTTTCCTGTTGACGATATAAAGAAAATTGTTGCGGAGGTTTTTGAATCCGACCCGATTCTTGCTCTCCAATATGGCATAAGCGAGGGCTACGGTCCTCTCGTTGCAAAGCTTACCGAGCTTGCAAAAACCCGTTACGGAGTAGGCAGCGATAACGATGCTCTCATCATCACAAGCGGCGCACAGCAGGTAATGAGCCTCTCATGCCAGTGCTTTATTAATTACGGTGACTGCATTCTCTGCGAAGAGCCGTCTTTCATCGGTGCACTCAACTGCTTCAGAAGCTTCGGTGCAAGACTTTCGGGAGTACCTGTTGACAGCGACGGCATCAACATCGAAGCTCTTGAAAAGAAACTTCAGGAAGAAGAAAACGTTAAGTTTATCTATACAATTCCCAATTTCCAGAACCCCGCAGGCATAACGATGTCGCTTGAAAAGAGAAAGGCTGTTTATGAGCTTGCAAAGAAATACGGCGTTATGATTCTTGAAGATAACCCCTACGGCGACCTTCGTGTTTCAGGTGAAGATGTGCCCGCAATCAAGAGCTTTGATACCGACGGAGTTGTTATCTATTCGGGTTCATTCTCAAAGATTGTTGCTCCCGGTATAAGAGTCGGCTTTGTTCTTGCACCGAAAGAGGTTATCGCAAAGCTTACCGTTGCAAAGCAGACTCAGGATGTTCACACTCCTCTTATTTCACAGCTTGTTGTTTACAAGTGGCTTACCGAATATGATTTTGAAGGTCATATCAATAAAATCAGAGAAATATATAAACGTAAGCTCAACCTTCTCTGCGACTGCGTTGACAAAGAGCTTTCCGATTTCCTTACATACCACAGACCGGAGGGCGGTCTTTTCGTCTGGGCAAAGCTCAATGACGGAATTGACATGCTTGACTTTGTTAAAAAAGCAAACGCAGCAGGCGCATCGGTTGTTCCCGGCAATGCAATGATGGTTGACGGCGACGCTCCCTGTCAATATATAAGACTCAACTTTTCAACTCCCTCCGATGAAGATATCGTTAAAGGCATAAAAATTCTCGGAGAAGTCGCAAAATCACTTTAAAAGAGGTGTTATTCATGGAAAATACAACTCCCGAAAAAAAGCCTATAGTTTTAAGTATGATTCAGCCGACCTCAATTCCCACTCTCGGAAATTATCTCGGCGCACTCAAAAACTGGAAGGCAATGAGTGATGACTACAACTGCCTTTTTGCCGTTGCAGACCTTCACGCTTTGACAATTCATCCAGACCCAGCAAAGCTCCGCCAGCAGATTCTTGAAATGTACGCAATTCTTCTTTCAATCGGTCTTGATCCCGAAAAGAGCATTGTTTTCATTCAGAGTCAGGTTGCCGCACATTCAGAGCTTGCATGGATTCTTGACTGCTACACCCAGTTCGGCGAAGCATCAAGAATGACACAGTTTAAAGAAAAATCGCAAAAGCACGCAGATAATGTTAACGTTGGTCTTTTTGCTTATCCCGTACTTATGGCTGCCGATATTCTTCTTTATCAGGCAAACTACGTTCCTATCGGCGCAGACCAGAAGCAGCATCTTGAGCTTGCAAGAGACGTTGCAACAAGATTCAATTCTCTTCGCGGAAACACATTCACCCTCCCCGAGCCCTTCATCGGCAAGGTAGGTGCAAGAGTTATGAGCCTTCAGGACCCCACACAGAAGATGTCAAAGAGCGACCCCAATCCCAAGGCATCCGTTTCGCTTCTTGATGAACCCAATGTAATTCTTAAAAAATTCAAGTCGGCTGTTACAGACAGCGAGGCATGCGTAAGATATGCGGACGGTAAAGACGGCATCAACAACCTTATGGCTATTTATTCATGCTGCACGGGTCTTGATTTTGCCGCTATTGAAAAGGAATTTGAAGGCAAGGGCTATGGCGACTTCAAGGTTAAGGTTGCAGAGGCAGTAATCGAAGAGCTTCGCCCCGTTCAGGAAGAATATAAACACCTGATTGCGGATAAGCAGTACCTTATTGATACAGCGGCGGCAGGTGCGGAAAAAGCAGCTCGCCTTGCAAACAGAACTCTTACCAAAGCCAAGAAAAAAGTCGGACTTTTGCTCGGATAATCACCGATAAAAACAAGATTTTTGTTAATTACGACGAAAATGCATAAATATTCAAAAATTGCTTGATTTTTTGAATATTCGATGTATAATTAATGCATAATCAATCATAAAGAACGGAGAAATTATTATGAAAGAAATCAAAAAAGTAGTTCTCGCCTATTCAGGCGGCCTTGATACATCAATCATTATTCCCTGGCTTAAGGAAAACTATAACAACTGCGAGGTTATCGCTGTTTCAGGTGACGTTGGTCAGGGCACAGAGCTTGACGGTCTTGAAGAAAAAGCTATCAAGACAGGCGCATCAAAGCTCTATATCGAAAACCTTCAGGATGAATTTGTAAGCGATTACATCTTCCCCACCCTCAAGGCAGGCGCAGTTTATGAGAAGGAATATCTTCTCGGCACATCCTTTGCACGTCCCATCATCGCAAAGAGAATCGTTGAAATCGCAAAGGCTGAAGGCGCAGACGCTATCTGCCACGGCTGCACAGGCAAGGGTAACGACCAGGTAAGATTTGAGCTTACAATCAAGGCTTTCGCTCCCGAAATGGAAATCATTGCTCCCTGGAGAATTTGGGACCTTAAATCAAGAGAAGAAGAAATCGAATACGCAGAGGCACACAACATTCCTCTTAAGATAAACAGAGAAACAAACTATTCAAAGGATAAGAACCTCTGGCATCTTTCACATGAAGGCCTCGACCTTGAAGACCCCGCAAACGAGCCTCAATATAACAAGCCCGGCTTCCTTGAAATGGGTGTTTCACCCGAAATGGCTCCCGATGAACCCACATATATCACCATCCACTTTGAAAAGGGTGTTCCCACCGCAATCAACGGCAAGGAAATGGGCGGCGTAGAGCTTATCACATACCTTAACGAGGTTGGCGGAAAGAACGGCATCGGTCTCAACGATATCGTTGAAAACCGTCTTGTAGGTATGAAGTCAAGAGGAGTTTATGAAAATCCCGCAGGTTCAATTCTCTTCAAGGCTCACGATATTCTTGAAACTCTTTGCCTTGACAGAGATACAATGCATTACAAAGAAATCATTGCTCACAGATTTGCAGAGCTTGTTTATTTCGGTCAGTGGTTCACACCTCTCCGTGAATCCCTTTCAGCTTTCGTTGACAAGACACAGGAAACAGTTACAGGCGATGTTAAGCTTAAGCTTTATAAGGGCAATATCATCAACGCAGGCGTAACATCACCCTACACACTTTACAGCGAAGATTTCGCAACATTCGATGCTGACGAAGTTTACGACCAGAAGGATTCCGCAGGCTTCATCAACCTCTTCGGTCTTCCCATCAAGGTAAAGGCTATTCTCGAAGCAGAACGCAATGCAAAATAATCTTCGTATAATTGCGAAATACTGTGTTGCAGCGATTTGAAATATCTGTATATTCCTACATCGCTGCGCCCTGTCTTTCACAATTCTTCTCGATTATTAAAACGCAATAAAATCAGAGCCGTCATTTCGGGCGGCTCTTTTCCCGTATAGGAGGAAATAACATGAAACTTTGGGCAGGCCGCTTTTCAAAGGAAGCGGATAAGAAAACCAACGATTTCAATTCATCAATATCAACCGATTCAAGAATGTATGCCCAGGATATTGAAGGCAGCATCGCACATGTTACCATGCTTGCAGCAAAGGGTATTGTTTCAAACGATGATGCAGCTGCTATAGTTGCAGAGCTTGTTCAAATTAAGGCGGATATTGCAGACGGCAGTCTTCTTATCGACCCCAATGCCGAAGATATCCATACATTCATCGAACAGACATTAACCGAAAGAATAGGCGCACCGGGTAAGCGCCTGCACACGGGCAGAAGCAGAAATGATCAGGTTGCTCTTGACGTAAGACTATATCTTCGTGACGAATGCGAAGAAACATTAAAACTTATAAATGAGCTTATTGATGCACTTACCGCAAAGGGCGAAGAATACGGCGATGCAATCATGCCGGGATATACACATCTTCAGAGAGCACAGCCCATCACCTTTAAGGCGCATCTTCTCGCATATATCGAGATGCTTAAGCGTGACCTCGGCAGAGTTGAGGATGCCAAAAAGAGAATGAATTCATCTCCGCTCGGCAGCGGCGCACTTGCAGGCACAACCTACCCCATTGACCGCTCAATGACAGCCTCTCTTCTCGGTTTTGATTCTTATACCGCAAGCACTCTTGACGGTGTTGCCGACAGAGATTTCTGCATTGAACTTGCAAGCGCACTTTCAATCTGCATGGTTCATCTTTCAAGACTTTGCGAGGAGATCATTCTTTGGTGTTCATGGGAATTCAAGTTTGTTGAGCTTGACGATGCATTCTCAACAGGTTCAAGCATTATGCCGCAGAAGAAGAATCCCGATATTGCAGAGCTTGTAAGAGGCAAGAGCGGCAGAGTTTTCGGCGACCTTATGACTCTTCTCACCGTTATGAAGGGACTTCCCCTTGCTTATAACAAGGATATGCAGGAAGATAAGGATGCGATTTTCGATGCATTCGATACCGTTAAAATCTGCCTTGTAACTCTTGTGCCCATGATTGCAACCATGAAAGCAATTCCCGAAAACATGAGAAAGGCTGCTGCAGGCGGCTTCATCAATGCAACAGACTGCGCCGACTATCTTGTTTCAAAGGGTCTCCCCTTCCGTGATGCATATAAGGCAACAGGCGAGCTTGTTGCTCTCTGCATAAGAGAAGGCAAAACTCTTGAGACTCTTTCGCTTGATGAATATAAAAATATCTGCGATTTGTTTGATGACGGCGTTTACGAAGCCATCAATCTTGAAAACTGCGTAAGACGCAGAGGCATGTAATGGGAAGTTCTCACGAAGCGAAGAACAAAAGAAACTAAACAAATAAAAATTTGGCTTGCAAAGGAAATTAACCTTTGCAAGCCATTTTTATATTGGTTTGATATTTAAGAAAGTTGTTTTATGTTTCTTTTCAGCCGTTTTTTCGATTTGACGTATCGCATATACGCCTTACATCGGAAAAAAACGGCTTCTTCATCTCCGTGAGAGATTCCCCTGAATCATTTCAAAACTTTTTCAAGTGTCTTTCCGAGTATCTTTTCCTTGCATTCTTCCGAAATATCAAGGCTTCTGATTCTTGCTATGTCGGATTTTATATGTTCGGGTTTGGAATACGGGAAATCAAGGCCGAAGATGCTTCTGTCTTCGCCCGTCTGTGCAATAACAATTTCAAGCTCTTCATCGGTAAGCGCCCATTCATCGCCCTTACCCTTGCGGTTTCCTACACTTGTCCAACCGGCAAAAACTCTGTCGAATTCGCCTCTTGAATTGTTGCACATAACAGCAAGAGCTTCTTTGAAGAAATGATATCCGCCGATATGCTCCATGCTGAATTTCAGTTTCGGAAAATTCCATGCAACCTCATCAAAAAGCAGAACACGGTTATCACGCAGTCTGTGCCAATGCATCCCCGAATGGAAGGAAAGAAAAAGTCCGAGCTCCTGCGCTCTTTCATATACCTGAAAAGCTTCTTCGCCGTCAATAACAAATTCCTGATACGGTGGATGAAGCTTTATTCCTTTAAAACCGAGGTCAGCAATTCTGTCCACCTCATCACGAAGATTCTGCGTAAAATCAACTGTACCAAAACCGACAAGTCTGTCGTTTCCTTTTATCTGCTTTGCAAGCCAGTCGTTGGGGCTGCCTTCAAAACCGCCCTCATGGAATCTGTCCGAAAACGGCGCAAACGCAACTGCTTTATCAATTTCGCATTCATCAAGAAACTCCATAAGCTTCTCAACACAGCCCTCGGGTCTTAATTCTTTTGGAAAAACATGTGCGTGATTTGCAAAAATCATTTTTATCACTTCCTTGTATTAAAAATAATGCAATTTTAAAAATTTGTCAATAAAATTATCGCTTATTGCGGGCAATAATATATTCGGGAGATGATAATTATGAACGATAACAAAGACACATTATATCTGCTGCGTGAATGCAGTGCAGGAATCAGAATGGCGGTTGCATCAATAGATGATGTGCTTCCTTATCTTGAAGAAGGTGAGCTTACGCAGGTGCTGAAAGAAAGCAAGACCGAGCATAAGGACCTTGAAAAGGATATTGATGACACCCTGCACAAGCTTAACTGCGAAGGCAAAGAGCCGAATATCATGGCAAAGGGCATGTCAAAAATCAAGGCAAATGCCGAAATGGCGTTCAAGCCTACCGCAACACAAGCGGCAAGCCTTATAACCGACGGCTGCGGAATGGGAATTAAATCAATCAACAAATATCTTAACCAATATCCGGCCGCCTCAAACGAGGTAAAACATCTGGCAACAAGAATAAGCGAACTTGAAGAAAATCTTGAGGACAAAATGAGACCGTTTCTCTGATACCACGCAGACCGCCGAAAATGCGGTCTGTTTTTGTTTTTTCATTGACATTATATTAATAAATTGTTATAATATTTATCGAAAAAATTTTACAGAAAAGGAAGAGATAAACATGAAAAAAATCGTATCAATCCTTCTGGCTGTTGTTCTCGCATTCGGTATGCTCATGCCTTCGTTTGCTGCAACAGCGGAGCTTCCCCGCAACGAAAGACTTCAGTTCAACGATGACGGCGGCTTCCGCATTATGCAGGTTGCCGATATCCAGGACGGTCCTTTCCTTCTTGAAATCACAAAGGATTTTCTTAACGAGGTTATCCCCGTTGCAGACCCCGACCTTATCGTTCTTTCTGGCGATAACATTTCCGCAGGCTCCGCAACAGTAGGTATTCACGCAATCGACCTTATTCTTGTTGAAATTGCAATCGACAGATTTATGTCAATTTTTGAGAAATACGATATCCCCGTTGCTGTTGTTTTTGGCAATCACGATGCTGAAGAGCTTGTTTCAAAAGAAGAGCAGATGGCAATATATCAGAAATATGATAACTGCATTGCTGTTGATGAGGGCGATGCTCTTTACGGCTGCGGTACATATAATGTTCCCATTTACGCATCGGATGACATCAGCAAAATCGCTTATAACCTTTACATGATTGACTCCAACATGTATGACGATGTAAACGGCGGTTATGACTATGTTCACGAGGATCAGATTAAATGGTATGTTGAAACTTCAAATGCTCTCAAAGAGCAGAACGGCGGAGTTGCCGTTCCCTCAATGATGTTCCAGCACATCGTAGTTAACGAGATTTATGACGTTATCACAGAAGTTCCCGAGGCTGAAAAGGATAACTATGAATACGTTGAGGATAACGGAAAATACTATGCAATTAACCCCGAAAACCTCAGAACAGGCGAACTCAATGAAATGCCCTGCCCCGGCACTGTAAACGCAGGTCAGTTTGAGGCTGTTAAAAATCAGGGCGATGTTGTTGCAATGTTCTTCGGTCACGACCATAAGAACTCTTATGAGGTTGAATATCAGGGTGTTGACCTTGTTAACACTCCCGGTGTAGGCTTCAGCTCCTACGGTGACCATAACAGAGGCGTTCGTGTTATTGACATCAGAGAAGATACTGCTGAATATGAAACCGAAGTTATAAAATACAGAGATTTCTATTCAGACGACGAAGCTGCTCTTGACCGTTTTGAATTCAACGGCAATGAATTTGAGTTCATTGACCAGGTTGCAGCATTCTTCAAGTATGTATTTGTAAAGGTTCACAGATTTCTTTACTGCCTTTAATCATTAATCCACAGGTGCGGTTTTTCCGCACCTTTTTTTGAAGGATAACATTATTATGGACAAATCATCCAAAAAAGCATTTTTCGCAGTCATTGTTGCCGCCGCTGTTAACATAGGTCTGTTTTTTATAAAGCTTTATATCGGGCTTTCATCGAACAGTGTTGCTATATATGCCGATTCGCTGAATAACCTTCTTGATTCAGGTGTATGCATCGCCGCCGTAATCGGGCTTGCAATGCTCAACAAAAAAAGAACAGACATCTACCCCTTCGGAATGGGAAAAGCAGAGAATTTGATTGAATTCATTATTTCTGTTGCAATTATCTTTTCGGGTGCATATTTCGGATATACTTCCTTTGAAAGAATTATGTACCCTATGCCGATATGGTTTTCAACACAGTATGCGGTTATAATCGCCGCAACAGCAGTTATTAAACTGCTGCTTGCCGTATTTCTTAAAACGGCTCAAAAAAGAAACACAGGCGGAATTATCAAAGGAATCGCAGCCGACAGTCTTATGGATTTTTTTATAACGCTTTGCAGTCTTATTTCCTTCACCCTCGCAAGCCGTATAGGCTATTCGGTTGACGGCGTTGCAGGAATAATAATCAGCATAACAATGACCGTTCAGGGAATAAAATCAGCAATTCAATCATGCTCGGCAATAATCGGCAAAAACGAAACCGAGCTTTGCCAAGAAGCAAAAAAACTTCTGGAATCGCATTCCAAAGTGCTTAAAGTATTCTTTGTAAGCTGCCACAAATACGGACAAAACAAAGTGTTTACGGCAGAAATAGAATCAGACTGTGCAACATCACATGAAATTAAAGAAATGTACGACAGACTTAAATTATCCTTTAAAAACAAGCTTGACGCTGAAATTTACATATCTTTCGGAGGGTCAAATGAGAAATAAAAATGAACAAAAAATCAAAAAAAGAAAAACCGCACGCCGAGTTTTGGCGGTAATTTTCGCCGTTATAGTTCTTTTTATCGGAATAACAACGGTTATAACCGTTATAGGACTTAACGCAAATATTAAGAAGGCTAACTCTTTCCCCGAGGCAGGAAGCAGGGATATAACGGTTGAAAATACTTCCGACGGTGTTTGGAATATTTACTCCGACACGGGTCTTAAGGTGCTTCAGCTTACGGATACTCATTTCGGCGGCGGCTGGATGTCAATAAAGAAGGATTCAATGGCACTCAATGCCGTTGCTGCAATGATAAGTGCAGAAAAGCCTGATTTTGTTATTGTTACAGGTGATGTTGCATATCCCGTACCCTTTCAGTCAGGTACCTTCAACAATAAATCGGGTGCAAAGCTCTTTGCTGAGCTTATGGAAACTCTCGGAGTATACTGGACAGTATCTTACGGCAACCACGATACCGAGGCCTACAGCTTTTTTGAACGTGAGGAGATAACAGAGTTTTACGAAGCATATCCGCATTGTCTTATGCGTAAGGGTGCAGAGAATGTTGACGGTTGGGGCAATCAGGTATTCAACATTGTTAATTCAAGCGGAATGATCACCCGTTCGCTTTTCACCGTTGACTCACATTCATATGTTGATAACGACTATTTCGGCATTATGTGGAAATATGATAACATTCACGAAAACCAGATTGAGTGGTATAAAAACACGGTTGAATCTAACCGCAATCACAACATGATGAAGCTTTACTCTTCGAGCATCGCAACCCCGCTCGGCGATAAACTCGTCACGCTTAATCCCCGTTCTTCCGTTTTTCTTCATGTTCCGCTCTCGGAATACAAGGATGCATGGAACGAATATGTAGAAAACGGCTATTCCGACACGGAGAATGTTAAGCATAATTACGGTGTAGCAGGCGAATCGGGCAAGGTAGTTTATCCCGGAATTTATGAGGATAACTTCTTTGAAACCATGCAGGAGCTTCACAGCACAGACACGGTTTTCTGCGGTCACGACCATCTCAACAACTTCTCCGTAAATTACAAGGGAATTGACCTTACATATTCCTACAGCGTTGACTACCTTGCTTATGTCGGAATTTACAAGCTCGGCTCACAGCGAGGCTGCACGCTTATCAACATAGATGAAAACGGCGAAATAGAATACAGTGCCGAAAACTATTATCAGGATAAATATACCTCTCACTATTCAAAAGAGGAAGTTACCATGCAGGAGCTGGGAAAATGAAAAAAGGATTAATTCTTGAAGGCGGTGCAATGCGAGGTTTATTCACCGCAGGCATTATAGATGTTTTCATGGAAAACGGGATTGAATTTGATGCAACAATCGGTGTTTCGGCAGGTGCGGCATTCGGCTGTAACTATAAATCAAGGCAAATCGGCAGAGTTATAAGATATAACAAACGTTTTGCAAGAGATCCGAGATTTTGCAGCTTTCGTTCACTTATAAAAACGGGCGACCTTTTCGGCGCTGAATTCTGCTACCATACAATCCCCGATACACTCGATCTGTTTGATACCCAAGCTTACCTTGATAACCCTATGGATTTTTATGTTGTTGTAACTGATGTTGAAACGGGCAAAGCAGTATATATAAACTCCGATGAAGCAGGCGATGATTCGCTTGAATGCTTCAGGGCATCAGCATCAATGCCGCTTGTTTCAAGACCCGTTGAAATAAAGGGCAAAAAGTATCTTGACGGAGGAATTGCCGATTCAGTGCCCATTCAGTATTTTGAAAGCATCGGATTTGAAAAGAATGTTATTATTCTCACGCAGCCGAAAGGATATATTAAAAAACCGAGCTCTGCGGCAAAGGTTATGAAATATGCGCTCAAGGAATATCCGAATGTTGTTAAAACAATGGAAAACAGACATATCGAATATAACGAAACGCTCGAATATATTGAAAAAAGAGAGCAAGAGGGCGCAGTTTATGTTATAAGACCCGATACCCCTCTTCAAATAGGCAGAATCGAGCATAATCCGGAAAACATGCAGAGAATTTATGATATCGGAAGAAAAACCGCAGAAAAGAACCTTGAAAACATAAGAAACTTCATAAAATAAAAATACACCCTGCAAACCGTTGAGGAATGCAGGGTGAAATTGTTTGTATGGAAAAATACCTTTTATTCTTCTGTTTTATCCGAACAGCCGCATGTGCAGCCGCCGTTTTTGGCATAGGCGCATGAGCCGCTGTCAGGACAGCCTATGCATTTCTTCCCCTTTTTCTTTGCTCTGTAAATATATAAAGCTGCAATGCCTACAATTATAACCAAAACTGCAATAATGATAATATCTTCCATATTCTATCTCCTGATTATTTTGCGCTTACTGCGGGAGCTTTTTTGCCGTTAAGAGCATATTCTTTCTGAAGCTTTTTCTTTGAATTGATGCAAAGAGCAACAAGAATTGCTGCAAAAGCAATAACTGCGATAAGACCGGGAACAAATCCTGCACCGAATGTGCCTGTTGTGATAAGCGTACCAATCTGATATACAAGATATCCGACAGAGAAACCTGTTCCAAGCTGGAGTGCGATACCGCCCCAGAGCCATTTTGCGCTCTTCATTTCACTGTTCATTGCGCCGATAGCTGCAAAGCAGGGAGGTGTATAAAGGTTAAACATAAGGTAAGCAAGAGCAGCAACCTTGGTAATTGCCATTACACCTGCAACCTCTGCACCCGCGCCTTCCATAAGGGCAAGTTCTTCTGTGTCGATAAGGTTTTCAAGTCCTACAAAGCAAACTGCAAGAGTACCTACAACATTTTCCTTTGCAATGAAGCCTGTAACTGCGGCTGCTGCAAGCTGCCATGAAAGAACACCAACGATAGGAACAAGAACATAAGCAAAGGGACCTGCAATTGAAGCGAGAATTGAAGTATCTGCCGATTCAGCAACCTTAAAGCTCCAGTCAAATGTCTGCATAATCTGAACTGCCGTGTTGCAGAGAAGAATAATTGTTGCAGCCTTAACTATGTAAGCCCAACCACGGCTGCACATGGATTTTGTTGCTCTCCAGAGACTGGGAACCTTATATTCGGGAAGCTCCATAATAAAGAACGATTTTCTTGCCTTATGACCGGTGATTTTATTGATAAGAAGAGCACCGAAGAAAATAAGGACAATGCCTAAAAAGTACATAAGAGGGCCAACCCATGATGCATCCTCAAAGAATGCGCCTGCAAAAAGAGCAATAACGGGAAGCTTTGCGCCGCAGGGCATGAAAGGAGTCAGCATTGCGGTTGCTCTGCGTTCACGCTCATTACGGATTGTACGGCAAGCCATAACACCGGGAATAGCGCAACCTGTACCAATAACAAAAGGAATAACGGACTTACCGCTCAATCCAACCTTCTTGAATATGGGGTCAAGAACAACGGAAACTCTTGCCATATAACCGCAGTCCTCGAGAAGAGCAATGAGGAAATACATAACCATAACGAGAGGAAGAAAACCGATAACTGCGATAACACCGCCGATAACACCGTCAACAAGGAGTGCGGAAAGAAGCGGATTTGCATCTGCAAGAAGCTCACCGATTGCAGCCTGACCGCCTTCAAGCAAGCCGACAAGCCAATCTGCGATCCATACGCCGGGGCCTGCCTGTGAAATCCAGAAAACTGCAAACATAACTACCGCAAAAATGGGAATTCCAAGCCACTTATTGGTAAGAACTGCATCGATTTTATCCTGGGAATTCTTATCTTTTGTTAAAACCTTGCGGCTTTCAACTTCGTTAACAATCTTGTTAACGAATTCAAAGCGCTTTCTGTCAGCCTCTGTAACAACCTTCTTATCGGTAAGGTCTATGTCACCCTGAACATAGGGAGCTGTCTGACCCTTACCTTTTGACTCTGCCGCAGCCTTAACAACCGCTGCAAGACCGTCAGCTGAGGTGGAAACTGTTTCAATAACGGGGCATCCGAGCTTTTCGGAAAGTTTTGCCGTGTTAATTTTGGTATCCTTTTTCTTGTTGATATCTGTCTTGTTGAGAGCAACAACAACGGGAATACCAAGTTCAAGAAGCTGCGTTGTAAAGAAAAGGCTTCTGCTGAGGTTTGTTGCATCAACAATATTAATAATCGCATCAGGTTTTTCGTTCTTTACGAACGAGCTTGTGATGCTCTCTTCCGATGTGAACGGTGACATTGAATACGCACCGGGAAGGTCTACGGCAACAAGCTCTGCACCGCTGTAATAGCTCTTTTTAATCGGATGTTCTTTTTTCTCAACGGTAACACCCGCCCAGTTGCCTACCTTTTCGTTTTTACCGGTAAGCGCATTGTACATGGTTGTTTTACCGCTGTTGGGATTGCCCGCTAAAGCAATTCTCATTTTTGTTTCCTCCTCTGATTTAGGATTTTATTTTGACAGATTCAGACTGTTAAAATACTTGATTAACGAAGCCGAGTTAGTATTGGCTAACCACAGGTGAAAAGTAATCGGCAGACTACTTTTTATATCGCATCAGATTGCAATTGCTTCCGCAAGCTGATTATCGATGGTGTATCTGCCGTCTTTGATTGACACTACGCAGCCGCCCTTAATATGGGAAACAACGGTAATAGGCTCGCCGCTGTAGCAGCCGAGAGAGAAAAGGAAAGCATCCAATTCTTCATCATCAGTTTCAATGCTCTGAATTATATATTCTTTACCTTCCTGTGCGTCAAGCAAAGTCATAAAATTCACCTGATTCCATAAAATAATCTCGCAAGTTAGCTCTTTCTAACCGTCTTTATATTAAATCTTTTTTCACCCTTTGTCAACAGCTTTTAAGGATAAAAATTCCGTCAGATTTTAATTTCGTCAGTTTTCACAAAAAGATTAGTTGATACTAACAACGAGATAGTATTTTTTGACGTTATGAGAAATCTCTCCTTGACTTTATTATTCATATAAGGTAATATAATAGAAAACAAATATGGAGCTGCCACCGGGTAGTAAGATGCATAAGCATTCGTTAACATATCGTTAGGTCTTTGAAGATATGTTTGCGGATGTTTTTTTATTGGAGGGATTATTATTAAAAAACTTATAAATTATTTCTCAAAAGGTGAAATCGCATTGTGGGTTTGCTCTGTTTTGCTGATTATTGTTTCATTTGTTATTTTTGACAGAGAGAATTATCTCACTCTTTCTGCCTCGCTGATAGGAGTAACCTCGCTAATTTTTAACGCAAAAGGCAACCCCCTCGGTCAGCTGCTTATGGTAATTTTCAGCATTTTATACGGCATCATTTCATTTTCGTTTGCATATTACGGAGAAATGATAACCTATGTCGGCATGACGGGTCCCATGGCGGCTTTTTCGCTGATTTCGTGGCTTAAAAATCCGTATAAAGGCAAAAAATCCGAGGTTAAAGTTAATCACATAAGCAAAAAAGAAACCGTTTTTATGTTTATTCTGTCCGCTGTTATTACCGTTATTTTCTATTACATCCTCAAATACTTCAATACGGTAAATCTCTTTTTCAGCACACTGTCCGTTACAACCAGTTTCATTGCGGTTTATCTCACCTTCCGCAGAAGTGCATACTTTGCGATTGCATATGCAGCAAACGATATAATTCTGATTATTCTCTGGATAATGGCGGCAATGACGGATATCTCCTATCTTTCCGTTATAATCTGCTTTGCTGTTTTTCTCGTTAACGACATTTACGGCTTCATAAATTGGAAAAGAATATCCGAAAGACAAAAATCCGATATTGCCTTATCGTAAAGGCTTTGATATAATGTTTTATATAATATTATTAATGAGGTAATATGAGCCGTTCAAACGAGAGCATAATTGGAATACTTGCCCATGTTGATGCAGGCAAAACTACGCTGACGGAAGCCGTTCTTTACAGAGCAGGTGCAATCCGTCGGTTGGGTCGTGTTGACAAAAAAGACTCGTGGTTTGACTCGCATGAGCTTGAAAGAAGCCGCGGAATAACAATCTTTTCAAAGCAAAATCCGTTTATGCTCGGAGAAAAGCACTTCACCCTTGTCGATACTCCCGGTCACGTTGATTTTTCGGCAGAAATGGAGCGTACCCTCGGCATTCTTGACTATGCGGTGCTTGTAATTGACGGCGCAAGCGGTATACAGAGCCATACTGAAACAATTTGGCAGCTGCTTGAAGAATACCAAATCCCCGTTTTTATTTTTATTAATAAAACCGACCGTGAAGGCGTTGACAGAGCTGCTCTCATGGCAGAATTAAAGTCACGTCTCGACTCTCAATGCATTGATTTTACGCAGGAAGAAGAAAATCTTGACGAAGAATTATCTATGATAAGCGAAGAGCTCCTTGAAGCTTTTCTCGAAGGAAATCGTGATAAAAAATTCATCATGGCGGAAATATCAAAAGCAATTGCGCAAAGAGATGCTTTCCCCTGCTTTTTTGGCTCTGCCTTGCAGGATATAGGAGTAGATGCTTTGCTTGATGCTGTTGAAAAATATACGGTTTTCAAGAAATATCCCGATGAATTCGGTGCAAAGGTTTATAAAATTCTCCACGATAATCAGGGCAACAGATTAAGCTTTATGAAAATAACCGGTGGCAAGCTTTCGGTCAAGCAGTCTCTTGGGGATGAGAAAATCGACCAAATCAGAATTTATTCGGGCGATAAGTTTGAAACCGTAAAAGAGATTGCAGCAGGAAGCGTTTGTGCGGTAACGGGGCTTTCCTCTGTTATGGCAGGCGAAAAAATGAGTTCCTGCGGAGAAAAAAGCGATAAACCGCCGAAGCTCAACCCTCTTCTTTCGGCGCAGGTTATCATTTCCGATTCAACCGATATACATACGGCATACAGAAATTTAAAGCTTATCGGTCAGGAATTACCCGAGCTTTCAGTTAAAATATCTTCATATTCAAATGAAGAGCAAATACAAATAAGAGTCATGGGCAGAATTCAGCTTGAAATCCTGCAATCTCTAGTCAAAGAGCGTTTCGGTATGCAGATAGAATTCGGTCCGTGCAGGATTCTCTACAAAGAAACAGTTACCTCCCCTGTCATGGGCTACGGTCATTATGAGCCTTTGAGGCACTATGCTGAAACGCAGCTTCGCATTGAGCCCGCACCGAGAGGCAGCGGTATTATAATTGAAAATGAATGCAGTCTTGAAGTTCTTGACTCGAATTTTCAGCATCTTATTCTTACTCATATCGCAGAAAAAGAGCATCTCGGAATTCTGACGGGTTCACCGCTTACCGATGTTAAAATTATTCTTACCGCAGGCCGTTCACATCTCAAGCATACAGAAGGCGGTGATTTCAGGGAGGCAACCTACAGAGCGATAAGGCAGGGTCTCGAAAAAGCTGATAACCTTCTGCTTGAACCTTATTATGCATTCACTCTGCGTATTCCCGTAACCTCCATGGGCAGAGCAATATCCGATATACAAAGGCTATGCGGTGAATTTGAGCCGCCCGAAATGACGGAAACCCAAGCAATAATAAAAGGAACAGGTCCTGTTTCCGAGTTTATGAATTACCCCGAAGAGGTTATTTATTACACCTCGGGCAAAGGCATTATTTCAATGCGCGAAAACGGCTACAGACCGTGCCACAACGCAGACGAAATAATCGCACAAATCGGCTACGAAAAAGAGCGTGATTTGGATAACCCCTCATCCTCGGTTTTCTGCTCTCACGGAGCAGGCTTTGAGATTAAATGGCAGGATGTTGACCAAATGCGCCATATCAAATAGAAATGAGGTTAAATTATGGCAAAAATTATCGGTGATAAAATCCCCAATATCCCCTGGCAGGATAAACCCGAAGGATATAAATATCCCGTATGGCGTTACAGCGGCAATCCCGTTATAACCCGTGACAATCTCTATATGGCAAACAGCATTTTTAATTCCGCAGTTGTCCCCTACGGTGACGGCTTTGCAGGTGTTTTCAGAGTAGATGTCATGAGCCGTGACCATACCCTTGTTGTAGGCTACAGCAAGGATGCAATCAACTGGGAGCTTGAAGAAAAAGTTATTTTCAGAGGCTATGACCCCCGACTCTGCCTCATTGACGGCAAATATTATCTCTCATGGGTTAACCTTACTCCTCACGGCACAACAATCGGCATTGCTTATACAACCGATTTCAAGGAGTGGGTGCAGCTTGAGGATGCCTGCTATCCCGTTGCAAGAAACGGTGTTCTCTTTCCCCGAAAAATCAATGATGAATACTTGCTTCTTATCCGTCCCTGCGACAGAGGACACACTCCCTACGGCGATATTTTCCTCAGCCACAGCAAGGACTTGACCTATTGGGGCAAGCACAGATTTGTTATGTCCCCCGTTAAAAATTGGGAAATGACAAAGGTCGGCGCAGGACCTACCCCCATTGAAACCGACGAAGGCTGGCTGATGTTCTACCACGGCGTTCTCACCAGCTGCAACGGCTTCACTTATGCAATGGGTGCGGCAATTCTTGACAAAGACGAGCCTTGGAAGGTTCTCCACAGAGCAGACTGCTTTCTTCTTGCTCCGCACGAGCTTTATGAGTGCGTAGGTGATGTTCCGAATGTTGTTTTCCCCTGCGCAGCTCTTGCAGACAGCGAAACGGGCAGAATTGCAATCTATTACGGTGCTGCGGATACAAGCGTTGCAATGGCATTTACAACCGTTGATGAAACAATCGATTTCATAAAAAAGAACGATTTAATTAAATAAAACAAGGGGTGTTATTATGAAAAAGGCACTTGTGTTGCTCACCGCATTAACATTGCTGGTTTCATTCACGGCATGCGGTAAAAACACTGAAGAAGAAACAACAGCAGTTCCCAATTCACCTTCATATTCACATATCCCCGAAACAAACTTTTCCGAAGAAATAACCCAAACCGTAATCCCCGAAAACGCAGAAATCGTAACGTCGCATACATTAATCGAAACGGCCACGGAAACTGCCACTGCCGTTCAGGCTGCAGTTGACCCTTCTAAATGGTCAAACGAGGAAATAATTGATTTCTATAAGAAAGCTGCCGAAAAATCCAACCCCACCGCAAAATCAAGTCAGATTATGGTACTCAACAAACTGATTATCAATAACGGCGAGGGTGCGCTCGGATTTTTCACCAAAATTCTTGAACCTGCAATCAGATCGGTTGTCAAAAAGAACGCCCTTGAATTTGAAGGTATCACGGGCGGTTTCCGCAATCTCACGGCAAATGATGCAAAGAGTGTGAAAGCCTATAAAAGCGGCGAATATACCGTTATTGAAATGTCAATGAAAGACCAGACTGACGATATTCATGCCAATGAACACGAAGGCACGGTTGGTCATGCAATATCCGTTCTTGGTGATATTTCAAAGGTTATTGAGCAATTTCCGCAGTTTGATGTTGACCTGAGCAACGCAAAAATAGACATTCACTATGTCAATGCAACCGTAAAGGTTAAAATCAACAAAAACGGCATTATCGAAAAAGGCACATGGAAATATACCTGTGACCCCGACATAAGCAATGTTAATATCAGCGGAATCAATGTTCATACCGCAGATGCGGAAATTGATTACATAATAACCGTCGGCGGCGGATTTTAAAAAATCAACGGAGTGACTCACAAAAGTGAATCACTCCGGTTTTCATTTTGATAAAAGTTCATCATATGATACCTTGAAAATCTCTGCAAAAGCAATAATCTCAATATCGGTAACAAATCTTTTACCGCATTCAATTCTCTGCACAGCATTTTTGTCAATATCAATCCCCACAAGCTGCATCATATCTGCAAGCTCTCTTTGAGAAATTTTCATTTCCATGCGAAGTCTTGCGATGTTTTTTCCGCAAATATTGTTAAGACCTTCTTCTGTTTTATTTATAAACATAAATTTTCCTCTTTCTTTTTGACATTTAGTGCTTGTCAACAAGAAAATTATATGTTATAATCGTAGCAACATCGACATTCAGTGAATGTCAAAATAAGGAGGCTTATTTGTGGAAGAAAACATTATAATCAAAAGTGAACAGTACCGCGTAAAAAAACTATTAATATCTTTGGTTGCTGTAGGTTTAATATTTCTATTGATAGTTTTTATTTACGAAATATCAGATTTAAACAGAAGATACAATGTTTATGAAGAACACACACATAGCTCATACTGTTATGAAACTGAATATATATATATGATTATCCGATAGAAAACGGATATATTACAAGAAAGATAGTAGATTCATTTGAAAAACTTGATTGTATGTACATGAATCCACCAAGATTTAATTTTTTAGAATTTTTTGTTGTAGGTTTTTGTCCTTTTGCGCTATTAACTCTTTTGGCTTTTTTAATTAAGTTATGGCTGTCATCATACGAAATGGTTGTAACCGATAAAAGAATATACGGCAGAGTTGCATGGGGAAAAAGAGTAGACCTGCCTTTTGACTCAATTTCAGCTACCTCGACACTGCGTATGTTTAAAGGTGTTTCTGTTTCTTCTGCTTCGGGAAAAATCAAATTTTTGCTTATCAAAAATGCCAACGAAATGTATAGTGAAATAAACAAACTTTTAATCGAAAGGCAGAAAAAAGAAGCACCTTCTAATATATCTTCAGATAAAACCGACACATCGAACGATTTGATAAAACTAAAAAAACTTCTTGACATGAATGTCATCACGCAAGAAGAATTTGATTCAAAGAAAAAACAAATTTTAGGGCTATAATTTCTCTCCTTCAAGGTTCATGACCCGGCTTCCTCATCAGAGGAAGCTGTCCGTAGGACTGAAGGAGAGATATAAGCTTTTGCGGAGCAACATATTCTCCTAAAAAAAAGCGCCGAACCCAAAAAGGTTTCAACGCACCAAATCCATTCATAAAATGGAAATAACCCTTGACTGATGTTTCTTTACACATTCAGCCAAGGGTTATTTCTGTGAATTCTTGTTATCTAACATCTTTGGTTAACCTCTCTTTCTGCGGTATTGTCCAATCTTAAATTTTGCGATTATTGATTTCCGCTTCCTTTAAGACTGTAGGTTAAGACTTTCTGATTTCTTTATATTTTTGTTTATCTGAAATCTTCACGTCTTAAGGTTTTTACCTTCTCATTGGTATCACCCTTTCCTTGACTATAATATAGCATGAATTCCATCAGTTTTCAAGACGGAATTTTGTACAAATTTATCTTATTTCAATTATTTAAAACAGAGAATTTGGTTATTATGCCGATCAGTTTTGAATTTTTATATTGACATTGAATTATCCGTGTGTTATCATTAAACTGTTGGGGTTTATAAAAACCCCTTATTTTTTTCCATTTTAACAGGCTTTCAAATCCCTTGCAATCAAAACCCCCGGCTGAGCCGGGGGTTTGCACTGCCCCTTCAAGGGGCGATTACTGGCTTTGCCCCTGAAAGGGGCTTTGAAGGTTTAGCAGCGCATTACTGTCACTGGCAGCCGCTCCCGAGCGGCTGTTTTATTTTG
>JAFTUG010000011.1 GCA_017466365.1 Clostridia bacterium | reverse complement strand
GGAGTACGCTTGAAAAAGCATACATTTGTCAATTACTCTTTTTATTAAATCCGTTCTGCTGCTTAAATTATCATTTAAATAGTTCATTATGTCACCTCATATAAATCATCCAAATAAAGCATAATTTTTAGTTATCATTTATTTAGACATAATCTTTTGATTAATATAAGTCCTTAATAACATTCCATTATATATATGACAAAATTCGCGAAATGTTACGTAAAAAAATTAAGAAAATTAGAGAATTTTTAAAGTTTCTACTTTTTCAACAAAACTCGACATTGGTATTTGTGCAACATCACAATAGTTTGGACGTAAGAATAAAGCGTATCGGAACTGGATACGCCTTTTGACATTTATGGATTGGTTATAATAACGAATTAATCGCCGTGTTTGTAACAGAAAATATTTTCCTAATGTAGTAAAGAATTATCCACTACAAACTTACTTCAGAGCTGATAACTTCTTGAGACAACGGAAATTTCTCTAAAATTATATTTATTTATTATTGTGAATGATATTATTAAATATATAAATAAATTTGGGGATTATAATTCAACAAATCGAATTGATTAATAATTTTATATAGAAACAACCACCGTTCTAACTTGCAAAAATTATAACGGTAGTTGTTTTTGATAAAAGTTTTTTGAATCCACTAATTCAGGTTTCTGTTTTGGGAATTATTAAATTGCACTTCACAAAAATTCCACCTACTATAGCTCCTAAGGAATTTAATATTATATCATCAACATCAAAAACCCTTCCTACTTTTGTTTGGATACATTCTATTAAAACAATTAAAACTATAGGAACAAAAAAACATAAATATGTCTTAGCCTGTGGAATTGATAGTTTAATCAGAATAGGAAACGGAAGAAACGCAAAAAGATTCCCTATCAAATTCTTTAAACAATATAATCTGTCAATATCATTTACTATATTGGACAATTGTGTAAAAATGGTTTTGAACGGAATATAATTAAAGTCTTCAAAGTGGCTGTTGGAAGAAAGAACAAAATAAAATGGAGAAAAATTCCAAGATGGTATGATTAAAACAGAAACTAATATGGATAAATACAAAACACTAGTTATTTGTATACATTTTGTTATTTTTTTTTGGGGTGTTTTAGTGATGTACAACCAACCAATATATATTATATAAAAAAACACAAATAAAACTATTGTATTTATTAATTTTTCTACAAACATATTATTCTATGTATCCACTAACAGTGCTTCCTTTTGAAAATTGGAGATAATAATATCCTTTGCTATTTAATGAAGATGCACTCCATTCTAATGTATCTCCCGCTTCAATTGTTCTTGTAGACGCAGATGTATCAATTAACGTCTTCTTTTCTAACAATTTAACTGTAATTTTTTCATCACTATAATTCTTCACTTTAATATTAACTATTGAAGCGCCAGTAAACAAATAATCAGTGTACAAATAGTGATCATGGCACCAACCGGAAAAAGAATATCTTCCTTCTTTTGATAAATCCCATTCCGATTCAGGCTTTTCTATACCATATGTACTAATTTCATCAGACAAGTAATTGGGTTGCTCACACAAACCGTTGTTTTCTAACGCATAGGCATTGGTTGTCGATACAAACAGCAGCAACACTGCAACTACTAATAAAAACAGCTTTTTCATTTTTTTCATAAAACAATCACCTAACCTTATTAATATATCTTTTTTTGTTAATTATTTTGAAAATTTCCATGACAATAGCTAAAAGTAACAACAAATTATTTATATAAAAATAATTTGTTATCATTGATGTAAATCCTCCCCATATTACAAATAATCTTATTGAGAGGATTAATTCTAATATAAGCATTGTTAAGCCTATATAGTTAACGCTTATTCTGCTTGAATTAAAAAAACAAACTAGTAATGTAATTAAATACAATAACATTAAGCATATTGCTAAAGGAAACAAACTGGTAAAAATGATTTCACCATTTATTGTTCTAATCCCTACTGCTACAAACCAGGGATTAAAAATAGTGATAATATAACCTACCCAAATAATAAAGGAGGTAATCTGCAACCAAAGATTATTTTTCGGTTTCAATTTTTATCTCCTTACTATTGCATATGTTCCTGTATTGTTATATGATTCCCAACCATTGGTATCGCTTGATGTCCACGCATAATAATCACTCGTATGCTGAGCTACCTTATAATCAATATATCCGTATGAACCAACTTGTGTGTCTTTTTTTGTTACAAAAGCCATGTGTTCCCAATCTCCATCAGAAGTGAAATCGATTGTAATAAAATCACCCGCTCTTACGTTTGCCGCAAAAGTTTTATGTACTTTTGTTTTGTTTGAAACACCCATATAACGAGCAAATGTATCTGCCATGCTCCAAGATTCTGAATGTTTATGTGTTGTTATTCCAAGGATAGTTTTTGTTGTATGCCACCAACCCGTTGCCGAACTGCTGCCAGAAACTTGACTAACGCCTCCGTTCTCTAAAATTTGAGATGTAAAGTTTGCACAATCTCCATTTCTAAAATAATGATATTTAGGTGTATTTTTGCTTGTTGCGTATTTTTCGGCATATTCAATACCTTTAGTTGTGTCGAAAGACTTTACAATTGCTAAAGTTCCTATTTCGGAATTAATATTTGATGCATAACTAGATATAATTGTTTCATTTATATCTTCTACAAGCGAGGAGTTAGACGGTAACAATTTAAACAAAGTGTTGAGCGTTTCTGTTTGATGTGTATCTAAAGAATTTAGATATGATACCGAAGCAATAGACAATTTGTTTTGACTTACATACGACTTAATAGTTGTGTTTTTTTCACAATTTTCATAGATATCAAAAAATTCAACCATTGAAAGAAATTCATCAGAGGACTCTAGAATTTCATTCTCATTTACATAAATATAAAATGCATCTCTAAACTCTTTCCAGTTAGTCTCATTAAGCATAGGGATATTGCAATATTCTGAAATATTTTCAATAAAGGAATGATTTTTCGATATTATGTTGTCCAGAGATTTTTCTGGTTCAGAGAATTCAACATATAAATTTTCATTTTTTCCAAGTATTTTAATTTTTGAATATTTCAATCCGCTTTTTTGGTCTATATATACTTCTTCTAAAGTGTTCATGGAATAAGCATAAACAGTTGTTATTACAGATGTAAATATTAAACTAACAACTAAAATGATTGATAATAGCTTTTTAAGATTCATGTTTTTACCTTCTTTTTTATATCTGATTTATAGAATTTAAAAATCAAACACCTATCTTTTTTATAAGGCTTTATTTTTTGCTTTTTCATTATCAGTAATACTTGATTTAAAGATAAATGAAATTTTAAATATAAATATTTAAGAAAACTTGCTATGAATAATTTAGTTTAATGAATTTAATACCTATTGAATCCCTCCCACAAGTTTGGTTCCGTTCATAATACGCACAATAAATGTTGCTGCGTATTTCTTTTTGTATAATATTCAGCTAAACCATTGGTATCACCCCTCAGTTGTTTTTAAAACAATAATTGCCCTGCATAAATATAGTCTTTTAATATGAGATTTCTTACAAAAAAACATTCACAAAATTTATATAATAATTTTGTCAAACATAAACAAAACACATCTACACGTTATGGAAAGAAGGTTTTCGTTTATGTTATGAATCTTAATAATCGTTGATAAATATTTAAATGAGTATTTCAAGCAAAAGTTCTTCGGAATGCAAATCAATAACGAAGAATAATACAGAAAACGGAGTCTGCACCACGCAGGCTCCGTAAATCTTTACATATTTAATTTTTAAAACTTTTATCAGACAATTAATATCATCAAAAATTTAAATTGTATTTGGCTCAATACTATTCTTTTTGATTTAATGTCTCTATAATCTTGTTTTGTCTTTCGATATTTTTGCGTAACAAACTGATTATTTCACCTGTTGCTACTAAAAAGAGTCCAACCAGAAAACACACTAATGTACCTATAATAAAATACATATAATCAGAGTAATCTAACCCGACAATGAGTGAAACGAATAAGCCAATAACAAATAAAAACAAACCAGTTGTTTTGAGCATTACTTCAATAATTTTTTCTTTCATCGGATATACCTTCAATCTATTTTTTACTATAAAGTTAAAGCATAATATCTTTAAATAATATTTATATATGTTTTGTGAAAAACAAGTAGTTTGTTATAATATTTGTGTGGTTGTTTATTCAGTAATTATAAACAACAGGAACATTATAGTATCCTGTATAGTATCGATATTGATTGTTTGTTCCATATGATACTACAGCCTGAAAATCAACATCAATTTGTGCACTCTTTCCAGTTGAAGCCCAAGTAGCACTACAAGTTGAAATGGTATCAGAAATACTCTTTGGGAATAATGTGCGTGGTGTCATAATCCACTGAACTGTATCAGCCGTGTAATTTGCTGTCTTAGTAATGTTGGGTTTTGTATCAGATAAATCCATCTGATAAGCAATCTGACCCGATGCTCCATCGCCATATCCAACCGCCACTTCAAGTGTACCAATATTTGTATCTGTATCCGGACCACATTCCATAAGTTCATCAGAAGCTTTTGGGAAACTGTATTTTGTTTCTACCTGCTTTATTGTTTTATCGCCAGTTGGGTCAGTACACCATGTGTTTGTTTTTATTCCAAAATAATCGTAAGTAGAATCAGACTCGTTTGTGTTACGATATAAGCTATAATCCATATTCAACACATATAAATAAGTGCCGAGTTCAAAGTATAGTCTAAAATTAAATTGACTCTTTACAATTGTATGCGAACGTTCTCCTACAGAAGTTGACGATTCGTTAATATCATTTATGATTGCCTTCAAAAAAGGAGTAGTATTATCTGAAGAAATCTTACACAACAGCGGTGAAGCATCGTAACATATCAAATTAAAAATTTCATTTGTTTCATATTCGTTTGAAAGTTTTTGTTTAGGAATCTCATTATTTTCAACAATATCTGAGTCAATGAAAATGGAAAAATCATTTAATCCAACCGCATCCTTATAATTGTTTATTGTTAATTCACCATACAAATAAATTTTATGTTCTGCAAATAAATGCTTCAATTGAACATTTTGAACTGATGAAAAGGGGTATGCAATAGCAGTATAATCTGATGCTTTTTTTACAGAAAACTCATTAAGAGATATAAAGTCAACATCAATTTTATTTGCTTCTGTGTTTATATAGTTTTTAGCTTCATCCCAATTGTTATTATCATAAACAAACAACAGATTATCGGAATTTTCGTTTGCAACCGCATTTGTCTGAATTATTGTGGACATCAACATAATTGTAAAAATCATAACAAAGCAAAAAATAGACTTGAAGGTTTTATAACAACGACATTTCCCAGTATATTTCATTTTTTACACTCCTTTTAAAATTAACAAATGTTCTTATAGATATAAACTAACCAAAACATTGGACTCACCCTTTCAGCATTTAACAATCAATAATTGTCTTACATAAATATAGTCTTTAAAAATCTAATTTCTTACACAAAAATAATAACCAATTATTTCTGCATGCTTTTGTTGAATTTTAACAATATGTAAATGAATATGCAAAAAGAAGCAACTTATATAAAAGTATATAAGCTGCTTCTTAAATTATAAACTTATACGCATCTTAACTTCTATTGATCCATCCTTCAAAATCTGACGGTCCAGAAAATCTCAAAAAATAGCTCTTATTACTATCAAGATTTACTGTCCATTCTTCCGAGTGCCCCGGTTCAATATAAGTTGTATCTGTAGAAATTTGTATGCCTTGGTCTCTCTTTATAATCACTCTAACCTTAAGTCTTTCGGTTTCATGCAAATTATCAACATGAATAACAACTTGCGATGCATTGGTAAAATAATAATTCGTATATAGATCTGACGAATCTGCTACTCCAGAGAATTCATATGGACCATTATTCCAATTCCACAATTGAGTTGGAGTATAAAGGGATTGGGGTGAAATCACATCATCTGTATCCACATCGGCCGCACTAGCTAAAGGCGAGCAGGCAAAAGTAAAAGATAATACAAATGCCAATATGGATATAAATTTTTTTGAAAAAGTTTTTTTATTCATTATTGACTCTCCTTTTTATGAATTTAATAATTTTAGAACTTAAAACAAAGAAGATGAATCCAGTAAAAACACCTGTCAAATTAATCATAAAATCGTCAACATCCGCTGCTCTACCAATAAAATACTGAATTACTTCTATTCCTGTAATAAACACACTTGATGCTAACAAAGTTAATAAAAAAGATTTGAATCTGTTATTTAAAAGAGGAAGAATAAAACCCAAAGGTAAAAACAATAAAAAGTTACCCAGCAAATTTGTTGTTTTTATTATATTCCAATCTCTTATTGCATAATTGGTGTTTTGGGAAGCAAAAAAATATTCAGAAATGGTTTTAAAAGGTATCAAATTTATAACATTATATATTTCATTATTTTTAAAATAGGATAATCCATTTTTGGAAATATGAACTGAATTACCGGTAGAGAAAAACAGATTAACAATTAATTCTTTATCATAATCAATTCTGACATTAGGGAAAACAGTCATCGAAAAAACGCCAATGATATAGCAAATAAATACAGCCAATAAAATTTCACGCCACAAAACCACATTTGTTTTTCTGATTTTTAAAAAGATGATTCTCATTGGCGTATATACTGCAAGAGTTATAAGCATATATATAGTCATTTTTCCAACAAAACTCAATATGTAACTCATTATTTTTCCCTTTCTGTTTGCTTACGAGTTAAATTTTTTCGAAAAACTATTTATATTTTCATTATGTAACCTTCAAAATCAGATGGTGCATAAAACTTTAACATATAGGTAGAATCTTCGTCCAAAGTAACATCCCACGTTCTGTATCCGTTAGCAGCAATATTTTCAGTGGAGACTGACCAATCAATATCAAAAGCAGTTTGTTTAAGCAGTTTAACTTTTAAGGTTTCAGTGCTATGATTATTTTTTACATATATTCGTACTTTTGAAACATCGGTAAACAGATAATTTGAATACAAGTTGGACATTTCCGCAGAACCGCTAAAATTATATTGTTCGTTTGATAAATCCCAATATAAATTGGGCTTGTTTAATGTATACGGCGAGATATTCTCGTCAGAAGCAGATGCAGAAGAAGATAAAACCGAAGAAAACATAAGTGTAAAAACAAGTATAACGCTAAAGATTATTTTAATATTTTTGTTCATTTTCTCATCTCCATTTTAAGATTTAAAAAAAACATTTTTACAAATTTGTTCCTGTTTAATAATACGCGCAAGAGTTTTGTTGCGTATTTCTTATTGTATAATGTTTAGCAAACCATTGGAATCACCTCAGTTGTTTTAAAAACAATAATTGCCTTGCATAAATATAGTCTTCAAAAAACTAGTTTCTTACATAAAAATAATTAACAAATTTTCTAAAGTAAATTTGTAATACTTTCACAAATATTTTATAAATTAAAACACACCTTAAACCAATCAATTAGTTTAAGGCGTGTTTTATCTGCTGATATCAGAAAGTGTTATTTTGAACTTATATTTAAAATGTTATTGACGATGTTTCATTATAGCTCGTTTCTTCTGATGTAAAAATCAGAAGTGTCTTTTTTGCTGCATAATGTTCAGCGACTACGCGATATGTATATCCGGAAGGCGGTGTGATTGTTTTAGCAAATGAATATGTGGCTGAATCTGAATACAGATCAGAGTAACAGTATGTTGAGTAATCAGTCCAACTGCCATTAACAAGTCGCTGCAATTTTATATAAGTGAAGCCGCATTTATCAACTTCATCAGAGCCTTTCGTCTTTGCAGATATAATAAGTTGTGTACCGGTTTTTGAAAGTGTAAGTGTTTTCTGACTTATTAATCCCGTCGCCCTTGCGTTAGCACTTGTGTTATAGATACCTTCTGCTTCTTCAATTATTGTTTCGCCTGTTAAAATAATTGAAGAAGTTCCTGCTCCTTTGCTTTCTGTAGCAAATACAGAAAGATTAAACAAAGAGAATATAAATACAAACGAACAAATTATACAAATAATTTTTTTCAAATTAATCATCTCCTATTTAATTGTTTTTGCAAATTCTATTGCCTGTTCAACATTCATAGACGAAATAATAGTATATTCTGTTTGTCCGTCCTTGAATGTTATTGTTCCTTTTCTGTTTTGTTCAAAAATATGAACTTGGATTCCGTTGATATCAATTGTTGTTTCATATTTGGCATTGGGGAACTCTGACTTTCCAATCTCAACAATTGGGTCATAATGATCAATTGAAACAAAGCCTTTTTCGCTTTTATAACTAAAACTAATGGTCACAGAAGTAAGAACATCCCAAAACTGATATTCAATTTCAGTTATTTTCGATTCATCACTTAATAGTGCTTCCGGTAAAAGCACAGGATAAATACCGTTTTCTTTTAATTCTTCTGCAAGTTCTGTACCAAGCAATTCATAATCATCAGCTTTATCATCGCTCTTATCAAACCTGACAACAATATATTTGTTATAAAGTTCAACCAATCCATCGAGAATGCTTACATCAGAAACCGCTGCAAAAACAGAAAGAGAACCAATTGCAACAATTGCTACAGCGGCAGCTGCAACAAAAATCTTTTTGAAAGGTTTATATATTATTTTATCTTTTGAATCACTTGTCCTTTCTGCTTTGATTTCAACTGAGTCATTTCTTTCAAGTTCGTTAAGAGCATCAAGGCAATACTCAATTAAATCTGCATCCATTTCATTTTCGGGTTTCTCTAATTCTTCTTCGATAATCTGTTCAAGTTTCTCTTTTGATAAGTCAAGTGATTTATCATTAAGAAACTCTAAAAAATTCTTATCGCTTATCATTAATTATCCTCCCTCATCTATATAGTCTGTTAAAATCAAAAATCTTACAAAAAAATATTGCATAAATTATTGGTTCATTTTTTGTTAGTATTGCTGTTCCAAATAATCTCTTATTAGCTTCCTGCATTTACTTTTCAATCTGAACAGTTTTTGATAAATGTTATTCTCCGTCGTGTTATACCTTAGTGCAATCAATACAATGCTTAACTTTTGTTCAAATCTTTCATTTAATAAACGCTGTTCATCTTCATTAAGCATTTGAATTATTTCTTCCTTAACACTCAATATCTGTTCTTCGCTTATATTTGAGTTTTCAAATCCTGTATCATTCCAAAAATAATTGTCGTCAATTAAATCCTTTTCGGATAATGATATAACCTTATCGGAAGTTTTAGAAGCAAGACTATAAATATCCTTTATCATATTATTTGTAACCGTAGTCAACCAGGTTTTCGGATACTCTATTTGGGTTCCTTTATGTAATGCTTCAACCAAAGCGGCAAACACATCTTGAACACAATCATCAATGTATTCTTTGTGTCTGTTTAGTTTGTAATTGCACAGTTTGCGAATGTATGGCTCGTATTCTCGCCACAGCTTGTCCGCTAACTGCATATCCCTTTCTCTTTCGTTCTTATCCAATGTTATGATACTCCTTTTTCAAGCATATAAGAGAATGTTATTTTCGAGTGTACTCTCCTAATATATACAACGCATGAGAACTGACTCTTCAGTACAAAATTCAGCAAAAAATTTTTGTGAAACGCAAATGCCGAAAAATCCCCATATATACATATGACGAAAATCGGCAAATGTTACGCCGGATTTTCAAGAATTTACAAAAAATTCATATTCAGAACGGATATTTTCAAATTAAATAATTATACCACAATATGGTTTGTTTTTCTACCCATTATGTAACATTGCGGAATCAGAATGCAAAACTGCCGATTTTGTCAATTAAAATGTAATCTTATCAGCCAAGAATTTAAATAGATTCAGTTATGCTGGCAGTAACAGAATATTCCGCTCTGTGATAATGTTGAAAGATAAAAAGAAGACAACATTTACAAATGATGGTACCTGCATTTTAGTTTCACCTATTGACACCACAGAAAAAACTGTTATAAAATATTTTTGAATTTTAGGAAAAATTTATCCGATTTCGCTCCATATATAAGTGAGGGGTGAGTTCTTTCTGAAACAAACGATAAATTTGAACAGTTTGTAAATTCTTTATTTTTCAGGAAAAATTTATTCAATTTCACTCCATATATTAAGTGAGGGGTGAAATGATTCTCCGAAACGTGGTGATTGATTATGGCTGATACCGCTAAAAACAGTTTTATCGTTGTGCTACCGAATCAGATAATAACCATTCCGCAGGACAGCAATCTTGCGTGGCTTCCGCTTTTCTATGCGTTGCCGAAAGAGTTGGTTTCCAAACGCAAGGATTATCTTGAAATTCCGAGAAGTCCATATGATGTTCTTCGCACGGATAAATACGATAATCTCATCAATGACGATGCGTTTCTCGAACTTGTCTGGGATTGTTATGCGTGGTCTGTTTGGCAGTTCATTCAGGTTCCCCGCCGTGACGGTTACGGAGATATTCCCGGCAAATGGACAAGCTATTCGGGCGAATTTCCTCTGTGGCGATTATGCTATGCAATACAGAATCATTTCCGCAATAAATTCGAAACGGAAATGGAATGGAGTTTTCAAAAGCTGTTTACGATGCCAAAGGATATGGAAATTCCGTGCCTTACATATCAGCAGTTCAGTAACCTCATCGGCAACCTTACGGATATGATTGTTGCAGAACAGAACTGGCAACCGATGATTGATGAGGTATGGAAAAATCGTCAGATGGAAGATTACAGCGAACGGAAAAGCACCAACAAAAGAGATTTCGTCAACAAATGGTATTGCTCGTGGAACGATAACAAAAAGCCCATTTTCCTTGATGAAGCAATCAAGTCAGACGAAGAAATCAGCGAAGAATTGCTGATTCATTTACCTGCACCACGTGAGGATTTTGAAACAAAAATCCTTGCAAAAGATAAAGTCGATACGTTCACATCGGCACTTGACGAAAAGGACAAACAAATTTTGCAGATGCGTATGGACGGATGCACGCTTGAACAGATTGCGGCATTTTTTGGATACAAAACACCGAGTGCAATTTATAAACGCATTCAAAAATTAGCAACAGCCTACGAACAATTTGTTACTATGCATTACGGAGAATTTCTCGACACCCACTCAAAAAAGAAAAAATCTAAGAAAACCAAACAAGCAGACGAAGACAGTCACGATTAATTTCGTGGCTGTTTTTTGTTGCCTGAAAGGAGGAAATCAGAAATGAGACGATAGAAAAGTCTCAAACGACCAATGCATCGTTTTGAGAAAATGCATCAAATGAAACGGTCTTTTTTACGGTTCATGAACCGTGAAAAAATCACAAAAATCAGCCGATATCCGGCGGAAAGGAGGATTTATGAAAACAGGATTAACAAAGCGTCAGAAAGATACTGTTATCTGTTTCAACGAAGAAAGTGACATCATTGATGTGCGGACACACAATACGGATTTGAGAAACAGACTTTTAGAATTCAGCGAGCAGTATCCGGACTGTTGCAAGCTGACAGACGATGACGAACACGGCGGAATGCTTTTTGAAATTCAGAAAGGCAGATTGAGTTTTAGGCTTACCGCACCGTATTCGGAAAAACGCAGAAACAGTTTGAGTGAGAATGCGAAAAAGAACGGGATAAACAAAGGAGATAAAAATTAATGTCAAACGAAAATCTTAAAAACAAATCCATCGACGAACTTCGTGAGATAAAAGCAAAGAACGAAGCAAAAATCAGATATATGGAAAACAAAATAAAATATCTTAAATCACAAGAAAAGAAACTTACACGCAAAGAGCGTACCCACAGACTTTGCACCCGTGGAGCGATGCTTGAAAAATTTCTCGGTTGTCCCAATGAGTTGACCGACGAGCAGGTTGAAGAAATTTTGAAAATTGCGTTTCAACCCGAAGCAGTCAGCGGGGCGATTGAGCAATTCAGAAAGAGCAACGAAAACACCACTTTGTAAAAGTGCGCAATTATACACCGTTGACGGTGTCATTGCGATTTTTTGCAAAAATACTCGGAACACAGTTCCGCTGATTTCATCAGACAAGGGTTTCACCCCTGCGACTTCGTCTACCCCAAATTTAAAACATAAGGAAAGTGATAAAAAATAGCTTGTACCCATTTTCAAATATCAATACAAAAGCGGAGTGAAAATAAATCCGCTGTTGCAGGAGCTGCTTACCAAAGCGGCTCCAAACTTTTTTCGGAATATGATAACCGAACAAAAAACTACATACGAAAACAAAATGAAGTTATCCATTCCGAAATTCTTCTCCCACCCAACGCACCCGAAAAATATTATGACAGAGAAACTTTATGGAACTCTGCAGAGAAAGCTGAAACACAATGGAATTCACAGCTCGCACGAAAAATCATTATCGCACTTCCGATAGAAATTCCGACCAACCAATATGCAGAACTTGTCAGAAGTTATTGCAATGAGCAGTTTGTTTCAAAAGGAATGTGTTGTGATTTTGCCGTTCACGATAAAGGTGACGGCAATCCGCACACACATATTATGCTGACGATGAGAGCGATTGACGAAAACGGAAAGTGGCTTCCTAAGTGCAGAAAGGTTTACGAACTTGATGAACACGGCAATCGCATCGGCGAACACCGTGAAGATATTGTTGATTGGAACAAAAGAGAAAATGCAGAAATCTGGCGGCACGCTTGGGAAGAAAAAGTTAATGAATATCTCGAAAAGAATAGCCGACCCGAAAGAATTGATATGCGTTCTTATGAACGGCAAGGAATTGATTTAGTGCCGACTGTTCATCTCGGTCCCGCTGCATCGGAAATGGAACGCAGAGGTGAAGAAACAAGTCTCGGCACTCTGAATCGGGACATCGTTAAATTCAACTCTGTGAGAAAACATTTAAGAAAAGCACTTGCGGAATTGATAGAATGGATTGAAGAAATCAAGAAAATTATCTCTGAACTCAAAGAAGAAAAAGAACCGACAATCGCAGATATTCTTATCGACTACCTAAACTCACGACAAGAAGCTCACAATGGTAAGAACCGATATTTTTACAACAAAGATTTGGCAGTTGATTTGAAGCAAGTTTCACAGATAGTAACATTTCTTCAGCAACGTAACATCACTACCGCAGATTCTTTATGGAAAATGATTGAAGAAGTTTCTGAAATTCAAAGCCATATTGCTTCTGCCGATGAAAGAATAAAAGAACTCAAAAAGGGAATTAAATTCCACGGCGATTATGCAAAATTTAAACCAGTTGCAGAAGAATACAGCAGAAAGAAATTCGGCAGAGATAAATTCAAAATCGAACACAGTAAAGAGTTAAATTCATTCTACCGAGCCAAACGGTGGGTTGATGAAAATCCGAAAGCTACAAGCAAATCTCTGAAAGCCGAACTCGAAAAACTGCAAAAAGAAAAAGATGCCGATGAAGCATTAATAGAAAGCAACTACGGAAGCCTTGAAGAACTCAAACGTGCAAAATATATCATTTCAAAAGTTCTTGCAAATGTTAAATATCAGAAACAAGAACAGTCCCGTGAAATTATTAAACCTATCCAAATCCATAATCAAAATATTGAATAAAGGAGTAATAAATTTATGAAAAATGAAAATATCCGTTTTGACGATAACGGCAATGTCGTCGCAAAAAATCCGTTACCAAATGAGTTACCCGATATATCGGTAACATTCCATTCGGGCAAAACCATTTATGTTTTCATCGCTGAATTTGACGGTGAAAAAAGTTTCCCGAAAAAACTTCTCGATAATCTGGAAAAAGAGGTGAAAAATTAACAAATGTGTGATATATTGAAATCAAGCAATCCTGTATTGGCAGACTGTCCGCCTGAACAGGAGGAAAATATGAAAAGACAGTCTGACAAAATTACCGCCTTGTATGAACGTCTTTCAAGAGATGATGAAAATCAAGGTGATAGTAACTCGGTTGTAAATCAAAAGGCGATGCTCGAAAGGTACTCACGAGAAAATGGTTTTACTAATCTTCGTCACTTCACCGATGACGGCTATTCCGGAACAAATTTCAACAGACCCGCTTGGCAGGAGTTAATGTCTCTTGTTGATGAAGGCAAGGTTGATACGATTATCGTTAAAGATATGTCACGTATCGGCAGAAATTATCTCGAAGTCGGAATGTATACGGAAGTCAAATTTCCGAACAACAACATCCGATTCATCGCAATCAACAACGGTGTTGACAGCGATAATCAGCAAGATAACGATTTTACCCCATTTCTGAACATAATCAACGAGTTTTATGTGAAGGACACAAGCAAGAAAATTCGTGCCGTTAAGAAAAGCCAAGGTGAAGCGGGAGTACATCTTACAACAAATCCACCATACGGTTTTATGAAGAACCCCGATAATCCGAAGCAATGGATTGTTGACGAAGAAGCGGCTCAAGTAGTTAAAAGAATTTTTAATCTTTGTATGGAAGGTTACGGAACGGCTCAGATTGCAAGAATTCTTAAAGAAGACAAAGTTGAAACGCCGTCAAATTATTGGAAAAGAATTGGTCGTAATTATCCGTCGAAACCAACCGCAGACCCTTTCGGTTGGGATCCGAAAACAATTTCGGGAATTCTCGAAAAATGTGAATACATCGGTCATACGGTTAATTTCAGAACAAACAAGCCTTCCTACAAAACCAAAAAGAAAGTTCTTAACCCGCCTGAAAAGTGGCAGATTTTTGAGAACACACACGAAGCCATTGTTGATGAAGACACATTTAACCGTGTTCAGGAGCTTCGAAAAAACAAACGCAGACCGACAAGAACAGGCAGGACAAATATGTTTTCGGGAATTGCCCGTTGCGCAGATTGTGGTAGTAAAATGTATTACTGTGCAATGAACAATTATGAAACACGGCAAGACCATTTTGTTTGCTCATCAGCGAGAAAGAATAGTACGAAAACTTGTGATACTCATTTTATCCGTGCAGTTGTTCTTGAAGAAGGAACACTTCAAAACATTCAACTTGTCTGCTTGTGTGTTTCAGCTTTTGAAGATGAATTCAGAGAAGTTCTTGGGGCTTTGAAATCAAGCGAAACAAAGAAAGAGCTTGATGTCAAAAGAAAAATGCTTCAAAAGGCAGAAAACCGTTGTTCCGAACTTGACCGATTGTTCAAGCGTGTATATGAAGACCTTGTAAACGGTAATCTTTCAGAAACAAGATTTAAAATGCTTTCTGACGATTACGAAACAGAGCAAACCGAACTGAAAGAAAAAATCGAGTTGTTAAACAAAGAAATTCAGGAAATTCAAGAAAAAACGGATAACATTGAAAAGTTTATCCGCACAGCAAAAAAATATGTCGGCATTGAAGAACTGACACCTACTGTTCTCAATGATATGGTGAAAGCTGTTTATGTTCAAAAACCTGATAAATCATCAGGTAAAAGAGTTCAGAAAGTTATAATCAGTTACAACTATGCAGGCATATTACCAAACGAATTATTAAATAAGTTTTACAGCAGATGCACACAAAAAGAAACGGCATAACCGAGGTTATACCGTTTCAAAATTGCTTATGCTGTCATATCGGAAGGCGGCTAAAAACAGCCCCTTAAATTTTTATAAAGAGAAAAACCAAATCAAACGCAGATGCCCGCCTCCCTCTGACGAGGGAGATGGATTTTGAACAAAAAATGACAGAGGGGTTTTATAAGCCGCCAAATAAACCGTGAGATTTTTGTTGTTACCTTATCGGTGAACAAATATTTTATTCGTAGGGGCGACCCTGTTTGGTCGCCCGAAAACCCTGCAGTTCAAATGTAAAATTCGGGTATATATAAAAAGCTGCGAGAGCAACCCCCGCCCTACAGTTACAGTTTATTCCTGCGGTAGGGGCGGATATCATCCGCCCGAATAAAAATGCATAGCAGACCCTTAACTATATTGCCTTTTCACTAAAAAACGCCCCTGTCAGCAGACAGAGGCGTTTTGTTATTACATGCTTTCGGGAACGTTGATTCTGAACATTGTGAGGATGTTTGCAAGAACATTCTTTACGCAGAGGCAAAGGCTGAGTCTTGCCTGCATGAGTGCTTCATCCTCGCAGTTAACACGGCATGCATTATAGAACTTATGGAAAAGAGTTGCAAGGTCAACGGCATAGCGTGTAATCTTCGCAGGGTCATAATTCTTTGCGGAATTGATGATTTCATCGGTAAGCGATGCAAGGTGTCTGATAAGCTCCTTTTCTTCGGGAGCATTGAGAAGCGCAAGCTCGGGAATGGTGCATTCTCTCTGAACCTTGCCCTCTGCCTCAAGCTTCTTGAGGATACTGCAGATTCTTGCGTGTGCATACTGGCAGTAATAAACGGGATTCTGTGAGCTCTGTTCAACAGCAAGGTCAAGGTCGAAATCCATCTTTGAGCCGGGGTCTCTCATGTTAAAGAGGAAACGAACTGCATCAATGGGAATTTCTTCAAGCAAATCAACAAGAGTAATTGCCTTGCCCGAACGCTTGCTCATGCGGACAACCTCGCCGTCACGGGTAAGGTTAACGAGCTGCATGAGAACGATATCAAGGTTATCGCCGTTGCAGCCGATGGCATCAAGTGCGCCCTTCATTCTTGCAACATGGCCGTGGTGGTCTGCACCCCATACGTCAATCGCTCTGTCAAAGCCTCTTATTGCAAGCTTGTTGCGGTGATAAGCGATATCTGCGGCAAAATAGGTGGGGTTGCCGTTTGTTCTGATAAGAACCTCGTCTTTGAGTTCAAGGCGTTCGATTTCCTCGGGAGTTTTACCTTCCTTTGCAAGCCTTGCACCGAGAACTTCCTTATTCTTATACCAGAGAGCGCCGTCTTTTTCGTAGGTAAGACCCTTATTTCTCATTATATTGAGGGTTTCTTCAAGCTCACCGTTGTTATGTAGAGTGCTTTCAAGGAACCATGTATCATATTTGATTCTGTATTTGCCGAGGTTTTCCTTCATTGCGGCAATATTCTTGGGAAGCGCATAGGCAACGAGAGCCTTTCTGCGTTCAGCTTCGGGAGCATCAAGATACTTATCCCCGTTAATCTCTGCAAACTCCTTTGCACGCTGAATGATATCCTCGCCGTGATAGCTGTCCTCGGGAAGCTCAACCGCATCCTCGCCCTTATAGAGCTGCTGATATCTGATATCGAGTGAAAGACCGAATTTATCAATCTGATTGCCCGCATCGTTAACGTAGAATTCACGGCTTACGCTGTAGCCTGCAAAATCCATAACGGCTGCAAGGCAGTCACCAAGTGCACCGCCTCTTGCGTTACCCATATGCATGGGGCCCGTGGGGTTTGCGGAAACGAATTCGATATTTATTTTCTGACCCTTGCCGTAGGTTGAACGACCGTATTCTTCGCCTTTTTCAAGTATGTCCTGAATAATGCAGGCGTTGAAGCTTTCTTTGAGGTAGAAATTCATAAAACCGGGGCCTGCGATTTCGCATCTTTCAACAAAAGTATCGCAAAGCTCAAGTCTGTCAACAATAGTCTGTGCGATTTTACGGGGCGCACTCTTCAAATCCCTCGCCCATGCCATGGCGGCATTCGACGAATAATCGCCGTTTTCTTTGTTTGCGGGAACCTCGATAATGAAATCGCTCAAAGCTGCTTCGGGGAATTCGCCGTCTGCAACAGCTCTTCCCGCAGCCTCGATAATCGCATTGCGGATTTCATTGATTGCCTGTTTAACGAGAACTGACATTTATTATTCCTCCTTGGGTGTTACGGCAACGGTTAATTCATTATCCGATGCCGGAGTGTTGTTGAAATCAATTGTGTAAGAAAAATTGAGTACACCGCCGTTTTCGGTCATTTCGTTGGATATGTTCTTTGCGTAAATTCCCATAATCAGCTCGCCGTAGGGAGTCTGATAAAAGCATGAGTGACGGCGGTCCTTTTCTATTATCATTTCGGTGTTGTACTTGCCTGCACGGGTCATTGAAATCTTTGCGGAGCCTTCAACATCAAGCGTTGTGACGCAGTTATCAAGCTCCTCGTCGGTTTCGGTATAAACGACCCTGCAGCCGTTTTCCGTTACTCCAAACTCGCCCGAGGTGGTAAGCTCTGCTTCGTATTCTTCGCCGTCCTGAACATGGCGGTCTGTAATTTTTATAATTGCTTTTTTCATAATTTTATCTTTCCAATGCCAAATTGATAAGTCTGTCAAGCAGCTCCGCATAGGGTACTCCCGAAGCGGCAAAAAGCTTGGGATACATGCTGATTGAAGTGAAACCGGGAATGGTATTGGGCTCGTTGAGCATAATCTCACCGTTATCCTTCACAAAGAAATCAACTCTTGTGAAGCCTTCGCAGCCGAGTGCTCTGTAAGCCCTGATTGCCTGCGCCTGAACGGCTCTGAGCATATCATCGGAGAGCCTTGCGGGAATATGAAGCTCGCTTTCATTTGCAAGGTATTTTGCATCGTAATCATAGAATTCGTTGCAGGGAACAACCTCGCCGACTACCGATGCAACGGGGTTTTCATTGCCCATAACGGCAACCTCAACTTCCTTGCCGATGATTCCTTCTTCAAGAACAAGCTTCTTATCGTGTTCAAAAGCCTTTTCACATGCCTTTTCAAGCTCCTCAACATTCTTTGCCTTGCTGATGCCCACAGATGAGCCTGCGTTTGCAGGTTTTACGAAAATCGGGTAGCCGAGCTTCTCGCCTGCATTTGCCAATAAAGCGGCTTTATCCGCCGAATAAGCGTGCTTATCGAAAGCAACCCACTTTGCCTGGGGTATGCCGTAAAAGTCCGCCAGAGCGTTTGTGACGGCTTTATCCATGCATGCAGAGCTTGCCGCAGTGCCGCAGCCGACATAAGGAATGCCTGCTATCTCTAACAGACCCTGCATGGTGCCGTCCTCGCCGTTTTTGCCGTGAAGCACGGGGAAAACAACATCAACTCTCTCGATTTCCGCCTTACCGTCATTATATCTGATAATTCCGTGATGCGCTCTGTCGCAGGAAATAACGGCTTTTTCGAGGTTTTCTTTATCTTCAAGCCACTTCTCCTCGGGAAGCATATCGGGTGAGCCGTTATAGATATAAACGGCTCCCTCTTTGGTAATACCCATGGGAATTACATCGTATTTATCTTCGGGAATGTTCTTTATAACGGATGATGCGGACTGAAGCGAAACATCATGCTCGCTTGATACGCCGCCGAAAAGAACAAGAACCTTTTTCTTCATATTTCAATCGCTCCTAACGCATAAAATCCCATTTTAAACTTTGATAATAATAACATAATAAACCGAAATAGTCAACAAATACCGTAAGGGCATTTTGTACAATAATATTACGGCGGCACATCGTTTTATATTCATAATTTGCTGTATATTAATATAAGCTTTACTGTATCTTTATAGAAATATTAAATTTATTTATAAATATATAAGTATATTTCTTTTTCGGAAATATAAAATTGTTTTGGCATGGTATAATGTGAAAGATTAAAATGGTTAAAAATTTTCATCGGCAAAGGAGATTTATTATGGCTGATATTTATTCCGTTCTTGCGGATATCAACAGCGGCTTGAGCGCAACGCTCGCCGAATGCGGTTTTACCGCAGTTATACCCGCAGGAGTTGAAAAGGACGAGCTTCCCGCAGTTACAGACGCAGGCAGAATCATCATCGAATACAAGGGCGAAAACAAGGCTCTTAAGCTCGAACATTTCAACAACAAAATCTCGCTCCTCGGAGCATCAAAGGAAGGCGAAATCCTCAACAGCGATTTCTCGCAGCTTTCACTTTCGCTTCTCGATGCTGAAACTGCCGACGGCAAGGACGTTAAATATGTAGTTAATGAATTCAGCGAAACTCTCGTTGAACATTTCGGAACAAAAACACAAAAGCCCACAAAGCAAAAGCTTCCCCAGCCTGTCTCAAAGGCTGCGGCAAAGAGCGGAGCTGTTTCATATGACCCCAACACCCTTGCAAACCGCTTCACCGCCATTTATCCCGAGCTTCGTGAGGAATACAAGGCAAACTGCGAAAAATACGGTCAGTTCCTCCCCGAGGATTTCTTTATGAATCACGGAACACCCGTTGTGCTTGCAACAATAAAAGAAAACAATCCCGTTAAGATGAGAAAGCTTTTCAACCTTCTCAACGATATTTATGAGGACGGCACAAACGAAACGCAGAGCCTTATTGCGGTAACAATTCTCGGAGCAATGAATAACGACCAGGAAATGCTCGCAGCCTGCGTTGACTATATGTGCGACGATATGATGGGTCCCGTTATCAATGTTAACAAATATCTCGCTTCCGCAAGCGGAAAGAGCGCAAGAATGCGCCTTGAAAATCCGCCCAAATACAAGCCCGAAAAAGCAAAAAAGAAAAAAGGCATGATGTCCATGCTTGGAAATTAAGGTGATAGATTTGGATATTCAGAATAATAACGAAATGCTCGAAAATCAGCCCGAAATCGAAGAGGCTGCTCCCGTTTTTGAGGGCGACGCAGAAGAAATGGATACCGTTGTTACCGAAAATTACGACGCAAGCCAGATTCAGGTTCTTGAAGGACTCGAAGCGGTTCGTAAAAGACCCGGTATGTACATCGGTTCAACAGGCCCCAGAGGTCTGCACCACCTTGTTTATGAAATCGTCGATAACTCAATCGACGAAGCTCTTGCAGGCTACTGCACACACATTGAAGTTGAAATCGAACCCGGCGACGTTATTTCCGTTCGCGATAACGGACGAGGCATTCCCGTCGGCATAAACGAAAAAATGGGGCTTCCCTCTGTTACCGTTGTTCTTACCGTTCTCCACGCAGGCGGTAAATTCGGCGGCGGCGGATACAAAGTATCGGGCGGTCTCCACGGCGTTGGTTCGTCTGTTGTTAACGCTCTTTCCGAATGGTTTGAGGTTGAGGTTTCGCAGGACGGTCATGTTCACCGTCAGCGCTTCGTAAACGGCGGTAACATCGAAACAAACCTCGAAATCGTGGGTGACACAACCGAAACGGGCACATTCATCCGCTTCAAGCCCGATAAGGAAATTTTCCGTGAAACAACCGTTTATGATTTTGACACTCTTGAGAGAAGGCTCCGTGAATCCGCATTCCTCAACGCAGGTCTTTCAATCAGTCTTACCGACCGCAGAGACCCCGAAAACATTGTTGAGCGTGTTTACTGCTATGAAGGCGGTCTTTCATCCTTTGCAGAGTATCTTACAGGCGTAAGAAGCCTCACTCCCCTTCACGAAAAGCCCGTTCATTTCTCGGGCGCAAAGGGTGATAAGCAGGCTGAAATCGCTCTTTTCTATAATGACAGCTACAACGAGCTTATTCTTTCATTCGCCAACAACGTAAGAACAGAGGACGGCGGTACTCACGAAACAGGCTTCAAAACCGCTCTCACCCGTGTTTTCAATGATTACGGCAAAAAATACAACATTCTCAAAGACGGCGATAAAAAGCTTTCGGGCGAGGATGTAAGAGAAGGTCTGACCGCCATTGTTTCGGTAAAGCTTACCGAAGCACAGTTTGAAGGTCAGACAAAGAGCAAGCTCGGTAACACCGATGTTCAGACAATGGTCAACGCATTGGTTTACGATAAGCTGATGACATATTTTGAAGAAAACCCCGCTGTTGCGAAGGCTATTTTCTCAAAGGCTCTCGATGCCGCAAGAGCAAGAGAGGCTGCAAGAAAAGCCCGTGACCTTGCAAGAAGAAAATCGGTTCTTGAAGGTAACTCCCTCCCCGGCAAGCTTGCCGACTGCACGGAGAAGCAGGCAGAGGGTACCGAAATATACATCGTAGAGGGTGACTCGGCAGGCGGCTCCGCAAAAGAAGGCAGAGACAGAACCTACCAGGCTATCCTTCCCCTTTGGGGTAAAATGCTTAACGTTGAGAAGGCACGCCTTGACAGAGTTATCGGCAACGATAAGCTCCAGCCGGTTGTTATGGCTCTCGGAACAGGAATAGGCGATGAATTCGATATAAGCAAAATCCGCTATGAAAAAGTTGTTATTATGGCCGATGCCGACGTTGACGGCGCTCATATCAGAGTTCTTCTTCTCACATTCTTCTTCCGCTATATGAGACCTCTCATCGAAGAGGGTCATGTATATCTTGCACAGCCGCCTCTTTTCAAGGTCAGCAAGGGCAAAAAATTTGCTTATGCGTTCTCCGATGAAGAGCGTGACCAAAAGATTGAAGAATTCGGCGGAAGCTGCGATATCCAGAGATACAAAGGTCTCGGTGAAATGGATCCCGAGCAGCTTTGGGAAACAACCATGGACCCTGCAACAAGAATTATGCTTCGTGTAACTCTTGCAGATGCAATGGAGGCAGATGAAACCTTCTCCATTCTTATGGGTGACAAGGTTGAACCCCGCCGTGAGTTCATTGAAAAGAACGCAAAATATGTTGAGAATCTGGATATCTGATTCAGAAAGGACAATCTAAAATGAGTTTTGGTGACGCAAGAGATACCCAAAAAATTATAAATGTCGATTTGAATAAAGAAGTGCGCAAATCGTTCCTCGACTACTCGATGACGGTTATTACTTCCCGTGCACTTCCCGACGTAAGAGACGGACTTAAGCCCGTTCACAGAAGAATACTTTACACAATGCACGAAAACGGTCTTACACCCGACAAGGCATACAGAAAGTGCGCCGATACCGTCGGTTCCGTTCTCGGCAGATACCACCCCCACGGTGACGCATCGGTTTACGATGCAATGGTACGCCTTGCCCAGACCTTCTCAATGAGATATATTCTTGTTGACGGTCACGGTAACTTCGGTTCGGTTGACGGCGACCCCCCTGCTGCATACCGTTATACAGAGTCAAGAATGAGCAAAATGGCTCTGCGCATGCTCACCGATATCGATAAGGACACCGTTGATTTCACTACAAACTACGATGACCGTCTTAAAGAACCCACCGTTCTCCCCTCAAGATTCCCCAATCTTCTGGTTAACGGCTCGGTTGGTATTGCGGTTGGTATGGCTTCCAACATTCCTCCCCACAATCTCGGCGAGGTCATCGACGGAATGTGCGCTCTTATTGATAACCCCGATATCGACCTTGACGGCCTTATGGAGTATATCAAAGGCCCCGACTTCCCCACAAGAGGCGTTGTTATGGGCAGAGCAGGCATAAGAGCCGCTTACTCAACAGGCAGAGGCAAAATCACTCTTCGTGCAAAAACGGAAATCGTTGAAAAGAAGAACGGCAGATTTGAAATTCAGGTAACTGAAATCCCTTATATGGTCAACAAGGCAAGGCTTATCGAAAGCATTGCAAACCTTGTTAAGGACAAGCGCATCGAAGGCATTTCCGACGTTAATGACTACTCATCAAAGAAGGGTATGCTCATTTCCATCGACCTTAAGAGAGATGCAAATCCGCAGGTTGTTCTCAATCAGCTTTTCAATTATACACAGCTTCAGGATACCTTCGGCGCAATTATGATTGCACTCGTAAACGGCGAGCCCAAGCAGCTTTCGCTCAAGGAAATCCTTTCGCACTACATCAAATTCCAGGAAGAGGTTATCATCCGCAGAACGAGATATGACCTCAAAAAGGCACAGGACAGAGCGCATATCCTTGAAGGTCTTGCAAAGGCTATTGATATTGTTGACGATATTATTGCAACAATCAGAGCTTGTAAGGGCGGTCAGGCGGATGCCAAGGTTGCCATTATGGAAAAATTTGATTTTGATGAGCCTCAGGCAGCTGCAATCGTTGCTTTACAACTTGGTCGTCTTGCAGGTCTTGAAATTCTCAAAATTCAGAACGAACTCGACGAACTCAAGGCAAAAATTGCAGAATTCCTTGATATTCTTTCAAACGAAGCAAAGGTTCTTGAAATTGTTAAAACGGAAGCAATGGCTATCCGTGATAAATTTGCAGACGAAAGAAAAACAGAAATCGTCAATGTTTCGGGCGAGGTTGATATCGAGGACCTTATTCCCGAAGAAACCTGCGTATTCACCCTCACAGATATGGGCTACATCAAGCGCATTCCCATGGATGAATACAAACAGCAGCGCAGAGGCGGCAGAGGTGTCAAGGGTCTCACACGCAGAGATGAGGACGTTGTTAAAACAATGTTCACCTGCTCGACCCATGACTATATTATGTTCTTCACAACGAAGGGCAAGACATACAGACTCAAGGGCTACGAAATCCCCGAGGGTTCACGTCAGAGCCGCGGCATGAACATCGTTAACCTTCTTCCCGTTGAAGAGGGCGAGCGTGTTTCTGCAATGATAAGAGTGCCCGAATTCGGCGAGGATAACTATTATCTCTGCATGCTCACGAGAAACGGCATTATCAAGCGCACAGAGCTTGATGCGTATAAGAATGTACGCCGCAACGGTGTTATCGCAATAAATCTTGATGATGATGACGAGCTTGTATGGGTTAAGCTCACCAAGGGCGGAGAAAACCTCATTATCGCAACAAAGAAGGGCATGAGCATTTCTTTCCGTGAGGACGATGCAAGAGTTATCGGACGTACCGCAAGAGGCGTTAAGGCTCTTAAGCTCAAAGAGGGCGACTGCGTAGTAGGCATGGATATCCTTACCGAAGGCAAGAAGGTTCTCACCGTCAGCGAAACGGGCTACGGCAGATTGAGCGATATCGAGGATTACAGACTCCAAAACAGAGGCGGTTCGGGTCTTACAAACTACCACGTTGCAAAATACGGCGATGTTGCCGCAATCGAGGTTGTTGACCCTGCAGACGACCTTATGCTTATTTCTTCAGACGGTATTATCATCAGAATTCCGCTTGAAACCGTAAGACTTTGCGCAAGACCCTCAAAGGGCGTTCGTGTTATGAAGGTGACAGAGGGTGAAAAGCTCATAACCGTTGTTTCCGTTGCAAATGACGGCGAAAACGAAACAGATGAAAACGCCGAAATTTCCGCAGAGGAAAATTCTGAACAAAACACCGATAATTTATAAAAAAAATTAAAAATAAGTCTTGTCATATCATGTAATATTTGATATTATTGAAAGAGTAAATGACATAAAGGAGATGATTTTTTGAATATCGCTTTGATTGCACACGACGCAAAAAAAGAACTTATGACAGAATTTTGTATAGCTTATTGCGGAATATTAAGCCGTCATAATCTCTATGCAACAGGAACCACCGGCAAAATCGTTTCGGAAGCCACCGGTCTTGATATTACCCGTTTCTTAAGCGGTATTCAGGGCGGCGATGAACAGATTGCATCAAGAATCGCCTGCAACGAAATCGACCTTCTTCTTATTTTCCGTGATCCTTTGACCGCAAAGCCTCACGAGCCTAACGAAGCAACGCTTCTCAGGCTGTGCGATGTACACAATGTCCCCGTTGCAACAAATATCGCAACGGCGGAAGCTCTGATTCATTCACTTGCCAGAGGAGATCTGGATTGGCGTGAAATCGTCAACCCCAAGAAGATTTAATCTTCGGAGAGGCACTCCTTCGGGCATACCTGTGATTTATGGGAGTCGCTTATAACGGCGGCTCCTTTTTTTGCAACTGAAAATATTAGTCTAAAAAGGAAGAAAAACTATGAATTTAGTAACAAAAGCTGTCAAAGGCACGCAGGATTTACTGCCTGCGGACAGCTATAAAAACCGGTTTGTTGAATCAACAATGCTTGATATCGCATCAAAATTCGGCTTTAAAGAAGTAAGAACTCCCGTTTTTGAGCATACCGAGCTTTTCCAAAGAGGTGTTGGCGAAACAACAGACGTTGTTCAGAAGGAAATGTATACCTTCAACGATAAGGGCGGGCGTTCAATCACTCTCCGCCCCGAAGGCACGGCAGGCGCAGTAAGAGCTTTCCTTGAACACGGTCTTTTCAACGAGGCTCTCCCCTCAAAGATGTGTTACCTCACCTCATGCTACCGCTACGAAAAGCCCCAGGCAGGCAGACTGCGTGAATTCCACCAGTTCGGTGTTGAGGTTTTCGGTGCAGGCGCACCCGCCGCAGATGCAGAGGTAATTTCCGTAGCCAACGAAATTTTCGCATTCCTCGGTGTTCAGAATCTTCAGCTTGAAATCAACTCAATCGGATGCCCCGAATGCAGAAAGAATTATCACAACGCTCTCAAGGAGTATTTTGAGGCAAAGAAAGAAAACCTCTGCCCCACCTGCCTTGAAAGACTCGAAAAGAATCCCATGAGAATTCTCGACTGCAAGAGCCCGATTTGCAAGGATATTACAAAGGATGCTCCCGTTATTCTCGACTATGTATGCGATGAATGCTCGGCTCACTTTGAAAGCGTTAAGAAATATCTTGACGTTATGAATATTGAATATACCGTAAACCCCAAAATTGTCAGAGGTCTTGATTATTATTCAAGAACAGTTTTTGAATTTGTATCGAACGAAATCGGCGCTCAAGGTACTGTATGCGGCGGCGGAAGATATGACGGACTCGTTGAAGAGCTCGGCGGGCCTCACACTCCTGCTCTCGGCTTCGGAATGGGCATTGAAAGGCTTCTTCTCCTTCTCAAGGCGCAGAATATTGAAATCCCCGAGCCCTCAGGCTGTGACCTTTACATTGCACCCATGGGCGATGCTGCTTCCCTTGAAGCGATGAGAATTGTTTCCGACCTTCGTGCGAACGGCGTTTCGGCACAGACCGACGTTGTGGGGAGAACACTTAAAGCGCAGATGAAGTTTGCCGATAAAATCGGCGCAAAGTATACAATGGTCCTCGGTGATAACGAAATCGCCGACGGCAAGGCAAAAATCAAGAACATGGCTACGAGCGAAGCAAACGAAGCAGAGCTTGCCGACCTTGGCGAAAACTTCATGGAATTTCTTGTCCGTGAAGCAACCGCCGCTCTCGGCGAAAGCCTCAATCTCGAAGGCGTTGACCTTTCGGGACTTCTGAATATTTAAAAGAGGTAAAAAACTATGGATTTTATGACAGGTCTTAAAAGAACCCACTACTGCGGCGACCTTCGCCTTGCAGATGCAGGCAAAACCGTTACCGTTGCAGGCTGGGTACAGCGTCAGAGAGACCTCGGCGCACTTATTTTCATTGATTTGAGAGACAGAGAGGGCATAGTTCAGCTCGCTTTTGACGAATCAACCGCAAAGGATGTTTTTGAAAAAGCCGCTTCGGCAAGAAGCGAATATGTTCTCATGGCGCAGGGCGTTGTAAGAGAACGCTCCGCAAAGAATACCGAAATTCCCACGGGCGAGATTGAAATTGAGGTTACAGACCTCCGTGTTCTTGCAAAGAGCGAAACTCCCCCGTTTGAAATCATCGAGGACTGCCAGACAGCAGAGCTTACAAGACTTAAGTACCGCTATCTTGACCTTCGCAGACCCGATTTGCAGAAGAACATTCTTCTCCGCCACAAGATAACAAAGATTACAAGAGACTATTTCGATGAAAACGGTTTTATCGAAATCGAAACTCCCATTCTTATCAAGTCCACTCCCGAAGGCGCAAGAGACTATCTTGTTCCCAGCCGTATCCACAAGGGCAAATTCTATGCTCTTCCCCAGTCACCCCAGCTTTATAAGCAGCTTTCAATGGTTGCAGGCTTCGACAGATATATGCAGATTGCCCGCTGCTTCCGTGACGAGGATTTAAGAGCAGACCGTCAGCCCGAATTCACACAGATTGACCTTGAAATGTCCTTTGTTGATATGGAAGACGTTCTTGCAATCGGTGAAGGTTATATTGAAAGAGTTTTCCGCGAAGCAATCGGCGCAGAAATCAAGCTTCCCCTTCCCCGTCTTACCTTCAAGGAAGCTATGGAAAGATACGGAAGCGATAAGCCCGATACACGCTACGGCATGGAAATCTACGATTTGAGTGAAACCGTTAAGGGCTGCGGCTTCGGCGTATTTACAGGCGCACTTGAAGCAGGCGGCAGCGTAAGAGGTATCACCGCAAAGAATGCTTTCAATATTCTCACAAGAAAAGAAATAGATAAGCTCACCGAAATGGTAAGAGGCATCGGCGCAAAGGGTCTTGCATGGGCAAGAATTGCAGAGGACGGCACAATTGCTTCCTCATTCGCAAAGTTTATGACCGAAGATGAAATGAATGCTATCTGTGAAAAGGCAGATGCAAAGGCAGGCGATGTTATTCTTATCATCGGTGACGGCAAGAATTCTACCGTTCTTTCCGTTCTCGGCGCACTCCGTCAGACAGTTGCAAAGAAGCTTGACATAATCCCCGAAAATCAATATAATCTTCTTTGGATTACCGAATTCCCCTTCTTTGACTGGGATGAGGACAGTCAGCAGTTTGTTGCAATGCACCATCCGTTCACATCTCCCATGGATGAATGCCTTGATTATCTTGAAACAGATAAGGGTGCAGTAAGAGCAAAGGCATATGACCTTGTTCTCAACGGCGTTGAGCTTTGCTCGGGTTCAATCAGAATCACAAATCCCGACCTTCAGGCAAGAATTTTCTCCCTTCTCGGTCTCTCCGATGAAGAGGCACATAATAAATTCGGCTATCTTCTCGATGCGTTCAAATACGGCGCACCTCCCCACGGCGGCATGGGCATCGGTCTTGACAGACTCGTTATGCAGATGCTCGGCTGCGAATCGCTCCGTGACGTTATCGCATATCCGAAGGTACAGAACGCAAGCGAGCCCATGACGGAATGCCCCGCAACCGTTGACGGGGTTCAGCTTGATGACCTCGGAATCGCAATCAGTGCAAACAAAGAATAATATGAATTATGTAGGGGCGATTCAAGAATCGCCCGTGCAAATTTCAATAAAAACGCATATTATAAACAGCAAATAATTTTCCATACGGAAGGATGAATATATCATGGCAAGAGTTTATAATTTTTCGGCAGGTCCCTCAATGCTTCCCGAGAGCGTACTCAACAGAGCCGCAGCGGAAATGCTCGACTATAAGGGCAGCGGTCAGTCTGTTCTTGAAATGAGCCACCGCTCAAAGGTGTATGAGGAAATCATTTTCGGTGCTCGTGACCTTTTCAAAGAGGTTATGAACATCCCCGATAACTACAAGGTTATCTTCTGCCAGGGCGGTGCTTCAACACAGTTTGCGGCTATCCCCCTTAACTTCCTTAACGGAAGCGGCAAGGCTGACTATGTTCTGTCAGGTCAGTTCTCCACAAAGGCATATAAAGAAGCCTGCAAATACGGCGATATCAAGGTTGTTGCATCCTCAAAGGAGCAGAATTTCTCCTGCATCCCCGAGCTTGATAAGTCAACCTTCACACCCGACGCAGACTATTTCTACATCTGCCAGAACAACACTATCTACGGCACACGCTTTGCAGAGCTTCCCGACACAGGCTCTGTTCCCCTCGTTGCAGACGTTTCATCATGCTTCCTTTCGGAGCCTATGGACGTTTCAAAATACGGCGTAATGTACGGCGGCGCACAGAAAAATGTTGCTCCCGCAGGTCTTACCGTAGTTATCGTTCGTGAGGACCTTCTTGGCAATGCAAGGGATTATACTCCCACAATGCTCGACTATAAGACCCTCGCTGATAACGATTCAATGTACAACACTCCGCCCTGCTACTCAATCTATATGTGCAAGCTCGTTCTTGAATGGATAAAGAACCTCGGCGGTCTTGAAGCAATGAAGCTTCACAATGAAAAGAAATGCTCAATTCTCTATGATTTCATCGACAACAGCAAAATGTTCAATAACCCCGTTAAGAAGAGCGACCGTTCAATGATGAACGTAACCTTCGTTACCGAGAGCGATGAACTCAACGCTAAATTCGTCAAGGAAGCAACGGAAGCAGGCTTTGTTAACCTCAAGGGTCACCGTTCAGTCGGCGGCATGAGAGCTTCTATCTATAACGCAATGCCCATCGAAGGCGTTGAAAAGCTTGTTGACTTCATGGCTGAATTTGAGAAAAAGAACTAAAGGAGAATTTTCATGTTTAACATTTTAACACTCAATAAAATCTCCAAAAACGGTCTTGACCGTCTTGACAGCGCACTCTTCACCTGCGGCGATGCAATCGAAAATCCCGATGCAATCCTTGTGCGTTCAGCTTCAATGCACGAAATGGAGCTTTCGGAAAACACCGTTGCAATCGCAAGAGCAGGCGCAGGCGTAAACAACATTCCCATCCCCGCTTGCAGCGACAAGGGCGTTGTTGTTTTCAACACCCCCGGCGCAAATGCAAACGCTGTTAAGGAACTTGTTATCTGCTCACTTTTCCTTGCTTCAAGAAAGGTTGCCGCATCGCTTGACTGGTGCAAGACCCTCAAGGGCGAAGGCGAAAACGTAGGCAAGCTCGTTGAAAAGGGCAAGAGCAATTTTGCAGGCCCCGAAATTCTCGGCAAAACGCTCGGCATTGTCGGACTCGGTGCAATCGGTGCACTCGTTGCTGAAAGTGCAAAGGCTCTCGGAATGACCGTTATCGCTTATGACCCCTTCGCAGCAGGCAAAACCGATATCAAGCTTGTTGAGCTTGACGAAATCTTTGCACAGAGCGATTATATCACCCTCCATGCTCCTCTCAATGACGGCACAAGAGGCATGATTAACGCAGAATCACTCGCAAAGATGAAGGACGGCGTAAGAATTCTCAACTTTGCAAGAGGCGAGCTCGTTGCTTCAAAGGACATCATTGATGCTCTTGCAAGCGGCAAGGCGGGTGCTTATGTTACAGACTTCCCCACCGACGAGCAGCTTGGTGTTGACGGCGTAACAGCTATTCCCCACCTCGGTGCTTCAACTCCCGAGAGCGAAGAAAACTGCGCAATGATGGCAGCTGACGAGGTTGCAGGCTATCTTCTCAAGGGCGAAATCAAGAATTCCGTTAACCTTCCCAACACTTGCCTTGCAGAAAGCTTTGCAGTACGCACCTGCTTCATCCACAAGGAAAATGCAGATGATTTTGCAGTTAAAGCTGAAAATGCGGCAAAGGCTGCAGGCGCAAACGTGAGCGCAATCTTCACCGCAAACAAAAAGGATATGGGCTACACGGTAATCGATACCGATAAGGAATTTGATACAGCCGTTGAAGGTGCAATCAAAGTCAGAGTAATTAAATAATTTACCCATTAAAAAAAGAGGATGATTCGTTTGAATCATCCTCTTTCAGTTTCAGTTGCCTGTTGAGAAAGGAAGGCAGATAGCGTTTACAGCTTCAGTTCTGATGAGTTTAGAAGCTTGAAATACAAGGAACACCCACTTCATTGGCGTACATGAGGTACGTCGAAGTGGGTGTGAATAATTTAATTCAGTTGCCTGTTGAGAAAGGAAGGCAGACGGCGTTTTCTTCGACCGAAGGTGTACAAAGGTACATCGATGGGAGAAAAAACGGCGTATGGCGACTTTATCGGCAGGCAAAAAAATAACCACCCTATTGGGTGGTTAAATAAAAGTGTCGGCGTCGACCTATCTTCCCGGGCCGCTTCCAGCCAAGTATTTTCGGCACTGTTGAGCTTAACTACCGTGTTCGGGATGGGAACGGGTGGACCCTCAACGTCATCAACACCGACTAAAAAACGCAACGGCGTTTTTTGAATGCTTGATGATTATATACCAAGAATGTCGGTTTGTCAAGTCTTTTTTTAAATTTTTTTGAATTTTTTTGAAAAACATCAAAAATTGCCGTTTTTCCTTGTTTCTTCGTATATTTATGTTGTAGACAAGGCGAAAAAACTATGATATATTATAATATGTATAAATATGTGATTGAAAGGATGATAAAAATGACTGAACTCAAATATTGGGAAAATCCTTATATCATCAAAGAAAATAAAGAAGACGGTCATAATACCGCTCTGCCCAGACCTTCTGTAAAAGATGCCCTTGACGGCGCAGAAGCTCCCCTGCGTTTCACTCTTAACGGCATGTGGAAATTCTGCTGGCAGCTCGGCACGGATAACGCAAGAACGGATTATTATGCCGATGATTATGACGATTCCTCATGGGACGATATGCCCGTTCCCTCACTCTGGCAGCTTAAGGGCTACGGCAAGCCCATTTATCTTTGCAGCAGCCTTCCCGCAGCTGTTTCGTCAATAAAGAGCGAAATCCCCAAAATAAATCACGACCTTAACGAAATCGGTGTTTACCGCCGCAGCTTTGAAATTCCCGAAAGCTTTGACGGCAAGGAGATCTTCATTCACTTTGGTGCAGTCAAGGCAGGCTTCTTCCTCTATATAAACGGCAGACAGGTCGGTTATTCACAGGGTTCAATGACTCCTGCTGAATTCAGAATCACCGATTATGTAAAGGTCGGCGAAAACAAGATTACCGTTGAGGTTTTCCGTTATACCGACGGCACATATCTTGAGGATCAGGATATGTGGTTCTTAAGCGGCATTTACAGAGAGGTTTATGTTTATGCCGAAGAAAAGCTCTGCATAAGGGATTTCTTTGCTGATGCAACTCTTGACGATACATATAAAAACGGCGTACTCAATCTTGAGGTTACGCTTAATAACTATAGCGCCGAGGCACAGAGCTGCACCCTTGAAGCGGCACTCATTGTTGACGATAAGCCCCGCAAGATTGCTGTTGAAAAGCTCCGTGTTGAAAACGGCAAATCCGTTTATAACTTTAATCTTGTTGAAGAAAACATCCGCGCATGGTCGGCTGAAGAGCCCAATCTTTATAAGCTTATTCTCGCACTTCGCATGGGCAGAAAAGTGCTTTCCGTCAAGTGCATCAAAATCGGCTTCAAGAAGGTCGAAATCAAAGACGGCGTTCTCTATATGAACGGCAAGAGAGTTATCATTAAGGGCGTTAACCGCCACGATTTTGACCCCGACAACGGTTGGGCAGTTCCCCTTGAAAGATATTATCAGGATTTGCACCTGATGAAGCAGGCAAATATCAACGCCATCAGAACAAGCCACTATCCCAATGCCGAAATCTTCTATGATATGTGCGACGAGCTCGGTTTCTACGTTATGGACGAAGCCGATGTTGAAAGCCACGGCGTACGCCGCAAAAACTGCCCCGGCGATAACCTTGAATTCAAGGAAGCCGTTGAGGACAGAGCAGAAAGAATGGTACTTCGTGACAGAAGCCATGCCTGTGTATGCTTCTGGTCGCTCGGCAATGAAGCAGGCGACGGCGAAAACTTTGTTCACGAGAAAAACGCAATCCTTGCTCTCGATAAATCAAGACCCGTTCATTATGAAGGCGATTTTGACTTCACAAAGAGCGATTTCATAAGCAGAATGTACCCCGTTGAATATGTTGTTGAGGCAATGCGTCAGAAGAAGGAGCTGAAAATCAGCCCCTACGAAAACGTTGCAAACGCTCTTGCAGCCGATAACAAGCCTATTCCCGAGGAAACTTATAAAACTCACCCCGTCATGTACTGCGAATATGCCCACGCTATGGAAAACAGCCTCGGCAATTTCAAGGAATATGTTGACGATTTCGAGAAATATGACCACATGTGCGGCGGCTTTATCTGGGACTATGTTGACCAGTCCATCCGCAAGGTTGAAAACGGTCAGGAAAAATGGCTTTACGGCGGCGACTTCAAAGAAGGCGCAACAAGCTATTATTTCTGCGCAAACGGCATTATAAGTGCCGACAGAAAACCCCAGCCCTCATATTATGAGGTTAAGAAGGTTTATTCAAACCTTGAAGCAACCGACAGCGACTGCCGTAACGGCAAAATCATAATCAAGAATAAAAATCTCTTTATTTCTACCGAGGATTACAGAATTCATTGGAGCCTCACGGTTAACGGAAACGAGGTTAAAAACGGCGATATAGATGAAATCCTTGCTCCCCTCACCGAGAAAGAAATTACTCTTCCCGTTAACATTGCGGATTATCCCGACGGCGAGGTTATCATCACCGTTTCATTCATCCTCAATAAGGATAAGGCATGGGCAAAGGAAGGCTTTGAGCATAACTTCTGCCAGATTATTCTCCGTGAACAACCTGCCTCAAAGAAAAACCCCGCAAGAGGCGACCTTAAATTTTCACAGAGAGGCAAGACCGTTAAGGTTATCGGCGATAACTTCACCGCACAGATTAAAAACGGCGCACTTGCTTCGCTGAAATACGGCGAGGAAGAAATCATTGAAGAAAATTCACCTCTCCGCCCCGATTTCTTCAGAGCGCTTACCGATAACGACAGAGAGTACCTCAATTTTGCTGCACCGATAGCAGGAATTCATCCTCTCTATCAGTGGAAGCGCACAACCGCACAGACCGTTGCACGCTCCGTCAAGGTGCAGTCAACTCCTTCGGGCGTTGAGGTTAAGGTCAACTGGCTTGCACCCTTCGTTGCAGGCGTTGAAACAACATATCTCTTCTCCCCCGCAGGCGAAGTTACCGTTAAGCACAGCGCAATGGGTCTGCTCCTTCCGATGCTCAAGGTCGGCATGAGAATGGGTATCAAGAGCACCTTTGAAAATGTTGAATGGTACGGCAGAGGTCCGCACGAAACATATCTCGACAGAAAGACGGGCGGCAAGATTGCAAAGCATGCAATGACCGTTGCCGAGCTTGAACACAGATACATGCGTCCGCAGGAAAACGGTCACAGAACAGATGTAAGAACTCTTTCCGTTAATGATGCTTCGGGCTTCGGAATAAAGATTGATGCCATGGATATCCCCTTCGGCTTCAATATGAGCTACTATAACCCCGAAAAGCTTGATAAAGCCGAGCATCTCTATGAGCTTGTTAAGGATAATTCAATCACTCTCTGCCTTGATGCGGCAATGAGAGGCGTTGGCGGCGATATGCCCGGCTGCGCACATCTTCATAAGGAATACCGCCTCAACAGCCACAAGAAGATTGAATTTACATTCAGAATTTCAAAGAAATAATATGACCAAAACAAATGCAATGAGGCTTCTTGAAGCCGCAAAAATTCCGTTTGAGCTGATGGAATATCCCGTTGACGAAAACGACCTTTCCGGTGAAAGCATAGCCAGGAAAACGGGCAAAGACCCGACACAGGTTTTCAAAACCCTTGTTTTCTTCGGAGAAAAGAACGGTCACGGCGTTTGCTGCATACCCGCTTGCGACGAGCTTGACCTTAAAAAGGTTGCGAAAGCCTTTGGCGAAAAGAAGGTTGAGATGATTCCCGTCAAGGATTTGCTCAAAACAACGGGTTATATCCGCGGAGGATGCTCACCCGTGGGCATGAAAAAGCCGTTCCCGACAGTTATCGACGAAACGGCAACACTTTTTGATAAAATTTATGTCAGCGCAGGTGTGAGAGGTGCAATGCTCGGAATTGACCCCTCCGCCCTCGCAGATTACGTCAGCGCAAAATTTGAAGATGTTACAACCGTATAAACAGTAAAAAGAGGCTGTAAAAACATCCCGATTTTGTTGGACTATTGAATTTAATAAATAATAAAAGAAATTTGCTGATCAGGCTCCCTCTGACGAGGGAGCTGTTCGTAGGACTGAAGGAGAGTATGATTTTGCGTATGTTCGTTAATATATAAAACTTTGGGCAATTCTCTCCCTCCGTCTTTTGCTTCGCAAAATCCACCTCCCTCGTCAGAGGGAGGCAAGTGGAGCGTCTGCATTTGATTAAGTTTATCTTTATAAAAATTTAAGGGGCTGTTTTTTACAGCCCCTATTTTTATTGTTTAATTATTTGCTGTACTTTGAGCGCTTAACATAGTGAGTATGAAGAACCTCGTGAGCAATGTGGCTGCCGGGCTTCTCGAAATACTCTGCATAAACAGTCTTGACTGCTTCGCTTTCGTGGCTCTTTCTGAGGGGAAGATTCTTATCTGCCTCATAGAGTGCCTTACCTCTGAGACCCTTAAGGTCAACAAAGTTGTGAACGCTTGCGGGCTGAACGGGCTGACCGCCGCCGTTTACGCAGCCGCCGGGGCAAGCCATGATTTCAACGAAGTGATAATCAGCTGTGCCGTTCTTGATTTTTTCCATAACTGTCTGTGCGTTCTTAAGTCCGCTTGCAGCGCAAACCTTGATTTCCATGCCTGCAACTGTGTAAGTAGCTTCCTTAAGACCTTCTGTGCCTCTTACTTCTGTGAAGTCAAGGCTCTTGAGTTCTTCGCCTGTAAGAGTTTCAACAGCTGTACGAAGAGCAGCTTCCATAACGCCGCCTGTTGCGCCGAAGATAACGCCTGCGCCTGTGCCTTCGCCGAGAGGATTATCGAATTCTTCATCGGGGAGAGCGTTGAAGGAAATGCCTGCGGTTTCAATCATTCTTGCAAGCTCACGGGTTGTGAGAGCATAGTCAACATCGGGATAACCGCTTGCGGACTGGTCATCTCTGCCGCATTCAAACTTCTTTGCGGTACAGGGCATAATACTTACAACAACGATATCCTTGGGATCAAGGTTCATCTTCTTTGCATACCATGTCTTGGTTACTGCGCCGAACATCTGCTGGGGTGACTTGCAGCTTGAAAGATGGTCAATCTGCTCGGGATAGTAATGCTCGCAATACTTAACCCAACCGGGTGAGCAGGAAGTGATGAGGGGAAGAGCACCGCCGTTGTTGATTCTGTCAAGAAGCTCGTTTGCTTCTTCCATGATTGTAAGGTCAGCGGAGAAATCTGTATCAAATACCTTATCAAAGCCGAGACGGCGGAGAGCTGCAACCATCTTGCCGGTAACGTTTGTACCGATGGGATTGCCGAATGCTTCACCGAGAGTAACTCTGATTGAGGGAGCTGTGTTAACAACAACATACTTTTCGGGGTCGCTGATAGCAGCGAATACCTTTGCTGTGTCGTCCTTCTCATAGATTGCACCAACAGGGCAGTGAACGATGCACTGACCGCAGGATACGCATGAGAAATCGTTGAGGGGAAGCTCGAAGGGTGAGCCGATATGAGTGTCAAAACCTCTTGCGTTTGCACCGATAACGCTGATAGCCTGATTGTCGCATGCTGCAACGCAGCGGCGGCAAAGGATACACTTGCTGTTATCTCTTATCATGTGAGCAGCTGAATCGTCATATGCTGCTTCGGGATAAGCACCTTCGTACTTTGTTGCATCTTCAACGCCGTAGTCCTTGCAAAGCTTCTGAAGCTCGCAGTTACCGCTGCGTACGCAGGTGAGGCAAGCCTTATTATGAGTTGAAAGAACGAGCTCAAGATTATGCTTGCGGCTCTTTCTTACTTTTTCGCTGTTTGTGAAAACTTCCATACCCTCGTTAACGGGGAATACGCAAGCTGCAACGAGTGAACGAGCGCCGGTTACTTCAACCATGCACATACGGCAAGCGCCGATTTCGTTGATTTCCTTAAGGTAGCAGAGGGTGGGGATTTCTACACCTGCATATCTTGCAGCCTCAAGGATAGTGATGCCCTTGGGAACGCTCAGGGGCATATTGTTTATTTTAATGTTTACCATTTCCATTATAGTATGCCTCCTCTATTAACCTTTGCTGATAGCGCCGAACTTACATGAATCCATGCAAGCACCGCACTTGATGCACTTGGTTGTGTCGATAACATGGGGATTCTTGACTGTGCCGCTGATTGCGCCAACGGGACACTTTCTTGCGCAGAGAGTACAGCCCTTACACTTATCGGCATCGATTGTGTAGTTGAGGAGACCCTTACATACGCCTGCGGGGCACTTCTTATCAACAACGTGAGCAATATATTCCTCACGGAAGAACTTAAGAGTAGCAAGAACGGGGTTGGGAGCTGTCTGACCGAGACCGCAGAGTGAGTTCTCCTTGATGTAATAAGCAAGCTCTTCAAGCTTGTCGATATCTTCAAGAGTACCGTTACCGTCGGTAATCTTCTCAAGGATTTCCATCATACGCTTTGTACCGATACGGCAGGGTGCGCACTTACCGCAGGATTCGTCAACTGTGAAATCAAGGAAGAACTTTGCAATGTCAACCATGCAGTTGTCTTCGTCCATAACGATAAGACCGCCCGAACCCATCATGCAGCCGATAGCTGTGAGGTTATCGTAGTCAATCTTTGTATCGATAAGGCTTGCAGGGATACATCCGCCGGAGGGTCCGCCTGTCTGAGCAGCCTTGAACTTTTTGCCGTTGGGGATACCGCCGCCGATATCATAGATAACTTCGCGGAGTGTTGTACCCATGGGGATTTCAACAAGACCTGTGTTTTCAATCTTACCGCCGAGTGCGAATACCTTTGTACCCTTTGATTTTTCAGTACCCATTGATGCGAACCAGTCAGCACCCTTGAGGATAATCTGGGGAATGTTTGCAAAGGTTTCAACGTTGTTTTCTGTTGTGGGCTTGCCGAAGAGACCCTTAACTGCGGGATAGGGAGGTCTGGGTCTGGGCTCACCTCTGTTACCTTCGATTGAGGTCATAAGAGCTGTTTCTTCACCGCATACGAATGCGCCTGCGCCGAGACGGATGAAGAGGTCGAAGTCAAAGCCTGAATCAAAGATGTTCTTGCCGAGGAGACCGTATTCTCTTGCCTGGTCGATAGCCTTCTGAAGACGAGCAACAGCGATGGGATATTCAGCACGAACATAAACATAACCTTCGGTTGCGCCTGTTGCGTAGCCGCAGATTGTCATAGCTTCGATAAGGCAGTGGGGGTCACCTTCAAGAACGGAACGGTCCATGAATGCGCCGGGGTCACCTTCGTCAGCGTTACATACAACATATTTCTGGTCAGCTGCGTTAGCTGCGGTGAAGCTCCACTTAAGACCTGTGGGGAATCCGCCGCCGCCTCTGCCGCGAAGACCTGAATCCTTAACAATCTGAACAACCTCTTCAGGCTTCATTTCGGTAAGGACCTTACCAAGTGCTGCATAACCGTCCATAGCGATATATTCATCGATATTTTCGGGGTCGATAAGACCGCAGTTGCGAAGAGCAACTCTCTTCTGGGTCTTATAGAAGTTTGTGTCGTTAAGAGAAAGAGTTTTGCCCGCTTCCTCGATAACAGCTTCGTCTGCATCCTTATAAACGAGTCTGTCAACAAGACGGCCCTTGAGAAGATGCTCGGAAACGATTTCGGCAACATCCTTTTCCTGAACACGGCTGTAGAATGTGCCTTCAGGGTAAATGATAACAACGGGGCCGAGGGCGCAAAGACCGAAGCAGCCCGTCTGAACAACCTTTACTTCTTCAGCAAGACCGTTCTTTTCGATTTCCTTTTCAAATGTGGAAATAAGTACCTTACTGCCCGATGAAGTACAGCCGGTACCGCCGCAAATCAATACATGGGAACGAATCATATTATTTTAACCTCCATTATGAGATAACGTTACTGATTGTATATTCCGAAACTACGTTGCCGCCCTTGAGGTGCTTTTCAACAACCTCGGCTGCCTTTTCGGCTGTCATCTTAACATAAGTAACCTTTTCTTTGTCTGCCTCAAAGATTTCAACAACGGGCTCAAACTGGCAAACGCCGATGCAGCCTGTCTGCGAAACAGTAACCTTTTCACCAAGACCTGCCTTTGTAACTTCCTCAACAAAAGCGTTGAGAACGGGTCTTGCGCCTGCAGCGATGCCGCATGTTGCCATACCGACAACAACTCTGATTTCGCCTGTGCCTTCACGAAGAACAACCTTGTCCTTCATCTTTTCTCTGATAGCAGCAAGCTCAGCCAATGATTTCATAACATCTATCCTCTCTTTTATAATATACATTAAATATTAAATGGAAGAGTAGCCTTCTTTGAGGTATTCCTCAATCCATTTTATGACCTCGTAATTATCCAGCGGAACATCTCCGAGAACCTCTCGCAGCTCTCTTGTATCAAGCTCAACCGCACCGCCGTTTTTCTTATGGACAAATTTCCATTCGATATCGGGTGAGCCCTGAATCAGCACCGTTACGGTGGAGATTATGTCGCCCAGAGGTGTGCAGTCGATATGGTCGGTAAAAAATTCCGCCGTGACGGTTGTTCCGTGAATTTCTGGATTATCGTTTTCGCTGACAGATTCAATTTTTATTCCGCCGCCCGTCTGTTCAGCCGCCAATTTTAAAAGCGGTATACCCAGACCGACATTCCTCGTTGTTCTCGTTGTGTAGAACGGGTTCATCACGTTTTCAACCGTTTCCTTGCTCATTCCGCAGCCGTCATCCTTAATCGTGAGAGTAAGCTTTCCGTCTGCTTCGATAAGCTCTATCAGAATATTCTCTGCCCTTGCCTTTACGGAGTTTTGAGCGATATCAAGAATATTTAATGATAATTCTTTCATATGCCTTTCAGCCTTTCAAAAAGCTTTTTGCGGATATTTTCGGGGGTTTCTTCTTCGACCTCAAGCTCAAAGCAATTAAGCCTGCCGTTTATATCCCATAGATAATGTGCATCCGACGAAACGACGCAGGGCTTGTCCGAAAGAATCGGGAATCTGCCGAGATATTCGTCTTTTTTATCGCCGTCATGCAGCTCATAGCACGGAAAATACGGCATATCAGGGAAGATACCAAGCGTAGCAACGATTCCGTTTGCCTCCCTGTCTATATGGGCAGGATAGCAGATTCCGCCATGCTCCTCAACGAGCTTCGGGGCATCGTCAACGGTTATCATCGTTGCGTTTGAAAGCAGATTTTCTTCTATGCCGATAACCTCGTCATTTTCGTTCATTACCATCTGCTCGCCGAAAATATCAACACGGTTTTTGAAGGGTATTCTTTGTTTATTCACGGCTTCATCGAATTTCATCGCATCCTCAATTTTTTCAAAGAGACATACAAGATGAATGTCCTCCGCCGTGGTAAGCTCCATGCCTGCAACGGGAATGATTCCGTTAGCCTCTGCCGTTTTGAAAAATGCAGGGCAGTTGCGGCAGGTGTTGTGGTCGGTCAGCGCCATTATATCGAGCTTTGCGACAACTCCCATGCCCGCAATGTTATTCGGAGTCATATCATCGTCACCGCAGGGTGACAGGCATGAATGCATGTGTAAATCGTAATAATATTTTTTCATATACCGACAGCCTTTGCGGTTTCGTAGGCAGGCATTTCCGATGAGAGAATGTTGATTCCCTTTGCATTTGCGGTTTCAATAACCGAAGCATCGGGATTCACTCCCTCGGCAAGAATAATGCATGCCGTATCGGCAAGTGAAGCAACGGCAACAACGTTGATATTGGTCATTATCGTTATCCACGCATCGTCCGCCTTCGCTCTGCCCATTACCCAGCTGAGCAGGTCGCCGATGTAAACGCCGTTTATTTCACGCTCACCGTCAGGCATTGCAACGGGCTTAAAGCCTTGTTTTGCCGAAAGCTCATTCACCGTCAACCTTCTCACCTCCGTCATAGGTTTCGATATATTTTTTAATGAAATCCTTATAAGCGATAACGCATTCGTTTCGGTCCGCATTGCCCATAACGATATCCTCTGCAAAGGCTCGGCAATTCGGTGCGCCGCATGAGCCGCAGTCAATGCCTGGCAATTCCTTGCGGAGTGCCTGGATTTTTGACATAAGCCTCATGGATTCCCCGATGCTGTCGCTGAGTCTGTTTAGCGGTCTGTATTCGGGCAGTTCGCCGAAAAAGCTGTTTTCGGGAATATATGCGCCCTCCTCGGAGGGAGGTACAAGCGAAACGGGCATATAGCGCCTTAAGGTGTGAAGTCTGTTTTTCGCAACATAGGGGTTTTCGATTGTCAGCACTCCGCCGACGCAGCCGCTCGGGCAAGCATTAAGCTCCACAAAATCTACGGGCGGAATGTTGCCGTCCTCAATTTGGTCGAGCACCGAAATTACGTTGTTTATTCCGTCAGCCGCTATAATCTTATCGTTGAGCAGTGCGGAGCCTTCGCCGCCGCAGATAGCCCAGCTCAAGCCTATTCTTCCTGCTTGAGAAGGCATATCGCATGCATTCTCACGCTTCATTACGTTGAGAAGCTGAAAATAAATTTCGCTCATGGAAACAACGAGGTCAACCTCGCTTTTATAGCTTCCGAAGCCGTTTCTCACATAGCTTACCTTGGCAGGGCAGGGAGAAATAAAGCAGGTGCATATATCCTCTCTTTTAAGCTCGGGATTCTTTTTCATCGCTTCTTCAACCGCCATATGGGCGGCAACCTCAACGGGAGGAAGAAGCGGAATAAGATTATCCTTGAGGAACGGGAAACGAATAAGAATAAGTCTTGTAATAACGGGGCATGCCGTGCTGATAACAGGCTTTCTGATTCCCTCGGTGCGAAGATAGAGCCTTGTGTGCTCGGAAACTATTTCCGCACCCTTGGCAACCTCAAAAACCTCATCAAAGCCGATATCGAGAAGCCCCTGAAGCACATAGCCGATATTATCAAGATTATCAAATTGAGCCAACAGACTCGGAGCGGGAAGTGCGATTTTATGCTTATAGTTCTTTATTTCGTCAAAAGAGTTGCATATGCTCTTTTTGGCGTTATTCGTGCAGTTTCGGATGCACTCGCCGCAGTCAATGCAGCGCTCCGCATCAATAACGGCACAGCCGTTGCGCACTCGGATTGCCTCTGTGGGGCAATGCTTCATGCAGGTTGTGCAGCCCGTGCATTTGGTCGGGTCGAGCGATACCGAATGGATATATGTATTCATGGAAATACACTCCTTATCAGAAGTTCACCCTCATTGTTATGGTGGTGCCTTCTCCGACAACGGAATCTATATGCATATAGTCGGTATATCTTTTCATATTCGGGAGACCCATACCTGCGCCGAAGCCGAGCGAACGGATGTTATCGGGAGCTGTTGAAAAGCCCTCCTGCATAGCCTGCTCGATATTCGCAATGCCGGGTCCCGTATCTTTGAGAATTATCTCAATACTTTCGTCGCTGACAATAACATCAGCCTCTCCGCCCTTTGCATGTATGACCATGTTGATTTCGCCCTCATACATTGCAATGGAAACTCTGCGGATTGTTTCGGGGTCGATTCCGAGCTGACGAAGGTTTTTCTTCACCTGCACCGAAGCCTGACCCGCCGATGTGAAATTATCGCCGTCGACATCAAAGTGGAATATCAGGGGTTCAGCCATTTCATTCACCATTTCCTTTGAGTCCGTTTGAATAGAGAATGCCGCATGCATCATACATACGCCTTGCAGTGGTCATAACGGCAATTCCGCTTTCCTGTGCAAGCTCAAGCATATCCGCCGACGGACGCTTTGAGCGAACAAAAACCACGCACTTCATATCCATCATTTCAGCCGTACGGATAACCTGTGCGTTAACAAGCCCCGTGAGCAGCACCGCCTGGTCTTTAACATATGCGAGCACATCGCTCATCATGTCGCTTCCGCAGGCAGAATGGATTTCCGTTTCAAGGCTCTCGCTTGAGCAGAGAACCTCCGCTTCAAGCAATTCTTTAACAGTGTTGATTGTCATACCAAATCCCTCATTTTCCAATATGCGGATTTAAGATTAGTTATACTTTGCGAGAATTTCGGGAATCTCGTCGGGAGTTACTCTGCCGTAAACATCATCATTGATTGTGAAAACGGGAGCAAGACCGCAAGCACCGATGCAGCGGCAGGCTTCAACGGAGAATTTGAGATCCTCTGTGCATTCGCCTGCAGAAATTCCGAGAACTTCGCAAATCTTATCGAGGATTTCCTGTGAGCCCTTAACATAGCAAGCTGTACCCAGGCAAACGGAAACATTGTATTTTCCCTTGGGAGTGAGTGAGAAAAGAGCGTAGAAGCTTGCAACGCCGTAAACCTTCTCGAGGGGAACGTTCATACCTTCTGCAATCATGGTCTGAACTTCGATGGGCAGATAGCCGTAGATATTCTGGGCTTCCTGCATAACGTGCATGAGCATGCTCTTATTGCCTGTGCATTCTGCGATAATTGCCTTAAGCTGAGCCTCCTGCTCGGGAGTGCCTGTAAAAGGCAGGTTGCTGATCTTTTTAAGCATTAAGTCATTCCTCCTGAATGAAAATTTAAACATAACAGTTTTTTATGCGAAGTTGCATTTCAAATCCGCAGTTTCGCATTCTGTGTAATTATAACATACATTTATAGAAATTGCTACTTATTTATAAAAATTTTTTAACCGATTTATTCCCTTTTTTGTATAAATTTTGTATATTTTGACTACCGGCATACGTTTTTTCCTGCTTTGTTGACATTTAACTCTTTAATATGCTATGATTAATAACAGATTATTTATCACAAGAGGCGGTGTACTTATGTTCCTCAAAAACTGGATGTCATACCTTTCCGACGATGCAAAAATAACCAAAATTGCAATGCCCGGCTCACATAATTCCGCAACCATGGGCATGTCGAAATTTGCAAAATGCCAGAACGGCTCTCTCTATGAGCAGTATGCTCACGGGGTTCGTGCGTTTGACATAAGACTCAAAGCAAACAAAAAAGGCGAGCTTTTCATCGCCCACGGCATAATGAAGGGGATGCCTGCCGAGCTTGCATTTGAAAGCCTGAAAATAATTCTGAACGAATGCGAAAACGAGTTTTTTGTTGTCACGGTTATGACCTATATGAATCAGAAAATCGGTCCGATAAGCTTAAGCTATAACGGCAATTCAGCCGAAACAAGCCGCCTTATCCGTGAATATCTTTCTCCCGAAAAATATGCCCTTACGGACATTGAAAACATCGGCGAACTGACCCTCGGCGATATCCGTAAAACAGGCAAAAAATATATAATTATCAACAAAAACAAGGAATATGACTACAGCGTTGACTGCCCCTATGACGATCCGTGGAACTCAACCGTTTTCGGCTATAAGCCCGCAAAATTCGCAAAAGAAATTCTTAAATATTTGACCGAAAAAGACCACGAAGGTTTCATGCGTCTGCAGACCCAGCTGACCCCGAATCCCGGCACGGAAAACGGCTGGACAAAATGGCCCGATGACCTCGATGATATGATAAGACCCCTTTTCGGTCAGATTATCGATGATGTTGCAGCCGACCCCGTTATGCTTGAAAGAGTAAATATTATCGGCGGTGATTTCATGTGCCGCGACAATATGAAGGCAAATAAAATACTCTCCCTCAACCTGCTCAAGGGCATAGTTAAGGAAGAGCTGAAAAACGAATACAAAAATGCAATTTCAAGTTGTTATTAATAAAATATCTTACAAACGTTAAAATTGAATTCATACGGAATTAACATTTGAGGGTTATTATGCAGATGTACCGAGCAGGAGCCGCAACCTGCAAGGTGCTGCTCATTTTTGAGTACGCAATACCCCTCCTCAATTCAACCCCATGCAGAAAAAGATGCTTAACCGCATCTTTTTCTTGCTTTATAAGTCTATTTTTGAGGCATAGGACGGTATTTTGCGGTAAATTCGGAAGCCGTAATTTTAATAACGCTCACAAAAGCCACCATTTTATCCTCAAACTCAAAATCCCTGCCCGTCTGTGTTTTCATAAGAACGGAAAGGGCTTTTTTCTTTTCTTCGGCATCCTCGTCAATGATTTCGGCAATTCCTCTGCCCATAACCGATGAGTAGGTGATTCCGTAACGGCAGGCGATATCTCCCTCAAACGGCACAATATCGCACTCCATCTCAAAGAAAACCTTGGGATTTGCTCTCATAACATCGAGCTTTCTGCCTCTTCTTGCACCGTGGAGATAAATAATCAGCTTGCCGTTTTCAAAAACATAGCCGTAATTCATCGGCACAACATAGGGCTCGTCGCCGTCAACCATGCCCACATGAACTACTTTTGATTTATCAAGAATTTCGATGATTTTGTTGATATCTGTTACCTCACGCTCTCTGCGTGTCATTCCGTTGCTCATAGTTGTTGCTCCTTTTTAATAAGTTTTACTACGCATTCGACTGTTGTTTCACTGTCCCAACAGATATGTGTCACATTCTCATCCCATCATAAAAGACCGAGAATCTAAAAATTGAAGCTTTTGCATTTTTTATAATGCTCTGGCAAATTTTTTGTAGAATATATATTGCCTAAATTTTCAACAAAGAAAGAAGGCTCTTTAGGAAATTTATATTTGTTAAGCCACTCAATAAAATCAGATTCGTCAAACGCAAAGACACCATATTTTTTAATGTAATATTTTTGACCTTCGGCAGATGTTTGAATCCATTTCTCAAAATTGAGACAATAGCTTTTCAAGTTACTTGAAACCTCATCGGGAACAGAATAAACCACACGGTCTCCGTCTGCACTCAAAATAACATTTTTCATAACTAAACCTTTACTCCATATCACTTTATAGTTTTTGTGTTCAATAATGTTTACTTGGCGTCGGGTTTGCGTTGGGACAGCTGAACCACGCATTCACAATGTCCCGTTCTCGGGAACATATCTACAGGGGTTGCTTTTTCGGCAACATATCCGAGTTCGGCGAAGATTCCGCAGTCCCTTGCGAGCGTTGCGGGGTCGCAGGAAACATAAACAATTTTGTCGGGCTGCATTTCAACAGCGGTATTGACCATTTCGGGGCTGCAGCCTTTTCTCGGAGGGTCGAGAATAATAACATCGGGCTTCACGCCTTCGTTCTTGAGCATTTCGGCAGCCTTTGCCGCATCGGAGCAGATAAATCTTGCGTTTTTTATTCCGTTGAGGTCTGCATTGATTTTTGCATCCTCAATCGCTTCGGGAACGATTTCAACGCCGATTATTTGCTTTGCGTTTTTCGCCATGGAAAGTCCGATTGTGCCTGCACCGCAGTAGAGGTCAAGCACGGTTTCGTTTCCCGTGAGTGCGGCATATTCCGCCGCCTTATCATAAAGCTTTTCTGCCTGATTTCTGTTGACCTGATAGAACGAAAGCGGAGATATTCTGAATTTGAGACCGCAGAGGATATCCGTTATGCAGTCCTCACCCCAAAGAGTGCGGCATTTATCGCCGAGGATAACATTCGTATCCTTTGTGTTTGAATTTATGATAATGCTTTTAATTGATTTCTCTTTTTCGGTAAGGATTTTTACAAGCTCCTCTTCTGCGGGGAGCTTTTTTCCGTTTATAACGGCACACACCATTATTTCACCGCTTGCAGTGCCTTTTCTTAAATAGATATGGCGGATAAGCCCTCTGTTTTGTGTTTCATCGTAAACGGAAACATTATACTTTTTTATATATTCCGAGAAAACACCGAGAATGCCCTCAAACTCCGCAGGCTGCAAAAGGCAGTCGGGACAATGCACAACACGGTGGCTGTGGGGAGAATAAAAACCCGTTTTTATTTCGCCGCCGTCAATCGCAACGGGATATTGCGCCTTGTTACGGTAGCGGCAATCGGAGTCAGCACCGATAATCTGTTCAAATTCGGGAGAGATACCGCCTATCCTTTTAAAGCATTCGGCAACGTGTTCCGCCTTTATTTTCTTCTCCGCCTCATAATTCATATGCGAAAATACGCAGCCGCCGCATTTGAGATAGACGGGGCATTCGGGAGAAATTCGGTCATCAGACGGAGTAATCACGCTCTCAACCTTTGCGAAAGCATAGCTTTTTTTCACTTTGAGAATATGAGCGGTTATTTCATCACCCGGAGCTGTTGCGGGAACAAAAATCGCCATGCCGTTATGCCTGCCCACACCGCTGCCGTTAACGGAGCAGGAATCTATTTTAAGGTTTATTCTGTCATTCTTTTTAATATCCACGGGACTCCTCCGAAAAATATATTAGTGAATATTATATCATAAAACATACGGTCAGGCAAGGTGTTAATTCAGATTACAGGCGGCGATTTATTCATCAGCCGTCGGCTGATTGGGCAGGATAAGAATTATCCCGCCCTGCGCCGTATTTACGGGTCTGCACCGCAAGTTATATGCAGACAGACATATCTCTTATTTAAAGATTTGGCTTGCTTTTTGTTGCTGTAATGTTAGTGCGGAATAATTTCCCTTGATTTTTACTATACTATTTGATATAATAATACGAATATTTTTTTGGAGGTAAAAAATGAAAAAGATTGCAGTTAAACTTACGGCAGTATTTTTTGTTCTTGTTTTTGCGTTCTCAAATATCGTTAACGTAACAGCATTCGCAGCAGATGACAGCGAAGCATCAACCCCCGTACTTATTCTTTCGGCAGACAGCGTATTTGTTGCACAGTACGGCGAGCTTCAGATTACGGCAAAGGTTTCGGGCGTTGACAAGCAGCCTTCAATAACCTGGGCATCCTCGAATGAATCGATTGCAAAGGTTAACGAAAAGGGCGTTGTACGCGGCGTTAATCAGGGCGAAGCAACCATCATTGCATCGGTTGTTGTTGACGGTAAAACCTTAAGAGGCGAATATGACGTTACCGTTACGGCATCCAAAAACTTCTTGAGAGATTTTCTTGTAGACCAGCAGGTTCTCAGCTATCAGTACAGCTACGAGGACGATTACTATTATACAAACGACAAGGAAGCCTGGCAGTATAACTTCGGCTTCGGAAAAATTTACGATGTTGTTTCTCCTTATATTCTTCTTGAATATGACTATGTGCGTGTTTTCTTCACATATGAAGATAAGGACTGGATGCTTCAGATGTGGAAGGGTCAGTACGGCCTTATTTTCTACGGCGGCGAAATCGGTATCTATAACAGACCTCATTCCGAAGAAGGTGTGCCCGAATGGACCTTCTTCAACTGCCCTGCAGAGGAAGATTGGCTTGATATGGAAATGACCCTCTGGCACGAAGAGACCGACGGCACATGGACCCGTGAATTCACGAGAAAATACGATAAATACTGGTGGTGTACAGGCTTCAAAAACGGTCATTTAAGGCAGGAAGAGCCCGCTGACGAGCTTCGTCTTACCGGCAGAATCACCTTCAAGGATGAGGAAATGACCAAAATCGTTGTTGAAGGTCTTAAAGAATGCGGATTCACAATGAGTCAGTCAAAGGATAAAATCGGTCTTGACCAGCTTTATGTTGAAGGAAAGGACGTTCATTTTTGCTGGCAGAACATTTCCGAGGCAGAAAGCACCATGGCAATCAAGGTTATCGGCGGAGCAATGACCGTATTTAATCTTATCACACTGCTTCCTCTTATCGCTCCTTATGTAATATTCTTCTGGGTAGTGTTCGGATTTGCAGCACAGTTTGTTTCGATAATACTTTAAAAAAATTAAAAAAGGGGTTTACAATTTGCTTTTGTTGTGATATAATCCCTTTTGCTATGCCCGTCGCTCGGGTTGCGGAGTAAACCTCAACGAGGTAATCACCTGCCGCATTCTGGGGGCGAAGGCAAATATTTAAATGAGGTGAAAGAAAATGACACAGGCAGAAAAGACCGCAATCATGCAGGAATATGCTCTTCACGAGGGCGACACAGGTTCACCCGAAGTTCAGATCGCTGTTCTTACAAAGAGAATCAACGACCTTACAGAGCACCTTAAGGTTCACAAGAAGGACCACCACTCAAGAAGAGGACTTCTTATGATGGTTGGTCACAGAAGAAACCTTCTTGCTTACCTTCAGAAGGTTGACATTGAACGTTACCGTTCAATCATTGCAAGACTCGGTATCCGTAAATAATTTGTCTATAAAGCGGGCAGGAACATATCATTCTTGCCTGCTTTGTTGCGTTTTTATAGTAGATTAACCTATTAAAACGCTAACTTGCTACAGCTTTAAAGCGCATCTTTCAGGCGGCACTTTACAAGGTTTTAGCGGTAAATCGAGAATTCATTTTGTGAGTTTTGGATTTATTGCTAAACCCGACCCCGCCGCCTGTGGAAATATATTAACAGAGAGGTAAAAAGAAAATGTTTTTTGAAGCTTTTAAAAAGTACGAAACAGAAATCGCAGGCAGACCTTTTGTTGTTGAAGTAGGCAAAATGGCACAGCTTGCAGGCGGCTCATGCCTTGTTCGCTATGGCGAAACCAACGTTCTTTGCACAGCTACCATGGCTGCAAAGCCCAGAGAGGGTGTTGACTTCTTCCCCCTTTCGGTTGACTATGAAGAGAAGCTCTATTCAGTAGGCAGAATTCCCGGTTCATTCCAGCGCCGTGAAGGCAAGGCAAGCGAAAAGGCAACCCTTGCTTCCCGTGTTATCGACAGACCCATCAGACCTCTTTTCCCCAAGGATATGAGAAATGATGTAGGCGTTGTTGCAACAGTTATGTCGGTTGACCCCGACTGCCAGCCCGAAATCGCTGCAATGCTCGGCGTTTCAATTGCTATTTCAATTTCAGAAATCCCCTGGGACGGCCCCATTTCAGGCGTTGTTGTAGGTCTTGTTGACGGCAAATACGTTATCAACCCCACTCTTGAAGAAAGAGCAAAGAGCGATATGTACGTTACCGTTGCTTCAACAAGCGACCTTGTTGCAATGATTGAAGCAGGTGCAAACGAAGTTTCCAACGATGATATGTATGACGGTATCATGTTTGCACACAAGGAAAACCAGAGAATCGTTGAATTTATCAACCGGATCAAGGCTGAATGCGGCAAGGAGAAGGTTGACTTCCCCTCAAACGATCCCGATCCCGAAATGTACGAAGCAATCAAGGATTTCGCAATTGAAGATATCCGTTTTGCTCTTGATACAGACGATAAGAGAATCCGTGACGAAAGACTCAAGCCCGTTTATGACAAGGTTCACGAGAAGTTCGACGAGATTTACCCCGAAATGGAGGTAAAGATTGAAGAATGCCTCTACAAAGTACAGAAGTATGTTGTTCGCCGCTGGCTTCTTGATGACGGCAAGCGTGTTGACGGCAGAGGAATTGACGAAATCCGTCCCCTCAATGCTCAGGTTGACCTTCTTGACAGAGTTCACGGTTCAGGTATGTTCACAAGAGGACAGACTCAGGTTCTTTCAATAACAACCCTCGGACCCATGAGCGATGCACAGCTTCTTGACGGCCTTGATGAGGAAGAATCAAAGAGATATATGCATCACTACAACTTCCCCTCATACTCTGTCGGCGAAACAAAGCCCTCAAGAGGCCCCGGCAGAAGAGAAATCGGTCACGGTGCACTCGCAGAGCGTTCACTCGTTCCCGTTCTTCCTTCGGTTGAAGAATTCCCCTACACAATCCGTGTTGTTTCTGAAGTTCTTTCATCAAACGGCTCAACCTCACAGGGCTCAGTTTGCGGTTCAACACTTTCACTTATGGCAGCAGGCGTTCCCATTAAGGCACCCGTTGCAGGTATCTCCTGCGGTCTTATCACTGAAGGCGACCGCTTTATGACAATGGTTGATATTCAAGGTCTTGAAGACTTCTTCGGCGATATGGACTTCAAGGTTGCAGGTACAAAGAAGGGTATCACATCAATTCAGATGGACCTCAAGGTTCACGGTCTTACCCCCGCTATCATCAGAGAAGCTCTTGACAAGACCTACAAGGCAAGATGCTATATCCTCGACGAAATCATGCTTCCCGTTATCCCCGAACCCAGAGCAGAGCTTTCAAAGTGGGCTCCCAAGATGCTTACAACAAAGATTGACCCCGACAAAATCGGCGACGTTATCGGTAAGCAGGGCAAGGTTATTCAGAAGATCTGCGCAGAATGCAACTGCAAGATTGACGTTCAGGAAGACGGTAACATCTTCGTTTCATCAACAGATATCGACGATGCAAGAAGAGCAATCTCAATCGTTGAAACAATTGCAAACGACCCCGAGGTCGGCGCAATTTACAAGGGCATCGTAACCCGTCTTATGAGCTTCGGCGCATTCGTTGAAATCGCTCCCGGCAAGGAAGGCATGGTTCACATCAGCCAGCTCGATGTTAAGAGAACAGAAAAGGTTGAAGATGCTGTTAACGTTGGCGATGAAGTTATCGTTAAGGTTCTTCCCAAGGATGACCAGGGCAGACTCAACTTCTCACGCAGAGAAGCTCTTATCGAGGTTGAAGGACTTGTTCCCGAAAACACCGTTTCAGATGCTCCCAGAAAGCCCAGAAGAGAATTCAAGGGCGACAGAGGCGGCAGAGCTCCCAGAAGAAACAACGACCAGTAATAAAAAAGTATCACCGCAGATTGATTTCTGCGGTGATTTTTGTTTGCCACAAAACAACAGTTGAGAGAATGAAAATATTGTGATATAATAATTTAAGTTATCTCTCCTTCAGTCCTACGGACAGCTTTCTCGTCAGAGGAAGCCCAAACAGAAGGTTACTGTTATGCAGAAAGCCGACCGTTTCATTAGCCTCCCATATAGGGGAGGCGGATTTTTGCGGAGCAATATAACAAGAAAGGATTTTTATGGTTTCAAAAGACGTAAAACTGATTGAATATTCAAAAAGTGTTGACAGGGGCAACTGCATAACCCATGCAATCGGTGCTGTTTTATCTGCTGCGGCGGTTATTGCCATGCTCATTTCCGCAAGCGGTGCAAGATGCATTGTTTCCGCTGTTATTTACGGCATATCATTGCTTGCGGTTTATACAGCTTCTGCCGTGTATCACGGGCTGAAAAACGGTGAAGCAAAGAGAATCGCAAGGCTGCTTGACCATTCCGCAATTCCGCTTCTCATTGCAGGCACAACCACCCCCTGTGCCCTTGTTGCGCTCTATGATATAAGTGCTTTTCACGGTATCGCCGTGCTTTGCGCCGCATGGTTTTGCGCATTGTTCGGGCTTATTTCAAAGATTTTTTTCTTTGAAAAACTGAAATCCGTTACCATGGCGGTTTACATAATCTGCTGTGCGGCAATGCTTTTGAGTGCGGTTCCCGTTATGGGCGAAATGGAAAAAGGCTCGTTTGAGCTTATCGCTGCAGGCTGTATATCATATGTAATCGGCGCGGTTTTCTGTTATTTCGGAATAAAGCGTGAAAAACTCCATGTGGTGTTTCATCTGTTTGTTTTGCTTGGGAGTGCCATACATTTCTATGCAATTTATACTTTTATCATAAGGTGAATTTATGAACGAAGAAGATAAGCTCCTGCTTGCAAAAATCCGTGACAGAGCAAGGCAATGCAGTGATAATTCAATGATAACAAGCAGCGTTTTTCTTGACATGAGAGAGCGCTCTGTTGTTGCATCGTCACGCTTTGATGCACGCATGATTTTCTACGGCGGATTTGATGATGCGGAAAGAACAACCGCGGTATTTCTGCCCGAATATGTTGAAGCAAGGGATTTGCAGGATTTGTTTGAATATTTTGAAGATTGCCCCGAAGCCGACCCGATTTCAATTATAGAGATTGAAAAGGATAAATTTTCGCCTGCACTTTCCCACCGCGACTATCTTGGTGCGCTCATGGGTCTTGGCATAAAAAGAGAAATGACGGGCGATATAATCGTCAGCGAAAACGGCTGTAAAATGGCTGTGCTTGAAAAAATCGCGCCGTTCATTGTTGAAAATCTCGGCAAGGCGGGCAGAGGCACTCTTAAAGCAAAAATAGTTTCGTCATGCGAAGCGAGAAAAGGCACAAAAGCCGTCGGCACTCCCGACAGCTTCACAGTTTCGTCAATGCGCCTTGACAGCATAGTAAAAAACGCTTTCCGTGTTTCAAGAGGCGATGCCTGCACGGCGATTGAGTCGGGTCTTGTTTTTGTCAATGACCTTGAATGCACAAAATCCGATAAAAAAATCTCGGACGGCGATAAAATTGTTTTCAGGCGCAAAGGCAGAATTATTATCAAAAACTGCTCGGGAGTTTCAAAAAAAGGCAGAATTATTGTTGAAATAATAAGATTTATTTAATGGTTTTCAGGGGATATCTTTCACGGATATCCCCTGTTTTTTATGCATTCATACAAAAACCCGAGCCAAATTTTGTATATAATCACAACTACAAAACAAATATTTTTTTCTTCGTAAATTTTAACAAAAAAAACATTGAAATGGCAAAACTTTTGTGATATAATTCTATTTAATACGGTATTTATTTTAAAAAAGAAAATTTTATTTTTCAATCCGCTGCGGAAATTTGCGGATTATATTCACTACCCTAAGGAGGAATTTCTTTGAAATCTTACAGCGCAAAAGACATCAGAAACATCGTTCTTGCCGGTCACGGCGGACGAGGCAAAACCACCCTTGCAGAGGCAATGCTCTACATTTCCAATGCAACAGACAGACTCGGCAGAGTTCCCGACGGCAACACCGTTATGGACTTTGACGCAGAAGAAAAAAGACGTAAGTGTTCAATTGCTTCGGCAGTTGCTTCATTTGAATGGAAAAATACAAAGATTAATATTATAGACACTCCGGGTCTTTTCGACTTTGCGGGCGGCATGAGCGAAGGTATGCGTGCAGCAGGTGCTGTTCTCATCGTTCTTGCTTCAGGCTCCACTCTTGACGTTGGCGCAGAAAAGGCTTATAAGGCAGCAACAGAAAGAGGCATCAACAAGATGTTCGCAATCACAAAGTGCGACGCTGAAAATGCTCATTTCTATAAGACATTCGATTCACTTCAGGAAGAATACGGCAACAAGATCTGCCCCGTTGTTGTTCCTTATGTTGAAGGCGATAAGGTTATTTCTTACGTTGACTTCTCAAGAAACGAAGCTTTCTCATATAAAGACGGCAAGCGTTCGGATGCTCCCATGCCCGAAAACGATGAGAGAACAAACAGAATGAAGGAAGCCTTCATCGAAGCCGTTGCTTCTGCAGACGAAGATCTGATGATGAAATTCTTTGACGGCGAGCCCCTCACCGATGAAGAAATCGACAGAGGTCTTAAGACAGGTATTCTCGCAGGCGATATCTGCCCCGTTTATGCTTGCTCCGGTTATCAGCTTGAAGCCGTTGACCTTATCAACAACAGCATCGTTCAGTCCGCTCCCGACGCAGCTTCCGTTGCATCCGAAGGCGACCTTACATGCGACGAAAACGGACCTCTTGCAGCTATCTGCTTCAAGACAGTTGCCGACCCCTTCGTTGGTAAGATGTCATATTTCAAGGTTATTTCGGGCAAAATTACTCCCGATACTCCCGCATATAACGAACGCACAGGCGAAACCGAAAGAATGGGTAAAATCGTATTCCCCAAGGGCGGCAAGCAGGAAGAAGCTTCCGCAATCCTTGCAGGCGATATCGGCATCGTAACCAAGCTTTCAGGCTTTAAGACAGGCGACACAATGTGCGCTCCCAAATCGGATATCAAGCTTAAGGGCGTAAGCTTCCCCGCACCCTGCCTTCCCATGGCTGTTAAGGCAAAGAAGAAGGGCGAGGAAGATAAGGTTGCTGCAGGTCTCAACAGACTCGCAGAAGAAGACCTTACCATCAAGTACTACACCAACACCGAAACAAAAGAGCAGATTATCTCGGGTCTCGGCGAACAGCATCTTGATTCAGTTGTTACAAAGCTCAAGACAAAGTTCGGCGTTGAGGTTGACCTTGAAGTTCCCAAGGTTGCTTACAGAGAAACAATCAGCAAGAAGGTTGCCGTTCAGGGCAGACATAAGAAGCAGTCAGGCGGCAGCGGTCAGTTCGGTGATGTTTGGATTGAATTTGAACATATCGATTCCGAAGAATTCGAGTTTGCAGAGAGAGTTGTCGGCGGCTCCGTTCCCAAGAACTTCTTCCCCGCAGTTGAAAAGGGTCTTCGCGAAGCTATCCTTAAGGGACCCCTTGCAGGCTATCCCGTTGTTGGTTTGAGAGCTACTCTTTACGACGGCTCATCACATCCCGTTGACTCCAACGAAATGGCATTCAAGATGGCTGCAAAGATTGCTTATAAGAACGGTATGCCCCAGGCAAATCCCAAGCTCCTTGAACCCTACGGTTCACTCAAGGCTTATATGCCCGGCGATAACCTCGGCGATATCATGGGCGATATCACAAAGAGAAGAGGCCGTGTTCTCGGCATGGGACCCTGCGAGGATGACCCCAAGATGCAGGAGCTCGTAGCAGAAGTTCCCATGGCAGAAATGGGCGATTTTGCAACAGTTCTCCGCTCCGTAACAATCGGCAGAGGCTATTTCTCATTCGCATTTGACCACTATGAAGCAGCTCCCGAAAACGTTGCACAGAAGGTTATCGAAGAAGCAAAGGCTAACGCAGACGACGAATAATCAATAAACAACTCATCCCCGATGCTCAATGAGTATCGGGGATTTTTGTTGAAAATCGGGTGTAGGGTCGCTGAAGGCATCGACTCCTACATTATTATCTATTCAATATTATCTCTTATTTTTTATCTCAAATTTGTTACCGCACCTTGACGATGCGACGGGTCGTCGGGTCGCCGACCCCTACAAAAAACCGTTTCTGCGATAGGGGCGGATATCATCCGCCCGAAAAGGTTTTAGATAATAGAGAATATTGAACAGAAAAAGAGAAAACCGCTGAGGTGTTGAAGCCTCTGCGGTTTTTCATTCTCTTGTCCCCACATTGTAAAAAGATTTGAAAGGAAAATCTTATAAAATTTTCGGTTGAAGACTAAGCAACAACGGGTGTTTCATCTGTTACGAGAAGAACTCCTGTTGTGATTGTAAGAACTGCTACGATTGCTGCAAAAACTGCCATTTTAATACCCTCCGTTTTTTTATTTGCCGTTACACGGCTGTTTGTTATGGTCTTATTATAGCAGTTAATTCCTTAAGAAAAAAGCGGTTAAATCCTTAAGAAATTATTAAGAAAAACTAATTTTGCCATAATAATTGACCATGCGGTATTAATCGGCACGGCTGTTTTGTTCATCCACCCATATATTACTCTCTTTCAAACTTGATTATATCGCTGACTTCGCAATCAAGTGCATAACAAAGCGCATCGAGTGTTTTTGTGCTTATTGCCTCACCTTTTTTCATGCGATATAACGTGTTTGCGGAAAATCCCTGTTTAAAAATCAGGTTATATTCGGTAATCCCTTTTTTATAAAGCGTTTCATAGAACGGTTTGTAGCTTATCATTTTTATCACCGAAAAAATCTTATCATACTCAATCTCTTGACTATGCCCAATATATTGAGTATAATTAATATAACCTAAATACGAACGGATGAATCATAAATGGCTCTTATAATAAAAGATACAGATGTTTGTGAGCATTGCGGAGTGCCTTGCAAAGATACATATTGGATAGAAATAACCGAAAATAACGGCGAGGTTAAAGATTTATTTGTATGTTTGGATTGTTATTATACTTTAATGAACAGTAAGCCATAAGTGTCTTATAAAAACCTTGCACAGAATGCCGACATAACAAAGCTTGTCATATCGGCAAGAAGTGCAGCGGGTACGGTGCAGCCGCTTTTCCTGATGCCGACAGAGCCGTAATAAACCGTTACGGCAAAAAAGGTTGTTTCCGTTGAACCCATAATAATCGAAGCTACCCTGCCCTGAATTGAATCGGGACCGAAATCTCGGAGAATCTGCTCAAACATCGTCAGCGAGCCGCTGCCCGAAACGGGGCTGATTACCGCCAAAGGCAGAACATCAACGGGTATTCCGCTTATTTCTGCAAGCGGTTCCAGCATTTTTGTTATTACGGATAATGCGCCCGATTCACGCAGCATAGTGACACCGAGAACAAGGCCAACAAGTGCGGGCAGGAGTCCGACAGCGGAGTGAAAGCCCTTTTTTGCGCCGCAAAGAAAACAGTCAAAAACCTTTATCCGCTTGAAAAGCCCGAAAATTATTATTACGGCGGTGATTATCGGAAGAATAAAGGCGGTTATTTTCTGCATGAAATCCCCTCCGATATTTTTATCATTATTATTGCCGCAGTCAGTCCGACGGTAAGTGCCGCCGCCGAAGAAATCCACGATGCAGGCATAATATCAAACGGGTTTTCGCTGCCGTAATCACGGCGGAGTGCGGCAACGGTGGTAGGAATAAGATGAAACGCCGCCGAATTCATTACAACAAATTTAATCATATCGGCACTCGCCTTCTCTTTCTTTCCGTTTTCGCCTTGCAAACGGCGCATTGCTTCAAGCCCGAGAGGTGTTGCGGCATTGCCGAGACCGAGCATGTTTGCGGTCACATTCATAGATATCGCCTTTGCGGTTTTACCCTTCATATCCATTTTCGGAAAAACGATTTTCAAAAGCGGCGACAAAATTCTGCACACCGCATCAGTCAGCCCCGATTCCTCCGCAATTTCCATAAGTCCGCCCCACAGACAGATTGTGCCGCCAAGGCGAATACAGAGATTTACGGCATCCGATGCGCTTGAAATAATCGCATTCGACAACACCTGCATGTTTCCACCGAAAATTGCCGATATAACCGAAAAAACAACCATAAAAGACCAGATATAATTAATCACAGCAACAAACTCCCTTAAATTGGCATTTAATAACATAATATGTAAAAAATTTCCAAAAAATACCGTTTTTGTCTTGACAAATTTCCCATAAATTGGTATAATTCAGACACAGGATATGTTGAAGTTAAAACGGAGGTACAATTATGTTTACAGGATTTATCAGAGAAATTGACAGCGTCGGCAGAATAGTTGTTCCCATGCAGCTGCGAAAAGAGCTTGGACTTACCGCAACGGGCAGTAAGGTTGAAATGTTCTCCGACGGAAAGCAGATTATCTGCAGAAAGGCTGTTGCTGACTGCGCTTTCTGCAAGTCGGAAACCGATTTGGTTGAGTTTGAGGGCAAATATATCTGCAAAACATGCATTGATAAGCTCAAGGCCAACATCGAATAATCCCGTTCACTCTCTTTCTTCCCCTGAAGGACTTCGGTTCTTCAGGGGATTTTTTTATTCTCCGCTGAATATATATGATTATCAAACGCAATATTTGCATGAAAGGGAATGAAAATATGGACGGTCATTTTTTATCTTCGGAGGCGGTAATCAAAAAACTCGGCACGGACAAATCGAGCGGTCTCTCGGATTCACAGGCAAAAAAGCTTTTGGAAAAAAACGGTGAAAACAAGCTTGCCGAAAAAAAGAAAGCCTCGCTTCTTCGGAGGTTTCTGACGCAGTTTTCGGATTTTTGCGTTATTATACTTTTTGTTGCCTGCATTATCTCGTTTGTGACGGGCATAATCGAGGGCAAGGGCGATTTTGTTGAGCCGATAGTCATTCTTGCTATAGTAATACTCAATGCCGTTATCGGCGTTTATCAGGAAAGCCGCGCAGAAAAGGCGATTGATGCGCTTCAAAAGCTGTCCGCACCAACGGCGACTGTTAAACGTTCGGGTAAAATCAAAAAAATCCCCTCATCACAGCTTGTGACGGGAGATATTATACTGCTTGAAAGCGGCGATATGGTGCCTGCCGATGCGAGACTTATTTCTTCAAACGCATTAAGAGTTCAGGAAAGTGCGCTTACGGGTGAATCCGAGGCATGCGAAAAAACGGCGGATATAATATGCGCCGAGAAATCTCCGCTCGCCGAAATGAAAAACACGGTTTTTGCTTCAACAAATGTTATTGCGGGAAATGCAACAGCCGTTGTTACGAACACGGGAATGAATACGCAGGTCGGCAAAATTGCAGATATGCTTCAGAGTGAGGAATCGCCGCAGACACCGCTTCAAAAACGCCTTGAAAAAATCGGCAAAGCGCTCGGAATAGGTGCGCTTGCAATCTGCGGTGCTGTTTTCGTTCTCGGAATAATCAGAAAAAGCGGCATCCTGCCCTCATTTATGCTCTCTGTAAGCCTTGCGGTTGCGGCAATTCCCGAGGGTCTGCCTGCAATAGTTACAATCGTTCTTTCAATGGGCGTTCAACGCATGGCTAAAAGCAATGCGATTATACGCCACCTGCCTGCAGTTGAAACTCTCGGTGCGGCAACGGTGATATGCTCGGATAAAACGGGTACTCTCACGCAAAACAAAATGAGCGTTGTGAGGGTTGAAAATTCCCTCGGCGAGGTTGATATAAAAAGCGATAACGCAAAGGATATTCTCTTTTACGGTGCGCTGTGCAACAATGCTCACGCAGATAAAAAGGGAAAATCGGTTGTTTTTATCGGTGACCCAACCGAAACGGCGATTCTTTCGGCGGCACACGAAAACGGCACGGATGCGTTTTTTCTTGCAAAACAATATCCGAGAATTCACGAAAACCCGTTTTCGGGCGAAAGAAAAATGATGTCAACGGTAAATATAATTGACGGCTCGGAGCAGCTTACGGTGAAGGGTGCGCCCGATGTGGTTATAAAAAGATGCACGGGAGTTTCGATAAACGGCAGAATATCCCCCATGACGGCGGCTCGCCGCAAGAAAATTGCCGAGCAGAATAATATCATGGCACAGAATGCACTGCGTGTTATTGCCGTTGCTTACAGAAAAGCCGACGGAAATTACAATGAGGATAACCTTATTTTTGCAGGGCTCATCGGAATGACAGACCCTCCGAGACCCGAGGCGGCGAAGGCGGTTGAAACCTGCAAAAAGGCAGGAATAACACCGGTTATGATTACGGGCGACCACTCGGTAACGGCTTGTGCGGTTGCGGAAAAGCTCGGAATTTACTGTGGCGGCGGTGCGGTAACCGGCAGCGAAATAGAGCAGATGAGCGATGAAGAGCTTGCAAGGGCAACGGAAAGCTGCCGTGTTTTTGCAAGAGTAAATCCGCAGCATAAGGTCAGAATTGTAAAAGCATTCCGTTCACGGGGCGAAATTGCGGCAATGACGGGCGACGGAGTTAACGATGCACCTGCGCTTAAGGCGGCTGATATCGGCTGTGCAATGGGCAAGAACGGCACAGACGTTGCCAAAAATGCCGCCGATATGATATTGACCGATGATAATTTTGCAACGATTGTTAAAGCCGTTGAGCAAGGCAGAGGGATATATGACAACATAAAAAAAGCCGTGCATTTTCTGCTCGGCACAAATATAGGTGAAATTGTTGCTGTTTTTGCGGCATCGCTTCTCGGATTTTCACAGCCGCTTATTCCCATTCAGCTTCTGTGGATAAATCTTGTTACGGATTCTCTGCCTGCAATGGCACTCGGCACGGAAAAAACAGAAAAAAACATAATGGAACGAAAGCCGATTTCGCCAAAAAAAGGATTTTTCTCCGACGGCTTATGGCTTGATATAATGCTTGAAGGTCTGCTTATAGGCATTCTGACTCTGCTTGCATTTTCAATCGGCAGTCTCATTTTCGGCAGCCTTGAGCTTGGCAGAACAATGTCCTTTGCAACCTTGAGCTTTTGCGAAATAGCCCATGCGGTCAACATGAGATCGAGTCAGCCTCTTTATAAAGCAGGTATTTTCAGCAATAAAATGATGAATCTTGCAGTTATAGTTTGCTCGGGATTTCAGGCGGCGGTTATGATAATACCGCAGCTTGCGGAAATTTTCGGCACGGTGCCAATGAACGGAGTGCAATGGGCAATTGTTGCGTCGCTTTCTCTCATAACCCTGATAATCGGCGAAGCGGGAAAAATATTGAGCCGATAAAAAGTTGTACCGCCGAATGTGTGCAGCATTCGGCGGTACTTGGGGAAAGAGAAAATAAAAATGAAAAAAGAAGTTGTCAATATCAAATGTCAAATAACTTTTTGACAATCTGTATAATATTGCATAATTGCTTTATTAGTGTTGTAGAAATGTTAACAAACTGTAAACAAATGACCTATTTAAACTGATTTTGTTCGATTTTCAGCCTGAATTCAGTTACTTTGTTCTAAAAAAGCTTTAAAACCCTTGTATGCCATATAGACATCAAGCTTTGAGACAACTTCAAAGGGTGCGTGCATCGAAAGCACGGGAACACCCACATCAACAACTTCAACGCCGAGGTTGGCAACGTATTTTGCAACCGTTCCGCCGCCGCCTTCATCAACCTTGCCAAGCTCGCCCGTCTGCCACGAAACCGCCGCATTATCAAAAACTGTGCGAACCTTTGACATGAACTCTGCGCTTGCATCGTTCGTGCCGCTCTTTCCCCTTGAGCCTGTGTATTTTGTTACGACAATACCCTTATTGAGGTAAGCCGCATTGAGTTTATCGTGAACGGAAGGATAGGTCGGGTCAAAGCCTGCGTTAACATCGGCTGAAAGGCATTCCGATGCTCGGAGAACGTCTCTGCCTTCAAGGCCCTGTGTTCTTGCGATATCCGCAATAAAATGCTTAAGAAATGCCGAATGCAGACCCGTATTGCCGTCTGAACCCGTTTCTTCCTTATCGGTGATAACGGTAACACTTGTAAATTCGGGCATAACGGTGTCAATTTCTGCCATAACTGAAGGATAAGCGCAAACTCTGTCATCATGTCCGTATGAGCCTATCATGCTGCGGTCAAAGCCGATATCCGATGCTTTGTAAGCAGGAACAGCTTCGAGCTCCGCAGAAAGGAAATCCGACTCAACAATACCGTATTTCTCATTGAGAATTTTCATAATATTGAGCTTTACCATCTCGCTGCCCTCATCCTTGCCGAAAGGACGGCTGCCGATAAGAATATTGAGATTTTCGCCCTCGATTGCCTCGCCGAGAGGTCTGTTTGCCTGCTTTTTATCAAGATGCGGAAGAAGGTCGGTAACAACAAACTGCGGGTCTCCCTCATCCTCACCGATGCAAACATTAACGCATGAACCGTCACGGCGGTAAATTACTCCGTGAAGAGCAAGGGGAGTTGCAGTCCACTGATATTTCTTGATTCCGCCGTAATAATGGGTCTTGAAAAGAGCAAGCTGCGAATCCTCATAAAGCGGATTGGGCTTTAAGTCAAGACGGGGAGAATCGATGTGGGATGCAACAATCTTTGCACCGTTTTCAAGGCTCTTTTTGCCGAAGGTGCAGAGAATGAGTGCCTTTGAACGGATATCCGCATAAACCTTATCGCCTGCTGCATAATAAGCCTTGGGGTCAAAGGGAATGTAGCCGTTTTTCTCTGCAAGCTCTTTAACATAAACTACAGCCTCACGCTCGGTTTTGCAGCTGTTAAGAAAATCCTTATATCCTTCGCAAAAATCATCGGCAACGGCAATTTCTCCGTCATCGCAGGTATATGAAGCATGCTGTGCCGAATAGAAAAGCTCTTCCTTGAGTAATTCTGCCTGTGTTTTTTCACTCATACTGATTATTCCTTTCCTGATAAAGTTTATTATAAACATTCAATGCTTTGTTTACTTTTCTGACATAATGCGCGGTTTCCTTAATCGGAATTTCGGCAAGATTTTTTCCGTCGGGTGAAATGCTTTCATCCTCCAGCCATTCGTTGACTCTGCCCCTGCCTGCATGGTAGGCGGCGAGTGCGGTATCGGTATTTGAGAATTCATCAAGCAGATAGCCGAGAAAGAATGCACCGTATTTAATTGAAACCTCGGGATCGGTGAGGCTGATATCCTTTTCCTCCTCGCCGAGCTTTGTTTTAAGCCATTCAAATGTTTCGGGGGTAATCTGGGTAAGACCCACGGCATCTGCGCTTGACACAGCATCGGGGTTAAACGAGCTTTCGGTTTTTATTACCGCATAGAGCAGGTTTTTATCAATGCCGAAATCGGCGCTGTATTTCTCAACGTATTCTGAATATTTGAGCGGATAAATTATTTTCATAACACTTCTGCCCGTCACAAAAAACGCCGTAAACACTATCGAAACCGATAATAATATCAGTATTGCCGTTTTTATTTTGCCTTTAACCGTCATATAATATCCTTATTCGTGTTAAAATTGGTTCAGCTGTTCTTCGAGATTGCCGTTATCCTCATTACTGATAACTATATCCGATTTTTCAATATAATATTCCGTCGGAGGCTGGGCATTTATACGAAGAAGGGCATCCTTTTGCGATAAGCCGTCACGCTTCATTATTCTTTCAAGGCGGGTTTTTTCATCCGCAACAACGCTCACCGTTTTATCGCAGAGGCATGCAAGCGGGCTGTCAAACAGCAGAGCGGCATCAACAACCGCCGCCTTTGCACCGTTTTCATATGCCTTATGTATAAGCTCGATTGCAAGACGGGTTATTTCGGGGTGGGTTATCTCGCTCAAAGCCGCCGTGCCTTCTTTTGTTGCAAAGGCTCTTCTGGCTGTTTCACGGCGATCAAGAACACCGTTTACGATTATATCGCCGCCGAATTCCTTGCAGAGCATTGCGATAACCTCGGGATTCTGAACAGCTTTTCGTGCAAGAATATCCGTATCAACAATTGCATAGCCCTTCTTTTCGAGCATTGCAGCAACCGTTGTTTTGCCTGCCCCCGTCTGACCCGTAAGACCGATTACGGGAATTTTTATATCAAGGTCGATAATTCTGAATGCCGCAGAGCGAAGGAGTCGGTTATAAACCGCAAGGCCAACGCCGCTCGACATGGGGCAGCGCACAAAAGCTCTTTTGCAGCCCATGGCATCAACCTCACGCAGAGCATCGAAAATGCTGTGTGCCTGCGACATTTCATCGTTCTTTTTTCCGTATTCAATATATTTTTCAAAATGCTTTCCTTCGCCCTCAAAGCATACGGCGCAAACCGTATCTTTTTGATTAAGAAGGAATTTTTTATAGTTTTCAAAGCTTCCCCTGATAATGGTAACCTGCGCCGAGGGGGCATAGTGCTTATATTTCATGCCCGGCGACTGCGCCTGCTCACCGTCCTTGAGCTTTTCAAAAACCGCCGATGAAATTCTGATTTCACCCAAAACCTCTGTAAGCTGCTCGGGGGTAATTCCGCCGGGACGAAGAAGCGTGGGAGGCTCTGTAACAAGAGTAACAACCGTTGACTCAACGCCGACATCGCTCTCTCCGCCGTCAATAACGGCATCGATTTTTCCGTCAAGGTCCTCGATTACATGAGCCGCTCTTGTGGGACTCGGCTTGCCCGATGCATTGGCACTCGGCGCTGCAAGAGGCACTCCTGCCGCCTTGATAACCGCCCTTGCGCATTCATGCGAGGGCATGCGGATTGCAACGGTATTAAGGTTAGGGCTGACCTCATCGGGAATAAGCGGAGATTTTTTGAGTATTATTGTTAACGGACCCGGCCAATATTTTTCCGCAAGCTTATAAAGCCTCGGATCAACGGACTCAACAAGAGGTTCGATTTCTTCGAGGGAAGAAACATGAACAATCAGCGGATTATCGTTGGGTCTGCCCTTTGCAACAAAGATTTTCCTTACCGCTTCGCCGTCAAGCGCATTCGCCGCAAGACCGTAGACCGTTTCGGTGGGTATAGCAACAAGACCGCCGTTTTTGAGTATTTCGGCAGCGGCGGTTATTGCATTTTTATCGTTTGAATTGAGATGTAGAGTTTCCATTTTTGTTCCTTATTCATTCTTCAGCTTTTCTGCCGTATCTGCAGTAACAAGAGCATCAATAATCTCATCAAGATCACCGTTAAGAATTGCTTCAATTCGGTAAAGGGTCAGGTTAATTCTGTGGTCGCTGACTCTGCCCTGCGGATAGTTATAGGTGCGTATTCTCTCGCTTCTGTCGCCCGTGCCGACCTGCGCACGTCTTTCGCCTGCAATGGCATCATGCTGCTTTGCCTGCTCTGCTTCAAGTATTTTTGAGCGGAGAATTTTCATAGCTCTGTCCTTATTTTTATGCTGGCTTCTTTCATCCTGGCATTCAACAACCGTTCCCGTGGGAAGATGCGTAATTCTGATTGCGCTTTCGGTTTTGTTAACATGCTGACCGCCTGCACCGCCCGAACGGTAGGTATCAATCTGCAAATCGGCAGGGTTGATTTCAATATCAACCTCCTCCGCCTCGGGAAGAACGGCAACGGTTACGGTTGAGGTGTGAATTCTGCCCTGACTTTCCGTTTCGGGAACACGCTGAACTCGGTGAACACCGCTTTCAAACTTGAAGCGTGAATATGCACCCTCGCCCTCAATCATAAAGCTGACTTCCTTAAATCCGCCAAGCTCCGTGGGGTTGGAATTGAGAATTTCCGTTTTCCAGCCCTTTGTTTCGGCATACATTGAGTACATTCTGTAGAGAACGCCTGCAAAAAGAGATGCCTCTTCGCCGCCTGCGCCGCCTCTTATTTCAACAATAACGTTCTTATCGTCATTCGGGTCACGGGGCAGAAGAAGAACCTTAAGCTCCTCCTGAAAAACCTCAATGTTTCTGCCTGCTTCCTCATATTCTTCCCAAACCATGTCACGGAAATCCTTTTCCATGCCGCCTGCATCAAGCATTTCCTTTGCTTCGTCACGGGTAGCCTGTGCCGCCTTAAGCTGGCGGAATTTTTCAACAATCGGGGTTAAAACCTTAAGCTCCTGCATAAGCTTTTTATAAAGCGCCATATCCGAAACAACATCGCTTTCACAGAGCTTTTGGTTTATATCCTCAAAGCGTTCTTCAACCTTTATCAATTTATCGAGCATACAGCCTCCGAATTATTCCTCACGGATTATTTTTTTTATGTTTTTTTCAACCTTGACTCTTTCGAGCATCATCTCTCTGCCGCAGCCGAGGCATCTGATGCGAAAATCCGCACCGATTCTTAAAACGGCAAATTTATTTTCGCCGCAGGGATGGTTTTTTTTCATAAGAAGTGTGTCTCCGACTCTTACATCCATAAATATCTCCCCGTAAATAGGTAATAATAGGTAATAACATTAATAATATATTATATCACAAGCAATAAATAATGTATACGTTATGCGTTAATTTTTTGGTATTAATTTATTGGTTATGACATATAAATTTCATATGAAACTATAGGAACGGTGGTCAATAATGAAGCTTTTTAAACCCGAGGGTCAGATAATATCAACAGAAGAAAACAAAAGATATCTCTCCAGCACTTTTGCACTGCGTGATGCATTTTACTCCGATGCTTTGCTTGAAGGCAGGGTTACCCGCTGCGACAGCGAGCATAATCTGCACGTTGACCTCGGCTGCATGAGGGGAATAATTCCCCGAAACGAGGGTGCAGTCGGCATAGAAGAAGGCACGGTAAGAGATATCGCTCTTATTTCCAGAGTAAACAAACCCGTCATGTTTTCCGTAACGGGATTCCGCACCGATTCGGGCGGTGAGACCGTTGCTGTTCTTTCAAGAAGAAAGGTTCAGCGCGAATGCATGAACGGTTATATTGCAGGCCTTAAGACGGGCGACGTTATCCCCGCAACCGTTTCCCATATTGAGGGCTTCGGTGTTTTCTGCGATATCGGCGCAGGCTTAAGCGCACTTATGCCCATCGACAGCATTTCCGTTTCGAGAATCCCCCACCCGAGTGCAAGATTCACTCCGGGTCAGAATATTTTTGCCGTTGTGAAGGGTATTGACGAAAACGGAAGAATCACCTTAAGCCACAGAGAGCTGCTCGGCACCTGGGAGGAGAATGCGGCACTTTTCACCGTTGGCGAAACCGTGCCCGGCATAGTGCGTTCTGTTGAAAAATATGGAATTTTCGTTGAGCTTACACCCAATCTTGCAGGGCTTGCGGAGTTTTCCGAGGGGATAACCGCAGGCTGCCATGCAGGAGTATATATAAAAAGCATTTTGCCTTCAAAAATGAAAATAAAGCTGATTATCGTTGATTCATTCGATGCGGATTATCCGATTCAGCCGCCGAAATATTTCATAAAAGAGGGGCATATTGACTCATGGAATTATTCGCCCAAGGGCAGCGATAAGGTTATTGAGACAATTTTCAGTGAATAGTTTAGGGTGGACGTTGCCCACACCCAATTTTAATCGGTTATAGACGGAGCCTATCCTTTACTTTTCACTCTTCATTATTGCTTTAATTATTCTTCCGCCTCCGATAACTGTATCTCCGTCATAGAAAACGGCGCTCTGACCCGGCGTTACCGAGCGTTGAGGCTCGTCAAAAACAACGCTTACCGTGCCATCGCCGTTCGGAGCTACGGTTGCAGGCTCGGGTCTTGCACGGAAACGGATTTTTACATCCGCTCTTATCGGCTGCGTAAGATTTTCAACCGAAATAAAATTAAGCCTGTCCGCAATGAGCCCGCTGCTGTACTGACTGCCGTTTTCACCGATTGTTACCGTGTTATTCTCTGCTGAAATTCCCGTAACAAACATAGGCTTTCCGAACGCTCCGAGTCCCTTGCGCTGCCCGATTGTGTAGTTGATTATTCCGTTGTGAGTGCCGAGAATACTGCCGTTTATATCAATAAAATTGCCCTTCGGAGAAGTCACCCCGAGAGAAGCAAGATATGCTGTATAATCATCATTCGGCACAAAGCAGATTTCCTGACTGTCGCCCTTTCCCGCAACGGGAATACCTGCCTTTTCGGCAATTTCCCTTATCTGCGTTTTTTCCATGCCCTCAAGCGGAAAAACCGTGTGCGAGAGCTGATGCTGATTTAATCTGTAAAGAAAATAGCTCTGGTCCTTGGGACTCTGCGACCTTTTGAGCAGGTATCTGCCGCCGTTTTCTTCGATTTTGGCATAATGACCCGTTGCAATGCCGTCGCAACCGATTTGAAGCGCATAATCAAGCATTGCACCGAATTTTATCGTGCTGTTGCATTCAATGCAGGGGTTGGGAGTCCTTGCGGCAAGATATTCCGCAACAAACGGCTCGATAACACTCTTATCGAAAACCTCACGGCGGTCAAGCACCAAAAGCTCAATTCCGAGCAAATCTGCAATTCTTTTTGCATCGGAAATATCCGCATCGGCAAGCGATTCGGGCTTCAGGCGCAGAATAATGCCCGTAACATCATATCCTTTTTCAAGAAGAAGATATGCGGCGGTTGCGCTGTCCACACCTCCGCTGAGTCCGATTGCGATTTTTTTCATAAGAGCTTCACCCTCAATAATACATTTTTCCGAATAAAAATAATATTTCGGCTTTGATTTTTTTATAATATATATTATAGTGCAAAACCGCAGAAAATCAAGAAATATCCGCCTTAAATGCGCCTTAAAATTCAAAAAATGCTTGCACAAAAATCATAAATGGTATATAATTATGGTATATATTGAGCATTTTATGCATTTTTTTGAGAGAGGTATAATTTATGTCAGCGGATTTGCATTGCCACACAAAGCTTTCCGATAGTTCAATGGGTATTGATGACCTCATTGTTCTTGCGCAGAAACGCGGAATATCAACCATTGCCATAACTGACCGTGATTGCCAGGCAGGTACGGTAAGAGGCAAAATAATCGGCGAACGCAGGGGTGTAACCGTTATCCCCGGCGTGGAAATTTCTGCCACCGACTCCGAATCAGGCAAAAATGTTGAAATTCTTTGCTATTTGAGCGACAGTCCGGACAGGCTTGAAGGTCTTTGCCACAGAAATATTGTTACAAGAAAAAAGGCAAATCAGCTGATAACTCTTAAAATTGCCAGAAAATATCCCATAACACCCGAGCTTGTTCTCAAGTGTGCAACGGGCGCAACCGCAGTTTTTGAGCAGCATATCATGCATGCTCTTCTTGAATGCGGTCTTACCGATAAGATTTACGGCGACCTTTACTATGAGCTTTTCTCACCCGAAAGCCCCGACAATGTTCTTGTTAAGGTCAGCTATCCTGACCCGAAAGAGGTTATTGATGCCATTCACGAGGCGGGCGGAATTGCTGTTCTTGCTCATCCTGACAGCCTTGAGCTCTTTGAAAAGCTTATTCCCGCAGGTATTGACGGCGTTGAGGTTTGGAATCCCGAAATCAGCGAGGAGCTCGGAAAGAAGCTTGCCGCCGCAGCAAAGGCAAACGGACTTCTCACCGTTGGCGGAACAGAGTTCAGGGGCATGTATTCAAAGCAGCCCATCAGCATCGGCGAATATTCAACTCCCGATGCGCAGGTTAAGGCTCTTATGAGCTACAAAACCAAAATGAAAAAGAAAAAAGCAGCAACGGAGAATAAATAAAAATGAAAGCAAACGACGAAGATATTAAAATCTTTCATCCGAAAAAAACCGACGGTGCAGGTGCGGACCTTGCAGAGCTTGCGATGCTCATGGATAACTTCCGCAGCAACGGCAATATGGACAAAGCCGCCGAGCTCGGCAAAAAGCTTGCTTCTCTTAAGCCCGAAATGCTCTGCCCGAAGGATGCCGCAAAGCTGACAACAAACGAAGTCCGTCAGCTCCGTGCGCTTATAGTTTTTTCGGTGCAGATTGCATTGCAGAAATATATGCAGCATCCCATGCTCACATCGCAGGTTGTTAATGCGATGTATTCCGAAATAAGCGAAACCGCACCGGGATTTTTTGCGAATATTTCCGACGGTTCATCCTTCACCTTCTATTTCCTTTCGGTGAGAAAGAACAGAAACGTTGAAGAAAGCATCGGCAAAAATTACGCCATGCTCTGTGACCGCGATAATGACGAATACTATGAATCGCTCGGTGAAAGAGTTTTCGCTCTGACCGATTTCAAGGTATGCGATATGATTGAAGAAGCTGAATTTGTAGAATAAGGAAAGAGGCTGTTTTCACAGCCTCTTTTTATTTATCGTTTGTCGCATTTCCGTCGCCCTGAACGGGAATTGCTTCGCCGAGATATGTCGGCTCGGGCTTTATAATTGTATAAACCAAATCCTTGTTTCTTGCCAGAATTTCACGAATATCCCTGAAAATCTGACCTCCGTAATCCCTCAAATCGCTCGTTACGCCGTGTGCATCAAGTCCCAGCCTTCTTGCAACAAAAATCGCACGGTAGAGGTGATATTCCTGCGTTACAATAAGCACCTTTTTCGCCTTGAAAATATCCCTTGCACGATACATGCTCTCATATGTAGAAAAGCCTGCATGGTCCATGAAAACATCCTCTGAATCAAGCCCTCTGTCGGTTGCAAACTTTTTCATAACATTTACCTCGTCATATTCGTCTCTGCCGTGGTCGCCGCTCATAAGCAGCTTTTCACTCGCACCGTTTTTGCAAAGCTCAATGCCTACAAGCAGCCTGTCCTCAAGCATATGGCTCGGCTTATCTCCCCATACTCCGCAGCCGAGAACAAGCACGCAATCGTAGCCCTCGCCCGCATTATCCATATCGAGAATATACTTTTCCGATGATTTTACAATATAGAAATTAACTCCCAAGACCGCCGCCGTGCATACCAAACCTATGCATATGACGGCGATTATTATTTTCTTCAGCAATTTTTTCATATTATTCTCCCTTTAATTCGCACAAAACAATATCGGGTCGGTTTCCTATTCTGAATGGGAAAAGACTGTTGCCGAGTCCTCTTGAAACAAGCATGGTCAAGCCGTCTTTTTTGAATTCTCCCGCATCATATTCAGGGAAAAAGCCCTGATTTGGGGTAAGAACTCCGCCTACAAACGGCAGCCTAATCTGTCCGCCGTGGGCATGACCTGTAAAAGCAAGGTCATAGCCGTGTTCGGCATAAATATCAATCAGCTCGGGGCGGTGAGAAAGAAGAATTCCGAAGCCATCACCTCTGTTTTCCGCAAGCTCCTTAAGCTTTTGAGAAAATATAATTTTGCTCTCATCCAAAACGGCAGAACCGAAAAAAGTTGTGTCATCAATACCCGTAACCGTAATTTTTTCGCCGTTTCTCTCTATATCAACCGTTTTGCCGTCAAGCACAGCAGCTCCGTGTTTTTCAAGCACCGCACGCAGCTCGGGATATGCTTCGATTCTGCTTTCGTGGTTGCCCGTTATATAATAAATCGGAGCAATGCTTTTCAGCTCCGCGATAAGTTTTTCCGCAACGGAAATATCGGTTTTTCGGCTGTCAATCAGGTCGCCCGTTATAACGATTATATCGGGCAAAAGTTCCTTCACTTTTTCTGAAAGCCTGCCGCCGAAATCCTTGTTATGGATATCGGAAAGCTGAACGATTTTAAAGCCATCAAAGCTTTTTGGAATTTTTACGTTTTCAATTGTATATCTGCTCACGGTGAGGCTGTTGTTGCCCCAATAAAGGTATCCGCCTGCAGCAATGGCGGTAATGCACACACAAGCAATTATTTTTTTCATTTCACTTCTCCTCTGAATGATAAAAGACGTAGAACAGAAAACCGTTCTACGTCTTTTATCGGATGGCTCTGACATTGTTGCTCACAAATGCAGATATATGACTGTGACATCATACACCAACAGTATAACCCATAAAGATTAAAAGGTCAACAGTTTTTTGCAAATTTTTGAATTTTTGTTTAATTTTGTTATGCGGCAACGGTTGTTGACGTTGAGGAAACAGAGGTCACGGGAGCTTCAATAAGGAATGATGAGCTGACCCAGCCCGAAAACGAATTGTATTTTGCATACGACCAGCCGGGAACGGATTTCGTAACGGTGAGAACTGTTCCGTTGGGTATCTTTGCCACAACGTCGGAAGCGGAATCTGCCTCCGCTCTCATGTTGAGAACGCTGCCCGAGGTCTTTACCATGTAGTTACCCTGTGCAAGTGCAGGCTCATTATTTGCAGGAGAGGTTGAAGCGGTTGTTTCGGGAACGAAAAGCTCTTCGTCAACCGTAATTATTCCCCATTTTCCTCCGCTTAACGCAATATATTTGCCGCCTTCGCCCTGAAGAATTACATCAAAAGTGAAATCAACTACAGTTTCGCCTTCGGAGTTGATAATGCCGAATTTTTCTCCCTTACAAACGGGCGCAAGACCGTTTCTGAAGCCGAATGACATATCATTGCCTGCCGTATCGGCAAGCTTGCATGAGTCAAACTCAAACGGAATAACCGTAACGCCGAAATTGTTGATATAGCCCCATTTACCGCCCTGCTTGACTGCTGCCATATCCTCTGAAAAATCACGGGCATTTTCATAAACCGCCGCAATTTCAAGGCGCAGAGTTCTGCCGACATAGCCGTACTTCGCATCCGCACCGAGAGAGGTTGCCACGGGATAAAGACCGGGTTCAAGCGAAACCTCTTTAGTTTTAACCTCGCCTGCATAGCCTTTTTCATCAGTCCATGCAAGATGCTTTCCGACCTCACTCCAGCACGGAATCATCTCGGGCGTTTTCAAGCCGTGGTACTGACGGGTGGTAATTGTTTTTGTTTCGGCATCAACGAGAAGCAGATATTCCGAACGTGGGCTGTCGGCTATGTAGCGATAGTTTCTCCATGAATCGCTGCAAACCGTGATATCGTTATGCTCAGCTTTTTCGGTGATTTTACCGCCGAGAGTCATAATTCCGACCTTGCCCGTTTCCGCATCGGTGAAAATTGCCATTGTTTCGTTAAGGCACGATATTGAGGCAATATTCTCAAAGCCCTCCGTTTCAAAGGTATAGCCTTCGGGCTTCGGAGTTTCGTTGCCTTTATTTATAAGACTTTTGGCAACAAGGAAAATTCCTGCAATCAGAACGGCACATACCGCAACGCAGATTATCGCAATAAGATTGCGGGAAACCTTCTTTCTCTTTTTGAATTTTATGTTTTTCATTTTGCACCCCCATAATTTTCCTAAAAAGAGTATATCATATTACTGTGAATAAGACAATTACAAAAGTATGACAATACGGTTAAAATTTATTCTTAATTTTGACGTCAGAGAAAAAGAAAAACCCCCTCGCCCGAGTTGAGCAAGGGGGTCTATTAATTATGCTATCTTATAATCAGACAAGCTCGATGATGCACATCTCTGCTGCGTCGCCTCTACGGGGACCTGTCTTGATTATACGGCAATAACCGCCGTTAACTTCCTTATATTTGGGGGCAATCTCATCAAAGAGCTTCTTAACTACGTCTTCTTTTGTAACGTATGCAAGAACCTTGCGCTTTGAGTGGAGAGAGTCGTCCTTAGCAATGGTGATCATCTTTTCAGCCATTGCGCGAACTTCCTGAGCCCTTGTAACGGTTGTTTCGATTCTGCCGTTTTCAAGCAGATAGGTAACAAGGCCTCTGAGCATTGACTTACGATGGTCACTTGCTCTGCCAAGCTTTCTGGTACCGGGCATTTAGTTCACACTCCTTTACCGATAGTGGGATCTTAAGATCATTCATCATCCCTGCGAAGGTCAAAGCCAAGTGAATTGAGCTTTGCAACAACTTCATCAAGGGACTTTCTTCCGAGGTTACGGACCTTCATCATGTCCTCCTCGGTCTTGTTGATCAAATCTTCAACCGTATTAATCTGCGCTCTCTTCAAGCAGTTAAAGGAACGAACAGAAAGGTCAAGCTCCTCAATGGTCATCTCAAGGACCTTTTCCTTGCCATTGTCGCTCTTTACGACCATAACCTCTGTATCGTATGCCTCACCTGAGAGGTCACCGAAGAGGTTGAGATGCTCGTTGAGGATCTTGGCACCGAGAGAAACGGCTTCCATAGCGCTGATGGTTCCGTTTGTCCACACCTCTAATGTCAGCTTATCGTAGTCGGTAATCTGACCTACACGGGTGTTTTCGACTGTGTAGTTAACCTTTAATACGGGTGTATAGATTGAATCTATTGCAATAACACCGATAATGGGCTGCATCATCTGCTTATTTCTCTCTGCGGAAACATATCCTCTGCCCTTATCGCATGTAAGCTCCATGCTTACATGTGCATCGGAATTGAGAGTTGCGATGTGAAGCTCGGGGTTGAGAATTTCAACCTCTGAATCGGTCTTGATGCTGCCTGCGGTGATTTCATCGTCACCGTTAGCATCGATATAGATTGTTTTGGGACCGTCACCGTGAATCTTGAGGATAACGTTCTTGAGGTTGAGAACAATCTCTGTTACGTCTTCCTTAACACCGGGGATGGTGCTGAATTCATGCAGAATTCCGTCGATTTTAACGGATGTGATGGCGTAACCGGGGAGAGAAGAAAGAAGAACTCTTCTCAAGCTGTTACCTAAAGTTGTGCCGTAGCCTCTTTCGAGGGGTTCAACAACAAACTTACCGTATCTTCCGTCCTCAGAAAACTCTGCAGTTTCAATTCTGGGCTTTTCAATACCAATCATTCAAAACCCTCCTTTTAGACAGGCAGGAAACTCCTGCTCTTAAAAATGCATTCAAAAACGTACGTCGCTGCAATGCGGAGCCAAAATGCCTTAAAAGGCATTTCAGGCAAGGCATTATTTTGAATAAAGTTCAACGATAAGATGCTCTTCAACGGGAACCATGATCTGCTCACGAGTGGGCAGAGCAAGAACCTTACCTGTAAGAGCTTCTGCGTTGAGGTCAAGCCACTGGGGAACAGGTCTTGAAGCGTTAGCTTCAACTGTTGCCTTAATCTTTGTGCTTTCCTTGCTCTTATCGCAGATAGCAACTTCGTCGCCTGCCTTGATAAGATATGAAGGAATGTTGACCCTCTTGCCGTTTACTTTATAATGGCCGTGAGTAACAAGCTGTCTTGCTTCTGCTCTGGAGTTAGCCCAGCCGAGAAGATAAACAACGTTGTCAAGTCTGCTTTCGCAGATACGAAGCAGGTTTTCACCTGTTACGCCCTGCTTGCGCTCAGCCATAAGGAAATACTTATAGAACTGGCCTTCCTGAATACCGTAGTAACGCTTAGCCTGCTGCTTCGCACGAAGCTGAAGACCGTATTCAGTTGCCTTCTTGCGGCTCTGGCCGTGCTGACCGGGAGCATATGCTCTGCGCTCGATTGCACACTTGCCTGTGTAGCAACGCTCACCCTTAAGGTAGAGCTTCTTGCCTTCACGACGGCAAAGCTTGCATACAGCACCTGTATATCTTGCCATATTGGTTACACCTCCAAATTATTCTGGTTACACGCGCCTTCTCTTGGGCGGGCGGCATCCGTTGTGAGGAATGGGAGTAACATCCTTAATCATGTTAACTTCCAAACCTGCTGTCTGTAAAGCTCTGATAGCCGCTTCACGACCCTGACCGGGGCCCTTAACATAAACTTCAACTGTCTTCATGCCGTGGTCAATAGCAATCTTTGCTGCTGTTTCGGCTGCAGTCTGTGCTGCGAAGGGAGTTGATTTCTTGGAGCCGCGGAAGCCCATTTCACCGGCACTTGCCCATGAAACTGCATTACCCTGGGTGTCTGTGATTGTAACGATAGTGTTGTTAAAGGTGGATTGGATATGGGCTGCGCCACGCTCAATATTCTTGCGTTCACGGCGTCTGCGGGTACCTGTTGTCTTTTTTGCTGCTTTAGCCATAATATCCCTCCTCGACTTACTTCTTCTTGTTTGCAATGGTCTTCTTGGGACCCTTGCGTGTACGTGCGTTTGTCTTTGATCTCTGTCCTCTTACGGGAAGACCCTTGCGGTGACGAACGCCACGGTAGCATCCGATTTCGATGAGTCTCTTAATATCGAATGCGGTTTCTCTGCGGAGATCGCCTTCTACTGTAAGGTTATGCTCGATATAATCACGAAGCTTTGAAACGTCGTCTTCGGTCATGTCCTTAACTCTAAGGTCGGGATCTACGCCGGTTGCTGCGATGATGTCGCTGGCAGTTTTACGACCGATGCCGTAGATATAAGTAAGAGCAATTTCAATTCTCTTCTCTCTGGGCAGGTCAACACCTGAAATACGCGCCATTTGTCAGTTGCACCTCCAAATTAACATTGGTTTTCGCCGGGATTAACCCTGACGCTGCTTGTGCTTGGGATTTTCACAGATAACCATTACTTTTCCCTTGCGCTTAATAACTTTGCACTTTTCGCAAATTTTCTTGACAGAAGGTCTGACTTTCATATTAGAATACCTCCTTGAACTTACTTAGAACGCCATGTAATGCGGCCCTTGGTGAGGTCGTATGGCGACATTTCGACCGTCACTTTATCTCCGGGAAGAATCTTGATGTAATTCATACGAAGCTTGCCCGAGATGTGAGCCAATATCTTGTGTCCGTTTTCCAACTCAACCTGGAAGGTTGCGTTGGGTAATGATTCTACTACCGTACCTTCAATCTCGATCATGTCCTGCTTAGACATAGTAACCTCCTAAGTGTTGCCGTTAATTTCTGCATCTAATCTCGCCAGTGCTTTTTTCAGCTTTCGGTTGGTTGCCATCTCAGCTTCGCTTAAGGAAGCTCCGACATACTCAACGTGGCGAATATTCTTGCTTTTAGGTCTATCAATGGGTCTCTCTTTTCCGTCGCAGACAGTAACAAGCTTATCGCCTGCCTGAATAACTGCGAGCAGCTTTCCTTTATCTCTGCCTGCCGACGACCTTACTACCGTTCCTCTTTCAAACATTTTCTCACCTTAAATCTTTGTGAGAATCACGGGGCCGTTTGAAGTAATGGCTATCGTGTGCTCAAAGTGGGCGGAAAGTGAGCCGTCCCTTGTTTTGATAGTCCAACCGTCAGGCAACTGCCTGATGCCTGCGCCGCCCATATTTATCATGGGCTCAATGGCAATGGTCATGCCCGGGAGCAGGCGCACACCTCTGCCGGGTGTGCCGAAATTCGGTACGCTGGGGTCCTCATGCATCTGCTTTCCTACACCGTGACCCGTGAATTCACGAACCACCGAAAAGCCTCTTTCCTCGCAATACCTTTGGATTGTTGAGCCGATGTCACCGAGTCTGCCGCCTGCGACAGCCGCCTTGATGCCTTCATATAGGCTCTCTCTGGTTGTGTCGCACAGCCGCTGTGCTTCGGGCGAAATATCGCCCGCCGCAAAAGTGGCGGCATTATCGCCGACATAGCCGTTGAAGGTTGCGCCGACATCAATGCTGACGATATCGCCCGCTTTGATTATGCGCTTCTTGCTCGGAATGCCGTGAATGACCTCATCGTTTATGGAAATGCATGCGGCAGCAGGATAACCCTGATATCCTTTGAAAGTCGGTATTGCACCGTTCTTTATTATGAAGTTCTGGGCAATTCTGTTGATTTCCTCGGTTGAAACACCTGGCTCAACTGCCTCACCCGCTGCCTTTAATGCTCCTGCAGCGATAACACATGCCTCTTTCATCAGGCCGAGTTCTCTTGTTGTTTTGAGCACTATCATGCTAATCCTCCGTTAATGCAGGCCGAAGCCTGCGAAGGGCTTATTAATCAAGGAAGCCCTTGTAGTGACGCATCATCATCTGGCTCTCGAGCTGCTTAACTGTTTCAAGTGCAACACCAACGAGAATGATGATTGATGTACCGCCGAGTGAAACGTTCATTGATGCGCCTTCCTGCCACATATTGAGGAAGAAGGTTGTTACCTGTGAGAAGATAATCGGGAAGAGAGCAACTACGCTCAAAAGCAGAGCACCGAGAAGGGTGAGTCTGTTGATAACCTTGCCGATATATCTTGATGTGGGTTCACCGGGACGAATGCCGGGGATTGAACCGCCGTTATCACGGATATTCTTGGACATTTCAATGGGGTTGTACTGAATGCTTGCATAGAAATATGCGAAAGCAATGATGAATACGAAATAAATGATTGAGTATGACCAATGTTCATAGGAGAAGATTCCGAAGAAACTATCCCAGAAACCGCCTTCCTTAATCTTTGATGAAACGAACATCTCGATTGTGGGAGGAAGTGAAAGAATTGAAGAAGCGAAGATAACGGGCATAACACCTGACATATTAACCTTGATGGGGATATGTGTGCTCTGGCCGCCGTACATCTTTCTGCCTACAACTCTCTTGGCATACTGTACGGGAATTCTTCTCTCGGAGTTATCCATCCAAACGATGAAAGCAATCATCAGAACGAGGATAGCAGCAACGAGGGGTGAAAGGAAGTAGTAAGGTCCGCCGTGGCTGAAATAACCTGTGCTTCCGAAGAGTGTTGCTGCGAGAGTAGGAATTCTTGAAACGATACCTGCAAAGAGTATGATTGAAATACCGTTGCCGATACCCTTTTCATTGATGCGTTCACCGAGCCACATGATAAGTGCGGTACCTGCGGTGAAGCAAAGGATGATAACGATTGCTGCGAATACAGCTGCAATGCCTTTGCCTGCTGCACTCTCAACAAGGTAGCCCTGTGAACGAAGATAGAAGTAATAAGCGGTACTCTGGAGAAGACCGAGACCGATTGTTACAAAACGAGTGATGGAAGCAATCTTCTTGCGTCCTTCTTCGCCTTCCTTCTGAAGTCTCTCAAGGGCGGGAATTGCAACTGCGAGCAGCTGCATGATAATCGAGCTGTTGATGTAGGGTGTGATTGACATAGCGAAAATTGTTCCGTATGTGAATGCATCACCTGTCATCATAGCAAGATAGTTCATAAATGTACCGGCATTGGGGTCAGAAATAATGCCTGACTCACCGATGTCTGTGAAAGGTACGGGGATTGCCGAACCGATTCTGAAGATGAGAACGATCAATGCCGTAAAGAGCATCTTCTTACGAAGGTCGGCGATTTTCCATGCATTAACAATTGTCTGAAGCATGTTTAGATCACCTCTGCCTTTCCTCCGGCAGCTTCGATCTTTGATTTAGCGCTATCTGAAAAAGCATTTGCCTGAACGGTGAGCTTCTTCGAAATTTCGCCATTACCCAAAATCTTGACGCCGTCCAAAGTCTTTTTAACGATGCCTTTCTCAATAAGAGCGTCGATTGTAACGGTAGCACCGTCCTCGAAATACTTATCAAGTGTAGCAATATTGGTTATTGCCATCTCTGTTGCAAAGATGTTGTTGAATCCTCTCTTGGGGATTCTTCTCTGAAGGGGCATCTGACCGCCTTCAAAGCCGGCACGCATACCTCTGCCTGCACGTGCCTTCTGACCTTTATGACCCTTACCGGCTGTTTTACCCTGACCTGATGCGGGACCGCGGCCGATACGCTTACGCTCTTTTGATGAGCCTGCTGCGGGTGAGAGATCGTGCAACTTCATTAGTTTGCACCTCCTTGCTCGCTGGTCTCAACAAGGTGAGAAATCTTTCTTACCTTGCCCTGAGTAGCAGCGTTGTCCGGCTGAACTGAAACGTCGCCGATTTTATGAAGACCAAGTGCATGGGCGGTTGCGATCTGGGGCTTGGTGCTTCCAATAAGGCTCTTAACGAGCTTTACCTGAATATCTGCCATTTTAATCCGCCCTCCTTAACCTAAAATTTCTTTTGCTGATTTGCCGCGGATAGCAGCAACTTCTTCAACATTGCGAAGCTTTGAAAGTCCGTCAATAGTAGCTCTTACAACGTTAGTAGGATTGTTTGAACGAAGAGCCTTTGTACGGATATCCTTGATACCTACTGTTTCAACAACCGCACGAACGGGGCCGCCTGCGATAACGCCGGTACCGGGTGCAGCGGGCTTGAGAAGAACAACGCCTGCTCCGAACTTACCGATGATTTCGTGGGGAATTGTTGAACCCTTAAGAGCAACCTTCATAAGGTTTTTCTTAGCGTCTTCAATACCCTTACGGATAGCGTCAGGAACTTCGCCTGACTTGCCAAGTCCGAAACCGATAATGCCGTTGCCGTCGCCGACTACTACGATAGCCGCAAACTTAAAAATACGACCGCCCTTTACGGTTTTGGAAACACGGTTAATGGCTACTACGCGCTCTGTGAGCTCATATGCCGATGCATCAATCTTAGCCAAAAGTATTCCTCCCCTTCTTAGAACTTGAGGCCACCCTCACGGGCGCCGTCGGCCAGTTCCTTAACACGGCCGTGATAGATATAGCCGCCACGGTCGAAAACGCAGTTTTCGATGCCTTTTTCAGCGGCACGTTTTGCCAATAATTCGCCCACTTTGTGAGCAGCGGACTTGTTTCCGCCGTATTCCTCGAAATCCTTTTCAACTGTTGAAGCGGACACAAGGGTTACACCCTTAACGTCGTCAATCAGCTGAGCATAGATATTCTGGAGGGAGCGGAATACATTAAGGCGAGGACACTCTGCAGTACCAGAGATCTTAGCACGGACTCTCTTATGGCGAGTCTGTCTTGCCTTATTGCTGTCCGGTCTGTTAACCATAATTTTTCACTCCTTATTTCGACTTTGCAGTGTTCGGTTCTGTGACCGAGCGGATAATTATTTGCCTTTACCGGCCTTGCCTTCCTTGCGACGGATGTATTCATCAACATACTTGATGCCCTTGCCCTTGTAGGGTTCGGGAGGACGCTTTTCGCGGATATTAGCGGCAAACTGTCCTACGACCTGCTTGTCGGGGCCTGATACAACGACTTTGTTGGGGTTGGGAACTTCAATTGTTACACCTTCGGGAGCGGTCATAACAACATCGTGTGAATAACCGATCTTAAGTGTAAGAACGTTTCCCTTTACTTCACAACGGTAACCGACACCGTTAACTTCGAGCTCCTTCTTGTAGCTCTCGTTTGTGCCGACTACCATGTTATTGATAAGAGTTCTTGTAAGACCATGAAGTGATCTGTTCATCTTATCATCATTGGGGCGGCTAACGGTAATTGTGTTGCCGTCCTTTTCAACGATCATGTTGGGATGTACATTTCTTGAAAGAGTACCCTTGGGACCCTTAACGGTGATAAGTGTGCCGTCAATCTGTACATCAACGCCTGCGGGAATTTCGATGGGCTTCTTGCCTATACGTGACATTTACGGCACCTCCTTACCAGATAAATGCAAGAACTTCGCCGCCAACGTTGGCCTTGCGTGCGTCCTTGTCAGTCATAACGCCTTTGGATGTTGAGAGGATGGCAATGCCGATGCCCTTCATAACTCTGGGCATATCCTCACAGTTTGTGTAAATTCTCAGACCGGGCTTTGAAACTCTTCTGAGGCCGGTGATAACCTGAGACTTGTTGGGACCGTACTTGAGAGCGATTTCGATCATGCCCTGCTTTCCGTCATCCTCAACCTTGTATGATTTGATATATCCCTCATCAACAAGAATCTGAGCAATCGCTTTCTTCATGTTGGATGCGGGAACCTTCACTGTGTCGTGCTTTGCCGCATTCGCATTACGGATACGAGTCAGCATATCAGCGATGGAATCAGTAATTTGCATACTGTTTTACCTCCTTTTGCAATTGCTCAATTACCAACTTGCTTTCTTAACGCCGGGAATCTGACCTGCATGAGCCAGCTCTCTGAAGCAGATACGGCAAACGCCGTACTTGCGAAGATAAGCGTGAGGTCTGCCGCAGATCTTACATCTGTTGTACGCTCTTGTGCTGTACTTTGCAGGGCGTGCCTGCTTAACTTTCATTGATGTTTTTGCCACGGTAATCCCTCCTTATCTTGAGAACGGAGCGCCCATGAGAGCAAGAAGTTCTCTGGCTTCTTCGTCGGTATTAGCTGTTGTAACAAAGCAGATGTCCATGCCTCTGACTTTGTCAATCTTATCGTAATCGATTTCGGGGAAGATGAGCTGCTCTTTGATACCCATTGAGTAGTTGCCTCTTCCGTCGAATGAGTTGGGGTTGATTCCTCTGAAGTCACGAACTCTGGGGAGAGCGAGATTGAAGAGTCTGTCGATAAACTCATACATTCTTTCACCACGGAGTGTAACCTTTGCACCGATGGTCATGCCTTCACGGAGCTTGAAGTTAGCAACTGACTTCTTTGCTTTGCAGAGAACAGGTGTCTGGCCTGTGATCTGCTTAAGGTCTGAAACAACTGCATCAAGAACCTTTGAGTTAGCAATTGCTTCGCCGCAGCCAACGTTGATAACGATCTTTTCGAGCTTCGGGATCTGCATAACACTCTTATATTCAAACTTCTTCATAAGAGCAGGTGCAACATCATTGACATACATTTCTTTTAATCTTGCTGCCATTTGTTATGTCCTCCCTTATTATTCAAACTCTGCAAGGCAGTCGCTCTTCTTGCAAGTACGAACCTTCTTGCCTTTGGAATTGATCTTGTGACCGGTTCTTGTGGGTCTGCCGCACTTGGGGCAGATAAGCTGAACCTTGTCAGCATAGAGTGCGCTTTCAGCCTTAATAAGGCCGCCGGGCTCACCCATCTTGCGAGGCTTAACATGCTTTGTAACAATGTTAACGCCTTCTACGATAACTTTGCCTTCTGAGGGGCTTGCTTCAACAATCTTGCCTCTCTTGCCTCTGTACTTACCGTTGATTACTACGACTTCGTCGCCTTTTTTAACATGCATCTTACTCATCATAGCACCTCCGATTAAAGTACTTCGGGAGCGAGTGAAAGAATCTTTGTGTAATCCTTTTCACGAAGCTCTCTGGCTACTGGTCCAAAGATACGGGTACCTCTGGGGTTTTTATCTTCTTTAATGATGACGGCTGCATTCTCATCGAAGCGAATGTAAGTTCCGTCGTCACGGCGAAGGCCGCTTGCGGTGCGTACTACTACCGCTTTTACAACATCGCCTTTTTTTACTACGCCACCGGGTGTTGCCTTTTTAACAGAAGCAACAACGACGTCGCCAATATTGGCATACCTCCTGCCGGAACCGCCGAGAACGCGAATGCACATGATTTCCTTCGCGCCGGTGTTATCGGCAACCTTGAGGTAACTCTGCTGCTGTATCACAGTGTTTTCCTCCTTACATAACGGCTAAATTATTTAGCCTTCTCAATGATTTCAACTACACGCCATCTCTTGTCCTTGGACAGGGGACGGGTTTCCATAACAAGCACTCTGTCGCCCATGCCGCACTCGTTGTTTTCATCGTGTGCCTTAAGCTTATAAGTGTTGTTGATGATCTTCTTATAGAGAGGATGCTTGACCTTGTCCTTAACGGAAACAACTACGGTCTTATCCATCTTATCGCTGGTAACAATACCAACGCGAGTTTTTCTGAGGTTTCTTTCCATTGAACTTTAACCTCCCTTTCCTTACGCCTTAGTGCCGTGGAGTTCGATATCTCTCTGTACTGTCTTAATACGAGCGATATCCTTTTTAACGGCACTGATTCGCATGGGGTTGTCGAGCTGGTTTACGGCCTGCTGAAAGCGCAATTTAAACAGCTCATCCTTCAGCTCTACAAGCTTAGCATCCAGCTCTGCGGCGGAAAGTTTTCTGATTTCACTGGCTTTCATTACTGCTCACCACCCATTTCTTCTTTAGTTACAAATTTGCATTTGATAGGAAGCTTCATAGCTGCGAGACGCATAGCTTCCTGAGCAAGTGCTCTGTCAACACCGGCGATTTCAAACATTACTCTGCCGGGCTTAACAACTGCTACCCAATATGCGGGAGAACCTTTACCTGAACCCATTCGTGTTTCAGCGGGTTTCTCTGTGATGGGTTTATCGGGGAATATATCAATCCAAACCTTACCGCCTCTCTTGATGTATCTTGTCATAGCGATACGGGCTGCTTCGATCTGGTTTGAGGTAATCCATGCGGGTTCAAGTGCTACAAGACCAAAATCACCGTAAGCAATCTTGTTACCTCTGGTAGCCTTACCCTTAAGTCTGCCTCTCTGCACTCTTCTGTGCTTAACGCGCTTAGGTAAAAGCATTACTTGTTACCTCCTTCTCTGCGTCTTCTGGGGCGTGAGTTGCTTCTTGTTTCGTGAAGAACTTCGCCTCTGTAAAGCCAAACCTTAACACCGATTCTGCCGTAGGTTGTTTTTGCCTCTGCAAAACCGTAGTCAATGTCTGCTCTGATTGTCTGAAGGGGAATTGTACCTTCCTTGTAAGTTTCCGAACGAGCGATTTCAGCGCCTGCAAGACGGCCTGAAGCCTGAATCTTGATACCTCTTGCGCCGAGCTTCATTGCTCTGCCGATTGCCTGCTTAAGAGCACGGCGATAGGAAACACGTCTTTCGAGCTGTGAAGCAATGCTTTCAGCTACGAGCTGTGCGTTAAGGTCGGGCTGCTTGATTTCGATGATGTTGAGGGAAACCTCTTTGCCGCCGAGCTTCTTTTCGCAAAGGCTCTTGAGCTTTTCGATTTCTGCGCCCTGTCTGCCGATAACCATACCGGGCTTTGCACAGTGGATGTTGATATAAACGCGCTTTGCGTCACGTTCAATTTCAACCTTGGGAACGCCTGCGGGAGCAAGCTTCTCGAGAAGGTACTCACGAAGTTCGTAATCTTCAACAAGATTATCAGCGAACTTGTTGGGAGCTGCATACCAGCGAGATTCCCAGTTCTTAATAACACCGATTCTTAAACCGGTAGGATTAATTTTCTGTCCCATTGTTTAACCTCCTCCTTGCTTATTCCATTTCCTTGAGCACAAGGGTGATGTGAGATGTCTTCTTGTTTATACGGAAAGCTCTGCCCTGTGCTCTGGGTCTGATTCTCTTGAGAGTAGGACCCTGGCTTACGCTGCATTCTGCAACGTAAAGACGGCTAACGTCCATATTATTATTGTTTTCAGCATTTGCGATTGCTGATTTTAAAAGCTTCATCAAGGGTTCACACGCGGCCTTCGGCGTGTACTTGAGAATAGCCATTGCCTTTTCAACAGGCTGATTGCGGATGAGATCAAGCACAATCTGAACCTTGCGGGGCGCAATACGGATATAAGTTGCTTTTGCTGTTGCAACTGCCATATCTGACATTATTAATACACTCCTTTCGCCGATTATTTACCGTTGTTTGATGTTTTTGAACCTGCATGACCTCTGAAGGTTCTTGTAGGTGCAAATTCACCGAGCTTGTGGCCTACCATGTCTTCTGTTACATAAACAGGAACGTGCTTACGTCCGTCGTGAACAGCAAATGTGTGGCCGACAAAGTCGGGGAAGATTGTGGATGAACGGCTCCAGGTCTTAAGAACCTGCTTTTCACCGTTTTCGTTCATCTTCTGAACTCTTTCGAGCAGTTTAGGCTGCACAAAAGGTCCTTTTTTAACGCTTCTGCCCATTATTATCTGCTCCTTTCACTTACTTGTCGTTACGACGCTTTACGATAAGCTTGTCGGACTGTTTCTTGGTGTTTCTGGTCTTGTAACCGAGAGCGGGCTTGCCCCAAGGTGTAACAGGACCGGGTCTGCCGATGGGAGCCTTACCTTCACCACCGCCGTGGGGGTGATCGCAGGGGTTCATTACCGAACCGCGAACTGTAGGTCTCCAGCCCATGTGACGCTTACGTCCTGCCTTACCGATTTTAACGTTTTCGTGGTCAACGTTACCTACCTGGCCGATTGTAGCCATGCAGTTTGCAGGAACATTGCGAAGCTCGCCCGAGGGAAGTCTGAGAAGTGCATAAGCGCCTTCTTTAGCCATAAGCTGAGCGGAGTTACCTGCTGCTCTTGCAAGCTGGCCGCCTCTGCCGGGATAGAGCTCAACGTTGTGAACAACTGTACCAACGGGGATGTTGGTGAGGGGAAGTGCGTTACCTGCCTTGATGTCGGCGCCTGTGCCGGCAACAACGGTATCGCCTACCTTCAAGCCTGCGGGCTGAAGGATGTATCTCTTCTCGCCGTCTTCATACTGAAGAAGTGCGATGAAAGCTGAACGGTTGGGATCGTATTCGATGCTTGCAACCGTTGCGGGAATATCAAACTTATCTCTCTTGAAATCGATAAGACGATACTTTCTTCTCATTCCGCCGCCGCGATGACGAACGGTGATTCTTCCGTAGCTGTTACGTCCGCTGTTCTTCTTGAGAGAAACAAGAAGGCTTCTTTCGGGAGCAACCTTTGAGAGCTCGGAATAATCTGTAGTCGACATGTTACGTCTTGCGTTAGTGGTCGACTTATAAACCTTAATAGACATTTTTCTACACTCTCCTTATAGCGGCTTTGCGGAGCAATGTCATTCTCCATACTTTACCGCCGGATTTTGGTTACTTTATTTTATACTTTATAAAGTAGTGATTACATCATACCGTCGAAGAACTCGATTGTCTTGGAGTCTTCGGTAAGAGTAACGATTGCCTTTTTCTTTGAAGCTGTGAAGCCCTCAAAACGGCCGTATCTTCTGAGCTTGCCGTCAACGTTGATGGTGTTAACCTTTGCAACCTTAACATCAAAAAGCTCTTCAACTGCCTTTGCAATCTCAATCTTGTTTGCATCCTTGGCAACCTCGAAGGTGTACTTGCGGTCTGCAATGCCGTCCATGCTGTTTTCTGTGATGATGGGACGGAGGATGATATCCTGTGCTAATCTGCTCATGCGTAAACCTCCTCGATCTTGCTTACGGCATCCTTAAGAACTACAACTGTGTCGCAGTTAAGGAGGTCATAAACGTTGAGTGTTGAAGCAAGAGTTGTCTTAACGCCTGCAATGTTGCGAGCTGAACGATAGATGATATCATTCTTCTCGGGAAGAACGAAAAGAACCTTCTTGCCTGTTTCAAGTGCGTTAACAACCTTAACGATTTCCTTTGTCTTGATTGCATCAAGAGCAAGGCTTTCAAGAACGATAAGCTCGTTGTCTGCAAGCTTTGCAGAGAGAGCTGACTTGATAGCAAGTCTTCTTACCTTCTTGTTTACGTCCTTGTGATAATCACGAGGCTTGGGTCCGTGAGCGATACCGCCGTGATACCACTGGGGAGCTCTTGTTGAACCCTGTCTTGCGCGGCCTGTACCCTTCTGTCTCCAGGGCTTCTTTCCGCCGCCGCTTACTTCTGCTCTGGTAAGAGTAGACTGTGTACCCTGACGCTGATTTGCAAGGTAGCTGACTACGCAGAGATGCATAGCGGGAATGCTGGGCTCGATACCGAAAATGCTGTCTGCAAGTTCCATATCAGCAAGTGCCTTACCTGCCATGTCAAAAACTTTAACTTTAGCCATTATTCTCTACTCCTTTCCTTATGCTTTAACTGAGTTGCGGATAACAACGATGCCGCCCTTGGGGCCGGGGATGGCGCCCTTGATAGCGATGAGGTTGTTTTCTGCGTCTACTTTAACTACGTCAAGATTCTGAATGGTAACTTTTTCGCAGCCAAGGTGACCTGCAAGCTTCTTTCCCTTATAAACTCTTGAGGGGTCGGAGCAAGCACCGAGTGAACCTGCATGTCTTGCAACAGGACCGGTACCGTGGGATTCCTTGAGTCTTGAGAAGTTCCATCTCTTGATTGAACCGGCAGTTCCTTTACCCTTGCTTGTGCCTGCAACGTCAACCTTGTCGCCTGCTGCAAAGATGTCTGCCTTGATTGTGTCGCCCACATTGAGATCACCTTCGAGCTTGAACTCTTTGAGTGTCTTCTTGGGAGCTACGTCAGCCTTCTTGAAGTGGCCCATCATGGGCTTGTTCACACGCTGAACCTTTACGTCGCCGAAGCCGAGCTGTACTGCTTCATAACCGTCGTTTTCGATTGTCTTCTTCATAACGACTGTGCAGGGGCCTGCTTCAACTACTGTTACGGGAACTACATTTCCCTTTTCGTCGAAGATCTGTGTCATACCGATCTTCTTGCCGATGAGTGCTTTCTGCATATTGCTTTCCTCCTGTTAGGTTATTGGTTGATCCTTTTCAGACCAACATGACCTGCATATGTTGAAATTAAAGCTTAATTTCGATTTCAACACCTGCGGGAAGCTCAAGACCTGTCAGAGCTTCAACTGTCTTAGCTGAGGGTCTGATAATGTCGATAAGCCTTTTGTGTGTTCTCTGCTCAAACTGTTCGCGGCTGTCCTTATACTTGTGAACAGCACGAAGAATGGTTACGACTTCCTTCTCTGTGGGAAGGGGAACGGGACCTGATACCTGAGCGCCTGTTCTCTTTGCTGTCTCAACTATCTTTTCCGCTGCCTTGTCAACAAGGCTGTGGTCATAGCCCTTGAGTCTGATTCTGATTTTTCCCTTAACTGCCATGTGGAACGCCTCCTTAAAAAATTGGCGGGCTGCAAATTCGTGAAAACCGACCCGGGTGTTTCAACCCGTCCGATTTTAAAAACCGGAAAAACATATTTCCGGGTAGCTTTCGCATTTGCACATAGTTATCCCCGCAACAAGGCTGCCCGGGAACGGCAGACCTTAAGCAAGGACACAAATCGCCCGGTTTAAAATCGGACATACTCCGCAGAAATTTCCCGCTTCGACGAGCGGCCACCTCCTGCATCAACGCATATCTGCATGGTTTTCTGTTGCTTTCGGGCATACTAACCCCTTTTCCAGAAACCGTGCTTTGTTATAATAACATCATATGTCAACAATGTCAATACCTTTTTTACAATTTTTTTGAAATTTTTTTGCCCGAAAACCTAAGTATATCAAGGGTTTTGGTGCTTTAACGCATTGAACCGATGTCCGCCGCAAAAGCATATATATAAAATGTATATATAATATATAATTAACACCACAATATAATGTGGTGGGTATAATTATTCTCCCCAACGGACAGAAAATAAAAATTCTTGCCATAACAGATTAAATATGGTAGAATAAATTTAATATCGAAATGCGAAAGGAGAAATAATTATGATTGGTCTCGGCAAATGGGCTTGTAATGTTAACACAATGTTTTTTTCGGGCGAAGTTAAGATAAACGTTTTTGACAATAACGGTGAATACGGCTTTGAGCTTGATATTCCCGGAATTGAAATTCCCGATATCGAAATCAAGAGCGTTGAAGAGGACGGCGATTCTATTTATGCCGTTGCAGGAACATCTCTTCTCCCCGGCAAAGACGTTGAATTAACCATCACTTTTGACGGTGACGAATTTGACGGATTCCTCAAAATCCCCTTCATCGGCAAGGTTAAATTCAAGGACGGTCACAGAATAGAAGAATAATTTTATTAAAAAATTTGATTTTATGGGTCAGGGTATGTGTATGAAGAAGATATTTATAAGCTATTCGAGTCATGATAAAACTATTGCATATCAATTGATGGAGTATCTTGAAAAACATGATATATCATGTTTTATTGCGCCCAGAGATATAGACGGCGGAAAACCCTATGCATCCGCTTTGATTGATGCTATTGACAAGAGTTCTGCTGTTTTGCTTATTGCATCAAAGGCGATAAATGAATCCGAACATGTTCTCAATGAAGTTGATGTGATTTTCGAGAAGAAAAAGACTTTGCTTCCCGTCTTCATCGAAGATTTTGAGCTGATTGATGATTACAGATATTATTTAGGCAGAAAGCATTGGATTATTGCATATCCCGATAATCCTCAAGTCTATTTTTCTGATATTCTCAATGAGGTTTCAAAGTATATCCCCACTACACTTCGTGTCAAAGAACCGAACCCCGTAAAAAACGAGCGCGAGGACTTATCCAAAACCACCGTTTTTGATTATTATCCTGAAAGAGGCATAATGGTCAATCCCAAGGATCATCAAAGAAATGTAAGCTTCAGAACAGATACATTTGTAAGCATGATGGGCGGTATTTATGAGAAGGTTGAGTCTCTTGCAGGAAGCGAAGAAGCTGAAAATATCTTTTTTGAAAGCGGTTATGTCAGTGGCAAAAACTTTGCCGAAAGAATAAACAATCAATGGGACACCGGGTATTCATTTGAGGATATCAAAATGAAAATCAATAAGTGGTGTGAATTCGATTCAGCTGTTGGTTGGGGACATTTCTCCTCAAATCTGTTTATCGACGAAGAAAACGATTGCCTTAACGGAAAAATCTGCATAAACGAGCCTTTTATTGTTGATCATAAAAAGAAAAGAAAAATCTGCTCTTTTATTCGCGGCTATTCTTCAGGAGTTGTTGAAACACTTTTAAACTCTGTCGAGGTTGAGCTTACCTGTGTTGAGTGTCCGTTAAAAAGTAAATTTAAAACAAGATGCGTGTTTGAATTAAAAACAAAATAATTCCTACATATCGTAATTTCAATAACCATAAATAATCGAAAGGGACTAACATGAAAATTCTTGTTATTTTTACGGGCGGAACAATCGGATGCGTCGTTAAAGAAGGCTGGCTTTCCACTGACAGCAATTCAAAATACACCCTGATAAACACTTATCAATCACCTGATGATGTTATTTTTGAAACAAAGGCACCCTATACGGTTTTGAGCGAAAATTTATCTGCCGCTGAAATTAACATGCTGCAAAAAGAGGTCATAAGCGCTCTTGAGGGCGATTATGACGGGATTATTGTCACTCACGGAACAGACACTCTGCAATACACCGCAGCGGCTCTTGAATACTCGGTTTGCGGATGCGATATCCCCGTTGTTCTTGTTTCTTCGGATTATCCTCTTGAGGACGAAAGAACGAACGGACATGCCAACTTCAAAGCGGCGGTTGAGTTTATACGAAGCAAACCGGCGGGCGGTATTTTTGTTTCTTATAAAAATGACAACAGGGAATTTGCGGACATCCATATTGCTTCCCATATATTTCAGCACAGCGAATGCAGCGCAAATATATTCAGCATTGACGGTTTTCCGTATGCTTCATATGACGGCAAAAAAATAATCAACACGGGTAAAACCGTTGCGGTTAACTGCAATGGATTGGGATTTATTCCTTTTACCGAGTCTTCGGATATCCTTGTTATTGACAGTCGCCCCGGCGACAGCTTTGCTTATTCTCTTGACGGCATAAAGGCTGTTCTTATTAAGCCTTATCATTCCGCAACGCTCAACACGGCAAGTTCTGCATTGCGAAGCTTCTGCAAAAGGGCAAAGGAGAAAAGCATTCCCGTTTTTGTTGCAAACGTTCTTCCCGGAATAAACTATGAAAGCACAAAGCTTTTTGACGAAATGGGCATAATCCCCCTGCCTTTCGGCACATATATTTCCGCATACATGAAAATATGGACTGCCGTAAGCCTTGGTAAGGATATCGTTGAATTTGCCAAAAAGCCGATAGCAAACGAAATTATAAAATAAAACCAAAAAGAGCCGTGCATCGGCTCTTTTATTTTTTATGCAACAAAAACCCCTCTTTTCGACACTATATATACAGAAGAACAAAAAAGGGGACAAAAAAGATGGTGTTTATCATGGCATTGCTACTTGTAATAATAGTTGCAATAAGTATTTCAAGCGTGAAAAGCTGTGATTTCAACTCGGCAAACGACGGGGACAAAGATTGATTTGCCAAAGCAGAAAAGGACTTGCGCGGAACAAAACCCGCGAAAGTCCTTTTTGTTATTTGATATTATTTATAAAGGGGACCGTAGTTTTCGCAAGCTCTGAAGTCTGCACCTTCGAGGTCCTTTGTTCCGAATGCGCCCCAGCATGCAGGACGGAAAATCTTTTCATCGGGAACGTTGTGAAGAGCTACGGGAATACGAAGCATTGATGCCATTGTGATGATATCAGCACCGATGTGGCCGTAGGAGATTGCGCCGTGGTTTGCGCCCCAGTTATTCATAAGGTCATAAGCCGACTTGAAGGGGCCTTCGCCTGTGCATCTGGGTGCGAACCATGTGCAGGGCCATGTGTAGTCTGTTCTCTTCCAGATGATATCGGAAACTTCGTCGGGAAGGTTAACTGTCCAGCCTTCAACAATCTGAAGAACGGGGCCGAGACCCTTAACGAGGTTAAGACGAATCATTGTTGCGGGCATTTCAGCTCTTGTGAGGAAACGTGAAGAATATCCGCCGCCTCTGAAGTAGCCGTTGTCTGCTGCGTTCCATGTGGTAGCTTCAAGAATCTTGTCCGCATCCTCTTCGGTAACGTTGTACCATTCTTTGATAACGCCGTTACCGTTTTCGTCCTTAACTTCGCCGCAGGCATCAAGGCAGCATGCGCCGGAGTTGATAAGGTGGATAAATCCGCCTGCATCCTTTGCCTTGCCTTCGATATCATAGCCTGTAACTCTCTTAACAGCGTCTGCACTCCAGTGAGTACGAACGTCTGCAAACATCTGGGGTCTGTTGGTAAGTAATTTCATAAAGAGCATACCGATGCCGTTGAGAACGTCATTCTCTGTTGCAAGGATATAGGGCTCTCTTGTGCCTTCCCAGTCAAATGAAGTGTTGAGAAGAGCCTCTGCGAAGTCAGCATTGGGATAGAAGTCTGTCCACTGTCTCTGACCCTGGAAGCCTGCTGCGATTGCATTGTGGCCAACCATTTCTTCTTCTCTGCCTTCGGGAAGGTTGGGATTGCCGTTCATAAGATCCTTGATAATGCACATCATCTTAACAACGAATTCCCAGTCCTTTTCCTTCTGCTCGTCGCTCTTTCTGACGAATTCGGGGTTCTTATCGAAGCCTTCCTTGCACTTTGCCTTTGTCCATGCGAGAGCCTTCTGATATTCAGCTTCGTCATAGATGCCCTCGGACATTCGACGGATGATTTCAACCTCGTCAACGGATTCAACTCTCATGCCGAGATATTCTTCGATGAAGTCGGGGTCGATAACCGAACCTGCGATACCCATGCAGGTTGAACCGATCTGGAGATAGCTCTTGCCTCTCATTGTTGCAACTGCAACAGCTGCCTTACCGAAGCGAAGGAGCTTTTCCTTAACGTCATCGGGCATTGTTGTGTCGTCAGCATCCTGAACGTCCTTGCCGTAGATGCCGAATGCGGGGAGACCCTTCTGTGCATGAGCTGCAAGAACTGCTGCAAGATAAACTGCGCCGGGTCTTTCGGTAGCGTTGAAGCCCCAAACGCCCTTGATTGTTGTGGGGTCCATATCCATTGTTTCGGAGCCGTAGCACCAGCAGGGAGTAACGGAAAGAGTGATGTCAACGCCCTCCTTCTTGAACTTTGCTGCGCAAGCTGCTGCTTCTGCAACACGGCCGATTGTTGTGTCAGCGATAACAACCTTTACGGGTTCGCCGTTTGAATAGCGAAGATTTTCCTCAAAGAGAGCCTTTGCTGCCTTTGCCATGTTCATGGTCTGGTCTTCAAGGGATTCTCTTACCTTGAGGGGTCCTCTTCTGCCGTCGATGATGGGGCGAATACCGATTACGGGATAATCGCCGATAAGTCTGCTTTTTGCCATAATAGCATCTTCCTTTCTGTATAGAGAATATGTATTATTATTTTTAATAATAAACTTGAAATGTTTATGCTTAATTTGCCTCCCTCTGACGAGGGAGGTGGATTTTGCGAAGCAAAAGACGGAGGGAGAGAAAAGTTGGTTGCATAATGAATTTTTTGTTACACAAAATCTTCTCTCCTTCAGGCGCTATGCGCCAGCTCCCTCATCAGAAGGAGCCAATACAGAAAGTTTCTTCTTTTCAAAAATTTTCTGCATAAATCTTGCTTACCCCTTGGGCTTCCTCTGACGAGGAAGCTGTCCGTAGGACTGAAGGAGAGATTATTTTTTGTTAACAAAAGAATCTATGTATTCACACACACCATAAAAATTCTCATCAATCTCATTATTCGGAATGCGGATAACGGTCAAATCAAATTCTTCAAGCTTTTCCGTGCGGATTTTATCCTTTGCCATATCGTTTTCATTATAATGCTGTGATCCGTCAAGTTCAATAACAAGCTTTGCTTTTGCACAATAAAAATCAACAATAAAGTCGCCGATTGATTTTTGCCGTTGAAATCTTACAGGATATCCCGAAAGAAACTCATACCACAGCTTACGTTCCCACGGTGTCATGTTTTTTCGCAGATTTTTAGCAAGAGGGACATTTGATTTTTTGTAGGGTAACATATAATCTCCTTCTTGATATGCGGTTCGTCAGAGGGAGCCCAAACAACAGCTTTCTGCGAATTATGCGCCGACAACTTTCTTGAATCTCTCGTATGCTTCTGACCATGCATCGGCATTTTCGGGAGAATATTCAACTGTTTTTTCGCTTGCCTTGACAATTTTTCTTGCCTGTGCAACATTTTCAATTGCACCGCATGCCATGAGCTGAACGGCGATATTGCCGAGAACGGTTGCTTCGATAGGTCCTGCGATAACTGTTCTTCCGCATGATGAAGCAGTCATCTGACAAAGAAGAGTGTCCTTTGTGCCGCCGCCGATAACGTGGATAACGGGATAGGTCTTGCCCGTGCAATCCTCAAGATTATCAATAGTGAGGCGGTATTTCATAGCAAGGCTTTCATAAATGCAGCGCATAACCTCGCCAACGCTTTCTGGTACGGGCTGATTTGTTTTGCGGCAATATTCACGAACTCTTTCAGGGATGTTTCCGTGAGGAACAAATTCGGGCGCATCGGGGTCGATAAAGCACTTGAAGGGCTCTGCTGCAAGAGCGAGCTTTTCAAGGTCTGCATATGAATAATCGCTGCCGTGTCTGTTCCAGTGTCTGCGGCTCTCCTGAATGAGCCAGAGACCGATTATGTTCTTGAGGAAGCCGACGGAAGAATCGCAGCCTCCCTCGTTTGTAACATTCATTGCAAGAGATGTTTCGTTGACGATGGGTTCTTTAAGCTCTGTTCCGAAAAGCGACCATGTGCCGCTTGAAAGGAAAGCAAAATCCTCGCTTTCGGCAGGTACGGCTGTTATTGCACTCTGCGTATCGTGACCGCAAACGCTGATAACGTCAACATCTTTGATGCCGCATTCCTCGCAGATATCGTCTGTTACCTTGCCGAGAACCGATCCCGAAGGAACGATTTCGCCGAGAAGCCTTGAGGGTATACCGAGCTTTTCGATATAGTCGGTTGCCCATGACTTTGTTTCAAGGTCAATCATCTGTGAGGTTGTTGCGATTGAATATTCGGTTGTCATTTTGCCCGTGAGCATATAGCCGAAAAGGTCGGGCATGAAAAGAAGTCTGTCTGCTCTTTCGAGAATATGAGGACGGTATTTTTTGAGCGCATAGAGCTGATAGATTGTGTTAAGCTCCATAAACTGAATGCCCGTTTTGAAATAAAAATCCTTGTTTGGGATTGTTTCTGCACATTCTTCGATAAGACCGACGGTGCGCTCGTCACGGTAATGAACGGGATTTTCGAGAAGGCAGCCGAATTCATCGATAAGACCGAAATCAACGCCCCAGGTATCAATACCGATGCTGTCAAAACCACCTGCATTTTTGGCATTGATGATACCCTGCTTTATGTTATAGAAAAGGCGCAGAACGTCCCAGTACATGGTCTTTCCGACCTTTACGGGGTCGTTTGAAAAGCGGTGAACTTCTTCAAGGGTTATTTTTTCACCGTCAAATTTGCCGAGAATGGCTCTTCCGCTCGATGCGCCGAAGTCAATGGCTAATACTCTTTTATCCATGGTGTTCTCCTTTGAAAAACTGAAATCAATTCTACGGACAGCGATTTACCTCCCTCTGACGAGGGAGGTGGATTTTGCGAAGCAAAAGACGGAGGGAGAGAAAAGTTGGTTGCATAATGAATTTTTTGTTACGCAAAATCTTCTCTCCTTCAGGCGCCATGCGCCAGCTTCCTCATCAGAGGAAGCCCAAACAAAAGCCACAGTTTTTCGTTTTAACATTTTATTTAAATAAAAATTTTACTGAATAACTACGCCTTTTTTGAGGATGATGTTGGCATAGATAGCTGTTTCGCCCGTTGCGATAACGGCATAAGCCTTCTTTGCTCTGTCATAGAAAGCAAATCTCTCAACAAGCTCAATATTCTTTTCGCCTTCTTCGGCAAGAATTGTCTTTTTGTAATCTTCCCAGATGGGAGGAGGATTTGAGGGGTCTGCGTTATCCATGAGAGCAACGGGAGCGTCAACATATGTATCAAGGGGCATGAGCTTGAGAATAGCGGAGAGGATTTCGTCAACTCCGTGACCGTCAAGACGAACAAGGCGCTGTGCGATTGAAGCTGCAGGGAAATTGCCGTCGCCGATAACTATTTCGTCGCCGTGGCCCATTTCCATAAGAATTTTGAGAAGTTCGGGGGAAATGATGGGGGAGATATTTTTGAGCATAAGATTTATTCCTTTCTTGTTCTGTTTTGTATTTCTGAATCTATAACCGTACAGACCTCATAAAAGTTTTCGTTGACTTCAAGATTTGAAAATCTGATAACCTTTAAACCAAGACTCTCTAAAAACCTTGTTCTTTCTGTATCCGATTTAATTCCTTTGTTTTCATAATGCTGTGAACCGTCAAGTTCAACAACAATTTTTGCTTTTGCACAATAAAAATCAACTATATAGCTTCCGATTATTCTTTGTCTGTTGAAACGGACAGGATATATTCTCAAAAACTCGTACCAAAGCTTGTTCTCTTCTGCCGTAGCATTGTTTCTTAAAGCTGTTGAAAAGTTTTTCAATTCCTTGTTTCTCGGAAGTCTTTTATTCATAATACACCTTTTATCAATCCTCAGTCCTACGGACAGCTCCTTTTCTAAGGAGCCCAAACAACAGCTTTCTGTTTCTCAGCCTCCTTTGGCAAAGGAGGTGGCATTTTCGTGAGAAAATGACGGAGGATTGGAAAACAAAAAATTACATTATTGCATACATACTATACATATTACTGTAAATTCCGCCCTTTTGCATCAGCTCGGAATGTGAACCGTGCTCTGCGATGCCGTCTTCGGTGAGAACGATAATTTCATCGGCATTGCGGATGGTTGTAAGACGGTGGGCGATGGTGAGGGTTGTTCTGCCCTCGGCAAGGCGTTCAAGCGATTCCTGAACAAGCTTTTCGCTCTCGTTATCGAGTGCAGATGTTGCTTCGTCAAGCAGAAGCACGGGAGGATTCTTGAGGAAAACTCTCGCAATTGAGATTCTCTGCTTCTGACCGCCCGAGAGCTTTACGCCTCTTTCGCCGATATATGTATCAAAGCCGTTGGGGAGTGCGCTGATAAAGTCATATGCGCCCGCCTTTTTGGTTGCTTCAATAATCTCTTCTTCGGTTGCATCGGGCTTGCCGTAAATAAGATTATCACGGATTGTGCCGGAGAAAAGGTATACATCCTGTGCAACAACGCCGATATTCGAGCGAAGCGAACGAAGGGTTATATCCTTGATATTCTTGCCGTCAAGCAGGATTTCGCCGCTCTCTGCCTCATAAAATCTCGGAATGAGATTGCAGAGCGTTGTTTTGCCACCACCGCTCGGTCCCACAAGCGCAACGTTTGAGCCGCTCGGGATATGCAAATCAAGGTGGTTAAGAATTGTTTTCTCGCCTTTTACATAGCTGAACGAAACATCCTTGAAAACGATATCGCCTTTTACATCGGTGATTTCAACCGCATCAGGGCTGTCAATGATATCGGGCTCTTCGTCCATAATATCCGCAAAGCGTTCAATACCCGTTATGCCTCTGCTGAACTGCTCGCTGAAATCAACGATTGAACGGATTGAACCGAGAAGAGTGGAAACAAGCAGAAGGCTTGCGGTAAAATCGCCGGGAGAGGTAATGCCTCGGTGCATGAAATATGCGCCGACTCCCACAACCGCAATATACATCGTGCCGTCAATCATTGTTACGGTTGCGTGGAATTTGGACATATATCTGTAGCTCTTATTTTTAATTTTGACATATTCCTTGTTGCCCTTTGAAAACTTATCCTTTTCGGTTTTTTCATTGGTAAAGGAGCGGACAACTCTTACGCCGAGGAGGCTGTCCTCAATTCTGGCATTGATTTCGCCGACCTGATGGCGGCTCTGACGGAAGGTATCACGCATTTTTGTGCGTGTTTTCTTTGTGAGAATTATCATAAACGGCATCATTGCAAAAACGCACACCGCAAGACGCCAATCCATTGAAGCAAAAATAAAGAAGCTTGCAAGGAATTTGACAACCGTCATAAACACCATTTCGGGGAAGTGGTGCGCCCATTCGGCAACATCGAAAAGGTCGGAGGTCATGCGGCTCATAAGCTGACCGACCTTTGTGTTATCGAAAAATGTGAAGGAAAGCTTTTGGAGATGGTCAAACATATCCTCACGCATTTTGTTTTCGATTTTAATGCCCATTATGTGGCCGTAATACGACTGGCAATAGCTTGCAAGGCAAGCAATTGCTTTGAAGCCGACATAAAACAGGCAGATTCCGAGAATTCTTTTGAGGGTAAGCGATGCTATATCCTCAACACCCGCATTGGTGATTTCACGAACGATAAGCGGCAGAGCTATATCGCACGCAGCCGTTACGGCAACGCAGCAAAGCACAAGCGCTTCGGTGCCGAGATGCTTTTTGAGATACGGAAAAAATCTCTTGATGAGCGAAATATTCTTTTTCATTGAATTTTTCGTCTGCTCTGGGGGCATCGGAGGCGGATTTCCTTTCATTTTCTTTTCCTCTTTCTCTGTATAATTATACATAGTATATTATGTAACAAAAAAAGGAATTTGTAAAGGGTTTATATATAAAAAATTCCCCGTATAAAGAAAAAGCCGAGGCATCGCAGCCTCGGATTTTTCTCGTATAAAACGGGGGGGACAAAAGATGGTAGTGGTCAAAGTAAAGTGAATGTAATAGTCCGAACCTGCCCGAATGCGAGTCTTTTCGCCGCTTTTCGGAGTTTCGGCATTGAAAGGCGTTAGCCTTCCTGCAACCTCAACAACCAAAAATCGTCTGAAAATTCTTCGCTTTCGGGTCGAAGAATTTTCACGGAGAAGATTTTTGGTCAATCAAGGCACAAAACGGAGCAAATCCTTTGTGGATTTACGAGTATTTTAACGATGAGTGAGCGGAAATCTGCCCGTGAAAATCACGGTTAGGATTATTCCATTCACTTTATATCATTTCTCCGCCTGCTTGGAATACTTGAGAGTATAAACTATTCTCATAAGCCATGCTTCGGCGGGGTTGATTGCCTTCGTCTTGCCGAAAACCTTTGAGGTGAGCAAGGTGAGGCCGCTTTTGCTCATAATCATGTCAACCGCCTGTGCGTCGCCTTCGTTGGCACCGCAGCAAAGTGCGCCCATATCCTTGATAAGAACTGCATTCTTATTCTTGATTTTCTTTGCAGCTTTTTCGGGAGTTTTTGCGCATTTAACGGTAGGACCGCAAATCTGAGCAAAGTCATCAAGCAGAGGCTTCATTGTTTTGCCGAGTCTGGAAACGGCAACAACCTCGCTTGAAGTATTATGAATTATATTATTGAATTTGGGGCAGGCTTCGTAGATATCCTTATGAGCAAGCATAACCTCTGCCGACTCGCCGATAGCCGATGCCGCGCCGTTGAGTTCCATTGTAAGCTCAGAGCCGTCAGCCTTGTTTGTGAAAACAATTTCGCCGCTCTCTCTGTTGCATGTACTATTATACAGCATTGAATTATCAATTTCAACAGTTTTTTCGGATTTTGTAAGCTTATCTGCAATTTCTGAACAGAAATCATCAAGATTATCCGATTTTAAACCGAGCTTTGATTTTGCAGCATCAAGAATATAGTCGGTGCAAACCTTTTCAAGTGAGCTTGCAACCTGAAAAGCCTCTTCGCTGTCCTTACCGAAGCAAAGAGCGCCGTGGTGAGCCATAATTACAGCCTTTGAGGGGCTGAGCTTGAGTGCGCTTGTTACGCCCTTCTTGAGCTTCTTTGTGCCGGGAAGACCGTAGCCTCCGAGATGAACAACGCTGCCGATAAGGCTTGCAGCTTCGCCTGCAACCTTTTCGATGCCGGTTGAAAGAGCACTGACTGCGGAAGCAACCTTCTGGTGGGTATGGATAACAAAATTTGCTTCGGGATGCTCTTTGTAAACCTCGGCATGAATACCCTTTTCGGATGAGGGCTTAACGTTGCCGCCCCATTCGAGAGTGTTGATTGCAACCTCAACGATATCATCGGGGGTAAGTCCGATATAGGGCTTTCCGCTGGGAGTTATAACAAATGTTTTATCGTCAACACGGCAGCTTACGTTGCCCCATGTTCTTGCGATAAGACCTGTTTCAACAAGTCTTTCGCCTGCTTCTATAACAAGCTTTTTAGCGGTTAAAACGTCCATATACGATTTCCTTTCGTATAATTTTAAAATAAGGCGGGATATCGGTTATCCCGCCGTTGTTTTTTATAATTGATGAGAAATGATGGCGAATGGCATTTTTCTCGCATGAAGGCGTATCGGGTATACGTCGATTGCGAAAAAATGTCATTCGGCGCATTTATCGCAATTATTTCTTGTCGATGCAAACTATGTTCTCGAATACCTTATCAAATCTTGCAACTGCATCGTCAATCATCTCTTCTGTGTAAGCTGCGCTTGTGTAGAGACGGCTGCCTGCGAGAGTTACGAGACCTTCTGCCATGTAAGCTGCGCCCATGTGAGTCATTTCCTTCTTGCGTGCCGATGTTGCATCGAGAACGCCGGGGATGCCCCAAGGCTTCTTCCAGTTGATGGAGAAGTTAAGAGTACCAACGGTTTCGAGGTGGCAGATTGAGCCCTGATTGAATGCTACGAAGGGAAGGTTTCTCTTCTTGATGATTTCCTGAAGACCTGCTGTAAGTCTGTCACCCATAAGAGCTGCCTTATAGCATGCATCAGCCTTTTCCATTTCTTCAAGCATTGTGTAGCCTGCAACGCAGCTGAGGGGGTTAGCAGACATTGTGCCGCCGCAGAATGCCTTCTTAATCTTCTTGCCTGTATCGTCAAGACCTGCGCCGAGATACTTCATGTATTCTCTCTTACCGCCGAGACCGCCTGCACCGGGATATCCGCCTGCCATAACCTTACCGAATACGGTGAGGTCGGGTGAACAACCAAAGTAGCCCTGTGCACCGCTCATGCTTACGCGGAAAGCTGTAACAACTTCGTCAAAGATAAGGAGTGCGCCGTACTTGCGGCAGAGTGTTTCAACACCCTTGCAGAAGTTCTTATCAACGGGTCTTGTACCGCTTTCGGGACCAACGGGCTCGAGCATAACTGCTGCTGTGCCGCCCTTGAGCTTGTTAGCCTTGAGCTTTCTTTCAAGGTCATTGAGGTCGCCGGGGAAGAATTCTTCTGTATCTCTGAAGCAGAAGAGGGGAACACCTGTTGCCTGAGTCCACTTTGAACCGGGAACACGGATGCCGTAACCAAGCTGATCTGACCAGCCGTGGTAAGCACCGCCCATCTTAAGAATCTTCTTCTTACCTGTTGCAAGACGTGCAACACGGATAGCTGTCATACAAGCTTCGGTACCTGAACCGAGCATACGGAACATATCAACGTTGGGAATAAGCTCGGAAATCTTCTTGCCGAGTTTATATTCATATTCGTGGAAAAGACCTGTTGAAGGTCCGCAATCGTTAAGAAGCTCAATAACCTTTTCACGAACTGCGGGAGGATTGCTTCCGAGAACGGTGGGGCCGCCTGCCTGAAGGAAGTCATAATATTTGTTGCCGTCGATATCATAAAGATATGCGCCCTCTGCCTTTGTGAAAACGAGGGGGAACGGATAGTTGAAAGCAAGGTTATGCTGAACGCCGCCGGGGATGATTGTCTTTGCTTCTTCAATCATAGCCTTTGACTTTGCACACTTCTTATCGAAATACTCTGTTTCGTAATTCTTAAGAGCCTCGGGGCTGATTGAATAAATAGGTTTTTTGATAAGCTCGTCGAGCTGCTTCTGAACAGCCTGAGCATCGGGGTAATTAATAATACCGTGGTTTGACATGTTGTATCCTCCTTGTTGTCAGCAACCTTCTCTCGTTGCTTCATAATTTTACTATTTTATTATATCATGCAAATTTTAAATAATCAAGGGGCATAATCGCCCGAATGTGTTAATTTTATTACTCAAGACCGAGTTTTTTCGCCATTTCTGCGGTTTTGAGTTCAAGGAGCTTTGAAACGCCCTTTTCCTGCATGGTTACGCCGTAGAGCATATCCGCCTCGTCCATTGTGCCTCGTCTGTGGGTGATGAGAATAAACTGTGTGCGGTCGGTCATGCCTCTTACATACTGCGCATAACGGGAAACATTGATATCGTCAAGCGCCGCTTCAACCTCATCGAAAATGCAGAAGGGTGCGGGAGTGACCTTGAGAATTGCAAAAAGGAGCGCAATAGCGGCAAGACCCTTTTCACCGCCCGAAAGAAGGTCGATATTCTGAACATTCTTTCCGGGGGGCTGTACCCTGATGTTGATGTTGCATTCGAGAACGTCCTGCGGGTCGTCGAGAACAAGCTCTGCACGTCCGCCGTCGAACAAATCCTTGAAGGTTTCGGTGAAATTATTGTTGATTCGTCTGAACTGCTCTCTGAAGCGCTCTGCCATTTTGCCCGTAAGCTCTTCAATAAGCTTTATAAGCTCTTCCTTGGATTTTTCGATATCGCCAATCTGAACACTCATGTATTCATAGCGCTCGGAAACCTCTTTGTATTCCTCGACCGCACCGACGTTTACGCTGCCGAGTGCACGGATTTTATTCTTGATTTCCTGCAAGGTGCGCTGCGCCTTGGGGATATCCTCAAGCACGATATCCATTTCAGCCGCCTCACGGAGGGTGAGCTGATATTCGTCATAGAGCTTATTCTGCGCCGTTTCAAGCTCTCTCTGCATTGAGTCACGGCGCTCCTCGAGCCTTGCAAGCTCTGCGGTGAGCTTTTCTCTTTCAGAGGTTTTTTCACGCTCTTTTGAACGAAGCTCCGTGCTTTTTGCCTCGCCCTGTGTTCGTTTTTCAATGAGCTGCTCTATTCTTTCACGGGTTTTAACCGAATTTTCCTTTGCCGAAGCGATTTTTTCTTCCAATTCGGCAATAAGAGCCTCGGTTTCTTCGTTTTCTTTCTTGATAAGGTCGATTTCCTCGCCGAGCTTTCCTGCACGCATTTCAAATGCCTGCTTGCGTTCAAGGCAGCCTGCGATGATTTCGTTATCCGCTTCGATATCCTTTGAAAGGGCAACGATTTCAAGGTTTAATGCATTCTGTACCTCTGCCGATTCCTCACGGAGCTTATCGAGAGATTCTTTCTGTTCATTGAGTTTTTCAAGCTCTGCATTAAGTTTGTCGCTTTCTGCGGTAACAACCTCAATTTCAGAATCCGCCTTGCTTTCGGCTTTTTCAGATTCTTCAATTCTTGCCGCCGCTCTCACCTTTTCGGCTTCAAGCTCGTCAATATGACCCTTTGCGGCTGAATATCTGTCTTTTATAAGATTGAGAGCACTTTCTGCCCTAATGATATCTTCCTGCGTTTTTATAAGCTCGGCTTCGCTTGCATCAAGCTCCGCCTGAACAAGAGCAAGCTCCTCTGAAAGAGTTTTGAAGCTTTCCTGCTTTTCATTAAGCTTCTTTTCAAGCTCGGCAACCTTCTCCTTGAGGCTTTCTATTTCGGTGGCTCTGCTCAAAAATCCTGCGCCCGAGCCTCTCGAGCCGCCCGTCATTGAGCCGCCTGCGTTGAGCACCTGACCGTCAAGGGTAACAATCTTGAAGCGGTAGGAATATTTCTTCGCCATGTCGATGCCGTTATCGATATTATCAACAACCGCCGTTCTTGCAAGAAGCGAGCCGATAATTCCCGAATATTTGGGGTCAAATTCGAGAAGCTTATCCGCCATATCAACGAAGCCCTCGCACTTCTCAAGACCCTTTTCGGTAAACGGTCTTGACTGAACGGAGGTGAGCGGAAGGAAGGTTGCACGTCCCGCTCTGTTGTCTTTTAAGAAATTAATCGCTCTTTTTGCGGTGTTTTCGTTATCGGTAACTATGTTCTGAATTGCCGCACCGAGAGCCGTTTCGATTGCAACGGCATATTCGGCAGGGGCTGTAATAAGCTGCGAAAGAGTGCCGTGGATGCCCTTAATCGCACCCCTCTTTGCCTCTTTGATAACCTTCTGAACGCTTCCTGCATAGCCGTCAAGGTTCTTTTCAAGGTCATCAAGCATCTTTATTCTTGCGTTTTTCTGGTAAATATCAAGGGTTATTTCGTCAAGCTCCTTGCGGAAGCGCTCAACCTTATCCGCTCTTGTGCCGATAATCATTTTATAGCCGTCAAGGGCGTTTTCATGCTCTGCAGCTTCGGAATTGAGGCGGTCAAGCTCCTTTTGAGCGGCGGCTTTTTCGTTTTCGAGAGTAACGATAACTCCGCCTCTTGTTTCGATAACCTCATTGATATTTTCTATTCTTGCCGCAAGCTCTCTGCGTGCCGACTGTGCGGTTGATTTTTCAACCCTCAAATCCGCAAGCTTCAAAGCGGCGGCGGTTATTTTTTCGCTGATTTCACGAGCCTTTTCGCTGTTTTCGCTGTTCTGACCGAGAAGATTATTGAGTCTGCCGATTTCTTCGGCAAGCTCCTTTTTCTTTGACTCAACGGCTTTTTCTTTTTCGGAAATATCCGCCTTTGCCTGCTCAATCTGCGCATCGATTTCGGCTTTGGAGCTTTCGCTGTCACCCATATCGCTCATAATTCGCTCAATGGTCTGATTATTATGCTCAATGGTGTTCTTTTTAACGGCAATTTCGCCGCCGATAACAGCCGCAGCCTCCTCGCCGTCGGCAATGCTCTGCCTTAAGCGTTCAATTTCGAGAGTTAAATCCTGACCCTCTTTGATAGCCTGCTCAATCTGCTCGATAAGCTCAACAAGCTCGTTTTCGGTCTGCTCATACTGCGATGAGGCAAGCGAGAGCTTATGCTCCTGCTCACGCAGACCGTTTTTGGATTTTTCTATCGTATGAAGCCACAAGCCGATTTCAAGAGTTTTCTTTTCATCGGCAAGGGCAAGGAATTTCATTGCTTTTTCGCTCTGTGTTTTGAGCGGTCCGATTCTCGATTCAAGCTCTGCAAGGATATCACGCAGTCTTACGAGGTTTTCCTCCGCCTGGTCAAGACGGCGGTTTGCATCTGCACGTCTGTAGCGGAATGCGGAAATACCCGAAGCCTCCTCGAGCATATCACGGCGCTGTGTTGAGCGTGCGGAAACAAGGTCGGCTATTCTGCCCTGACCGACCATTGAATAACCGTCTCTGCCGAGACCCGTATCCATGAAAAGCTCGTGGATATCACGCAGGCGGCAGACCTCGCCGTTGATTTTATATTCACTTTCACCCGAGCGATAGTAGCGGCGTGTTACCGCAACATCGTCCTTTTCGTAGTTGTTGAGGCTTCTGTCCGAGTTATCAAGGCGCAGAGTTACCTCGGCATAGCCGAGAGCCTTTCTCTGGCTTGTACCGCCAAAGATAACGTCCTCCATCTTTGCACCACGGAGGGTTTTGGTTGACTGCTCACCCAATACCCAGCGCACGGCATCGGAGATATTACTCTTGCCCGAGCCGTTGGGGCCGACAACTGCGGTTATGCCTTTTCCGAATTCAAGCACCGTCTTATCGGGAAAGGATTTGAAGCCCTGCATTTCAAGTGATTTTAATATCATTTGATTACCTCTGTATTTCAATTTCATACTTCGCAAGACCCTCTGCGCCCTTTACGGTGCATTCATAGCCTTTTTCTCGAAGTCTTAACAGGTTTTCTTTTTTCTGACCCGTCATTTTGGAAATTTCACGGGGATTAACATTTAAAACATAACTTCCCTTGCCGATTTTTTCAAGCAGAGAAAGTGCATTGTTATAATAAATTCTGCCCTCGCAAAGCTCACGCAGCGCAGGATGATATGCACCGCCTGCATACCCTTCCTCAACTCCGCCGCCCGAGTGGAGACCCACTCTGATAACCTTTATTCCCGAATTTTCAAACATCGGGATAAGCTTTGCACAAAGGTCAACCGTTTCGGGTATGCCCTTCGGGCTGAATTCGCCGCTTTTCATAAGCTCATAAAGCCTTGTGCCTTTTATGATAACCGTGGGATAAATTCTGACGGTATCGGGCATAAGCTCAACGATTTTCCGTGCTGTTTCAAGGCTGTCGGCATCCTGAGAGCCGTAAAGACCCGTCATCATCTGCAGACCAACCTCAAAGCCGTATTCTTTCAGCATCAGCGTTGCATCTTCAACCTGCTTTGCGGTGTGTCCTCTCTCGTTCATGCAAAGAACCTTATCATCAAGGCTCTGTGCGCCGAGCTCAACCGCCGTAACGCCGTATTTCTTAAGAATATCACAGATTTCGGGAGTGATTCCGTCGGGTCTTGTGGAAATTCTTATTCCTTTGAATATCCCCTTTCGGATATATTCATGCGCCGCCGAAAGCAGAGAAAGCATGTATTCACGCTCTACCATGGTGAAGCTGCCGCCGAAGAATGCGATTTCACCGCCCGAAGCCTCATTTTCGGAAAGAGAAGCGATTGCCGTTTCCGCCGCAGAATGAACATCCTCTGCAGTTATATCCTTTTGGCTGCCCGAAATGCTCCGCTGATTGCAGAATGAACACATATGCGGACATCCTTTATGCACCACAAAAAGCGCAATATTTATATGCTTCATTTTATTCCCATGAGCGCAAGAGCTTCCTTTGCCGCCTGCTGCTCCGCAAGCTTCTTGCTCTTGCCTATACCCTTGCCGATAACATTGCTGTTGAGATGCACCTCAACGGTGAAGGTTTTATCGTGGTCGGGACCCGTGGCATCAACAAGCACATATTCAACCTTTTCCTCACGGTTACGCTGAATAACCTCCTGCAGAGTGGTTTTATAGTCCTTGTTTGTTTCAAGGGTATCCTTTCTGGGAATGAAACGGGTAACGATTTTGTTTGCCTCATTCAGTCCGCCGTCAAGATAGACTGCCGCAAGCACCGCCTCAAAGGCATCTGCAAGAATGGAGGGCTTTTCTCTGCCGCCCATTCTGATTTCACCCTTGCCGAGAAGGAGCGCTTCGCCTATCTGAAGCTCCTTTGCAAAGGAGCAGAGTGCGCTTTCGCAGACTCTTGCCGCTCTGTGCTTGGTCATTTCACCCTCCGTGCCGGTAAAGTGTCTGTAAAAATAGTTTGCCGAGAGGAAGCCGAGAATGGAGTCGCCGAGAAATTCAAGGCGCTCGTTGCTTCTGAAACAGGCACCCTTTTCGTTGGCATAGGATGAATGGGTGAGCGCATTCTCTATAAGAAGCGGGTTTTTGAATTTATAGCCGAGATTTTTTTGGAGCTGCTCTATTTCTTTAGTCATAACAATTTTCCTTTTCAATCATGGACTTCAGATTTTGAAGTCCTCTTTCGGCAAGTGCCTCATAACGGAGCTTTTTATCTCTGATTTTTTCGCCGAGGGGCGGAAGAAGACCGAAGGATGCGCCCATTGGCTGAAAATTCTTAACGCTGCCGTCGCTTATATATCGGGCAAGTGCGCCCGTCATTGTAAGCTCGGAGGGGAGAAATTCTTCCTTTCCGAGAATTTTATTTGCCGCATTTATGCCTGCAAGAATACCCGAAGCGGCGGATTCCATATAGCCCTCAACGCCCGTTATCTGCCCTGCAAAATAAAGACCTTCTTTTTCTTTGAAACCGAAATCGCTTCCGAGATGCCTCGGCGAATCGATGAAGGTGTTGCGGTGCATAACGCCGTAACGGACAAATTCCGCATTCTTAAGAGCGGGTATCATTGAAAACACCCTTTTCTGCTCGGGGAATTTTAAATTTGTCTGAAATCCGACAAGGTTATACATTGTGCCTGCGGTGTTTTCCTTGCGAAGCTGAAGATTTGCCCAGGGTCTGTGACCTGTTCTCGGGTCGAGAAGTCCCGAAGGCTTCATCGGCCCGAAACGTATTGTATCGTGACCTCTCGATGCCATGACCTCGATGGGCATACAGCCCTCATAAACGCCCTTGCGCTTATCGAATTCATGGGTCGGCGCACTTTCGGCATTGATGAGTGCCTCATAAAAAGCTTCATATTCCTCTTTGTTCATCGGGCAGTTGATATAATCATCGGGGTCGCCTCTGTCATATCTCGACTGCATGAAGGCTCTTTCAAGGTCGATGCTTTCTGCCGTAACTATCGGCGCCGCCGCATCGAAGAAGCTTAAGTTTCCGCCGCAAAGCTCTTTTATTTTTTCGGAAAGGGCTTCCGAAGCAAGAGGCCCTGCCGCAATAACGGCAACTCCCTCGGGTATCTCCGTAACCTCTTCCCTGATAAGAGTTATTTCGGGGCGGGAAAGAATTTTTTCGGTAACAAGAGTGGAAAACTTATCTCTGTCAACCGCAAGGGCGCCGCCTGCAGGCACAGCCGTTGCCTTTGCACACTCAACGCAGAGAGAGCCCATAAGCTCCATTTCGGCTTTGAGCATGCCTGCCGCACAGCCTAAACGCATTGCCTTGAAGGAATTTGAGCAGACAAGCTCCGCAAGACCCTCGCCCGTATGTGCAGGTGAAAACTTCACGGGCTTCATCTCGTAAAGCTCAACACTTATTCCTCTGTTTGCAAGCTGCCATGCCGCTTCGACGCCTGCAAAGCCGCCGCCGATTACTTTAACTTTATTCATCTTTCTTTTTCTTTCCTGCGGATTTTTCATAGCCGCAGTCCTTCGTCATGCAAACAATCTTGCCCGTTTTCTTTTTGAAAAGTGCCTTGCCGCACTCGGGGCAGTTTTCGCCTGCGGGAGCATCCCAGCTCATAAAGTTGCACTTGGGCCAATTGCCGCAGCCGTAAAATACATGACCTTTTTTGGACTTTCTTTCGATAATTTCGCCGCCGCATTCGGGACATCTTGCGCCCGTGTTAACGATAAGCGGCTTTGCGTTTTTGCATTCGGGATAACCCGGGCATGCGAGGAATCTGCCGTATCTGCCCGTTTTAATAACCATCATTCTTCCGCACTTGTCGCAGGGGATATCGGTTGTATCCTCTTCAAGCTGGATTTTGACGTTTTTCATCTCGGACTTGGCTTTATCAAGCGATTTTTCCAAATCGGTATAAAACTCATCAAGCATCTTGATATAGTCGAATTCGCCGCAGCCTACCTTATCGAGGTTGGTTTCCATCTGTGCGGTGAATTTTGTGTTAACAATTTTGGGGAATTTATCCTTGAGAAGTCCCGTTATCGCAACGCCGAGCTCGGTGGGGATAAGCTGCTTTGACTTTCTCTGTACATAGCCCCTCTTAATGATGGTTGAAAGTATGGTTGCATAGGTGCTGGGTCTGCCTACGCCGTTTTCTTCAAGCTCCTTGATAAGAGAAGCCTCGGTATAGCGTGCGGGGGGCTGTGTAAAATGCTGATTGGGGAGCATTTCGCGAAGCTTAAGCTTTTCTTCGCTCTTGAATTCGGGAAGAACGCCCTTCTCGGCATCCTCTTCGGGAAGCTCATAGAGCCTTGTAAAGCCGTCAAACTTAATAGAATAACCTGCTGCGGTAAAGATGCAGAATTCCTTTGAGCTTTCATCCTTTGTTGCAAGAATTTCAGCCTTCACGGTATTCTGAACGCAGCCTGCCATAAGGCTTGCCATAAAGCGCTTCCAGATAAGATTATAAAGCTTATACTGGTCGCTTGTGAGGCTGCCCTTTACTTCATCGGGGGTAAGTGACGGAATCGAAGGTCTGATTGCTTCGTGACCGTCCTGCGCATTTGCTCTCGATTTATAATATACGGGCTTTTCGGGGAGATACTCTCCGCCGTATGTCTTGGTTATAAAGTCGTTTGCCGCCGCTCTTGCTTCTTCGGAGATACGGAGCGAGTCTGTTCTCATGTAGGTTATAAGACCCGTCATGCCCATACCCTTTACGTTAACGCCTTCGTAAAGCTCCTGTGCGGCTCTCATTGTTCTTTCCGCCTGGAAACCGAGCTTTCTTGAAGCCTCCTGCTGAAGGGTCGAGGTAATAAACGGAGGAGCGGGATTTCTCTTTCTTGTTCCCTTCTTAACGGATTTTACGGAATAATCCGCACCGTCAAGGCGGTCAAGATATTTCTTTGCCTGCGCCTCATCGGAAATCTTCACCTTGCCGTTTTCGTCGGAATAAAGAGTTGCGGTGAAGGTTCTTCTCTGCGAGGTGGCAAGCTTTGCCTCGATAATCCAGTATTCCTCGGGGTTGAATGCGTTGATTTCGTCCTCACGGTCAACAATTATCTTAAGCGCAACGCTCTGCACTCTGCCTGCGGAAAGACCTCTTCTGATTTTCTGCGAAACAAAGGGGCTGAGTCTGTAGCCCACAAGGCGGTCAAGAATTCTTCTTGCCTGCTGTGCGTTAACAAGGTCTGTGTTGACCTTCTTGGGGTTTGCCATACCGTTTGCAATGCCCGTTTTCGTAATTTCGTTAAAGGTAACACGGTTTGCCTTGTTGAGGTCAAGACCGAGCACCGTTGCAAGATGCCATGAAATTGCTTCTCCCTCACGGTCGGGGTCGGCTGCGAGATAAACGGCTTCGCTGACATCAACTTTATCCTTAAGCTCTTTTACGAGCTTTTCTTTTCCTTTTATGAGCGCATATTTCGGTGCAAAGTTATTCTTTACGTCAACGCTGAGCTTTGCGGCAGGCAAATCCCTGATATGACCCTTTGAAGCAACAACGTCATAATCCTTACCGAGATACTTCTTGATTGTGTTCGCCTTGGCAGGCGACTCAACTATAATAAGCTTTGACATTTATCTGACTCCTAAATTTAGTTTAAAATATATTTCTTGCTTTCCGTTTGCTTTATAAACCCTGCAAGCTCAAGCTGCATAATTGCGGTTACGGCATCCGAACGGTTGAGACCGCTCATTGCAACTATATCGTCAACATGGAGCGCATCGGTATTGAGAACATTATAAACCGCCTCCATATCAGGGTCAAGACCTGCGGGAATTTCCTTTTTTCTCAAGCTTTCCCCGTATTTTATTGTGCCGATTAAATTCATGTTAAGTCTGTCGGGATACATCAGCGAATAGGGAAGAAGCATTTCCCTTGCGTTCGTTGCCGCCTTTGCTCCTTCAGACAAAAGCCTGTTTGCGCCGGTATAGGCACTTGAAAGCACGCTTCCCGGAATTGCAAAAACCTCTCTGCCCTGCTCGAATGCAGTTCTTGCCGTTATGAGCGAGCCGCTTTTTTCGCCCGCCTCAACAACAAGCACCGCATGGCTCATTCCCGAAATAATTCTGTTTCTTATCGGGAAGGTTGCTTTTGATGCATTGGTATTCGGAGGAAATTCCGTAACAAGCGCACCGTTTCGACTGATATCCCTGCGAAGCGCCTCATTATCCATGAGATAGTTTACGCCGAAGCCGCAGCCGAGCACACAGACAGTTTTTCCGCCTGCGTAAACTGCACTTTCGTGCGCCGCGCTGTCTATTCCGAGAGCACCGCCGCTTACGATTACCGCACCCGCCGCAGAAAGGTCGGTGCAGATATTATGGGTGATTGTTATGCTCTCGACTCCGGGCTTTCTTGTGCCGACAACGCCAATCATAACCCTTCCTCTGACGCAGGTTATATCTCCGTCAACATAAAGCACAAGCGGCATATCACGCAGCTTGCGCAGCCCTGCGGGATATTCTCTGTCCTCGGGGGTTACTGCCTGCCAGCCGTTGCGCTCGCACAGAGCGAGAATTCTCTCGGCTTTCTCGAGAGTTTCCGTTGAAAATCTTTCGATTTGCTTCCTTGTGAAAACGCCTGCAAGCTGCCTCTCCGCAGGAGTTGCGTTATAAATTTCAAGCGGAGATTTGAATGCTGTGAATATCTCTTCGGTTTTTGCACCGGCTCCGAGTACGGCTGCAAGCCATATCCAATATTTTTTGCCTATACTCATCTTTTCAGCTCCCATGCAAGAATTGCCGCAGCAGCAGATGCATTGAAGGATTCCGCTCTGCCGCTCATGGGAATTGTTACAAGTGCGCCGCAAGCACCGATTGCTTCCTCGGAAAGACCCGAGCCCTCATTTCCCACGCAGCAGATAACTCCGCCCTCCATGGAAATTCTGCGTATATCCGTTGCCGTGCTTCTGGGCACGGAAGCGAGAGTCTGCATTCCGAGAGCCTCGGCTTCTTTGAGAAGCGCAGGAAGATTATCGGATGTTATAACGGGCATTCTCAAGGATGAACCCATCGCCGCTCTCAATGCCTTGGGGTTATAAATATCGCAGCCGCCGCTGACAATAAGACCGTCAAGACCGAGCGCCTCTGCACTTCTGCAGACCGCACCGAGATTTGAAGGGTCCTGAAGATTTTCAAGGGCGATATATTTACCTTTGGGATTAAGCTGCGTTGAGACATCGTTTCTTATTGCACAAATGCAGAAAACTCCCTGCGGATTTTCCGTGTCCGAGAGCTTTTGCGAAACCTCTGCGCTTATTTCATAGCATATGCCGCTTTTGGCGATTATACATTCGGTATACTCGGAATATTTCCAAAGTGCCTTTGCCGTAAAAAACGCCTGCTTTATTTCGATACCCGTCTGAACGGCATCAAAACAAAGCCGTGCGCCCTCGAGAAAGAATTCCCCTGCCTCTTTGCGGAGTGAAGCACTTTCTCCAAGACGAACTGCGTGTTTTATTTTATCGTTTGTGCGTGCGGTTATTTTTTCCATTACCATATATTTGATACCTTTATATATAATAAAAACAAATAATCAGAGATGTAACATAGAGCCACATCTCTGATACCGATTGCTATGATTAGTTAAGAGCTGCCTTTGCCTTTTCGGTAAGAGCAGTGAATGCTGCGGGATCTGCAACAGCGATTTCAGCAAGCATCTTGCGGTTGAGGCTGATGTCAGCCTTCTTGAGACCGTTGATAAATGTTGAATAGTTCATGCCGTTTGCCTGGCAAGCTGCTGAAATTCTTGTGATCCAAAGACGACGGAAATCACGCTTCTTCTGCTTTCTGCCAATATAAGCATAGTTACCGCTCTTCATAACTGCCTGCTTTGCAGTCTTGAAAAGAGTGCTCTTTGAGCCGTAGTAGCCCTTAGCCATCTTGAGTACTTTATTTCTTCTCTTACGAGTCATTATAGCGCCTTTAATACGAGCCATTTTTTATATCCTCCGTTAATCTTTAAGTTGTTTTACAAAGTTCCGAAATTATTTATAAGGAACAAGACGCTTGATCTGCTTGCAGTTTGTTACGTCAGCAACAGTTGTCTTGCGAAGATTTCTCTTGCGCTTTGTGTTCTTCTTGTTGAGAATGTGTGACTTGTAAGCATGTGCACGCATGGGCTTGCCGTTCTTTGAAAGTTTGAAGCGCTTCTTTGCGCCGCTGTGTGTCTTAATTTTAGGCATGGTTGTTTCCTCCTTAATAATTTACATTATAATTCTTGCTTTTTTATTTACCGCTTTTCGGAGCCAGGAACATCAGCATCTGTCTGCCCTCAAGCTTTGCGGGCTTTTCAACCGAAGCGCAATCCGCACAGGCCTCTGCACAGCGGTTCATAATAACGTGACCAAGCTCGGGATGAGCCATTTCACGGCCTCTGAAACGTATGGAAACCTTAACTTTGTTACCCGATGCAATGAATTTCTTTGCATGGTTAATCTTTGTGTCGAAATCGTGCGTATCGATGTTGAGAGAAAGTCTGATTTCTTTAATCTCGATGGTTTTCTGATTTTTCTTTGCTTCTTTCTCTTTCTTTGCCTTTTCAAATCGGAACTTACCGTAGTCCATAACCTTGCATACGGGGGGCTTTGCCATGGGAGCAATCTTAACAAGGTCAAGATTTCTGCTTTCGGCAATTTTGAGAGCCTCCGCTGCGGACATGATGCCGAGCTGCTCGCCGTCATCTGAAATAAGTCTTATTTCTTTATCACGGATTTCCTCATTGATTTGCTGCTCTTGCTTGCTGATGTTGAAGCACCTCCTGAAATTAAATAAAAAAGCGAGGGCAGGAAAACCCCGACCTCGCATAAAATCAACGCTTTTCACGGGCATAAAAGCCCGATTAAACAGAAGCTATTGACCGACGCGGGACTTCCCCGGAAGGTGAGAGCAAAACCTGCTCTGCTTTATTGTGCAAGTCATTTTAATACATAATCGACGGTTTGTCAAGTGTTTTTTGCAAAATTATTTGATTTTGCCAAAAAACATTGCTCCTGCGGATATCGCAAGCCCTGCTCCGATGAACAAAGCGGCTGTTATTCCGTTGAGAACGGCTCCGGCCGAGGTGCAGTAAAGCGCCATGCAGAGAGCAAAGCCGAGCACGCTCAATATTATCTGGATTATCGAGCCGAGCTTTATGCCCGAGCCGATTGAGCAGGCTGCCGCAACGGATTTGAGCATTGAATATGCCGTGCCGTCGTGAACAATAGCCGAGGGCAGTCTGTCGCAGACCGCTTCTCTTCTTCTCTTGAAAAGTCTGCCCGCAACGGAGGAGAGAATTTTGAAATTCTCCTGCGGCATGCCGAAGCTCTTTGAAATAAGCTCCTCTGTTACGTTAACGTCGTTGGTGCGTACAAGCACCTGAATTCCGTTATTTTCGAGTGCCTTGAAATAACCCGTGAGGTTTTTGTCAACCGCATAGCTGACAACGAAAAGGGCGGCGATTTTTTCCGCAACGGCAAGATAGATAACCTTTCTTCCGCTGTGGGAATATCTTTCCTCAAGCGACTTTTCGGGAACCTCGATATTATGGTGAACAAGCATGTTTCTGTTGCCGAGAAGCACCTTCTGACCGTGAATTCTTGCGGAAATACCAAGCTTATCCTCATAAACAAGCTCCTTAACAGGGGGAAGCAAATCCTGCCTGCCGTCAACAACCTGCTCAAAGCTTTCACGCATCGGTCCGCCCGATTTGATTACCATTGCCGCCGCATAAAGAAGAACATCGTCAATACGGATATTCTTGAAATCCTTCATGCCGTGCATGGTGCATCTTGAACGGTCAAAGATATCTGCCGAATCCATTACAACCGCATTGGCGCAGGCGGTTTTTTCCGCCGCATCGAGGCTTACTATCATTGTGCCCTCGGAATTGAGGGAAGCATTGGTAATTCTCATTATGAATGCGGGAATGAACGCCGAAAATACAGGGGCACATACGCAGAAGGTGCCCGTAAATGCGGAGAATGCCGTCATAACGCTCTTTGCGGTTATTCCTGCCGTTATCGCAACGATTGCCGCCGCCGCAAAAGCCGCAGGAATAAGAATTTTCATCAGCTTTTTCTCGCCCGAATCGGCATTTGAATTTTTGATGAAATCGGAGGGGAAAGAGAGCTTTGAAGAATAGAGAAGCTCTGCATTGCCCATCATAAGACCTCTGCCAAGCTCAAAAATCTCGGATTCGTTTTCAATCGGGTGCACTGCATACATATTATGCTCATATTTATAGGCGCATACCTCAAAATTGCCGAGAATTCTCTGCGCATCCATTTTATCGGCGATTTTTCCGATAAGCACAGCCGCTATTGCCGCCGCAGAGAATACCGCCGTCTGCGGACCCTCACTTCCGATAACTGCCGCCAGAGTGCATTGAAGAAGCGCAACAACGAGAGCAAGGCTTATTGCCGTATCGCTTGTTATTCTGCGTTTTAAAATGCCCGTAATTCCGTCAAAGAATTTTACGCTGTCTATTGCAGCCGCAGCTATGATAAGCACGGCATTGATAACGTTCATCGGTACCGAACCCGCAACAAAAAGCTCGGTTTCGATTGAAAGCTTTTCGGCAAGGAAGGGGATGATGTTGAGCAAAACCGCAATCAGCTCAACTGCTCCTACCAATAAAAGACTCATTCCTGCCTTTTTGCTTTTTTCGCTTAATGATGTATGTATTGCGGCACGTTCGGCAGGTGAGGAATATTCGTTTGCAACGGGTCTTGCTTCCTCCTGCTCAAGCTCCATGCGCTTTTCTTTCTTTCTGCGTGCCTTTTCTTCCTTTGCACGCTCCTCGGGAGGCGCTTCAAAATCGCCTTCAAAATCGGAATCAAGGTCAATTGCATTCACGAGCCTGAAGTTTTTTGCCTTCTGTTTGCGTTTTTCCCAAAGGCTCTCTTCAACATCGGTATCCGTATCCTGCTCGGGCAATTCCTCATCGTCATCGTCAAAGCCCGTGAGGACTATCTGACCCTCAACGTCATCGCCCGCCTGCTCTTCCTTTTTATCGGATGAGCCTACCTTTTCCATGATGCGGGTTTTTTCGTCAACAACTTCCTTTATATCCTCCGCTGCATGGACTCTGGGCATGGCTTCAAGACCGCTTTCGGTCTCTGCGCCCGTTTTCTCGATTACTATTCCCGACCTGTCAACGGGACCCTCCTCCTCGGGAAGCTCGATTTCCGCCGTATGCTCAAGCACGAGCTTTGAGAAGAATCGGGTTTTATAATCATTTTCTGTTATATGCTCCTGCTTTTCCTCGGGCTGACCGAAGAATTCCGAGGCGGGAATTTCTCCTTCATAGAAGGTTTTTATTTCGGAGGATTTTTTCTCTTCCTTCTTCTCTTCCTTCTTTTCAGTTTCCTGCCATGCAAACATCGGTGCGGGAGGGGCAGGGATATCCTCGGGAACGATTACGGTTTCTATTTCAAACAGAGACTCGTCAAAATCGTCGATTTCCTCCGCTTCAAAGAATTTTTCCTGACCGTCCATTTCAGAATCGGACGACATGGAGGAAATATCCTGCATTTCTTTCTTTTCGGGCTTATCCTGTGCAAGAGGCTTGACGGTGAATATGCCCGTATCGAACTCACGGCTGAGTATTCTTTCAAAATCCTCGTCGGGAGTCGGCTCTTTTTTCGGCTTCGGAACATATTCCTCACCGTTTGCTCCGGCAATCAGCCTGTCGATATCGTCAAGCGACCAGGTTTTCGAGGGCTCTTCGGATAAAGGCTCCGACTGCGCATCCTTTGATTTCCTGACCTCGGCAAGAATCGCATCAAGCTCGCTGTCACCCGAGTTATTGTTTAAATAATCGCTCAATTCATTCACCTACCTGTGTTTTGCAATTTCGTACATTAAAATTCCTGCCGCCACGGAGGCGTTGAGAGAGTTGATTTTTCCTTTCATCGGCAGGGAAACTATAAAATCGCATTTATCCTTTACGAGTCTGCCCATTCCCTTGCCTTCCGAGCCTACAACAAGCGCAACGCTGCCCGAATAATCCTGCTTATCCCAGCTTGTGCCGTCCATATCGGCTCCGTAAATCCAAAAGCCCTTTTCCTTTAGCTCATCGATGGCGGAGGGCAGGTTTGAAACTCTTGCAACGGGCACATATTCAACCGCACCCGCAGAAACCTTGCCTACCGCATATGTCAGCGCAACGCCTCGTCTTTTGGGAATGATTATTCCGTGAGCACCGCAGGCATCGGCTGTTCTGATAATCGCACCGAGATTGTGGGGGTCCTCGATTTCGTCACATATGATAACAAAAGGTGCTTCACCCTTTGATTTTGCATTTTCGAGAATATCATCGATTGACGAATATTCATGCACCGCCGCCCATGCGGCAACACCCTGATGATTTTCGCCCTCGCAGATTTTATCAAGCTTTCTTTTATCCGTTTCTTTAACTACAATGCCTCTGTCACGGCACTGTCCGATGATTTTACCCACGGAGCCGCCTCTTTCTCCCTTTGCGACCATAAGGCAGTCAATTGCCCTGCCGCTTTTGAGAGCTTCCGCAACGGCATTGCGTCCGATAATAAGCCCCTGACGCTCATTCTGCATTTCCATAGAGCAGACTCCTCCTATTTTCAACTATAATCACGTTATTATAACATAAAAATATGCAATTGAACAGTATTATTATCAATTTTACAAAAAATTTTTTGTCCGTATCGGAATTTTCAATGAAAAAATGACAGTTTTTTCCATATTTGCCGTGCAATAATACTTTCATATGGGTATCATTAATTTTTCGCTTTTCATTCGATAAGCATTACAAACCAAATCGAAAGGACGTTTAACATGGAAAAAACAAAGGTTTACCCTGAACGGGATTCGGCGGAGCTGCTGTGGGAAAAAGGCGTAAAAATCCTCACAATGACGGGATATTTCGTCAGCGGATTTATCCTTTCGGGTGCAGGGCTGCTCTCCCTTAAAACACCGTTCAACATAGGGCTTGCCGCCGCCTGCACGGGCTGTGAGCTTATTTTTGCCGCACTCGGCGGAATTCTCGGCGCGGTGCTTCGCCTTAACGGCGGTGAAATGCTCAACGCAATCATTCCGCAGGCAGGCATATGCGCCGTGATTTTTGCGCTTGATAAGCTCGGGATATATAAAAAACGCCGCACCGTGCTTACGGTGAGCGTTTTTCTGCTCTGCCTTGCATGCGGCACGGCGGTTATGTTTTCCGAAATCCCTTCCTTGAACGAGCTGGTGCTGACTGTTTGCTCAAGCCTTCTGTGCGCCGCCTCTGTAACGTTTTATTCGGGCACGGTAAACTGCATAAAGAAGAAAAGAAGCCCCTATATGCTCGATAACCGAAGCCTTGTTTGCATCGTGGCAAGCCTTTGTACCATTCTGCTCGGTTCATCGGAAATCAGCCTTCTCGGCTTCAGACCCGCAAGATTTTTCGGCTGCTTTATCATTCTCACCGCTTCTTATCTTTTCAGCCGCTCGGGAGGCAGCATTGCAGGCATTGCCATAGGCGGCTGCATTGCCGTTTCGGGCACGGGCGTTGCATTGAGCATATGCTACGGAATATGCGGACTTCTTTCGGGTATTTTTTCAAGATTCGGTCAGATAGTCTGTGCGCTTGTGTTTTCCGTCACGGCAGGAATTGCAGCCCTCATTGACGGCTCGGGCGAAGGAATTGCCGTTTTTGCGGAGGCAGCTTCGGCGGCGGTTATTTTTGCTGCGATACCTTCCGCAAAGCTTTCGAGAGTGAGGGGAAATATTCTCAATCCGAGAGCAAAAAGAATAAGCTCGGAATTCGGTGCGGCGGGCGAAAGACTTCTTGAAGCCTCCCGTGCGATAGGCTCCGTTTCGGAATGCGTGGAAAAGGTATCGAAGGGAATCGAAAGCCTTTCTCCCGCAAACGATGAGCTGATTTGCATGAGGGTCAGGGAGCGGGTGTGCGCCGCATGTCCTTTGAAAAACACCTTCTGCCCCGAGGAGGGCGAATTTTCCGAAATACTCAAAAAGCTTGCAAACGGCGAAAATGTTTCGGCACAGGATTTTTCGGTAAATTTCAATGCAAAATGTCCGAGTGTTGCAAGGGTTGCGGAGAGCTTTAACAAGGCGCACGCAGGCACAAATGCGCTCAACGCCATGCAGGCGGTTTCCGCAAGAAACAGAGAGCTTGCCTGCGGTCAGTTTGATTGGATTTCAAGGCTTCTTGAGGAGCTTTCAACCGAAATCGGTCAGGGTGCGCAAATACTTTTCGGAAAAGAAAAAACCGCCGCTTCGGTGCTTTCCGATAACGGCTTTGAGGTGATTTCCGTGAGCTGTGTTTCGCCCCCGTCGGGTGCGGTCAGGCTCACCTGCATTGTTAAGGATATTCCCGCCTCCACAAGCCTTTCACGCCTTACGGCAGAGCTTTCAAGGGAGCTTGAAGCAGAGCTTCTGCCCCCGAGAATCAGGGAGCATAAGGACGGCAGGGAGCTTGTTTTTCAGCGAAAGGAGCTTTATAATATCAGGCTCGGCTCTGCGGCGGCAAGCTGCGGCGGCAAAAAGCTCTGCGGCGATTATTTTGAATGCTTCCGCACCGACTCCAAAGCATACATCATTTTAAGCGACGGCATGGGTACGGGCGGCAGGGCGGCTATAGATTCCGCCATGACCGTTGAGCTTTTTTCACGCCTGATAAGGGCCGGAATAAGCCTTGATACCGCCTTATGCATAACCAATTCCGCACTCTCCGTTAAATCAGAGGATGAATCGCTTTCCACCCTCGACGTTGCCGAAATCGACCTTTTCACGGGAAACGCAGTGCTGCTTAAGGCAGGCGCCGCACCGTCGTTTTACACCGTTTCGGGCAAGGTGAAAAGTGTTGAGATACCCTCTGCACCGCTCGGAATTTTAAGCAAGGTGAAATTCAGCAGGTACGCACTCCGTCTGCGTGCGGGAGATACCCTCGTTATGGTCAGCGACGGCATTCTCGGCTGCGGCAGCATGTGGGTAAAAGAAGAAATCCGAGCCTTTTCGGGAGGCCCGGATGCAAGTGCGTTTTCCGAAAATCTGATTGACTCCGCAAAGCTTAAATGCGGCGAAAACTTTGACGATATGACCGTTATAACCATTGTTGCGGAAGAGGTTTAATCAGTATTTTCTGTTGTTGATTATCCAATCAAGCAAATCTTCATATCCCATGCTGCCCGATGCAACGGCAAGACCCACACGGGCAACATCGTCAACATCGGGGTCAATTTTTATTCCGTTAACTTCAAGGAATGTCATCATAACATACATTCCGATTCTTTTGTTTCCGTCAACAAAAGCATGATTTGAAATAAGCGAATATCCGAGCCTTGCGCCCTTTTCTTCTTTGGTTGGATAAAGCTCCTGACCTCCAAAGGTCTGAAATGCGGATTCGAGTGCGCTGTCAAGCAACGCAAAATCACGGATATTCGGGTCGCCGCCCGTTTCTTTGGTGATAAGCTTATGAAGCAAAAGCACTTTTTCCTGACTGAATTTTATCATTTTGCAAGCTCCTCAAACGCACGGCGGTATTTTTTCAGTATTCTTGCGGCAACAAAATCGATTTTTTCGCTGTCGCTCATTTCAATTGAGGTATCGCTTTCAATATCAATAAGCTTATATTTCGGTTTGTTGTTTTTAAAAATATATATTTCACCCGATTTATCCGCCATACGGGCAACTCTTGAAAAGTTCTGATTGGCTTCGGAAACGGAAACAATCTGATTGAGATTTATATTCATTCTCATTCCTCCTTTGTGTACAAATATTATACACAAATTTTAGGATATTGTCAACCTAATCCGAATGTTGTTTTGACGTATGGCGGGATAATCTTAAGCCGCCCTACGCTTACAAATTTAATATGTTTGCTCCGCAAAACCGAATAACCCCCTCCGTCATTTTCTTGCGAAAATGCAGCCTCCCCCGAGTGGGAGGCTGATTAGTTGATAAGCAATATAAAAATCGGAGCAAAACGACCCTCAATTCCGAATTACGCATTACGAATTCCGAATTCAAGCCCCGTGACCTTTTTTGATTATGACATCAACAACGCTGTCAACGCATTCAAGGCAAAGCTCTTTTGTTTCCGCCTCCGCCATAACTCTGATAACAGGCTCAGTGCCGGACTCACGGACAAGTATTCTGCCCGAGGTGCCGAGCTTTTTTTCTGCCGCTTCAACGGCAGCGCAAACATCGGCATCGTTTCTTGCGGCAGGCTTATCCTTGACCCTGATATTCTTAAGCACCTGCGGATACATTTCAAAGCCCTCGGCAAGCTTGCTGAAGGGCTGTTTTTTTGCCATCATAACCTCCATCATCTTAAGCGAGGTCAGAATTCCGTCACCCGTTGAGGCATGTTTTGAAAAAATGATATGACCCGATTCCTCACCGCCCAGACGGTTATTATTTTTCAGCATGTAATCATACACATACTTATCGCCGACAGCCGTTTTCGCATAGTCAATTCCGATTTCGTCAAAAGCCTTGTAAAGCCCGAAATTGGACATTACCGTTGTGACAACCGTATTATTGAGAAGCTCGCCCTTCTCCTTGAGATATTTTCCGCAGATATAGAGAATATGGTCGCCCGTAAGGACATCGCCGTTTTCGTCAACGCAAAGGCATCTGTCCGCATCGCCGTCATAGGCAAAGCCTGCGTCGAGTCCTTTTTCAATTACAAGCTTCTGCAAGCCCTCGATATGGGTTGAGCCTGCGTTTTTGTTGATGTTCAATCCATCGGGGTCGGCGTTGATAACATATGTCTGCGCTCCCAGAGCATCAAAAACCGCCTTTGCGATATTCCATGAGCTGCCGTTTGCGCAGTCAAGACCGATTTTTTTGCCTCTGAACGAATAAAGACCGAGCGAAATAAGATAGCCTATATATCGGTTTCTGCCCGAAATATAATCCACCGTTCTGCCGATTTTTTCACCCTTTGCAAACGGAATTTCGGGGAGATTTCCGTCAATATAATCCTCAATCATATCAACCGCTTTTCCGTCAAGCTTCTCGCCGCTGCCGTTGATAATCTTTATTCCGTTATCAAAAAAAGGATTATGGCTTGCGGAAATCATAATGCCGCAGTCAAAGCCGTCAACCCTTGTGATATAAGCAACAGAGGGAGTTGTTGTAACATGGAGCATATACGCATCCGCACCCGATGCGGTAAGACCCGCAATGAGCGAATATTCAAACATATAGCTCGACCTTCTTGTGTCCTTGCCGATAACTATTTTTGCATTTTCGCCGCTTTTGTTTTTGCCGTAATACCAGCCGAGAAATCTGCCGACCTTATAAGCATGGTCTGCCGTAAGATTGACGTTTGCCTCACCTCTGAAGCCGTCTGTGCCGAAATATCTGCCCATAAAATCACTCCTTATTAACAATAACTCCGCCCGATTTATAAATGCTGTTTTCGGGAATAACACCCCTGACAGACGAGAGCGGATAGATATTTGTGTTTCTGCCGATAACCGTGCCCGGATTGAGCACACTTGAGCAGCCGACCTCAACAAAATCGCCGAGCATTGCACCGAATTTCTTGAGACCCGTTTCGATAATTTCCGAGCCGTTTTTGACGGCAACAAGAGTTTTGTCGCTCTTGACATTTGAGGTAATCGACCCTGCGCCCATGTGGGATTTATAGCCGAGGATGCTGTCGCCGACATAGTTATAATGCGGCACCTGAACATTGTCGAAAAGAATGACGTTTTTAAGCTCCGTTGAGTTGCCGACAACGCAGTTTTCACCGATAAGCGCCGAGCCTCTTATAAAAGCACAATGGCGGATTTCGGTGTTTTTTCCGACAATACAAGGCGAGGCAATAAAAGCCGTAGGCGCAACAACGGCGGTTTTGTGAATGAAAATATTATCTCCCCGATGCTCGTATTCACTCATATCGAGATTTTTGCCGAGTGAAATTATGAGCCCCTTTATTCCCGAAAGTGCCTGCCACGGATATTCGTATTTTCCGAGGTATTCACCTGCCAAAGTATGCGATAAATCAAAGAGTTCTTTCGTTTTCAGCATAAAAAAATCCTTTCAGCAAATATCATTATATGATATGCGCCAAAAGGAAATTTATTATATATTTAGCATATTAAATTAATTCGAAATTCGTAATGCGTAATTCGCAATGAAGGGTCGCTTCGCTCCGAATTGTATATTGCTCCGCAAAAGCTGAAATCTCTCCTTCAGTCCTACGGACAGCTTCCTCGTCAAAGGAAGCCCAAGAAGCAAACAAGATTTATGCAGGAAATTTTTAAAAAGAAGAAACTTCCTGCATAGGCTCCCTCTGATGAGGGAGCTGTCGCATGGCGACTGAGGGAGAGAAACACAAATAAGCGTCGCAGACCCTCAACTCTTCATTATTCACTGTTAACTATTCACTTAAAAAATACTGCATAACCTTATTCGCAACCGTTGAAGCAACGCCTGAGCCCTGACCTGCATGCTCCGCAACGCAGACTATCGCAAGGGGCAAATCCTCTCTCTGCGAATAGCCGACAAACCACGAATGGCTCTTTGCGTTATCAATCTGCGCCGTGCCCGTTTTGCCGCACATCTGCAGATTTTCAAATTTCCAATCGCCGTATTTATCCTCAACGTTTGAACGCAGAATTTCATTGAGCTTTGCGGCGGTTTCGGGGTTCATTTTAACGCATTCCTGCGGCATTCTGCCCATGATTTGCGAAACCGTTCCCGTTGAACGGATTCTGTCGGGCGCATAACCCGTGCCGCCGTTTGCAATTGCACCCATAAGCGCAAGAAAATGAGCAGGATTTACATAGGTTGTTGACTGACCGATGCCTGCCCAGCCAAGCTCCGATTTGCTCTGTGCGGAGGGGTCGAACCTGCTCTTTGTAAGCCGTATTTCCTTTGCATAAAGCTGTTTGTTGAAGCCGAGAGCTTCCGCATAAGCCTTAAGCTTTGCCGCTCCGAGCTCTATTGAAATTTCGGCAAAGGCGCAGTTGCAGGAATTATTCATAGCCTTCTGAAAATCCTGCTTGCCGTGCTCGCCGTTGCAGATGACCGTGCCGTCGCCCGTTTCGTATTCGCCGTCGCACTCAAAGGTGCGTGTATAAATATCGGGGATATTTTCAATCGCACAGCCTGCCGTTATAATTTTCATAATCGAGCCGGGAGTATAAATTCCCGAAATAACCTTATCAAGGAATACTCCCGAATATTTTTCGTTTGTAAGAAGGTCCTCGGGCTTGTTTTTTATATCGTAGGTCGGCTTTGAAACGCTGCATAAAAGCTGACCCGTTTTGTAGTTATAAACCGCAACAGCACCGTTATAATCGCCGAGTGCCTTATATGCGATTTTATTCGCCTCGCTGTCGATATTGAGAGTAATATCCGTGCCCGTGCCGCTCCGCTTAAGGTTATAGATGCCCTCAACCCTGCTGTAGCCCGAAAGCACATCACGGTAAAGATAATGAGTGCCCGTGGAGATAACTCCTGCCGTATCTCCCACAACATGAAGCACGGATTTGCGGATATCGGCATTATCCGAAAAAATTCTCTCGTTATCGGAGCTTTTCGCAAGCACAACGCCGTTTATATCGTAAATAGTTCCTGCATTGACTATCGTTCCGCCCTTGTAGATATGGCGGTTTGCCCTGTTTGAAGCCCATTCCGAGCCGTTCATCACAAGGCTCACAACAAAGATGCAGACCCCTGCAAGGAATGCGGCAATCAGCACATAAACTATCGCCGCTCTTTTAGCCGTTATTCTCATGCCGCACCTCCTTTTGAGGTGTTCCTTTTCACGGGTTTTTTAATTGCAACATCGGGCTTGGGAGGCTCAAACGGCGCACCTGCCGCTCTTATGTAGGCAAGCAAGCCCCATGAGCATATCATGCTTGAACCGCCTCGGCTTACGAAAGGCAGGGTAACACCCGTCAGAGGCAGCAAATCCGTTATTCCGAAAACATTCAGCGAAAGCTGGAAAAGCAGCATTCCCGCCGCAGCTACGGCAGCGATTGCATAGAAGGTTGAGGCGGCTGATTTTGCGGAGCGGATTGCAAAAAGAGCAATACCCGCAAAGCTCAAAAGCACCGCAATGCCGATAAGCAGCCCCATTTCCTCGCAGATAAGACCGAAAATAAGGTCGGTTGATGCCGCATAGACATCACGCAGCTTGCCTTCACCGATTCCCAAACCGAAAAGTCCGCCGCTTGCCGAATAAATCAGCACTCTCGTCTGCTGATAGCCCGTTGTATCCATGAAATCCCATACGTGGCGGTAAGCCGCAAAACGGTTGGCAACATAAGGCTTGAAGTAAATAATCAGCGCCGCACCCATGAGTGCAACGGTGCATATGAGGGCAATTGTTCTGATATCGCCCGAGCGCATGAAGGCTATCAGAATAAAGGTGAAAAAGAATATCAGCGCCGTGCCGAAATCCTTCATCAGAAAAAGTGCGCCGACACAGCCGAGCGAAAATATGATGTATTTTGTCAAGCTCACGCTTGAAAGCAGTTTTTCGAGGGATACCGCACCCACAAGCACAAACGCAACCTTCACGAATTCCGAGGGCTGAACGGAGAAAAAGCCGAGGTCAATCCAGTTAAGAGTGCCGTTGATGCTCTTTGCCATAACAAGGTTTACGGCAAGAAGTCCTACCGCACCCACGGCGGCGGGATAACGCAGAAGGCTTGCAAAATGAACGTCTTTTATCAGGAGAAGCATAACGAGATAAACCGCAAGACCGAGACCGATTGCGATTATCTGCTTGAGCGCAAAATCCTCGCTGAAGCTTGCGCAGACCGTAAGCCCTATTCCCGAGAGGAAAAAGGCAATTGCTTCAAGCTCGAAATAGTCGTTGCCCGTAACGAGGGTGCCGATGAGCATATAAATCCACTCGGCGGCGATATATCCGAAGAAAATATAGACCATTGTGAGGCTCAATTCCTCCTGCCTGCAAAGAACGCAGGCGGCGCATACAAGCTGAAAAGCCGTCATTAGCAGCATAACCGTTACTTGCTGAAAATGCGACTGCTTTTTTACTGCCGTTTCCGCCATTCCGTATCCCTCCTTTATTCGAAAATATCTGTGAACATAATATCACATATATAAAAATTTTTCAATTCCGATTATACTTCCGAATTTTTTTAAAACTGTTAACAATTTGTACCCTAAAATATTAATTATCTTTTTGTAGACTTTGAAATGCGACTTTGTCCCTGAAAAAATTTTTTCGCATATAATGTTGTTGTGAGGAAAAGGAACACAATACCTTGCGTTTTTTCGCCCTTATCTCTCCTCTCTGTATATTATAATAATAAAAAATTATTGCAAGTGGGGGAAAAATAGTGTATAATGTTTTAAATATGATTATAATGGGCATAGTGCCGACAGGGGTGAAAAGAGAATGATGGAAGCATATTTCGATAACAGCGCAACCACCGCACCGTGCTGTGAAGCGGTCAAAGCGGTAACGGAAGCCATGACTCAAAGCTGGGGAAATCCCTCTTCTCTTCACGCCGTGGGCAACAGAGCCAACGAGCTGCTTGAAAGCTCGAGAAGCGATATCGCCTCCCGTCTTTCCTGCTCTCCCGAAGAGATTTTCTTCACCTCGGGCGGCACGGAAAGCAATAACCTCGCCGTTATGGGCGCAGCCTATCAGATGCGCCGCATGGGCAGAAGGATAGTTTCAACAAGCATTGAGCATTCAAGCATTGACGATACCTTAAACCGCCTTGAAGCAGAAGGCTTTGAAGTAATAAAGCTTAAGGTTGACAGCTACGGCAGGGTAAACGAAAAAGACCTTTTCGCCGCCGTGAATTCAAACACGATTTTAATAACGATGATGCTCGTCAATAACGAAATCGGAACAATAATGCCCGTTCAGGCGGCAAAGCGAGCCGCTATGATGGCTCGTTCACCTGCATTAATCCACTGCGATGCCGTTCAGGCATTCGGAAAAATGCCCGTGAAGCCCGCCTCACTCGGAGTTGACCTGATGACGGTAAGCTCCCATAAAATCCACGGTCCGAAGGGCGTCGGTGCGCTTTATATCCGCAAGGGCGTTAAGATTAAACCGAGAACCTTCGGCGGTGAGCAGGAAAAGAAAATCAGACCCGGCACGGAAGCAATGCCTCTTATCGCAGGCTTTGCCGCTGCCGCAAGAGCCTTGCCCGACCCGCAGAGAGAGCTTGAGCATATAACGATGCTGCGTGACTACATGGTATCAAAGCTCACGGAAATCGACGGCGTTGTTATAAATTCACCGCCCGATGCTCTGCCGTATGTAACTAATATTTCGCTTATCGGCATAAAATCCGAGCCGATGCTCAACTTCCTTTCGGACAGAGGAATCTGCGTTTCAAGCGGTTCGGCATGCTCAAAGGGCAAAAAAAGCCACGTTCTCATGCAGATGAATCTTGACCGCAAAAGACTTGACGGCCCTTTGAGAATCAGCTTTTCAAGATTCACAACCATTCAGGAAATAGATGCTCTTATCCTCGGAATTATTGAAGGAAAAAAAGTTATAAGAGCTTTGAAATAATTCACAAAAGCCTTCCCTTTGATATCAAGCATAAAACATCGGAGAATGAAAAACATGAAAGAAATTATTTTAATCAAAAACGGAGAGCTTGCTCTCAAGGGTCTCAACAGAAGAACCTTTGAGGATATGCTCATCAAGAATATGAAACGCAGACTCGCCTCGGCAGGAAATTTCAAATTCACCGTTTCGCAGTCAACAATCGTTGCCGAACCCGAAGAGGGCGCAGACCTTGAGGATGCCGTTGAACGCATCAAAAAGATTTTCGGCATCGCAGGCTTTTCAAGAGCGGCGGCTGTTGAAAAGGATATGGAAGTTATATTGAGAAGCGCCGAAGAATACCTGGCTCCCCAGCTTCTCGGAGTACGCACCTTCAAGGTTGAGGCAAAGCGTTCGGATAAAAAATTCCCCCTCGGTTCTCCCGAGATTTGCAGGGAAACGGGCGGATATCTTCTTCGTAAATTCCCCCATCTTGAGGTTGACGTTCATAACCCCGACATGGTTGTTACCGTTGAGGTAAGAGATACCCATGCTTATATTCACGGCAAGCAGATAAAAGGCGCAGGCGGTATGCCCACCGGCTCTGCAGGCAGATCTGCAATTCTTATTTCGGGCGGTATCGACAGCCCCGTTGCCGCATACATGATGGCAAAAAGAGGTCTCGAGCTTATCGCAATCCATTTTGCATCGCCTCCCTACACAAGCGAAAGAGCCGAGCAGAAGGTTCATTCGCTCCTAAAGCAGGTAAGCAAATATTCGGGCAGAATTACTCTTTTCGTTGTTCCGTTCACCGAAACTCAGGAGCAGATTAAGGATAACTGCCCCGAGGATATTTTCACCGTTGTCATGCGCCGCATGATGATGAGAGTTTCACAGATTATCGCGCAGAGAGAGCACGCAGGTGCGCTCATAACGGGCGAAAGCGTGGGTCAGGTTGCAAGCCAGACGATGCCTGCAATCGCCTGCACGGATGCGGTTTGCGAAATGCCCGTTTTCCGTCCTCTTATCGGCATGGATAAGGACGAGGTTGTTGCGATTTCAAGAAAAATAGATACTTTTGATATTTCAATTCTTCCCTATGAGGACTGCTGCACGGTGTTCACGCCGAAGCATCCCAGAACCCGCCCGACTATTGACTATGTTGAGGAATGCGAAAAGGCACTCGACGTTGAAAGACTTGTCAATGAAGCGGTTGAGGGAACAAGGTTTATTCATATTAACGCATATTAAGGAGATTTTTTATGTCGGTTTGCGAAATACTTTCTGTCGGCACGGAAATACTGCTCGGCGATATACTCAACACAAATTCAAAATATCTCTCCGTGCAGCTTGCAAAGCTCGGCATATCGGTGCTCCGCCACACAACCGTCGGCGACAATCCCGAAAGACTTGCCGCCGCACTCAAAACCGCTCTTGAAAGAAGCGATATCGTTATCGCAACGGGCGGTCTCGGACCTACGGCTGACGATATCACGAGAGATGTCTGCTGTGAGGTCATGGGCTTTGAAATGAAGCTTGATAACGGCATTGCCGAAAAAATAAAGGGTTATTTCAAATCAAAGGGTCTTGAAATGCCCGAAACAAATCTCCGTCAGGCATATGTACCCGTCGGCGGCGAGGTTTTCACCAATAACCACGGCACTGCTCCCGGTCTCGGTCTCAAAAAAGACGGCAAATGCGTCGTCATGCTTCCGGGGCCTCCCTATGAAATGGCACCGATGTATCACGAAAGCGTTATTGATTATCTTCGCGAATATGCCGAGGGCGCAATTGTTTCGCATACGGTAAGGACAATGGGTATAGGCGAGAGCGCAATGGCTGAAATCTGTGTCGATTTGCTTGATAATGAAAATCCCACCGTTGCACCCTATGCCAAAAAGGGCGAGGCTCTTCTGCGTGTCACCGCAAAAGCCGATAATGAGGAGGAAGCAGAAAAGCTCTGCAAGCCCGTCATTGACGATGTATGTCAACGTCTCGGCAATTATGTTTACGGTATCGACAGCGAAAGCATTGAGCAGAGAGTGGTTGAGCTTCTCAAAGAAAACAATCTCACCATTGCTACTGCGGAAAGCTGCACTGCGGGATATATCCCGAAAAGAATAACGGATATCTCGGGTGCAAGCGCCGTTTTTGAATTCGGCGCAATCACTTATTCAAACGAAATGAAAAATAAAATTCTCGGTGTTCGTGAAGAAACTCTTGCCGCTTACGGTGCGGTGAGTGAACAGACCGCAAGAGAAATGGCGGCGGGAATCCGCCGTGTTTCGGGTGCGGATATAGGAATTTCCGTTACGGGAATCGCAGGACCGAACAGCGACGGCACAAACAAGCCCGTGGGTCTTTGCTTTATCGCACTTGATACGGAAAATTATAATGCTTGCGAAAAAATTGAAACGGGCAAGAATGACAGGGAATATAACCGCTATGTGACGGCATCCCGTGCGCTCAATCTTGCAAGAGTTTATATAGAGGAAAGGAAAAGGGGATAAAGATGAATAAAAAAATATTATCGGTTCTCTGCGCTGTTTTTGCGGCGGTTTCGGTGTTATTCATTGCGCTTTCGGTTATGAATATTGCCAAAAAGCCCGATGAGCAGGCGGAGCTTGAAACAAATGCTTCCGACTATGTGATGAACGGCGGCGAAAAGCTTGATGCTCTTGCCGAAACACTTACGGGAGTTGTTTCCAACAACATGAAAAAGCAGACAAGCTTTCCCGAAGGTATTATTGAAGAGCTTAAGCAGCCCTATTCGATTAACAATAATCTCGTCGGCTGGCTTTCAATTCCGGGCACGGAGCTTGATACCGCCATTTTGCAAAGCGGCGATAACAGCAGATATCTCAAAAAAGATTTCTACGAAAGAAGCACCACCTCCACCACCTCCACAAACTACGGTAATCTTTATCTTGACTACCGCTGTGTGACCGAGGGCATCTCCAAAAACATGGTTATCCACGGTCATACAACAAGCCGTATGGGTGCCGATGTTCCCAAGCAGGCATTCCGTTCTCTTTATGATTATAAGGACAAGCAGAATTTCATTGACAGCCCGATAATTAAATACTCCTCTCTTTATGAGGAATATACTTATAAAATCTGCGCAGTTTTCCTTTCAACCACCCAGCCCTCGGCTGATAACGGCTATTTCTTCAACTATATTTATCCCGACATGAGCGATAACAACATGGTCGGATATATAGAGCAGGTGAAACAGAGAGCGCTCTATGAAACGGGCGTTTCACTTGAACCCACCGATAAAATCATCACTCTTTCAACCTGCATTTATGACTACGGCAGAAACGTTGACACAAGATTCGTTGTTGTTGCAAGGCTTCTCCATGAGGGCGAGAGCGAGGATATTGATGCTTCTCTCGTTAAGGACAACCCCGATTACCGCAGACCCCAGATATGGTATAACAGCAAGGGTAAAACAAATCCCTATAAAAATACGGCAAAATGGCAGCCCAGCCCTAATTAATTTGCGGAGGACAAAAAGATGTCAAAAGATAATATGAAAGAAAATAAGAAGCCTTCATCGCTTCCCGAAGGACTCAGCTCGATTGCGGATGATGAAGCAATAACGGAAATCGATTTTAACGATTTTCTGATTGAAAACTCCAAGTCGTCATCGCTCTTTGACGGCTACCGTGAGGATATCGAAAAAACCGAAAAGAGCCTTGAAAGCGAGCTTCAGAGCCTTTATGACGATATTATGGGCAGCGGACCCGAAACGATAGTACCCAAGCCTCTTTCGATGCTCACCGAGAGCGAGGCAGAGCCGAAAAAGGTTGTGCTTTCAGACCCCGAGCCGCTCCCCGAAGACGAGGACAGCTCTCTTGAGGACCTCTGGATGAATCCCGACGATTATTTTGATGCGGATATTCCCGTTGTTTCGCTTGATGACGAAGCCGCACCGCAGGAAACCGAAATTTTTGAGCCTGCTCCCGAGGAAACCGAGAATTCCGAGCCCGACGATGCAAAGAGCAGCATTTTCAGCATGATTGATATGCTCAAAAAAGAAACAGACAGTGAAACGGGCTTTGACGAAATTATTTCCGAAATCGAAGCAAACCCCGAGATTGCTCCCGTTGATACCGAGCTTTCCGCAGCGGCACAGCTTGTTGCGGGCATTCCCGTGCAGGAAGAGCCTGCCGAGGAGGAGGAAGAGCTTGATTTCAGCGAAGAGGACTTTGACTGGGACGAGGCTCTTGAAGAAACGGACGATACTCCCGAAATTTCCGATGAGCTTCCCGAAATTCCTGCAATGCCCGTAATTCCCGAGGTTGAGGAAATCCCGGAAATCGAAGAAATCTCCGACGGCATTCTTGATGAAGCCGTTGAGGAAACCGTTGACACATCATCGGATGATTTTGAGGCAGAGCTTGCCGCCCTTCTCGGCGACGAAGCCCCCGAAGCGGAAGAAATTCCCGAAGAAACCGAGAAAAAGGGCTTTGTAATCACTGTTCCCGATGACGGCAACGATTACGAAAAGGCTGCTGCAGCTCCCGAAAAGCTCTATCAGGCTGCTCCCATGAGCACCGCAACCCTCGAGGATGACCCCGAATTAACCGAGGAAGAACCCGAGGAAGGTAAAAAGAGCAAAAAGAAAAATAAAAAAGAAAAGAACGAAGGCAAAGAAAAGAGCGCAGGCGGTGCAGGCGAGGTTATCCGAAAGATTGTTCTTTCAATCTCGATTATCACGATTATAGTTTGCATCGGCATGCTCGCCAATGTATATATCATCGAGCCTTACCGCTTCAAAGCGGATGCGGATAAGATTGCAACCGAGATGAGCGAAAATATCAATGCTCACAGCGATTCAACGGTAAACGATGTGCAAAACAGCACTCCCGATGTTGACTATCCCGAGGGAATGCTTGCAAAATATGCGAGCCTCTATGCGGCAAACGATGATTTGAGAGGCTGGGTTTCGATTCCCGGTTTTGAAATCAACCTTCCCGTTGCACAGGGCAAGGATAACAGCTATTACCTCAAAAAGGATATCTACGGCAAATACACCCGTTACGGCGTACCCTTCTTTGACTACAGAATCGATAACTTTACAACTCTCCACAGAAACACGGTTATTTACGGTCATAACATGCGCCATGACGATTTGATTTTCGGTATGCTTGAAAACTACCGCAGCATTGACGGCTTCCGTCAGGCACCCGTTATCGAGTGCAACACCATCTACGGCGACCACACATGGTTTGTTTATGCCGTATTTATCTCAAACTCCGAGAAGGAAGACGATAACGGCTATGTTTTCCCCTATAACTTCATTGATGTAGGCGATGCAAAATTCGAGGCATACATTGAGGAAATCGATAAGAGAAAGCTTTACACAACAGGCGTTGACATCAACGTAAACGATAAAATTCTCACTCTTTCAACCTGTGCTTATGACTTCGACGATGCAAGACTCGTTGTTGTTGCAAGAGAAAGAAGAGAAGGCGAGAGCATCGCCGTTGATACCTCAAAGGCTTATAAGAATAATGACCCCAAATATCCGCAGGCATGGTATGAAGCTTACGGAAAGGATAACACTCACGCTAACGACCCACGCTGGTAATTCAAATAAAAAATTAAGGAACGGTGATTATTATGGAAAGAAAGGTGACCTGCTTCACGCTTTGTGCCGATACGGCGCAGAGCTCGGCGGCTTATCTCGGTCAACGGTTAAACTGTGAAATCAAAAACTTCGGTGAGGTCTCCGCTTTTGCGGCAGAGGCCGTAGCTCATGCTGCACAGGGCGGCTTTGCCGTTGCTGCGGCTCCCGTTGATATTTTCCTCAATGCAAAATTCCGTTTGCTCAAATCACTTTCCTTAAAAATCGTAAGAAGCAGCCAGATTTCCGCCGCCATGGGCGAAAATACACCCTTAAACCCCAAAGAACGTGACCTTCAGGGTGCGGTTGCCGAAAAATCAAAGGTATTTCTCACAAATGACGGCTTATTCTCCGCCTTTGCGGTGAATATCGGCAGCGGAACTCTTGTTTTTGCGCCTCTCGATGCTTCAAGGCTCGAATATATTTTTGCAGCGGGTCTTGATGCGTTTATGCTTGCCGCTCCCGTGCAGAAAAAAACCAAGATGCAGGAGCTTCGCGAGCGTGTAAGCAATGTTATCGCAAGCGGAAAAACCGTTGCGGTTTCTCCCTGCGGCAGCGCAAAAATGCTTCTTTCCGCAATTTCGGCTGTTCCCGACTGTGATGCCGCTTTTATAGTTGACAACGCAATGAGGGATAAAACCGATGATGAGTCGCAGTCCAACTACATTGCACAGTGCGCAAAATTATCAAAGGAGAACTCCTCGGCTGACCTCGGAATCGCCATTTCGCAGATTTACAGCGAAGGGGCAGGCGAAATGGTAACGGTATGCGTTGCCGATTCGGAAAGAGCAAAGGCGGCAAAGGTTTATGCAAACCCCGGTGAGGACAGAAAGCAGCTCATCGTTGCCGCAATAATCAAGCTCTGCCAAATGCTTGACGAGCTTTCCGCAATGCCCGCACTCGTTAACCCCGATGCTCCGAAGGCAGCAACAAAAAAATGGGCTAAAAACTCAAAAACTCCGCTGATTATCTCCGTTATCGGCATAGCGGTTGCAATAATAATCTGCGTAATTCTGGCGATTGTTTCTTCCTCAAAAGAAAATAAAGATTCGCAGACCTATGCCGCAGGCGATTACATTCAGCAGGAAGATGCCTACTTTAATAATAATGATTATATATATGAGGACTACGGCGGAAGCATTCTTGAAGGAATTGAGGATGAGGCTGTTGAAGTTACTCCCGAAACCACATTTTCTTACATAACCGCCCCCTCAACACGAATTTTCACTACCAAAATCCGAACAACCGTAAGGCAGACCGTAACAAAAATAACAACAACGGTCAAAAATACTACGAAAGCGGCGATTACCACAACCACGAAGGTGCTGACCACCATTGCAACAACCACCAAACCGACCACCACGGCAAAGCCTTCTACCACCGCCGCACCCACAACAACCGCAAAGCCCGCAACAACCGTTCCCACCACCGTTAAACCGACTTCCGCCGCACCCGTAACAGAGGGTGTTACCACCACAACAACCGCTTCCGAGGTTAAGGGTACATTTATATTTAAGGTATACGGCTTCGGCCACGGTGTAGGAATGAGTCAGGAGGGTGCAATTCAGATGGCGAAAAACGGCGACACCTATGATAAAATCCTGACCCATTATTTTACCGGCACAACAATAAAAACAGATGCCTCCACTCCGCTCACAATAAAATACGGCGGCGAGGACATCCCCATTGTTGAGTATCTTTGCAGAACAACCAAGCGTGAAATCGGTGCAAGCTCACCCACGGAGGCACTCAAGGCGCAGATTGTTTCAGCCTATACCTTCGCAAAATACTATAACTTCGATGTTCCGAAATCAAAGCACGCATACGATGCAAAGTATGAATATGCAGGAACAAATCTCCACAAGGCTTGCCTTGCCGTGCTTGGAATGGCATCCGATACGGATACCCCCAAGGCACCCTATGTTGATTATAACGGCAAAGCGGCATTCACCTGCTACTTTGCTTCTGCCGCAGGCAAAACCGCTTCTGCGGACAGCGTTTGGGGCGGCGAATGCGAGCCCTACCTTACAGGCGGCGTTTCAAGCTGCGAAACGGTTGACTCAACAACGGTTGAAATCAGTGCAGCTGATATGAAAAAATACATCGAATCCTACGCAAAGGATAACGGATACACAATCACCCTTGGCGCAGACCCTGCAACATGGCTCGAAATTCTCTCCCATGACAGTGCATATAACTCGTCAACGGGATATGTCACCCAAATCAGGGTCGGCGATAAATGGATAAAAAAGAGCGACGGAAAAGAGCTTGTCAACTCAATGAGGGGCAACAGCTTCCGCTCCTATCTTCTTGATTTCAAAATCCGCTCCCATTGCTTCACATTTGAATATAAACCCGCATAAAAAAAGCTGTGTCTTTCGACACAGCTTTTTTAATTCGTAATGCGGAATTATTGCTCCGCAAAAGCTGATAATAACCCGATTAAGCCGTAAGTTCACATTGAAATTTCTGCATTATCACATATTAAGCAAAAATATTGCGAGATTGAGATATCCTGCAAATGTTACCCAGAGCAGATACGGCACCTGCAACGCAGCGGCAAGGGGGCTTATTTTTCTGTATTGCAGAATTGTTATCAGAATTGATATCCAGAGCAAAACAAGCCAGATGAACGAAAACAGAAAAGCCTGCATATTAAAGAATATTATGCTCCAGAAAAAATTCAGAAAAAGGCTTACTCCGTAGGCGGCAAGGGAATTCCGTGCGGCTGTGGGATTTTCTTCTCTTTGCAGGTAAACCATCGCCGCACTCACACCCATAAGTATGTAAAGCAGAGTCCATACTATCGGAAAAAGCACCGACGGCGGTGCAAGGGGCGGCTTAATAATTTCGGAATAGATATCCATGTTTCCTGCCGTGAGCAATGCGGAAATTCCTCCGACTGCAAGTGCGGCGGCGATTGAAACTGCGTAGGCTTTGATTTCTTTCTTCATATTCTCACCTCGCAATATTCTATGCATTCATATCGTATTTAATGTTAAAAAATCAGGGCTTGATGAGCATACCCGTTCTCAACAGCGAAAGAAGCTTGACGTTTTCCTTTTCGCTCCCCGAATAATCGGGCATACCGTTTGCGGCGGCAATCTTTTTGCGGATATCGAAGGAGCTTTTTTCCCCTATCGATTTGAGCGCATCAACGATTGATACCTCGTCATGTGCGCAGGTCATAAAATAATTCCCTTCCGCAGGGTAGCTTATCCACGGACATTTTCCCCAATCGGTCCAGCCTCTTTTGCCGAGAGACGTTTCAACCACGCCGTAGTTAAAGCCTCTTGCCTCAATAACCCTTTTGTTGCCGACATAAATACCGACATGTCCTTTTTTGAAAACAAGAATTCCCGGCATTTCGGGCATTGTTGAAATTTTGCCCTTTTCGGTGCATTTTTTCAGCATACCGTTTGCGGAAACATCCTGCGATTCATCATATTTCGGCTTGCTTACGGGATTTTCACTCCAGAGATAGCCCTTGATAAGACCCACGCAGTCGTGAACTCTCTCGCCGTATTGTGATTTATATTTTTCAAGGCGTTTATCCCCGTAGTGGCTCGGATACTGCTTTCTTTTTGCGTTGAGAAGGCTCTTTGAGGCAGTATTGCCGAAGGTGCCGTACCAATAAGGCTTCTCAAGCTGTGAGCGTGCATAGTCAACAAGACCCGTGTTTGTTTTCAAGTGCGCTATTCCTCCTTACCGCAGGCATCGATAAAGCCTTCACCGATAATATAAGAAACAACCGCCGCTCCCGCCATAACAATTGCGGTCACCTGCGTTGTAACGCTGTCGGAAACACCGAAGGCAAGAAGAATCGGGGTAATAAAACCGACCACCGCCGCCCAGAATTTTCTGCTTGTGAGCTTTCTTTTCCAGTTAATATCCATATTTTCTCCTCAATGATTTTCAATTTCTTTAAGTCTGTAATCAAGCGCACCGACTCTTTCTTCAAGCTTCACCGTGCGTTCGATAACGTTGTTATGCTTGTTAACCTTTTTTTCAAGCTGCTCAATGCGGTAATTTGTCAGCTTTGAATTGACGGCTATCCCTGCAAAAGTGCCGATTGCCGAGCCGAAGAGAGTAATAAGCGAAACAAGAACCTCCGCTTCCATTATTCCTCTTCCTCACTTTCAGCAATGTATTTTATTCTTATGGCATCTATCTGATAATTTGCCGCAGCATCAAAAAATTCGTTTTTCATTTCATTAATGAAGGTAACGGTTGCGGTAACAATTCCTCCGAAAATTTCCGAATAATATGACTTATGCTGATTGATTACATAGGGATAATGATATCCGTATTTAATCATATCTCTGATATCCGTCCAGACAGAGTCCTCTGAAATTATTTTATACTCAACGCTCAAAATTTGGGCGCCTTCGGGAACATACGGCTCGCCCTCGTCGTTATTCAAAGCAATTACATGCAAAATACCGGTATTGGGAATATCGGTCGGAAGCATAAATGTATTGGAAGGAAGCACAACGGTTTTTACCGTTCCGCCGCTTGAAACGCTGTTTCCTTTGTAGGTAAGAACGCCGTTTTCATCGGCAAGAGAGTCGAGAACATCAAGATTTTGATGCATATGACCGGGAATAATGCCGCCGTCATTCTCCGACCCGTCGCAGGAAGGACAGTCACGGATTGAGCTTGAAACGGTAATGCCGCTTAAAACAGGGCTTTTGATAACGAATTCTCCGTCTGCATCAAAGCCCTCAAGCTGAACAGAAAGTGCCGTGCCGACGGTAAGAGCAGAGCCGACGGGAACGTTAAGAAATTCCGCTTTAGGAAACGGACCGAATCTGACGGGACCTTTTTCTGTTGAAAACGCAACAACATATGACCTGATTTCCTCCCTCGATGCAAGATTTTCGGGCGGAGTAATTATAAGCTGTGCGGCATTTTTTTCGCCGCATTCTCCGAGCCTGCAGCCATCGGGAAAGGGGTTTGACAAAGTAAAATCAATTCTGAAATCTTCCATTATTTCTCCTTTATTTTTTGTTTAAGGTTTCGCACCAAAGCTTTGCCTGAAAAAGGAAATCGAGCATCATGGAAAGCCTGGTACGAACGGAGCCGTATTCACTTGTCAGAAATTCCGTATCAGGCTCTTCGGGCGAAAAGAGTCTGAAAAGGTCCGAACAGACGGTTCTTGCATACTCCACCTGCTGCTCGATTTCGCTGACGGGAACTTCAATTGAGAGCGGATAACAATTCTTATCCACGGAATCACCTCCTATTTAACGAACATTTGTTCGGTTGCAATTAACATAATAGCGATTTTTTCCTGATTTGTCAATGATTTTTTGTGAATATTTTTTGAAAAATTAGTTTGACTTTGAATTGCCGTTCTGCTAATATACATAGTTGGTAAAAATATATAAAAGGATATGATTTAATTGGAAACACTGTTTTGTATCTCAATTGCTCTTGGTGCAGGTCTTTTGATGTCCAGAGTTGCAAAGCCTCTCGGACTTCCCGCCGTAACGGGCTATCTCGTTGCAGGCATTCTTATCGGCCCCTACTGCCTCGGCACTCTCGGAATTGACGGCATGGGCTTCACCTCCGTTGAAAATGTTAAGGAATACGGTATAATCTCCGATGCGGCACTCGGCTTTATCGCCTTTGCAATCGGCAATGAATTCCGTCTTTCACAGCTTAAGCAGATAGGAAAATCTGCTACCTTTATCGGTATTTTTCAGGCACTTATCGCAACACTTCTTGTTGACGGTGCATTAATCGGACTTCATTTTCTTATTCCCGATAAGCTCCCCATTTCGATGGCGGTTATCCTCGGCGCAATCGCCGCAGCAACCGCACCCGCAGCAACGCTGATGGTTGTCCGTCAGTATAAGGCGAAGGGTAAGCTTACAGATTTGCTTCTTCCCATTGTTGCCATTGACGACGCCGTTGGTCTTGTTATTTTTGCTGTTTCCTTTGGTATCGCAAAGGCTATCGAGCACGGTCAGTTTAACATAGCTTCAATCGTTATAGAGCCTCTTATCGAGATTGCCGCATCTCTTCTTCTCGGCTTTGTTATGGGTCTGCTTTTCTCGGTATTCGAGAGATTTTTCAGCTCCAACAGTAAGAGACTCTGCCTCTCCGTTACCTGCGTGCTTTTCACCGTTGCGCTTTCAATGGTTAAATTTGAAATCGGCGGCATTCACGTCGGTTTTTCAACACTTCTCGTTTGCATGATGCTCGGCACGGTGTTCTGCAACATCTGCGATTTCTCCGCTGAAATCATGGAAAAGACCGATAAATGGACTGTTCCTCTTTTCGTTCTCTTCTTCGTTATGAGCGGTGCAGAGCTTGAATTGAGCGTTTTTGCAGATATCGTTATCGTCGGAATCGGCGCGGCTTATATCATCACCCGTTCACTCGGTAAATATCTCGGCGCATATTCGAGCGCAAAGCTTATGAAATGTGACGAAAAAACAACCAAGTATCTCGGTGTAACTCTTCTTCCGCAGGCAGGCGTTGCTCTCGGCATGTCCGTAACGGTCATGGAGCTTGGCGAGGTTGGTCAGATTGTAAGAAACATAGTTCTTTTCTCGGTTCTCATCTATGAGCTTGTAGGCCCCGTATGCACAAAAATCGCCCTTACAAAGGCAGGCAACATCGAACCCAAGCCCCACGAAAAGCACAGAAAACACCGCACAGCTCCCCCGAAAATTTAAACTTCAAGGACGGCTTAAATCAAGCCGTCCTTTTTAATTCGGAATTATTGCTCCGCAAATGCTGATTTTAATAATATAAAAAACATATTGATTATTTTTGTATTTGTGATATGATTATGATGTAAAACTTTGAAAAAGGGGAATACATATGCCTAAATATCTTATAGTTAATGCCGATGACTACGGTATGTGCCATGCGGCAAACGAAGCCGTTGCAGAGCTTTTTGAAGGCGGATGGCTTAAATCCGCAACAGTTATGATGCCTTGTCCCACAGCGAAGGAAGCTGTTGATTTCTCAATTGCACACCCCGAACATGCAATCGGTGTTCACCTCACAATGACCAGCGAATGGGGTAAATACCGCTGGAAACCTCTCACAAACGGCAAAACCCTTCTCGACGAAGAGGGTTATATGTGGCACGAGAGCGATCAGGTTGAGAAAAACGCTTCTTATGCCGACCTTGAAGCCGAAATCAGAGCGCAGATTGACCTTGCCCATAAGTGGGGAATGAAGCCCTCACATACAGATAACCACATGGGCTCACTCTACGGTCACTACACAGGCAGACTCGGCCTTGCAAAGATGACTTTGCGTATATGCGGTGAATACGGCTATGCTTACCGCCTTTACACAAAGCACGATAAGAGAATCTGCCCCAACGGCACACCCTATTTCCTTTATGCTGCAATTACCCTTCTTTCAAAGAAATGGGGCAAAAAATATAACGTTGTTATTCCCGATTATCTTCTTTTCCCCGATTGGAATGACGATATGAGAGTTAACTACGAAACCTACAGAGAGACCATTCTCAAAATCTGGACTGATATCCCCGAGGACGGAGTTACGGAAACCTTTATACATCCCTCCGTTGAGTGCGATGAGCTTAAGGGCATCACAGGCAGATGGCAGGACAGAGTTTGGGAATATCAGCTTATGAAGGACCCCTATACCCATAAGTATCTCAAGGACCACGGCGTTGAGCTTATAAGCTACAGAGAGCTTATCAAAATGAAGGGCGGCACCGTAAAGGGTTGAGTTTATTCGCCTTCGGCGGGTAATATTGCTCCAAAAAATACATAATAAACGGAGCTGTCTCACGAAGCGAAAACAAAAAACGAAATAAAACAAAATGGCTTGCAGAGGAAAACAAACCTTTGCAAGCCTTTTAAATTACGATATAGAATTAAAAAAGGCGGGAGCAAACCCCGCCATAAAGTTATTTTATTCCGTTTCAAACATTTTAAGCTTTGCGTAAAGCTCTTTTCTCTCTGCCGCTTCCTTTGCGATTTTTTTAACTCTTACGGCGGGTCTTTTTCCGAAAACCGAGCGGATTAAATACCTGCCGCCGAAGAAAATCCAGCCTATCGGAAGCAGAATTTTATATTTTTTCGCAATTTTCCAGTTTGAATACACAATCGAATTCGCAGACCTGAAAAGCTGCTTTATCATCGGAATATCTTTCTCATTTTTGCTTGAAATCAAAAGGCTTTCGTGGCTTCTGTCGGGGCTTTTCTGCCCGAAATTTCCGCCGCTGAAAATATCCTTAAGAATTCTGCGTGCCAGCTTTTTATCGGCATTTTCCGCCCACTTCATTTCCGCCGCACCGAGATAATCGCAGGCAATCGCCGTCATTATTTTTGCAAATTCCCACATACCGATGCTTTTGAGCTTTTCTTCAAACATTTCAAGGAATTTTTTCTCTCCGAGAGAAGAAACAAACACCGCCCAGTCGCAGAGATGCCGCATTCCGAGCCCGTCGCCCGTCAGATGGTGGCACATATGCAGAAGAATTATCAGCCCGTGGTGAAAATCCGAGGGCACTCTCACCGTGCCGACCTCGGTTTGAGCCTCTTTTGAGTATTCGATAACATCGGCAAGATATTCTCTGACCTTTTCGCCCGTTTTTCCTTTAGGAATGCCTGCCGGCTCTGAATGAAGCTCGCAGCGGCAGTTATTCCCGATATAAACATCGTGGAATTCACGGTTTTTATGAGTCTTTTTATAGCCGTTTTTCTCCATGGCATCAGCCGCCGCCTCAAGATAACGGTTATCGACAAGAAAATCAACATCACCCATCGACCTCATAAGCGGGTCACGGTAATAGAGCGCAGAGGCATAGCCTTTGAGAATGGTGTAGGGAATGCCCGCCTCGGTCATAATTTCATGGATACGGGCATGCTCATAATCAATCCTTGCATTATCGGCAAGAGCCTGATTTATGTTTTTTCCGCCCTTGCTTCTGTCTGTTCCCGAAAAAGCAATCAAAGTAACCGTTTGAAAATATGCCTCGAACCATACCGCATTCATCTCGGGGCTGTTCATATCCGCATTTCTTTGCGCATCAAACAGACCGTTTGCCAGAAGGTCAAGCAGTATTTTCTCGTGCTTATTGAGTTTCAATGCTTTTTCGTTCATTTCAACCACTTATAATTTATTCCAGAAATCCTCAATCTGTTCTTTTGTTGCGGCAACGGAGCCCTGCACCATGTCGGGCTTTCCGCCGCCTCTGCCCGAGCAAGCCGCATTGAGCGACTTTCCGATTTCACGCACATCGGAATTTCTTGCGGTTATAGCATACTTATAGCCGTTTTCGTCATCGCCTGAAAATACTGCGGCAATTCCGACCTTTTCGGCAAGCATATCGCTGAAAACTCTTGCATCATCGGCACTTCCCGAATCATCAAACGCAAGGAATTTTTCGCCCTCGGCATCCTTCGCCTTAAGCGCAAAAAGCTCTTTTTTGAGTGCGGAATACGCATATGCGGACTCCTTAAGTTTTTCAAGAGTTCTTTCAACCGCCTCGGTGATTTCCTCGGTCTTTGCCTTGAGAAGATTGGAAATTTCATAAACGCTCCTGTTCTTTTCGCAATAGTCCTCATAGGCTTTTCTTCCGATTTGCAGAGTGATTCTCACGCCTGATTTATAGTTCATCATCGAAACGGCTTTGATTATACCGACCTCGCCCGTAAAGGCAACATGAGTGCCGCAGCAGGCGCAAAGGTCAACATCACCGATTTTGGTGAGTCTGATCTGACCCTCAAGCTCTTTTTTGCTTCTGTAGGCATAATTTTCAAGCTCCTCATCAGTCGGATAAATCGACTCAACGGGGATGTTTTTATAAACAGCCTCGTTTGAAAGGCGTTCGATTCTTTCAAGCTCATCAGCCGAAATCGGGCCGTTGAAATCAACGGTTATTGAGTGCTCACCCATGTGAAAGCCCACATTGTCAAAGCCGCAAACGGAATGCTGAATGCCTGAAAAAATATGCTCACCCGTGTGCTGCTGCATATTGGCAAATCGCTTTTCAAAGTCAAGCTTACATTCGGTTTTGCCCGTTTCAACCGCCGTTTTGCAGATATGGATTACCTCGCCGCCCTTTTCAACGGTATCGATAACCTCCGCTTCGCCGATAAAGCCCGTATCACCCGGCTGACCGCCGCCCTCGGGGAAAAACGCCGTTTCGTCAAGAATAACCTCAAAGCCTCTTTTGCCCTCGGTGCACGAAATAACGTTTGCGGTGAAATCCTTTATATATTGATTTTCATAATAAAGCCTGCGTGCCATAAATAACTCCTTGTTTTCCGAATATAAAATAAGTATATCATATAAAGATTTCTTTGTAAAGAAAAGCAAATTTAATAAAACTGTAATTTTTATGAAACTTTTCCGTAATTCAGACAATTTAATGTTTTTATTGAGAAATATTAACTTTTTTTAAAAAAAGCATGACAGATTGAGAATAATGTGATATACTCAAATAACATTTATAAACACGAACGGAGAAACAAATATGAAAGAATATTTTAAGCGTCTTTCGGATAACTGCCCGAAACGCAGATTTATTTTCTGGTGGATTTTCAGAGCTCTTATGATTTATGCCTTTGTTGCAGGCTTTTTCAAAGAACCCTTTGATATCACCGACCCCTTGCAGGTAGGCGCAAACCTTCTTTGCATGTTCCTTTGGGAAATATTCATGCTCTTCCCCGAAAAAAGCATTTTCAGACATATGTCGTCTGCATTCCAGTCATTCCTGACAATTATGATTTTCTGCGCATCCTTCGGCGGAAAATTCCTCAATCTTTATTATGATTTCCGCTGGTGGGATGTTATTCTTCATTTTGTGGGCGGCGGTGCCTGCGTATTCTTCGGCTACGAAATCGTTTGTGCCATCCTGAAAAGAGATAAAAAGTCGGCTCCTCTCGCACTTGTTATTCTTGCATCTGTAGGATTTTCTTTCCTCGGCGCAACAGGTTGGGAGCTTTTTGAATTCGGCTTTGACCAGATTGCAGGCATGATGAGCGGATATCCCGGCGACGCACAGCATTGGTCGCTTGAGCTTGCCATGGGAACTCCCAAGGCGCTCACCCTCTTTGACCCCATCGTTCCCGAACGCTGGCCTATCATGGACACCATGGCTGATATCGTTCTCAACACCATCGGTGCGGTTGTTTCCTACATATTCATAAAGATTTATCCCTACCGCCATAAGGGAAAATTCAAATTCGATTTTGATTTTGATAAAAATACCGAGGCAAAAACAAAATAATTTCAAACGCTTGCAAAGGAAATAATCCGATGCAGGCGTTTTTTATGCTTTGCATATGCAAAAAACTATCCTTCACTTTTTCAATAAGTATCGGTCAATCGTGAACCGCCCCTGAAAATTAAACTGAATTATTGCATTTTCAGGAAAAAATTTACAAAAAATTTTTAAATAAAATTTGCAAAACATGTTAACTTTTGGTGCATCTTGTGTTATAATATCATAATAATAGTAAAATAGGTGTAATATTGACATTGTAAAACGGCAGGTGATTTTGTGGGTGAAAGAAAAACCCGCTCGGGCAAATATGAGGATATCTCGAGCTACAGCACCCCGAAGGGCTTCAAAAACAAAATGAAATTCTTCTTTGAATTCAAGTTCAAGCCCTTCTTCCTCAAAAATCAAAAAAGAAATCTCAAGGCGATTTTAAGCATTCTTATCTGTCTTATTCTCGTAGTTTCCGCTGCAGGCGGCGCATATATAAGAAAGATGCTTTCGCTTATCAACGTAAGCTCGGGCGATTTCGGCAATCCCGACGCAACCTTTGCAGAGGAGGTTGTGGACGAAGCAATGTCGTTCAACACCATTGCCGATATTATGAGTGCGGACTCCATAAAGGAGCTTTTAAAGGCTTGGGCAACCAACGGCGGCGAAAAAATCTATAATAAAAAGGTTATCAACGTTCTGCTCATAGGCGAGGATGATGAGGACGGCTCTCACCGCTCCGACTCAACAATGCTTGTTTCCGTAAACACCAAAACGAAGAAGATAACCATTACCTCCTTCCTGCGTGACTCTTATACTTATATGAACATCAACGGCAGCGAGAGATACGATAAAACCAACCATTCCTACGCATGGGGCGGTGCGACGGCTCTCATGGAGGTTCTTTCAAATAACTATAAAATAAAGATTGACCATTACGTTTCAATCAACTATAAATCCTTCAAGGCGGCGGTTGATGCTCTTGGCGGCGTTTCCGTTCCCATAACCGAAAAGGAAGCAAAATTTATGAACCGCACAACCCGTGTTAAGGGCTTTGAAAGCGGTGACAGCGTTCTTCTCAACGGTGAGCGCGCTCTGATTTATGCAAGAATCAGAAAGCTTGACAGCGAGGTTGAAAGAACAAGAAGGCAGAGAGAGCTTATCAGCTCCGTTATCAGAAACGTTAAGGCATCGTCACTTTCCGACCTTAATTACGCTATCGAAACCTTCCTGCCTTATATCACAACAAACTATTCATCGGGCGAAATCCTTTCGCTCGGCATGCAGGCTTTGAGCGAGGGCTGGCTGAAATACGAAATAGTGAGTCAGGTAATGCCCACGGAGGAGCTGCGCTACGGCGTTTCGGGCTTCCGCACATATACAGGCAATCTCGATGTGTGGATTGTTGACTATATCAAGGCGGCAAGAGAGCTTCAGCTCGGTCTCTACGGTCAGACGAATATCGAAATTAATCCTCTCACCCATATTTCCGCAATAGACCTTGCAAGGGGCAAATCGGCATCATCGGATAATTATTATAACGACGATGATTACGATGACGAAACCACCACCGAAGAATATGAGCCTCATTATTACACCGAGGAGGAATCCTCAACACGCAGAGGAATTTTCAATAACGATTGGTTCAACCGAGGGGAGGACTCAACCGCAGAAACAAGCAATTGGTTCCGCAATCCCTTTGAAACAACAACGGAATTAACTGCAGGCTACCGGGAAGAATCCGAGGAATATACCGAAGAAACCTCTGAAGATACGGGTTATTATGAGGAAGAAACCACGGAAGATAACGGTTATTATTACGAAGAAGAAACCACTACCGACCCGTTCTACGGCGAGTGGTAAATAACTGAAAAAGAAAAATCGGTTTGCATCGGATTATTCCTTTGCAAGCCGTTTTTTATTGTGAAATAATTATGAACAATTCAATCTGCATATTATATCATTTTATCATTGATTTTTTATTTAATATAAATTATAATCATTTTGAATAAAGAAAAATTGCGAGGTGGCATATGTTAACACCAAACATAAATCTTAACGGAAAAACCGTTCTTGTAACGGGTGCGGCAGGCTTTATCGGCTCAAATCTTGTTTTGGAGCTTATCCGCACCGTCGGCAAAATCAAAATCGTAGGTATCGACAACATGAACGATTACTACGATGTTTCGATTAAGGAATACCGTCTTGAAAAAATAAAGAATGCGGCGGAAAATTCCGAGGCGGAATGGATTTTTGTAAAGGGCAGCATTGCAGATAAAGCTCTTATCGATTCGCTTTTTGCGGAGCATAAATTTGATGTTGCCGTTAACCTTGCGGCGCAGGCAGGCGTTCGTTATTCGATAACGAATCCCGATGCATATATCGAAAGCAATCTTATCGGATTTTATAATATTCTTGAAGCCTGCCGACACAATCCCGTGGAGCATCTTGTTTATGCTTCTTCATCATCGGTTTACGGCTCGAACAAGAAAATTCCCTACAGCACCGATGATAAGGTGGATAACCCCGTAAGCCTTTATGCGGCAACAAAAAAGAGCAACGAGCTTATGGCTCATGCATATTCAAAGCTCTATAATATTCCGTCAACGGGGCTTCGCTTCTTCACGGTTTACGGCCCTGCAGGCAGACCCGACATGGCATATTTCGGATTCACAAATAAACTCCGCAACGGCGATAAAATTCAGATTTTCAACTTCGGCAACTGCAAGAGAGATTTCACCTTTGTTGACGATATCGTTGAGGGCATAAAGCGTGTTATGCAGTGCGCCCCCGAAAAGGCAGACGGCGAGGACGGACTTCCGCTGCCGCCCTACAGAGTTTATAACATAGGCAACAATTCCCCCGAAAACCTGCTTGATTTCGTTGATATTCTTCAGCAGGAGCTTATCAGAGCAGGCGTTTTGCCCGAGGACTACGATTTTGAGGCTCACAAGGAGCTTGTCCCCATGCAGGCAGGCGATGTGCCGATTACTTATGCCGATACTTCGGCTCTTGAAGAAGATTTCGGCTTCAAACCGTCAACCTCTTTGCGTGACGGACTCCGCAAATTTGCAGAATGGTATAAAGAATTTTATATATAAGGAGATTTTGTTATGATTAAGATTACATTCATGGGTGCGGGAAGCACCGTATTTGCAAGAAATGTTCTCGGTGACTGCATGTGCACACCTGCTCTTCGTGACAGCGTTATCGCTCTTTACGATATCGACGAGGAAAGACTTGAGGACAGCTACATTATCCTCAGCGCAATGAATAAGAACGTTAACGAAGGCAGAGCAAAAATCGAAAAATACTGCGGCGTTGAAAACAGAAAAGACGCTCTTCGCGGCGCAACCTTCGTTGTTAACGCAATTCAGGTAGGTCTTTATGACCCCTGCACAATCATCGACTTTGAAGTGCCCAAGAAATACGGTCTGCGCCAGACTATCGCCGATACTCTCGGCATCGGCGGCATAATGAGAGGTCTGCGTACAATTCCCGTTCTCAAGGATTTTGCAGATGATATGGAAGAAGTATGCCCCAATGCATGGTTCCTCAACTACACAAATCCCATGGCAATCCTTTCAGGCTATATGCAGAGATATACAAAGATTAAAACAATCGGTCTTTGCCACTCCGTTCAGTCATGCTCAAAAGATTTGCTCAACAGACTCGGCATGGAGGATAAGCTTGAAGGCAGAAAAGAGCTTATCGCAGGCATCAACCATATGGGCTGGCTTCTTGAAATCGAAGATAAGGACGGCAACGACCTCTATCCCGAAATCCGCAAGAGAGCCGTTGAGATGAACGACAGAGAAAAGCACAGCGACATGGTAAGGTTTGAATATATCAGAAACTTCGGCTATTACTGCACAGAATCCAGCGAACACAACGCAGAATATAACTGCTTCTACATCAAGGATAAGTATCCCGAGCTTATCGAAAGATACAACATTCCTCTTGACGAATATCCCCGCCGCTGCGTAAATCAGATTGCAGGCTGGAAGGCTGAAAAGGAAAGAATTCTCGATAACGGTCAGATTACCCACGAGCGTTCGGGCGAATATGCTTCATATATCATGGAATCCATCGTTACGGGCAATCCCTATAAAATCGGCGGCAATGTTCTCAACACGGGTCTTATCGACAATCTTCCCGCAGATGCATGCGTTGAAGTTCCCTGCCTTATCGACGGCAAGGGCATTCATCCCTGCCATGTAGGCAAGCTTCCCGTTCAGCTCGCCGCAATGAACCAGACAAATATCAACGCCCAGCTTCTCACAATCAATGCAGCCATTACAAAGAAGAGAGAAGATATCTATATGGCAGCTATGCTTGAGCCTCACACCGCAGCCGAGCTTTCAATTGACGATATCAAGGCTATGGTTGATGAGCTTATCGAAGCTCACGGCGAATACATGAAGGACTATAAATAATTCGCAATACGCAATTATTGCTCCGCAAAAGCTGATTTACTCCCTCAAGAGGGAGCCAAAACAGTAAGTTTCTTCAAAACAGTTTATTTCTGCAATAATATTGCTTACTCCTTGGGCTTCCTCTGACGAGGAAGCTGTCCGTAGGACTGAAGGAGAGATAGCAGAGTCTATATATTTGCAGTATCAAAAATAAATTTTCGTTTTATATTAATTTACTAATGTCATTTTAAATCGAAACGAGGAAATACTATGAAACTCAAAAAAATTCTCTGTGTTATCCTTTCTGTTTGCATTGTTCTTTGCATTGCACCGTTTGCATCTGCAAAGGAATGGGACAGCGAATGCAAAACCGACTGCAAGGGCAGCTGCGGCACAAGCCCCCTGATTATCGTTCCCGGCATCATGCAGTCGCAGGTTTATGTTCAGGATGAAAACGGCAACGATTTGCTTACAAGCGACGGCTTCCCCATAGTTGAAGGCATGGATCTTGCGTTCATGTTTGATACCGTAGCTCTTGAAAATTCTTTCAAAGAAAAAATCGGCGATATAGTCGGCGCTGTTGCTCTGCATGACAGAGATAAGCTTCTCGATATCGTTCTCGGCATTCTCGACGAAGGCTTTGCAAGCCATTATTTCAATCCTGACGGAACAAGAGTGAACGATGTTGCGGTTGATGAATACTGGTATTCCCTCGAAGAATGCAAAACAAAGCCCGAAAAATCCTATAACTACGCAAAGGGTTATTCAAAGGATGAAAACGGCAACGTTCTCCCGACCACGAAGTATGAAAACGAATATGACTTCATCAAGCGTCAGGTCAATATGGAGGAATTCTGCGAAGAATACGGCTATGACCATACATATTATTTCTCTTACAGCTCCTTCGGCGATGTTCTCTCCGCCGCAGAAAAGCTTGACGAATATGTTCAGATGGTAAAAGCGCAGACGGGTCACGATAAGGTAAGCATCTGCTTTATCAGCCTCGGCGGCACAATCGGTAACGTTTATCTTGCCGATTACTGCGACCCCGACGATATCGACAGAGTTGTTTTTGCAGCTGCAGCCGTTGACGGCTCATATCTTCTTGCCGACCTTATGGCAGGCAACACAACCTTCAGCGACGGCAACGCACTTTATAACGACCTTGTTCCGAATATCGTTGCTCTTGCCGCAGAGGAATATCTTGCTCTCGGCTATCTTCTCAATCCCGTTGTCAGAGCCATTCCGCAGGAATTCTTCAGCGATTTTCTTGAAGAAACTCTCGACAGAGCAATCGACGAGGTTCTCGGCAAGCTTCTTTATAACTGCCCCTCAATGTGGGCACTCGTTCCGAGCGGTGCATACCCCGAAATGAGCAAAAAGCTTATTTCAGACGATGCGCATGCTGTTCTTAAAGAAAAGACCGACAGATACTATAATATCCAGAAAAATGCGGGCGCAACTCTCAAAAAGCTTCAGAATGAAGGCATGAATATCTTTGTTATCAGCGGCTATAACCTTGAGCTTCCCGCAGCGGTAGGTCACTATAAATTAAGCTCCGATAACATCATTCAGGCATCATCAACCTCAATCGGCGGCACTTTTGCAAATGTAGGTTCGGTTCTCGGCGATGATTATAAGCCTGCTATTGATAAGACTTACATCAGCCCCGACGGCATTGTTGACGCAGGCACCTGCGCTCTGCCCGATAACACATGGTTTGTTAAAAATCAGAGCCACCTCACTCTTCAGGCAAGCGTTAACGATATCATCGGAATGTGCTGTGAGCTTGTTACAAACGATGAAATTACCGATGCGAGAGTCAACAACGGCGGTTATCCCCAGTTCCTTGAATACAGAAACCTAAAAACAATTGAGGATATGATGAGAAAATACGAGGAAGCAGACCTTGATTCTCTTAATGCCGATAAGCGAGAAGCGGTTGACGCTGCTTACGAAAAGGCGGCTGCACTTCTCGAAGACAAGTCTTGGACAGAGGCTGAAACCCTTGAGGTTGAAAAGGAATTTTACACCGCAATGTCAAAGGCAAAGCTCCTCTCCGATGATGCAGATAAGCCTTTTGTTAAATATGAGCTTATGCCTGCCTTCCTTAAGGCTGCAAAGGCTTTAGCCGAGGTGAACGCCTTTATTTTCAAGGGCTGTGACATCTGGCTTCTTCCCTGCAGCATTCTTTAATTAATACTTATTAATATTTATTCGGTATACCAATCGCTCTGCCAGATTCGTTCTGTCAGAGCTTTTGTTATTTCTGCGATTTTTCCGTAGTCCATTGCCGCAATATAGCATTCTTCAAGGTCATCATGGATATCCTTTGCCATTTTAAGAGCGCAGACCGCTTCATCAAGCAGCTCCTTTGCTGCCTTGCGTGAAAAGGCAAGCCTTGCACGGTGAGAAGATAATTCCTCGGAAGAATAAAAACGGCGGAGTGAAACGGTTTTGGTCGGAATAATTCTTAAATCGCATAATTTATCGGCAGTAAAAAATCCGAGCGAAAGCTCTTTTATTATGATATGCCGAATTGAACCCTCTCTGCTGACCGAAGGGCTTGAAATAACGGAATAACCGCTTGCAAGCGCATAAGTACGCAGCTGTTCAATCAGAATTCCGGCGGCAACTCCGAAATCATCCTCAAAAATCACCGTCGTATCACACATTTCCTGCACCGTATCGGCTAAAAACATATATCCTCTCGGGGTTACGGCATCCAGAAGCCTTATTTTTTCAAGACCGATTTTTCCGCCGGGCTTTTTAAAATATCTGTTTGCAAGCCTTGATGCATAGCGTATCAGCCTGCCGTTATCAAGGCATTCACGGCAGATTTTTTCACCGTCGCCGAAAATCGAAAATGCCGATTCTATAAACCGCCTGCTGCGCTTGTGGCAGGCTTTGTTTTTATCGGTCAAACCGATTATTTTTTCTTTATTATCAAAAAGAATTTTTTTATTCCAGCAATCACCGAGATTAATAATTTCACCCGTTGCACCGGGATAATCGGGGTCCATGGTATGCGGAGATGTTCCGTCGGCAATGCTTACCCGAAGCGAAGGAATAATAACTCCGTCAAGCGATGCAGGGTCGGATGAACAAAAAATTCTTTCGCATTCGATATCTCTTTTCTCTATTTCATCGGCAATTTTTTTCATCATTGAGGATTTTCCCGTACCCGGACCGCCTTTTATAATAAATGTATATTGACCTTCAATTTTCGGTGTAAGCTGTGAAAAACAGGAGAAAAATCCGTTTTTGCCGCTTGAACCCAAAAAATAGCATTGACTCATAATCTGACCCCCATCTGTTTTTATTATCAACTTATTCAAAAAATTAAAATTTGTGAAAAAACTGCCTTAAATTCCGTCTTTTTTTTATTTTTTCACGCAAAATGAAAATATCGCCCCAAAAATTAAAAATTTCTCTTGATATTATTATAAATATAATATATAATAATAGGGTATCTGAATAGGTAAGGCATTTCTTTAGTCATGTGGCGTGTGGGTCCTGTGCGACAGGGCGCCGTGAACCATGTCAGGCGGGTGAACCGAGCAGCATTAAGCGGACAGTCTTGTGCGCCACAGTCTGCCTGCCGCCATATGACTAAGGAAATGCTTTTTTAATCTGTTGTTTCAGATATAAACAACCAAAGGAGAGTGAAAAGATGTATCAGGCGTTATACAGAAAATGGAGACCGCAGAATTTTAACGATGTTTACGGTCAGCCCCATGTAACCAAAACACTGCAAAATCAGCTTTGCAGCTCAAGAATTTCCCATGCTTATCTTTTCACGGGTTCAAGAGGTACAGGCAAAACAACCTGTGCAAAAATTCTTTCAAAGGCGGTAAACTGCCTCTCACCGATTGACGGCAATCCCTGCAACGAATGCGAAATCTGCCGCGGAATAGATAACGGCTCGATTCTTGACGTTATCGAAATCGACGCAGCGAGCAACAACGGCGTTGATAATATCCGTGATTTGCGTGAAGAAGCAAACTTTACTCCCGCCAATGCAAAATACAGGGTTTATATAATTGACGAGGTTCACATGCTTTCAATCGGCGCTTTCAATGCGCTGCTGAAAACCCTTGAAGAGCCTCCCTCACATGTTATTTTTATTCTCGCAACAACAGAAATCCACAAGCTGCCCTCAACTATTCTTTCAAGATGCCAGCGATTTGATTTCAAGCGCATAGCACCCGAGGATATCACCTCAAGGCTGCTCTATGTTGCGGAAAAAGAAAATGTTAACCTTACCGAAAACGCCGCAAATCTTATTGCACGAATTGCCGACGGCGGCATGCGTGATGCGCTTTCGCTCCTTGACCGCTGCTTTGCAATGGGTACTGATATCGATGAAAACGCAGTCAGCGATGCGGCAGGCATTGCAGGCACAATTCATCTTTTCTCCTTCTCGGAATATGTTGCAAACGGTGATTTCACAAGCTCCTTAAAGCTTGTTTCAAAGCTTCACAGCGAGAGCTGCGATATCGACAGCCTCTGCACGGAGCTGACCCTTCATTTCCGCAATCTCATGGTTGCAAAAACCGTTCAGGAATGCGAAGGTCTCATCGTCTGCTCAAAGGATGAGCTTGCAAGCCTCAAAGAGAGAGCAGCGAGCCTTAAGCTTTCAAAAATTCTTGAATGCATTGAAATCCTTGAACAGACAGCCAAAAATATAAAGAACGCCGCCAATAAGAAAATTCAGCTTGAAGCGGCTGTTATAAAAATGTGCGCGCCGTCATCAGCGGCAGGTGCGGTAATACCCGAAGGACTCGAAGAGCGAATTTCCAAATTGGAAGAAATGCTCAAAAACGGAGTCAGACCTGCGGCAGCGGCAGCTCCCGAACCGATTAAAGCACCTTCTCCCGCTCCCGTTTCAGCTCCCGTAAAACCCGAGCCGAAGCCTGAACCGATAAAGGAAGAGCCGAAGCCCGAAATCAATGAGAACGAAAAGACTCCCGAGCCTCCGCCGCTTCCCGAGTCCCCTGCGGAAACGGCAGAAACAGCCGACGGTCCGTTTGTAAACTGGCCCGATGTGCTTGATAAAATCAAGCTTTACGATATTCCTCTTTTCGGAATTCTCGCAAATTCAACGGCTGTTATCAAAAACGGCAGAGTTCTTATCTGCTCCGAAAATCCGACCCTTTTTGATTTTATCTGTACCGATACCCATTCAAAGGAGCTTGCAAGAGCAGTTTTTGAGGTTATGGGCAGAAGAATGAAAATTGCGGTTGCAAATCCCGAAAAAGCAAAAACGGAAAAAAGCCCTCTTGAAAATTTAAAAAATAAAATAAATAAATTTAATAATAACTGATTTTGGAGGATATAAATTATGAAAGCAAGAATTCCCGGCGCTCCCCAGGGCGGCAATATGATGAAAAAAATTCAGGAAATGCAGGAAAATATGACCAAAATCCAGCAGGAGGTTGAAGCAACCGAGTTTTCTTCAACAGTCGGCGGCGGCGCAGTCGAGGTTGTTGTAAACGGCGCACATGAGGTAACTGCGGTTAACCTTAAGCCCGAGGTTGTTGACCCCGAGGATATCGAAATGCTTCAGGACCTCATCATTTCCGCATTCAATGAAAGCATCCGCAAAGCAAACGATGCTATGGAGCAGGGCATGGAAAAGGCTAAAGGCGGCCTTTCAATCCCCGGACTTTTCTGATGAGCGGATTTACACCTTCTTTAGAAAGACTCATCGAGCAGTTTGCACGCCTTCCTTCTGTAGGCAAAAAGAGTGCGCAAAGGCTTGCCTTCCATATACTTAATATGTCCGAGGAAGAGGCAAAAAAATTTACCGATGCAATAAGCAGCGCCCGTGAGTCAATAAAAAAATGCACCGTCTGCTGCAATCTGACAGACGGCGAGGTGTGCCACATCTGCACTTCACCGACAAGGGATAAATCAACAATCTGCGTTGTTGAGGACCCGAGAGATGTTATTGCAATCGAGCGCACCCATGAATTCAACGGCATGTATCATGTGCTTCACGGGGTAATTTCGCCAATGAACGATATAAACCCCGAGGATATCTGCATAAAAGAGCTGCTTCTCCGCCTCGGCGACGATACGGTTAAAGAGGTTATCATGGCAACCAATCCCACGGTTGAAGGCGAAGCAACATCAATGTATATTTCAAGGCTTATTAAGCCGCTCGGAGTTAACGTGAGCCGCCTTGCTTACGGCGTACCCGTCGGCGCAGACCTCGAATATGCGGATGAATTCACCCTTATCCGCGCTCTCGAAGGCAGAAAAGAGCTTTGACTTTTTAAAAAAGTTTTCCACTTTTTTATACTTTTCCACAGACAGGTTTTCCACCTTTTCACATTGTCAAAAAAAGGGAAGTGAATAACTCATGCTTATCCACATTCCGATGTTAATAAATTTTGACAAAAAAACCTTAATTTTCAAGGCATTTCGGAGTTATACCATATTTTCACGCCCCCTACTACTACTACTATAAATATATATATTATATATTTATTTCTTTAGATTTAATTTTTACGAAAAACTGAAAATGCCGATAAGGGTTAAAAATGAGCGTGAATAACTTTAGGAGGATATTTACATGAAAATTATATGCAGCACGGTTGAGCTTTGCGAGGCTTGCCAGAATGTTCAGAGAGCGGCATCAACCAAAACCGCAATTCCTGCAATCGAAGGTATTCTCATGGTTGCGGAAAACGGAACTCTTACTCTCACGGGCTATGACCTTGAAATGGGAATAACAACTTCAATTCCCGCAAAAATCGAAGAGGCAGGCGAGCTTGTTCTCAATGCTCATATGCTCTCCGAAACTCTCCGAAAGCTTCCCGAAGAAACTGTAAGTATCTTCAGCGATAAAAGAAATATCGCTGCGATTTCCTGCGGCGATTTTGAATCAACTCTTATAGGAATTTCCGCAGAGGAATATCCCGATCTTCCCTCCGTTTCGGGCGGATATCCTATTTCCGTTCCCCAGGGTGTGCTTAAGGATATGGTAAGAAAAACTATTTTCTCCGCTGCGGTTAAGGACAGCAAAATAGTTCACACCGGCATTAAATTTGAGATTGAAGAAAATCATATCAGACTTATTGCCGTTGACGGCGTTCGTCTTGCAATCAGAAATGAAGCGATTAATTACAGCGGCGAGGTTCTTTCTTTTGTTGTTCCCGCAAAGACTCTTTCTGAAGTTGTAAAGCTTATGAATGATGACGATGCAATGGTAACTCTCGGAGTCGGCAAAAGACATATTATTTTCGAGGTTGGCGGCTATAACATCATTTCAAGACTTCTTGACGGCGAATTTCTTAACTATAAGGCTGCTATTCCTTCATCAACAAAAACGGTTATCCGTGTTAATACAAGAAGCTTTATTGAGAGTATCGACAGAACATCTCTTATCATCACCGAAAAAATCAAGAGCCCCATTAAGTGTGTTTTTGATGAGAATATGATTAAAATGTCGAGCATCACTTCTCTCGGCACGGCAAATGACAAACTTCTTGCAAATATCGAGGGCGAAACCTGCACAATCGGCTTTAATAATAAGTATATGCTCGATGCATTGCGTGCCTGCGACAGCGACGAGGTCAGAATCATGCTCAACGGCGCAATTTCACCCATTCTTATCGTTCCCAACGAGGGCGATGAATTTATATTCCTTATTCTTCCCGTGAGGCTGAAAAATGAGAATTAAAGCGAAAATTGTTGAAAAAAAACAGGTATCTAAAAAAATTGATACCGATTTTATAAGACTTGATGCCTTTCTTAAGATGTGCGATGCCGTGCAGACGGGCGGCCACGCAAAAATCGTTATTCAGGAGGGCGAGGTCAGAGTTAACGGAGAAATCTGCACCCAGAGAGGCAGAAAGCTTCGCAGCGGCGATAAAGCCGAGTTTGAAAGAGTTATTTATATTGTAGAATAATTGTGTAGGGGCGATTCGTGAATCGCCCGTATGCGTTTTAAAATGATTTTTCAGGAAACGGAGTGGTTGAATTTGATAATTAAACACCATTCCGCCAAGAATTTCCGAAATATTGAAAGCATTTCTTTTGAACCGCATCCCGAAATGAATGTTATTTACGGTGAAAACGGTCAGGGAAAAACAAATATAATTGAGAGTATCTGGCTTTTAACGGGCTTTTACAGCTTCAGAGCAAGAAAAAATATTCAGCTTATTTCACAGGGCAAAGAAGAAGCTGAAATCTGCAACAGATTTTATTCACACATGCGTGAACAAACTGCCGAGATGAAGATAAATAAGCGCAAGGAGCTTGTTCTTAACGGTATTAAGGAAGAATCGCCCAGAGTTATGATGGGCAAATATTTCGCCGTTGTTTTTTCGCCTGCAACGCTCGGAATCGTTCAGGACGGTCCTTCCGAAAGGCGAAAGCTTCTTGATATTGCTTTAAGCCTCATAAAGCCGAATTATGCTGTTGTTATGTCACGCTATCTGCGTGTGCTCGACCAGAGAAATGCTCTGCTCAAAAAAATGGGCGAAAGATGCTTTGAAAACGGATATATTGAGCCGTGGGATAACGAGCTTGTTTTGCTCGGCACAAAAATCGTTAAATACCGCCTTGACTATATTGAAAAATTATCGCATCTATCGGGCGAGATTTACAGAGGAATAAGCTCCGGCAGAGAAGAATTTGCTTTTCACTATGATTTTTCACTCGAAAACATAAGCGAAGAAGAAATAAAGCAAAAGCTTATTGCTGATTTAGAAAAATACCGTGAGGCAGACCTCAAAAGGCTCTATACCAACGCAGGCCCTCATACCCATGACCTTGTTTTAAATCTTAACGGAAGAGACGCCCGAGTTTTCGGCTCGCAGGGTCAGCAGAGGTCTTGCGCACTTGCAATGAAGCTCGGCGAAGCATCGATAATTGAAGAGGTTACGGGTGAAAGCCCCGTTGTGCTTCTTGATGACGTTATGAGCGAGCTTGACGAAGGCAGGCAGACCTTCATTTTAAATTATCTTGATAACTGGCAGGTTTTCATTACCTGCTGCGACCCGTCACAGCTTCTGCGCTCCAAAAAAGGAAAGGCATTTGAGGTTATCGGCGGTGAAATAAAGGAAATGGAGTAAGAAATGTATTTACACCTCGGAATGGATAAGGTCATAACATTTGACGAAATAATCGGCATTTTCGATTTGGACACAACCACCGTTTCAAAGCGCACAAGAGATTATCTTGCAAAAGCGGAAAAGTCGGGGATAGTTGAAAACGTTTGCTATGATATTCCGAAATCTTTCATTGTATGCCGAGATAAAAAAGGCAATGAAAAGGTGTATATCTCCCAAATTTCCTCGTCAACTCTCTTGAAACGAACCGGATATGTTGACAGTTTGACAAATGTATAACCAAAGGGGCTGTAAAAAAACAGCCCCTTTTAAAATTATACCAAATCAAATTTGTTTTCTGTGAGAATTTTAAATGTTGTTATTGCGTAGTCAAGCTCAAAGCCTGCAACTCTGTGAGCAATTTTATAGGAATTATAGGCGGTGATTTTTGAAAGCTCGGCTGAATACCAAAGATATTCCTCGGGAGTGTCGGCATTCTCTTTCATAATTTCAATGCCTTCTTTGATATTGACCGAATATTCCCTTGCTTCTTCAAGGTTATTTTCATCAAGCCTTTTTCTGTAGCCGATAACATCAAATTCGGTAACGGTGCAGATTTCATCAATAAAATATGTTTCGCCGATTGAAACGGTGAAACGAATAGGCTCTCTGCTGCGAAGTCTGTGATCCATTGAGCCGGAAGAATAAATTTTTGATTTATTCATCATAGCTTTGAGCTGAACGCCGTTGTCAAAATTTATGAAACCGTCCCATGTTTTTCCGTCAAAGGTTTCCTTGCTTCCATCAGCATAGGTAACTATAACATCAAAATTTTCGGGTAAATTATATGTAAAACCTTCTTCATTGATTTGAGCAGTCGTAAATTCATCAAGATTGGTCACTTCAATATCTTTGACATAATAAGTTACGGGTCTTGCCATAATTTCTTTTTTGTATTCCTTTCCGCCAATGAAAAATACAATTGTATTTTTTCCTTCCTTAAGCTCTCCGCCTTCCACAGTATAACTTAAGCATAAATCTCCGCAGTCAAAAGTATCACCTGACGGCAAAACAAGCTTTACTCTGAAAAAATTGGCATAGCGGCCGTTATTCTGTTCCTGATATAAGAACCAACTATTATTATAGAACTCATTATATTGAAAAACAACATTATCAAGATCTTCCTGCTCGATTATGATATCCGTTATTTCTTCTCCGATATATTTTACCTCTATTTTTGATGAGTCTAATTTGCCGTCTTTATGAATAAGAAGAATGTTGTTTCCCTTTTCAAGATAATATATCTGTGCGTTATCAAAAGGTGAAAATTGCTGTTCGGTATCCGCATAACCGTTAATGATTCCGTTTTTAGGATCTGCGGGAACTATTATATAGCAGCGATTAACCGGATCAAACATATCACATTTGAAATAATAATATCCGTCCTGTTCGGCATTAAAATCCACATAATAATATTCATCATCATCAAATGTTATCATGTTGCTGCCGAATTTTAAAGTTCCTTTATAACTTATTTCTTGAGGCATATTTCCGCGAAAACCGCTGTTGAAAATTTTATTTTCATATTCCTCGCCGTTTTTCTGCGGATCCGGTTCAATAATATTTACGGCAGGAGTTATTTCTTCAGAAAGAATATCCTCGCTTTCAACCGTTTCGGTATAGGAAACAGACGGAGTATTTTCTTCGGTTTTCTGTCTGTTTTTAACAACGGAAGTAATTCCCACGGTTGAACCTGTTACCACGCCTGCAACAACAATACCCGAAACGATTTTTTGGAATGTTGAAGCCGCTGCAACCTTTGCTGCAATTCCCGAGCCTGTTGCAGTAGCCGCTGCCGTACCTGCTGCCGCAGTGCTTGCAACCGCAATACCCGAAAGAATTTTTGCAGCCGATGCGCTGCTTTCAAAGTTCTGCGAAAATGCCTCGAAGGTTGAATTGAGCGCCCATGTGACCGCACCGAAGGGTGCAACGCTGTAAGCCGCCGTAATTCCCTTGCGTTCAAAGAGATTCTTAAGCTCCGAACGAGCCTTCCACAGTCTGTTTTTGACTGTGCTGACGGGGACTTCCATGCTCTCTGCGATTTCGTTAACGGACATATCCTCAAAATATTTCATAAGAACGCAGGCTCTTTTTTCCGCACCCAGCTCTTTTATTGCCTCCATGACGGCGAGACGCAGCTCGTCACGGTCAATGTTGCTTTCGGGCGAAAACTCCGTTTTATCGTCCGCAATAACAGTAAATGCTTTTTCTTCGTCCTCGGTAAAGACTCTCGGCTTTCTCTTTTTGAGAACATCCTTGCTTCTGTTTGCAACTATTCTGTTAAACCAACTCATAAAGCTCTCCGTTTTTTCAAGTGATGAAATTTTAGAAAGAGCGGTAATATAGCTGTCCTGAACAATATCCTCTGCCTCATGCTTATCTCCGCTTATCTGAAAAGCGATGAAATATGCCTTGGAGCAGGTGAGAGAATAAAGCTCGTCAAAAACAGATTTATCACCGTCTTTAAGCTGCAATGCAAGCTCATTTATTCTTTCTGTATTGTCTTTCATATTGCTTCCTCCGTATCAGTTTTTTTCGCTGATAACTAAAGACGAATCAAAATTTGAGTTGGTCTACACTTTTTAAAAAAATTTTAAATATTTTTTATTTTTCTGCAAACCTCGGCAACGGGCAGACCGACTATGTTGAAATAATCGCCCTCAATGCGTTCAACAAGAGTGCAGCCGCGCCCCTGAATGCCGTAAGCGCCTGCCTTATCCATGGGCTCTTTTGTTGCAACATAAGCGGCAATTTCTTCATCGGTCAGGTCATAAAATTTAACCCTGCTTATCTGTGCAAAGCAATCCGAAACGCCGTTATTTATAATGCAAACTCCCGTTATAACCTCATGCTCTGTTCCCGAGAGCATTTTGAGCATTGCTTTTGCATCGGCTTCATCCTTGGGTTTTCCGAGGATTTTTCCGTTTGCAACAACTATTGTATCTGCGCCGATAACAACGCAATCGGTGAAATCTTCCGCAACGGCGGCAGCTTTTTTGGTTGCCGTCATTTTTGCTGCATCGGCAGGGTGAGTACCTTCGGGAACGGTTTCGTCAACATCCTTAACATGAATTTCAAATTCAATTCCTGCCGTTGTGAGAAGCTCTTTTCTTCTCGGCGAAGAGGATGCAAGAATTATTTTTTTCATTCAATCATTCCTCTTCTCTTCATCTCCGCAACACGCATAATGAGCGTCTGTGTTTTTCCGTCGGGAATTTCGCCGCCCAGCACCATATCCACCGCTTTATCGAGAGAAATTTTTTCAACCTCTAAAAATTCGTCCTCATCGGGATTCATTGCGGTTGACTTAAGCTGCGAAGCGGCATAAAGATGAATGATTTCACCGCAGTAGCCGGGAGTGGGATAGAATTTTCCGAGGTCATAATATTTGCCTGCAACCGTGCCTGTTTCTTCTTCAAGCTCTCTTTTGCCTGCTTCAAACGGATCTTCGCCGAGTTCAAGCTTGCCTGCAGGAAGCTCAAGCACAACCTCCATATAAGGATATCTGAACTGGCGGACAAAAATCAGCTCATTTTCATCGGTAAGTGCCGCAACGCAAACACCGCCGTTATGTTCAACAACCTCACGGGTGCAGGGCTTGCCGTTATGAAGCTCTGCCTTGTCACGGCGCACGTTGATTATTTTTCCGTTATAAACATAATTTTTTTCAACCGTTTTTTCAAATATTTCCATAATATATCCTCCGTTATCATATAATTAATCGAGGTGTTATGAATGAATTATATCACAAATGCAGCAGTAATGACATATGAAAACCAAAGAAAAATGATTTTTTCTTTAAAAAAATTATATCCGTTTCTCGGGGTCAACGTAATCGGAAAATCACTTTGCCACAGAGATATTTTTTCGCTTACCGTAGGCAAAAGCCGTAATCCGCTGATTATTGCGGCAGGCTTTCACGGGCAGGAATGGCTGACGAGCCTGCTTGCCCTGCGTTTTGCGGAAATAATTCTTTATTCTAAAATAAATAAAGCCCCGATATGGGGAATAAATCCCGAAAGCATTTCCCGAAGCATGGTTATAGTGCCGTGTGTAAATCCCGACGGAATTGAAATTGCAATCAACGGTTTTGAAAGCTCGGGCAGATTTACCGAAACGGGCAGAAAGATTGCCGCCGTTTCCGAGGAAAAGTGGAATGCCAACGCACGGGGAGTAGATATCAACCATAATTTTGATGCAGGCTGGAACGAGCTTCGCAGAATTGAGACCGACAGCGGTATACTCGGCCCTTCACCGAGAAGATATGGGGGTTATATGCCTGAAAGTGAGCCTGAAACAAAGGCGCTTGTTCAGCTTTGCAAAAAAATAAATCCGCGCACCGCAATTGCATTGCACAGTCAGGGCGAAGAAATCTTTTGGGAATACGGCAATAAAAAACCGCCCCGCAGCGAAGAGATTGCGAAAATCTTTTCAGCCGTGAGCGGATATGAGCTTGTTGAAAATTCGGGTCTTGCATCGCACGGGGGTTTCAAGGATTGGTTCATTGAGTTTTTCAATAAGCCCGGCTATACAATTGAAATCGGCAAGGGCGAAAACCCTCTGCCGATAAGCGATTTCGATGGTATAGCAAAAAAATGCATCCCCATGCTGACCCTTGCTTCAATTCTTTAATATTCGGCGGCGTATTTTATTCGGGCGGATGATATCTGTCTCTACCGAATATTCTTATAAATAAACGGCGGGATGAGGTTATCCCGCATTTGAATTCGGAATTAAGGGCAGCAACGCAATTGTATCCGTGCAGATAATATCCGCCCCTGCAAATAAATCTGCTTTTTCACACTTTAAACCGGTGAATAAAAGCATATTGGATAATCAGCAGATAACAGAGGGCTTTGTGTGCAGGAAAATAAAAACCGATGGGTGACCCATCGGTTTAAAAATTATTCAAGTGCCGAAAGAATTGATGCGATGCGTGCGAGGTCGTCTTTATCGTAAAAAGCGATTTCAAGAGTGCCCGACTCCTTGCCGCTCTTTGTTATAACCTTTGCTTTTCTGCCAAGAGAGTTATTCAGCGAAAGCTCCACTTCGTCAAAGAAGGTTGCACGGGAGGGGGTTTTCTTTGCCTTCTCTTTCTTTTCGGCGGTGAGGGTTTTAACAAGCTTTTCAACCGCTCTTACCGAAAGTCCCTTTTCAACAATTAATTCCGCTGTGGAAATAAGAACCTTTTCATCGTCAATAGCTGCCAATGCTCTTGCATGGCCGGCGGAAAGCTTATTTTCACGCACCATGTCAAGCACCTTTTCGGGGAGCTTTAAAAGTCGGAGTGCGTTTGCAACGGCAGGGCGTGACTTGCCTACCTTCTGCGCCGCCTCTTCCTGCGTGAGATTAAAGTCCTTCATAAGGCTTGCAAAGCCGAGCGCCTCTTCAACGGGATTTAAGTCCTCACGCTGTAAATTTTCTATTAAAGAAATAACAGCAGCTTCGGTATCCGAAAGCTCTTTTATAACAACGGGTACCTGCGTAAGCCCTGCAATGCGGCTTGCTCTCCAACGTCTTTCACCTGCAACAAGCTGATATCCGCCGCCGATGAGGGGACGGACAAGCAAAGGCTGTAAAACGCCATGCTGTGCGATTGAATCTGCAAGCTCCGAAAGCGCTGCTTCGTCAAACTGCTTTCTTGCCTGCTCCTTGTTGGGTTCTATATCCATTAAGTTCAGCTTCACGGGCTGGGCTGCACTTGTTTCTTCCAAAGAATTATCTGCAAGCAGAGATGTGAGTCCTCTGCCGAGACCGCCTTTTTTAGGTGCCATAATTTTTCTCCTTATTTGTTATTCAGCTTGAGGAATTCATCCGCAAGGTCGCTGTAAGCATGTGCGCCCTTGGATGACTTATCGTAATACATAACGGGCTGACCGTAGCTGGGTGCTTCCGAAAGTCTGACGTTTCTTGGAATAACGGTTGCGTAAACCTTTTTGGGGAAGCAGCGCTTCACTTCCTCAACAACCTGCTGTGTGAGGTTGAGCTGACCGTTATACATTGTGAGCAGAACGCCTTCAATTTCTATGTAGGGATTATAAAGACGCTTGACCGTTCTTACTGTTGAGATAAGCTGTGAAAGACCTTCGAGCGCATAGAATTCGCACTGAATCGGAACAATCAGCGTATCAGCGGCGCAAAGACCGTTGAGGGTAATGAGACCGAGCGAGGGAGGGCAGTCAAGAAAAATGAAATCATAATCGTTGACTATGCCTGCAAGTGCGTTTTTGAGCTTTGATTCACGTTTTTCAAACTCAATCAGCTCAAGCTCTGCGCCTGCGAGGTCCATGCTCGATGGCATAACATAAACATTGTCATAGGGAGTTTTTACAACGGCTTCGTTTGCGGGAGTGCCGCCGATAAGCACGCTGTAAGAGGTTTTTTCAAGACCTTTTTTATTGATTCCGAGACCGCTCGTTGAGTTACCCTGCGGGTCGATATCAATAAGCAGAGTTTTATATCCCTTGCTGCCGAGTGCGGCGGTAAGGTTAACGGCAGAGGTGGTTTTACCGACCCCGCCTTTCTGGTTAACAATAGCAATAATCTTTCCCAAAATAATCGCTCCTGAATTATATATATTAATGTATATTATATCATATATGTTATTAAATGAAAAGCAGAAAATAAAATTTTTATGTTTCACGTGAAACAAACCTAAAATGCAAAACGGACAGACCGAAGTCTGCCCGCTTTGCTGGATGTGGGTGTGAAAGAGAAAGATATGGTAAATTAGAAGATGTCTCTGTTATGCCGTCGATTTCTTTGCCCTGATATAGCAATTACGGCTTTTGGGTATGCGAACGATGTATTCAATATATTCATCCGTTTCGCTTTTTGCGGAATCCGCCTCAATTCCTGCACGCCGCATGGTGTCAACCGCATGATTAAGGGTGTTAACAAAAATTCTTACATCCTTAAAAAGCTTTACCGTCGGCTGTCTGTGGCGGCTGTCATTGGTAAGTATCTGTGAAACAAGCCTTTCGGTTTCGGCAACATTCAGCCGTTTTTCGGCGATTATGGACATTGCTCTTTCCATCTGGCTTATTGAGGTTAGCTTCAGCATTGCTCTTGCGTGGCGTTCTGTGAGATTTTCCTGCGTTATACGCAGGCGTATTTCCTCGGGCAAACGCAAAAGTCGGAGCTTGTTGGATATGGTAGGGGGAGCTTTACCGAGTTTTTTGCATACTTCATCGCGGCTCATCCCGTAATCCGTGAGCAGTTTTTCAATTGCAACCGCTTCTTCAAAGAAATCAAGGTCGCATCGCTGAACATTTTCAAGAAGAGCAAAGAGTGCCGATTTTTCATCGTTTGCCTCCATGATTATGCACGGAACCTGCGTTACTCCTACAAGCCTTGAAGCTCGCAGCCGTCTTTCGCCCGATATCAGCTCGTATTCGCCTCGGCTGTTGACTCTTACGGCAATCGGCTGAATTATACCGTTTTGGCGTATGCTCTGCGCAAGCCCTTCAAGCTCATCAAAATCAAATCTGCGGCGGGGCTGATTCGGATTCGGATAGATTTCCTCTTGAGGAATCAGGATTATCTGACCGCCGATTTTATATTTTCCGCTTTTCAAAAGTAAATCCCTCCGTTTCGTTGACATAATCATATCATTGAAAGGAGGGATTGTCCAGCATATTCGATTTTCAAAAAACTGCTTTAACCGACAGCAAATGTTGAATTAAAGCGGCTTTTTTGCGATTTGCGCCGATACTCTCGGGTATTTTGGCGGAACTTGCGATATCTTTTTGATAACAACAATGGTTCTTTCTCCACCGTCGGAGAGCGAAAACGATTTTTCAGCAACGATTTTACCGCCGAGAGTTTTAATTGCGTTCTTTGCATCGGCGATTTCTTCCTGCGCCTTTGCGGCTTTCATTGCGAGAAACACTCCGCCAACCTTAACAAAAGGCAGGCAGTATTCGCAAAGAACATTGAGTGCTGCAACGGCTCTGGAGCAAACTATATCGAATTTTTCTCTGTATTCCTTATTTTGACCCGCTTCCTCGGCTCTTGTGTGAAGAACCTCGGCATTGAGTCCGAGTGTCTCAACCGTTGAAGCAACATATTTGAGCTTTTTTGCAGTTGAGTCAATCATCGTCATTTCGAGGTCGGGTCTTGCAATAAGCAGGGGAATTGACGGAAATCCCGCACCCGTTCCGACATCAAGCACCTTTGTATTGGGTGCAAATTCATATGCGGAAAGTGCTGAAATGCTGTCCGCAAAATGCTTTACGGCAATACCGTCAGGGTCGGTAATGGCGGTTAAATTCATTGTTTTATTCTGCTCAACAAGCAATTCTGCAAGATTTCCGAAAAGCTTCAGCTGTTCATCGTTGAGCGATATTCCGAGCTTTTCGGCATCGGAAAGAAGAAGTGAGGTGTTATACATTTATATTATTCCTCTCAAGATAGATAAGTAAAACCGAGATATCGGCAGGAGAAACGCCCGAAATTCTTGAAGCCTGACCGACGGTTTCGGGTCGGATTTTGCAAAGCTTTTCAACCGCTTCAAGGCGCAGACCGGTTATTGCGTTATAATCGAGGTCCTCCGGCAGTCTTTTAACCTCAAGTCTGCGGTTTTCTTTAATCTGCATCTGCTGACGCTTGATATATCCTTCATATTTGATATCAATTTCAACCTGTTCAAAAACCTCAAAGGGTAAATCGGGTCGATTTTTGTCAAAAGGAGCAAGGGCTTCATAGTTAATCTGCGGTCTGCGGAGCAGTTCAATCATCTTTACGCCCTTTTCAAGAGCTGATGTTTCACGTGAAACAAGCATTTCATCAAGCTCGGGAGTTTTGGGAATGGAGAGATTTTTTATTCTTTCCATTTCTTCGGCAATCAAATCGAGCTTTTTAAGGAATTTACGGTATCTTTCCTCGCTGATAAGACCTGCCTTATAGCCGATTTCCGTCAGTCGGCGGTCGGCATTATCCTGGCGGAGAATAAGGCGGTATTCGGAGCGTGAGGTCATCATTCTGTAGGGGTCGGAGCAGCCTTTTGTTACAAGGTCGTCAATAAGAGTGCCGATATAAGAGGTTGTGCGGTCAAGAATGACGGGTTCTTTGCCCTTGATTTTGAGGGCGGCATTCATGCCTGCAACAAGACCCTGCGCCGCAGCTTCCTCATATCCGCTCGAGCCGTTGAATTGACCTGCACCGTAAAGACCCGGAAAATCCTTGAATTCAAGGGTCTGACGCAGCGAAAGAGGGTCAACGCAGTCATATTCTATGGCATAGGCGGTGCGAAGAAACTCCGCTTTTTCAAGTCCGGGTATGCTGTGAACGATTTTGAGTTGAACATCTTCGGGAAGGGATGAAGAAAGACCCTGAAGATACATCTCGTCGGTGTTGCCGCCGCAAGGCTCAACAAATATCTGATGACGTTCCTTTTCGGAGAAACGCACGATTTTATCCTCAATGCTCGGGCAGTAACGGGGGCCTACGCCGTCAATCTTGCCCGAATAGAGGGGCGAACGGTGGAGATTTTCAAGAATAATCTTCTTTGTTTCCTCGCCCGTATATGTAATATAGCATTTTTCGGTGTTACGAACTTCAATATCGTTATTGAAGGAAAAGTGAACGATGTTTTCATCGCCGTACTGCGGCTCAAGGTTTTCTGTGTCAACGCTTCTGCGATTAACACGGGGAGGCGTTCCCGTTTTGAATCGGCGGGTCATTACGCCAAGCTCTTTGAGTGATTTTGCAAGCTCAACTGCAGGGAACATGCCGTCGGGACCGCTTTCGTAAGAAATATCGCCGATAAAAATGCGTCCTGCAAGGAAAGTACCCGTTGCAATGATAACTGCCTTTGCTCTGTGAATCGCCTCGAGGCGGGTTTTGAGCAGCCAATCATCGCCGTCACGCTTCAAATCAATGATTTCCGCCTGACGGAGAAATAGGTTTTCCTGCTTTTCGAGAGCAAATTTCATATAGTCGCAGTAGCCTCTGCGGTCAATCTGCGCACGCAGACTGTGTACGGCAGGTCCTTTGCCGAGATTGAGCATACGGCTTTGCAGGGTGTTGCGGTCAGCCGCAATGCCCATTTCACCGCCGAGTGCATCTATTTCACGGACAAGATGTCCCTTTGATGTGCCGCCGATTGAGGGATTGCACGGCATGTTGCCGACCCAGTCGAGGTTTATTGTGAAAACCGCCGTCTTACATCCGAGGCGTGCGGCGGCAAGCCCTGCCTCGATTCCTGCATGGCCTGCGCCGATTACGGCAACATCAAAATTTTCAGAAAAGTATTCCATAGTAACACCACTTTTGATTGTTCTGAATAAGAAAAATAAACCTTTCGTTTACAGCCGATTGCGTCAATCGGATTTAACTCGGCATCATTTGAGAAATTTCTATCGTCTGTAATCGAAAATCGCTGTTTTAGTGCTGAAATAGAACTAAAAACAGCGGTTATTTTGCAAAATAAGAATAATAAACCGCTTTTTATTTGCCGACACAGAATCTTGAGAAAACCTCATCAACAACGGCGGAGGTTGCTCTGTCGCCCGTAAGCTCAAGGAGTGCATCGATGGCGCAGTCGGCGCAGACGTTGACCGCATCGAGAGTTACGCCCATGTTGAGTGCGGAGATTGCCTCATTAATATGATTTATCGCATTAACGCAGCATTGGCGCTGCCTCTCGCTCGTCAGACAAGCGGAATTCGGGTCAAATTCGTTTGTTTTAAAAATCGAACGCACCGCATTTTCGAGCGCATCTCTCCCCTCGCCCGTCGAAGCGGAAAGCTCAACGGTATGCGGGAAATTATCGCCGATGATTTTTCTGTCTGCCGCCATGGGCAGGTCGGATTTATTGAGAAGAGCAATTGCCTTTTTGCCTTTGCATTGCTCGATGATATCAAGGTCATCGCTGTTTATCGGCTCGCTGCCGTCAAATACGGCAAGCACAAGCTCGGCTCTTTCAAGCCTGCGTTTTGCAAGATTAACGCCGATATTTTCAACAATATTCTCGGTCTCACGGATTCCTGCCGTATCGGCAACACGCATTATAATCTCTCCGAGAACGATTTTTTCTTCAACAACATCACGGGTTGTGCCTGCAATATCGGTAACAATTGAGCGTTCAAAGCCCGTGAGCATATTCATAAGCGTGGATTTGCCGACGTTGGGTTTGCCGACGATAACGGCATCAATGCCGTCGGTAACAGCTCTTCCGCAGTCATAGCGGCGGATGATATCCGCAAGAGCAGCTTTTGTTTTTTCAAAAATCGGAAGCATGTCCGCTGCGCCGGTATCATCAATATCCTCATCGGGATAATCGACCCATGCGGCAAGGGATGCACAGATTCCGATAATGTCATCGGCGCATTTTCTGATTTCACGGCTCAAATTGCCGTCAAGAGTGTTGAGTGCGGCGGTTGCAGCCTGCTTGCCCGATGCACCGATAAGCGACATAACGCTTTCGGCGGCGGCAAGGTCAAGCTTGCCGTTGAGAAAAGCTCTTTTTGTGAACTCCCCTGCCTCGGCAGGAATTGCGCCTGCATCAAGTGCGGCACGCAGAACACGCTTTGTTATGTAAAGACCGCCGTGGCATGAAATCTCGGCTGTATCTTCGCCTGTATAGCTTTTAGGCGCACGAAAAACGAGGCAAACTGCCTCGTCAATTTTCTCGTTATTATCGTAAACATCTCCGAAATGGGCGCAGTAGCCCTTGCTCTCCGTAAGCGGCTTACCGCTGACGGGTCTGAAAATTCTTGCGGCAATTTCAACGGCTTTTTCGCCCGAAATTCTCACAATTCCGATGCCGCCCGGTGCATTCGGAGTTGCAATGGCGGCAATTGTACGGTTTTCCATAATATAACCTCACTCACAAACAAGAGGAATGCGCTGACCCGTTATGCGTTTTGCAATGCGTTTATACGCAAGGGTTGAGGGTGAAAATTCGCCCGGAGTTTCGCCGGTAACGGAGCAGTAGCCGACGTTTATATCTCTGGGAACGATGCCGAGAAGCTGAACACCCGTTTCGTCGATGCATTGGTCGATGTTGAGAAGCTTCTTTTTGCAGACGGGCTTAACCTCAAACATATTGATAACAAGCCTTGCATCCTCAATGCCGAGTCTGCGAAGCTCGTCGAAGGCTCTTGCACAGCTTCTTACGCAGATGTTATCGGGTGTTGTTACAACAACCGCCTTATCCGCACCGCTTGCGGAAATCCGGAATCCCCTGTCGATGCCTGCAGGAGAATCAAGCAGAATATAGTCGTATTCTTCCGAAAAAGACTTAAAAAGCTTTGCGGTTGAATCGGGAGTGAACTCGCTGCTGAAATTACGGGGAGCAGCAAGCAGGTCAATTTCGGCTTTAATCAGAGCCTGCTCAACGGTGCATCTGTCATGCAAAAGGTCGCCCCAGTCAAAAACCACATTTTCGGAAACACCGAAAAGGAGGTCAAGGGAGCGCAAACCGATATCACAGTCAATTGCAAGCACTTTTTTGCCGAGCTTTGCAAGCGCTCTGCCGACACCTGCAACAAAGGATGATTTGCCCGAGCCGCCTTTGCCCGAAGCAATAACTATAATTTCAGCCATAGCTGTCACTACTTTCTTGATTTATTACGGAATGAGGATGTTTTCCTGCTGATTGGTCTGCATGCTGTCGCTCTGTCCGAAATAGTATTCGACAATTGCGGCAACAACGGAAGAAAGCCTTGAACCTGCCCTGAAGCCTTCGCCGACTACCGCAATGGCGATTTCGGGGTTTTCATAGGGCGCAAAGGCAATAAGGAAGCCGTTGTTAACCTTAACGGAGTTGCCGTTGAGGTTACGGATTTCCTGCGAAGTACCCGTTTTTGCGGCTATCTGTACGGGGCTGTTTTTGAAATAAGACGATCTTTCACCGACTGCGAGCATACCTCTCTGCACTATATCGAGGGTTTCGTCGGAAAGATCCATCTGCGAAAGGATTTCGGGCTTTGTTTCGATTATCGTCTGTGAATAGTCGTAGCTCTTTATGCTTTTTATAAAATGAGTTCTGTATCTTGTGCCGCCGTTTGCGATAACGGCGCAGTAATTTGCAAGCTGAATGGGAGTGAAAAGGTTACCTGCCTGACCGATTGCAGACTGAATGGTGAAGCCGGGGAGCCATGTCTGACCGAGAGATGAACGGTATTCGGGGCTGTCGAGAACACCCGTTGCTTCGCCAAGCTCACAGCCCGTTTTTGAGCCGAGACCGAAAAGGGTTCTGTATTCGTTCATCTTTTCTATGCCGAGGTTTTTGCCGACCTCGTAGAAAAAGCTGTTGCATGATTCGTCAATTGCGTTAACAACATTAACAAAGCGTGTTTTATGGCTCTGCTCGCATTTGAATTTTTGGTCAAGATAGGTATACATTCCCGAGCAGTAAACCGTATATTCTTCATCGATAAGACCCTCTTCAAGAGCTGCGATTGCAACGGAGGGCTTCATTGTTGAACCCGTTGCGTAGGTTGAAAGCAGCGCTCTGTTCCAAAGCGGAGCAGAAGGATCTTCATTGAGAGCCTTTGCGTTTTCGCTGTAGGTTGAAATATCATAGGTCGGGTAGGACGCCGAAGCAAGAATTGCACCCGTTTTGCAGTTGAGTACAACAACCGCACCCGCATCGTCAACAAGATTGCCTCGGTCACTTCCTGCGAAATCAAGAAGAGTTTCACGAAGAGCATCCTGCGCAACCTTTTGCAGACCTGCATCAATGGTAAGCACAACGGTGTTGCCCTGAACGGGCTGAACGGTTACTGCGCTTGACTTATTGCCGTCGCCGTCCCAATAAATGGTTTCTTCGCCGTCGGTGCCCTTAAGATATTCCTCCATGGCGGCTTCGATTCCGCTTTTGCCGATGTAGTCGGTGATTTTATAGCCCTCGTCTTTAAGCTTTTTATATTCATCGGCGTCAATTGCACCCGTTCTTCCGAGAACGTGGGGCGCAAGAGTGCCGTCTGCATACTGTCTTACGGGAACAACCTGAACATCAACGCCCTGATAAGTTCCGCTGTTTTCCTTAATATAGGAAATTATTTCCTCGGGCACATCGGAAGCAAAGGTATAGGGATATCCGATGCTGAAGAAAAGGCGCTTCATTTCGTAGCATACCGAAGCAATTTTTCTTGCCTTTTCGGCAGGATACTGCTCAAGTTTATATCTTGAAATGAGGGCATCAAAGCAGTTTTGTGCGGTTGCGTAATCGTTGAGATTGAGCATATCCTCGCTCTTCATCTCTTTAATCAGATTTTCGCTGTCCTCTTTATACACTATACCGCCGTTTTCGTCAAAAACAAGCGGAAGATTGTCAATCCATTCAAGGGAATTTTTCTCGAAAAGGTCAATGAGATTTGAGATTATTACGTTTCGCTGCTCCTGTTCGGAGGGAAAATAGGCATAGTCGAAAATTATCGAATAGCCCTGGTCGTTATAAACAAGCTCCTGACCGTTGCAGTCAACAATTTCGCCTCTTGCGGCGGTTATTACAGCCGTTCTTTCCGAAACGGCGTTGCTTGCGGCGGCATATTCGTCGCCGTCGATAATCTGAATTTTTACAAGGTCAAAAACAAAGAAGGCAAAAAAGGCAAGAAGAACGCACAGGGACACAATTCGTCTTGTACCTGTTATTTTAACGTGCATGTTCTTACCTCCTTTTAAGAAATTCGCAATGCGTAATGCGCAATTAAGGGTCTGCGACGCAATTTTAATAATTGCTCCGCAAAAAATGAAATTATTCCTCGGAGAATTTTTTCTCCACGGCTCTTACAATTATGAAAATTATCGGAACAAAAACGGTTGTGTATGCAATGCTCGGCAGATAATAGCGCCAGAGCATGAAAACAGCAGAGTCGAGCTGCGAAAAAACAAAGTTGAAAAGCCAATAAAAAATATTATAAACCGCCGAGAAAATAAAAGTGAGAATTGAAGCGGTTACTATGTTGTTACGCATTATCGTGTTGATAAGAGTGCCGCAAAGAAAGCCTGCCGTGAGCAGAAAAAGTGCGTTGAAGCTTGCGCCCGAAGCGAAAACATCCCATAATGCGCCTGCAAAAAGACCGAGCAGCATGCCGTAGATATCACGCTCAAACATCGCAATGCAAACAACGGCAGGTATAAGAAGCAAAGCCCTGATGCCGAAAACCTGCGGAAAGAAACCGTCTGTGTTTTGCAAAACGGATATCAGCAGCAGTATCAGAGCAAGGCTGAACCTACGGAATATCAACTTTTTCTTCTGCGTTTCTAAAGTCATTTTAATCAGTCATAATAATCGTGAGATTCTTTTGTTATTTCGGCACCGTTTTCGGTAACGGTATAAGTTATGTTATAGCCTTCTTTACTGTCACCTGAATGCGGTCCGTAGTAAAAGCCGATTGTATAATAACTTCTCGTGTTATCATCGAGAGGATGAACAACCGTGAAGGTTGTTTCCTCGCTTTCGACATCGGGATTATATAAAACGAACTTGGATTCGGCAATCTGAACATGCCACGAATATGAATGAACGGGTTTTTCGGGTTTTACCGTGTAATCAAAGTCAACATATTCGCCCGGTGCATAAACATAAAGGTCAAAATACTCCGGCGTGTCAGAATTATTACGGACATAATAAGTTTTTTCGTTTTTGTTTTCATCCGTAAAAATTATTTTGCTTAACTGACCGTGTTCTGAATTGGTATTAGAAAAAATATTCGGACGGATATAAAAAATCTGATTATTACCGTCAACTTCAGTTTCAACAAGCTTGAACTGTTGGTCATCAAGGCAGCATTCCCATACAGTGCCTTTTTCAGGCTCATAGGGCAGAATAATTTCTGTTTCGGCATTTCCGGTTGCAAAATCAAGAATCATACCGGGAATCACAATTATGAAAAAAAGAGGAAAAAGCAAAAAAATTGTAAAAGATGCTCCCATAAGAACTCCTTTCATAATAATTCCGAATTACTGATTCTGTCCGTCAAATGAAGTGATGATGAAAACATCGGTTATTTCGTCAAAGTCAACGCCGGGTTCGATAACCGCACTTGCGGAGATATCAACCGTGCCGTCAACGATATCAACAACCGTGCCGATAATCAGGTCACGGGGATAAATTCCGCCGACGCCCGAGGTGCAGACGATTCCGCCCGCCGTGATGGCGGTTGAGGAAGCAAGACCGGGCATATGGCAGTGACCCTCTTCGGCAAGTGCAACCGTTGAGGTTACAAAGCCGAGGTCACGGGTGCGTACCTCATATGCGCTGACGTTTACTTCGGGGTTAAGTATCGTGCTGACCGTGCAGCGGGTCGGAGTAACGGAGGAAACAATTCCCACAAGATAATCGCCGTAAATAACGGGGTCGTTAACGCTGATGTCGCTCGTTGAGCCTTTGTTCAAGGTGAATGAGCCGAGGCGGCTTGCCGAGTCTCTGCCGATAATTGCGGCTTCGGCAAAAACATAGTCATTATGCTCCTCTTTTATTTCAAGGAATTCCTGATAAAAGGCATTCTTGCTTTTTGCCTGCTCATAGTCAACAAGCTGGCGGGTGAGTCTGTCAATCTCCTTTTCAAGCCCCTCAATTTCCTTTGCGAGGGCAGAGGATGAACGGAATGAAATCGGAAGATTTGAAAACTCCGAGGCAACATATGATGCCGCGCGGGAAACGGGCCCGAAAATAACGCTCGTTATGCTTGTGAGCGGTGAAGAACCGCTTCTTGATGCAAGTGCAAAAACCGAGCCTGCAAGCAGGGCGGCGGCTATGACTGCAAATAATTTAAATGCAGAGCTTTTCAAAAAGCGGATCATCGTTTTTCTCCTTAAATATACTTTTTATTGCCTGTTACGTTGAGAGTGTTGTTCTCAAGGCAGATGCCCGTGCCGTCTGCAACGCAGTCAAGAGGATTGGTTGCGATAAGAACGGGAATTTTTGTTTCTGTTGCGATAAGCTTATCAAGACCGCGGAGAAGAGCACCGCCGCCCGTGAGCATAATGCCGTGGTCAATGATATCTGCGGCAAGCTCGGGGGGAGTCTTTTCAAGGGTTGACTTAACGGCATCAACAATCTGGGAAACGGTATCAGCCATAGCTTCACGGATTTCTTCGCTTGTTATGTCAACATTCTTGGGAAGTCCGTCCATGAGGTTTCTGCCCTTGATGTTGATTGTGCCTTCGCCCTCATAGGGGTATGCCGAACCGATTTTTATTTTAATATCTTCTGCGGTTCTTTCGCCGATAAGAAGGTTATATTTTTTCTTGATGTAGGAAATAATTGCTTCGTCAAAGTTATCGCCTGCAACTCTTGCGGAGTTAGCGGTAACAACGTCGCCGAGTGAGATAACGGCAACCTCGGATGTGCCGCCGCCGATATCAACAACCATGCTGCCTGTTGCTTCGCTTACGGGGAGACCTGCGCCGATAGCTGCTGCCATGGGCTCTTCGATAAGGCTTACATACTTTGCGCCTGCACTCTTTGCGGCATCATAAACAGCCTTTCTTTCAACCTCGGTAACGCCCGAGGGAATGCAGATGAGAACTCTGATTCTTGCAAAGGGGGATCTCTTGGTTGTTCTCTTTATAAAAGCGGCAATCATCTCTGCGGTAATTTCAAAATCGGCAATAACGCCGTCTTTGAGGGGGCGTACAGCCGTGATTGAACCGGGAGTTCTGCCTATCATTTCCTTTGCTTCCATACCTACGGCAACAACTCTGGGAGGGTTGCTCTTCTGGTCAACGGCAACAACGGAGGGTTCACGAATAACGATTCCCTTGCCCTTAACGAAAACAAGGGTGTTGGCGGTACCTAAATCTATACCGATATCTTGAGTAAAAAGCATTGTAATTATCTCCTTTAATAAGATTTATCAGCGGAAGTTAATTGATGAAAGAATTTCGGTGAATTCACCGAGGTTTTCGCTGATGTTGCGGCGGCCTTCGATTTTGCATGTATAGGTATGACCTGCTTCCTCAAAGAAGAAATAAGCAAGGTAACCGGGAACGGGATTGCCGTTTTCGTCAGTCTTAATCTCGGGAATATAAACGGACATAAAGCTTGCGGTGATATCCTCGTTGATTTCAACGGAGGTATTTTCGCTTATAACGTTTGCATACATTGACTTTGCATTTTCAAAAATAGGAGCAAGCTCTTCAATTGCCTGTGAAACAGAGCCGTCCTTTTCTGTTATAACAAGGGATTCGTCGGTTCCGTCCTTTGTAATCTGAAGGTCATTGAGGGTTTTTGCATCTGACCAGCCGTTAGGAATTTCAACGGAGTAGTTTCTTGTTTCAACACGTCTGCCGATGACAATTGCATGGTCCATGGCAACTGCGTTTGTTTTGTATTCGCCGTTATCGTCCTTAACGTTTCTGCCGTTTTCGTCGGTAACAAGAACAACAAGGTTGCCTGCATCGTCTCTTACGATGCCGCCGTCGGGAGAGGTAACAATGGCGATTTGCTCGCCTACACCGTTTTCAACAACAGTGCCGTTCTTGATTTTGGGCTTGCAGGCGGTAAAGCAGGTAAGAATTACGATAAGCGAAATAATGAGAGCAAAATATTTTTTCATGGTGGTAAGTCCTTTCATGTGAAGATTTTTCAGCTGTTAAGAGCCTTGAAAGCCTCTTTGTTATTTTTATAAAGAGTTTTATAAACGGAGTAATTGCGGTCATAAACCTCTTTGTTTGCGGGATTGGGCTTAAAGGTTTTCTTTGCGGGGATAAGCTTCTTTGCCTGGGAAACATCGTCAAGCACTCCGAGACCTACCGCCATAACCACGGCAGCGCCTACTGCGCCTACGTTCTGCGGAGAGTCAACTGTTTCAACGGTTCTGCCCGTAACATCGGCAAGAATCTGGCAGGTAACGTCGCTGAGTGCGCCGCCGCCTACAAAGCGGACAGTCTTTGAGGTTTTGATTTTCTTATCCTGTGTTTCGAGGAACCAGCGCATATGCATGCAAACACCCTCGAGAACGGAACGGATAAGCTCTGTTTTGCCAACCTCAAGGCTGATGTTGAAGAACATTCCCCTTGAATTCGGGTCCTCAAACGGGCAGCGGTTGCCGTGAAGCCACGGAGTAAAGATAACGCCCTGACTGCCTGCGGGGATTTCGTTAACAACCTTTGAAAGATAATCATAAAGGCTGGTGTAAACGGTTTCTTCGGATTCCGCAACATCGGTTTTATTAAGGAAAATACCGATTTCGTCAAGTGCGAGGTGGTCTCTTACCCATTCAAGGCACTTGCCTGCGGTTTCAAGCTCCGCAAAATAGTTGAAATTCTTTTTGTCTGCACCGACTATGGCTGCAATCATTGCCGAAGCGTCAACAACGCTCTTGTCAACAACGGTTGAAACCCAGCCCGATGTGCCGTTATAAATATGTGTTTCGCCAAGCTCAACGCTGCCTGCACCAACGCCGATGAGCGATGCATCGCCGCCGCCGCCGAAAACGGGAGTTCCTTCCTTAAGACCAAGCTCTGCGGCTGCCTTTGCGGTAAGACCGCCTGCCTTGTCGGAGCATTTGATGATTTCGGGCATATGGTCGGGGTTGACTCCGAGAAGCTTGCATATTGTTTTGCTGAAGCCCTCCTTGCCCTTGCGGATATCATAAAGAAGAGTACCGAAGGCAGAGTCGGGAGTCATAACAAACTTATCTGTCATGCGGCAGATTATGTATTCCTTAACGTCAAGCCACTTATGAACACGCTTGAAGTTTTCGGGCTCATTTTCCTTGACCCAGTTGTATTTCCAAACGGGGTCCTTAACGCTTGCGGAAACTGCGCCCGTGATGATAAGCGAGGGAATGAGCTTAAAGATGTTTGCGCCCGCAATCTGAATGCCGTTTGCAATGCCGTCTTTAATCTGCTTTCTTGCACGCTGGTCCATGTAGCTGAAGGCTCTGTGTACGGGCTTGCCGTTTTTATCAACAAGCACAAGACCCTGCATCTGTGAGCAGAAGGAAATGCCCTCAACCTGCTCGGGCTTGATATCGCAGTTTTCAAAAATAGTTTTTGTGGTTGAGCATATTGCAGCCCACCATTCGTCGGGGTCCTGCTCTGCGCCGCCGTCGGGCATGATGTAGAGCTTATAGCCCTCCATTGCCGCGCTGATAAGAGTAATCTTCTTATCAATCTCAAAAAGACAGGATTTAACGCCTGTTGTTCCTATGTCGTAGGAAATAACATATTTCTTGCCCATTTCTTCCTCCTGAATTCAGATGCAATGCATCATTTTGATTATAATTATCCGAGAATACAAATTAGTTAAGAAACTGTGTCGAAAGGGTAACAATTTTTTGCAAAAGGGCATAACTATACACTATTACCCTATTTTACTCTATTATTATAATTATTTTCTATATGAATTACAAGTGTTATTTATAATTTTGTTTGTATTTTATGAACAAATCGGATTATTCGGTGGGAACGTTTTATCAGTCTGCGCTTTTCATTAACCCTTAACTCCGAATAAAAAATCGGCTTGCACGTAATTCCGTACAAACCGATGATAATTATTTGAATGCGTTGATAACGGGCATGAAGGGTGCTTTGATGAATTCTGCGATTCTTTCAAGCATGAGCCTGATTTTATCCGTAAAGCCGAGCTTTTTGTTTTCGGCAGACTCCGCTGAAGTATTTTCCGCTTCGGGTGCGGTATTCTCTGCTGTTTCCTCCGCATAGTCAAAGGGTCTTATGAAGAAATGCTCGGGATTTTTAACCCCGTTCTTATCGATAAACTTTTCAACCTGATTGATAACAACGCCTTTTCGGGGATTCATCGCCGCTATGCATTCGCCGTTGCCGAGATAAACCGCCGTGTGGCTTTTCCATACAACTATATCGCCCGCCTCGGCATCCTCAATGCTGTTTATAACCGTGCCGAAAGCCTTTGCCTTTTCAGCGGTGTTATATTCCAAGGTGCTGTTGCCGAAGGTGATGCCGAAATTATTGAGTACATAATAAACAAGACCCGAGCAGTCGAATTTTTCGGGGCCCTTGCAGGAATACTGATATCCGCAGCCCTCAAGTCCGAGAGCAAAATTTGCAACCTCGCTGCCTTTTACGCTTGAAGCGCCGAGAGCGCCGAAGGAAAAAGCACATGCGATAATTGCCGATATAATTAACATTGCCGTAAGCTTCTGTATAATCTTCATATAAACCTCCGTGAGTGCGTATGGCGCACAACAGTTCAACATTATACAGAAGAAAGCAAACGGTGTCAAGGCTTATTCCTTGACAAATTTCACAAACCGATACCGAGATTTTTGTGCAATGTTTCTAATTAAGAATAATTATACAATGTTTTATGTAAAATAATCATTTATTATACATGCATAATCTTAAAACCTTCTTGACATGCATTTAATTAAAAAATATAATTATACTGTCGAATAAACTGATATTATTGTTGAAGAGAAGGGTAGAAAAATGAGTTATGCATTTATCAGCTACAGCTCCAAAAATCAAAACGAATCTGACCAGATAAGAGCGATTTTTAAAAGAAACGGAATTCACTGCTGGATGGCGCCTTATGATATACCCGCAGGAAGCAAATATGCACATGTTATAAATGATGCTTTGGAAAATTGTGCGTGCTTTGTTCTGGTTCTGACCAATGATTCCCAAAATTCGCAGTATGTTGAAAAAGAAGTGGAAAGAGCGGTTGCATATAAAAAGCCCGTAATTACCATGCAGCTTGAAGATGTTGTTTTAAATTCAGGCTTTAAATATTATATCGGCGAGGGTCAAATTGTGCCCGTGCGTGATATTGATGAAAAATCGCCCGGCATGATAAAGGTAATTAACGGATTAAGGGCTTTTGGTGTATCTGCGGAGAATGATTACGCAGAAACAAACGATAAAAAATCAAAGCCTTATTCAGATACAAATTCTTTGGAAAAAGAAAACGAAAAAGAAAATGAAAAAGTAAAAGGAAAAGAAAAAGGAAATAAAAAATCAATACCGTATAAAATAATCATTCCCGCTGCAATAGCTGTTATTGCCTTGGTTATTTTGATTGTTGCGTTTGTTGCCGGAGGAGATTCTGACGATAAGCCGAGCGGAGGTTCACAAAGCTCAAGTCAGATGAACGAAGCAGCAGATAACGAGTCGGTCAACATAACCATGTCGGATGAGCTTTTTGATTTTACGTTTGAGCTTGAAGGCAAAGTATATAAGCTTCCGCTTGCATATAACGTTTTAGCTGATGACGGCTGGACAATATCTACTTCGGGTTACAGCGATGAAACCGTTATCGGCGGAAACAGTTACGAAAGCTTCCATATGGTTAAAAACGGAAAGAAAGCTTACATAGAGGTTTATAATTACAGCGGTAATGCCAAAGCGGTAAAGGAATGCATGATTGGCGGAATTGAATGCGACCTTACCTCGGATATTCAGTTTACAATTGCCAAAGGAATTACCTGCAGGTCCGCAGCGGAAGAAGTTTTATCCGCATTCGGAACACCCGCTTATAATAATGAGGGAGACGGCTATACCTCAATCAAATATGAGTCAGCCGGAGATTCTGACAGCAGAGTTTCGTTTTTGTGCTATAACGATGAAAGCATGAGCAAATACTCTGCAATAAAGCTTCGTAATTTTATCGCCACAGAAAACGATAAAACAGTTACAAATGAAGAAACGCCCGAATATCTTTCTGCATATCAATCTCCGTTGGCATTGGGAAATGATATTTATTCGGGAATCTTTATGATGGAAGGCGATCTTTATAAGCTGCCCGCTCCCGTCAGCGTATTTGTTGAAAACGGCTGGAAGATTGTTGAGCAGTCGGGACCTGTTGTTTCAGGCGGTACCGACCAGATTGCAATTTCCAAAAACGGAAAAAAGATTTATGCCTATGTAACCAATTTTGCCGAATATCAGACAACAGTTGAAAATTGTGCTGTTTCCAAAGTTAATATTTATGATACAGATAACATTAAAATCGTCATTCCCGGAGAAATTACCATCGGCTCCGATTATAATGATGTAAAAAATGCCATAACAGATGATTTTTCGTATTTTAAAGGCTTTGAAAGCTATCAATATGATTATTATGAATATGAGCCGAGAGATTTCAGCATAGGTGTATCGGTTAATATCGCTACAGAAAAGGTTGACAGCATAGATATCGGATGCAAAACCTGGGACAGCGCCGATTAATCGCAAACTGTTTTTCTGCTCCGCTTAAACGGAACAAGAGATTGATTTTGAAACAAGGCGATTATTGAATAAAACGGTTGTTTTACGAAAGAAATGCTTCGTGAGACAGCCGTTTTTCGGTTAATTGTTACCCGTTCAATTATTCCCCACCCGACTTACGGAGTGGTTGTCAGCTCGAGAAGAGCCGATTCAAAGGAATTACATAAATAATTTTATGAACAATATTGCCGATGAATTTTACGTCTTTGATGTATTTTCGCCCGCTTTGTTTGTGCCTGCTTGCATCAGCCTTAAAACATCAAGCTTTGTCTGAAAAAAGAGAAGATATAAAGAGAAAAGCTAAATCAAATGCAGATTCCCCATTTGCCTCCTTCTGACGAGGGAGGTGGATTTTGCGAAGCAAAAGACGGAGAGAGGGGCTGAGGTGAAGAAACAGGAAGTATTGCCGACACTCCAAGGAATGCAAGGCGACCATATTTTTGAGGTCAAACAACACCCGGCTTAAACGATTTATGCAAAATCGTTTTCTCCTTCAGTTGCTATGCAAAATCCGAACCTTTCAGAGGAAGCCTAATCAGCAGAATTCTTTTATCATTTGTTAAATTCGATAGTCAAATAAAACAGGGCTGTTTTTTACAGCCCCTTTTGAGTGTTGTAATAGAATTTCTTCCATGATATAATTAATTTGCGAAAAATGTTGAATTAATGCGTTATAGTTTAAAAAATATTTTTGGAGAAAAGATTATGGCTGTTTTTAAAGTGGAATCCAAAAACAAGGTTGATATCGAAAAAAAGCCGAGGGTATATTTTACTTGCCATCCGGAGGATTTTGAGAAATATTTTAAAAAGGTTTGCGAGGATATTTTCAAAACCCGCGATTGTGCGATCTACTACACTGAAGATATGACCGAAACCATTGCTGAAGATAAAAAAGAATTTGACCTCGGCCGTAATAACTTGTTTGTAATTCCCGTTACATTCAAACTTTTAACTACACCTAATCGTGCAATGGATGAAGATATTCCTTATGCTCTTAAAAAGCATATTCCCGTTTTACCTATTATGATGGAATCGGATATTGATGAGTTCTATTCTAAACCCGATAAATTCGGTGAATTGCAATATCTTAATCCATACAGTACGGATTTTACAGAAATCTCTTATGAAGAAAAGCTTAAAAAATATCTGGAGTCGGTACTTATCAGCGACAAACTCGCAAAGCGGGTTCGTGCGGCTTTTGATGCTTACATATTTTTAAGTTACCGTAAAAAAGACCGCAAATACGCAAATGAACTGATGAGACTTATCCACAGTAATCCCGAGTGCCGCGACATTGCGATTTGGTTTGATGAGTTTTTAATTCCCGGTGAAAGCTTTAAAAAAAATATTGAAAAGATATTGAATGATTGCAAACTCTTTGCTTTGCTTGTTACGCCGCAACTTCTTGAAAAGGTTGTTGACGAAAACGGCGAAGAACGGGATAACTATGTAATTTCTACCGAGCTTCCATTGGCAAGAAAGAAAAATAAAGAAAAAGGCATCGATATCTTTGCAGTTGAAATGGAGGATACGGATAAAGAAGCATTGTCTGCAATTGACGTAAAGAACTATGTGAACGCAAGCGATTCTGAATTTCGTGTGCGCTTGTTGGATGCTGTCTCGCGTATGGCAATTACTGCAAACAACACTCCGGAACATGACTTTTTGATTGGATTGGCATATTTAACAGGAATTGATGTTGAAATTAATGTCGAAGAAGGGTTACGGCTAATTGAAAGTTCTGCAGACGCAAAATTGAAAGAAGCTATGAAAATGTTGGTGAACATATACAGTATCGGTATTGGAACCGGAAAAGATATCAACGTTGCTATAACCCATCAAAAAAGATTCACCGAATATCTGAAGAAAAAAATGCAAGAGTCTTCGTCTGACTTATTGGAATATCTTTCGGAAGAATTATGTCTTGCTGAGATGGAAATAGAGGCGAATTTATTAAAGAGTGGTCGCAATACCTGTTGGAGAGTAATAAAGTTATGTAGGAGCAATGACGGATATGGCTCTTTTTTTGATGAAGATCGAATTGAGTATTACATTCGTTCCTATATATTACTGGGCAAATTATTCGCTAAACGAAACGATATTATTCAATCTAAAGAGTGCTATGAAAAAGCAAACAAGATATTAAGCCAAATGTTGGCTGACAAAAAAGGCCTGTTAAGCAATTTTACTTGCGGCTGCTTACATTATCATTTGGGTAATATTTATTCCGGTTATCCGTTTTATGACCACAGATATATCATTAACAATTTTAAAATTGCTTTGCGTTATTTTGAACAGTGCGATGAGATTTATTCTGATCAAAAAGTGCAAGTTTATATAAATAATTGCAAAATCAAGATTGCATCAGAATATGAAAAACATGCGTCTTTGAGAGAAGAAGCTATACAAATTTACTCGGATTTATCAGGTCAATATATACAACCGGATTATCAAAATTCATTGGAAGAGGTTGTTGTTAAAGCGCATTGTTTTTACAGATTGGGTGTATTGTTTCAAAAGCAAAACAATAAAGAAAAAGCGAAAAATGCGTATCAATATGCGTCCGATATAAGTGGCAAAGCAAGAGAATTTTACGAAGATGATTTTAGGTGTTTAAGATTGTTTTTGCTTTCATCTGTCAAACTTAAAAAACTTAATGTCATTAACAGCAGTATAAAAGAATATAAACAATTGCTGGCAGTGGCTGAAGAATATAGCAAAAGAGTTCCTGCAAGAAATGCAAGACAGTTGCTTGCAGAACTATATTTTGAACTTGGCAATGCAGATGATGAATATTTTCAGTCGGCATACAGTATTTACGAAACTCTTTGCAGCGAATATCCGGAATATTACACAGAGGATCTTTGGCGATTCAGAAGATTTATGTGGAATAACAAGTTGTTAGATGAGTCGCATTTTGATAAAAGAACTCTTTGGGTAATTTCACAAGATGAAGGCAGATTTTTGCGTTGCATAGATTCACAAACGAAAAAAGAATATGAGTTTAGGTTGACTTTCGTCTCATGTAAACCTTTGGCTGAAATTGCAAGAATAACCATAACAGATTTTAAATGCAAAAGATTAAATGGTGTTACTGTGTCATATCAGCAGATTGAGCCTTCGTCTCAACTTCTTCAAGTTTGTCCGTTAGAAATAGCGGCAAATGACTCAAAGACTGTTTTGATACCGGACGAACGAGTGTTGATTACCTATAAAAACGGAGTAACTGTGGAATATGGTTTCTGTTATGGCTAATAATCAACGTAACGTAAGCATATTTTTAATAGATAATATCCTTAAAAATATTTTTTGCAATTATTTATATCCATATTAAAAAGCAAATTCACACAGTATAAATCTCCTTGTTTCACAAATAATAACATCAAGATTTGTCTGAAAAAGGAGAAAGATATTATATGAAAGCCACAGGTATTGTCAGAAGAATTGATGACCTCGGCAGGGTCGTTATCCCCAAAGAAATCCGCCGCACCATGCGTATCCGCGAAGGCGACCCGTTACATATATCATTGACACCGTGTGAAAGATTCTGTTATGCAATGCTTAAATTCTATAAGCGTTGTAAGGAATAATAAATTATACGGAGGTCAAAAACTATGACACAGCAAGAAAAAACAAACATCACTTACCGCAAAGTAGGCGATTACAAAATCCCGAATATCGCATTACCCGCCGAAGCAAGCAAACCGCTCGGTGTGTGGGGACTGAAAAGCAAAGATTATCTTATGAAACATAAACGAGTACAGTTTAATATTATGTTCATGGAAGGCACATTGTGGACTCATCTTGCAGAGATAGATGAACAGGCATCCGATATGTTCTCTCGGCCGGTAGAACAGATGAAAGCCAATGAGAGCATAACAGAACAGCTTAAAGAAGAAAAGCAAATGGAGTGGGTGCAACGAATGAGGAATATTCAGGCGCGAGCAAGAGAAATGGTATGTAATGAACTAATATACAGATGAAATGTAGAAGGTGTATCTTTGGGTACACCTTCTATGCTTATAGTTGATTTTTCCAAGCAACTCTTGAGTACCATACAAAGGATGATTTATTGTTTTTAACGGTCTGGTACGTTATTATATATACAGACCGGTCAACAAATCCAATCAGAGGTGATAAGAATATGACTATTTATTTAAGTGAAAATATCAAAAGATTGAGACTTGAAAAAGGGCTTACGCAAGAAACTCTTTCAGAGTTTTTAGGTGTTACTTCACAAAGTGTTAGTAATTGGGAGCGTGGAGAAAGTTATCCCGATATAACAATACTTCCTGAAATTGCAGGATTCTTTAAGGTAAGTGTTGATGAGTTGCTCGGCGTTAATAGAGCTGAGGATGAAGCAGAAATCACCAAAGAACTTGAAGCTTATGATAATATCAGAGATAAAGAATTAAAGCTGGAAATAATAAACAGACTTAAAGAAACATTTCCTAATGATTTTCGTATTCTTTTGAGATATATGACTTGCCTTGTTCATTTTAAAGAAAACACGCCCGAAAATGTTGCAAAAATAATTGCAATATACGAAATATCAAACAGAACTGCAACAATGACAAAATACGTATTTCTGCCAAAAGACATATTGCCGAACTCTATAAGGGTCTTTCAGAAAAGGAAGGAAGCGGCATAACATTTGAGGACTGTGAAAAAATCATAAAAGAAATGCCTAGAATGAGAGACGGACAGGAAATGTTCTGTTTTTATTATCCTGAAAACTATCCGAATGGCGATGAGATAATAATGAACACTCTTGAAGAACAATTCTTGTTGCTCAATACAGTTTATTCTCATTATTTTCATTACAACGGCTTTTTTTATGACAGAAACTTCTCTGACGAATGGGTGCTTTCGGCTTTCAAAACAGAACTCGACTTTTTGAATTTTGTGTACGATGATGGTCATTACGGCAAAATGTGGCGAACAGTAATTTATAATTACGGACATTTAGGCGTAAGATACTTCAAACTTGGTGATAATGTTAATGCTCTTGAAAGCTTTAGAAAAATGTGCGACCTTGCTATCAAATTTGATAATATGGACAGAATAACAACTATGCACTCAGTAATGTTTGAAGGCAACAAATTTGATAAGCACACTATGGGTACTACTTATGTTGCTAAAATGCAGATAAAAGAACTTTTAACTGAAAAATATCCATTGTCAGAAGATTTCAAGGAATCTGATGAATTTAAAGAAATACTTTCAAGTCTTGAATAATAAATTCTATACGAAACAAAGTCACCCTGTAAAAGAGTGACTTTGTTTCGTTTATCATATCTGGTTTGGAAATTTATTTTTTTCACAAACTGGTTTTTTAATATCATTCACTGACCATAAAAGCAAGTTTCTCAACATATTCGACATATTTTGAAGATGAATGCCCATACTTCTGAAATTTTGTTCCTATTTGTCAACAAAAGATTTATAAAGCATAGCTTTGAACTTTTGAGAACCATTGAGAGATGTGCCCTCATCTATATTTATCCACTTGTGAGCCAAAGAGTTTTACTCAAAAAGTCTTGCAGTAACAGCGTTAAAAATATTCTTTTTTGACGTGAAATGATGATAAACAGCAACTTTTATAAGATAGCCTAAATTATTAATGATTTTTTTAACTTGTTTCGTGTTGGTAACCTTTTTCAAGGAACAGCTTTTGATCCGTATTAAGAATTAGCTTTATGTTTCTTCGGGGTGTTTTATTCCTTGCAATAATCCTCCTTACATACCGTTAGTATGTTAATTGTCGTAATAGATTAAATATTGTTAAGGAATTTGCATTGCAATACAAGTAATATTTTTGTCAAGAATATGCGTTTTTGTAGAAAAAACGAGCGTTTTTGCAAAGTGAATTGAAACAAAATGAACTTTTAGCTATTTTGTATATGTATAACTATATATTGGTATATTTGTTTTCGATAATATAATCAATACAGATATTGTAGCCTTTATATAGAGTATAGCTGAGGAAATATTGTTACTTTCTGTGTTAGCAAAACTTTTTAAGGGTTGAATATTTTTCTGTATTTTGAATGTTTATAAGAGTATTCTTTAAAATCAAATGTAGTTCTTCTTGAAATAGTTATTGCATGATATTATTCATCGTTGACTTCAGTAATTATTTTCTAATTTTACAAGAGATTTTAGCCAATTTATATTTCAGTCAAATGAGGGATTAAAAATGATCGATTGTGCTAATAGTATGTTAGAAGTAAAAACAAATGTCGATATTTTATTAATAATCCCACCATTTCATATAAGAAATGGTGGTGGAGCTTTTTTTCCTTTAGGATTAGGGTATATCATATCGGAATTAGACTTGGCAGGTTATTCATGGGAAGTAATAAACTGTACAGAATTTATTGAAACTTTTTTTAAATCCGACTTAGAAAAGCTTTCAAATGAATTAAAAAAGTCATTATTAAAGTATAATCCTTCTGTCATTGGAATTGGTCCATGCATAACAACTCAAGTGCGTGCGTTAAAAATAATATCTGATGTTTGCAATAACCTTTTCCCAAATGTTCCAATATTTGCTGGAGGACCATTAGCTTCTATAGAAAACCAAGAATGGTTTTTTCATGAGGAATTAGGAATAAAGTATATTATTAAAGGTGACGGGGAAAAAGCTGTTGTTGATGCAGTGCAAACAATAAAAGAAGGAAAAAAAATATCAGACAGTAAATTTGTATCTTATGAAGGATATTCATACGTTAATTATATTGAAGATATAAATAACATTGCTTTTCCGTACAGAAGTTTTGATCGCAACAACAGGTTCTCTATTAGGAGATCGAAGGGAAAAAAACTACAAGCTGCTATGATTGCATCTAGAGGGTGTCCATATTCTTGCAATTATTGTGTTTCTGGAAATCTAAAATACAATAATATTAGTTATAGAAGACGTGATATTAGAAATATAATAGATGAAATGCAAAAATTAAACGAGGAATTTGGTGTTGATGATATTGTTTTTTACGATGACTGCTTTTTTTATAATCCCCAAACTGTTAATATAGATGTTTTGGCGTTTTGTAAATCACTGAGCAAAAGGAATATACATTTAACTTGGCAGATAGAAATGCGTCCAGATGTTTTTTGTAAACTTACCGATGATAGTATAATAGCATTAAATAGATCAGGATGCCGTCAAATAAGTTTAGGCATAGAAAAAATTTCAAGCAAAGGATTATCTTTTTTAGGAAAGAAAAATTGTTGGCCAAAACTTTCGAATCAAATTAAACGCATTAAATGCTTTTCAAACATTTCAATTTCAGCAACATTCATTTTAGGCGGAGAAAATGAAACAGTCGAAGACATTTTTGATTTAATAGAACAAACAAAGGATTTGCAATTGGATTTTGCACATTATAATCCGTTGTTTGTATATCCAGGAACCCCAATATATGATATGGTGTTTGAAAACGAAAAAGATTGGGTTTCGTATATACTTGAAGATGATCTGCCTTGGGGTGAAATAGTATACGAAACAGCAATTTTGAATAAAACTAAACTACTTGAGTTAGTCGATTTTGCATATCAAGAATTCTATAAAAACACACCATATGCTAGTCAACAAATGATTGTTGACCGCTTTAATTTAAAGGAGTAGTGGTAATATGAAATATTATGATAGATTATATGGCGAGTTAAGTTTTCCACCTATAATTTATGAATTATTGAATTGTCCAGGTTTACTTAGATTACGAGATGTTCGTATGGCTAATAATCAATTTGTATCTTTTCCCGCTTTCGCCAACGCTTCTAGATATGAACATTCTTTGGGTGTTTGTTACTTGGCTGGTTTGTGTGCTAAATCTCTTGAATTATCCGAAAAAGACACAATAGAGCTAATGATTGCTTGTCTGTATCATGATGTAGGAACCCCCCCATTTGCACACGCAATGGAAGAAGTACTGCAAATACAATTTAATTTTGATCATGAAGAAAATTTACGTCAAATTATAAATGGAACAAATGGTTCATTCGAAGGAAACTTGGAACAAGTGTTTTTGGGGTCAACTACTAAATTGCGTAGTGTATGTCACAGCAAACTTGGAAGAAAATCCGGACTGAATTTACAAAGTTTATATAGAATTGCAGATATCATTGTAGGTAAAAAAGAAGAAGTATTGTCACCATTATTAAATGGAAATGGAATGGATTTAGATAATATTGACAATGTTATTCGAGCATCTTCTGCCATGGGCATAATAGATTCAAAAGATACAAAATTAGCAATCCAATTGGCCCAATCGTTCGTTTTCAATGATGACAATGAAATTTGTCATAGTGGATTTTTTATAAATGAAATCCGTCGTTGGCAACAAATCAGAGATGAACAATATACTGCTATTTTTGAGAGTATAGATGACTTTGCTTATCAAACGATGATAAAAAAATCACTTTCCTTATTGTTAAGTGATAGTGATTCAAAGCAACGTCTTAATAAGGATTCTTGGAAATTAACAGATTCCAGTATATTGTATAACTGTTTGCTAAAAAATCCGCTTTGTAGGCAGATTATGCAACGTGTTCAATTGTGCAAGCCATTTCATTGCATAGGTATCTTGTATATAAAAGGAAATGGTGTTTCCAAGTATATTAATGCCAATATTCCTATCATTGAAGATGTAGCAAGTGATTGTTTTAAAGAAGTTTTAGGTCTAAAAGATACGGATGAAAAAATTAAAGATTTGGTTACAAATGTTGTTGTGGCTAATTTCTATCCAGATAAACGGAAAAGACCCATTTATTCTAAATCTTTATTGTTTGGAACAATGACATCAATAGACGAACCAAATTTCAAAGATGTAGAAGGGGCTTTATTGGGACTATTTACTCCATTACATAACTCAAATCATAAAGATGTTACCGGACCGGACGGAAGCTCTGTTAGAAGAATAGTTTCTTTTAAGCAAAAAGACTTAGACATTCTTGTGAAACGATTAAAAGACCAAGTGTTTGACAATTATGATATTTCGTTATATGGAAAGGGAAAAAAATGACCGATATAATAAAAAAATTACAAGAAGTTAATTGGGATTTTTCAGACTACAGTAGAGCACGTTATCCTTATGATTTAAATTCTATACCGTGGTATCCTGCGATGTTTGTTCCAGCAATACCTAAGTTTTTAATTGCGTCATTAACTAAACCTGGTGATGTTGTGTTTGATCCTTTTGGAGGAAGCGGAACAACTCTTGTTGAGTCGCTAAAATTAAATCGAACACCTATATATAATGATTTAAATTCTTTCGCTGTTGATATGGTACAGTCTATGCTCGCTTCCATAAAACACTTTAATACTAGCTCAAAATCTTTTGACTTAGAAGTTGAGTTGAAAAAGTTGAAAGAAAAAAATATAGATAAGACCAATATAGAAAAATTTATCAAATCAAGTGGTATTAATAAAGATGTTCTTGACTGGTATCATATTGACACTTTAACTGAAATACTTAGTATAATCAACTTTATAAAATTAGAGCAATCGGATTGTTTGAATAATAGTATAAATTTGATTAGAAAATTAGCGGTTACATCAATTTTAAAAACAGCTAGTTCTCAACCGGGACATTTTACATATGTAACTGATAATTGTAAACCTAAAAATAAAGTTTACAAAAATGCTATAAACTTATATATAGAAAAACTTGAACAAATATTTTTATCTGCCGAAGATTTTTTAATACAATTTAACTTGGTTAATTCAAATGTTGATATCACCGAATTATTGCAAAAAACTATAGTAAAAAATGGTGATGCACGTAATCTTGATTGGATTGATGATAAAAGTATCGATTTAATTGTTACATCACCACCGTATCTCTGTTCACAGGATTATATTAAAACTATGCGATTGACAAATTTGTTTTTTCCAAATGAAGAAACATTTTCGAACACTGTAAAAGATGAGATTGGGCCCAGAGCAAAAAGAAACGGCAAGTCTGAGTTGATTGTACCAAAATTCTATCAAGACTTAGGTTTAGTTTTTAACCACATCAAGAGAATACTTAAACAAAAAGGATATTTTTGTCTTGTTATGGGACAAGGAAAATCGAAAATTACAGCTAACTATGACATAATTTTAGATTTATGTGAGATGATTCAACACACATATGGATTTGAAAAAGTATTTCACCAGCGAAGAAACATTGTTAATAGAGAAATCCCTATTGGTGGAGTCGATAAAGAAGATATTATTATTTTTCAAAAAGTATAGGAGAAAAAGATGGAGTTACGTCCTTGGACAATAAGCGTATTATCAACTTCTTATGATTTAGAAGAGTATCGCAATGCTGTTGTTAACGAATTACAAAGTAAAGATATCGTGGTATCTGCTTTTGAACAACCAGAATTCCCGGTTGAAGCAAACATGCATTCTCACGATGCATGTTTGGTGGCACTTAAAAGAGCCGACATAGCAATATTAATAATAAACAAGCGAAGTGGTGGAGTTTATTATAATGCGGAAGGTAATGAATCAATAACCCAAAAGGAATGTCTGACCGCTATTGATGAAGGAATCCCCATTTTTACATTTGTGAAAGAAGATGCCTGGGATGAAAGGCACAACTATAAAAAACAGTTTAATAAATTCGTCGAAAGGAAAAAGCTGTCTTCAAAACCAACAAAAGCAAAATTAAAAAAACTGAAAGAAGAATTTGATAAAAATGTATATAATTGTACCTATGTAGATAAAGTTGAAACTATAAATTTTATTGAAAGTATGCAGCATATTTATGACACACACAGAGTTAGTAACTGGATGGATACTTTTAATAACATTGATGAACTTATCGAATGTGTTGTTGGAAAACTTAAAGGCTATTCAAGAAATTTAATCGAACGGATTGTCAAAAGTCAGTGCAATACATTATTAAATAAACATACATCAACAGCATTTGGTATGTCGTTAGGAGATGTTTTTAAATCTAATTATTATATTGAACCTCCACACGAACTTGAATCGGGCAATCTTGGTTCGGAGAAATCCTTACTTAGTGAAGATATTCACAATGCAATATGTTCTGACCAATCAGTGTTAGTTTATGGAGAGGCAGGTTATGGCAAAACTACAGTATTGGCAAAATGTTTTATAGAACATGTTGAAAAATATTTATCTAATCCAACATATGATATACCTATATTGTTGACATTACGCAACAAGGGTAATGATTATCATTTTGAACTTGAACAAGTCATTAATGAAGAGTTAGCAGCAACTATGGATACGAAGTTGAAACATCTACCATATCCATATCTTGATTTGAGTCAGATCCGAACACGCTTCTATTGTGATGGTTTTGATGAAATGGCTGAAAAATTAAGTATTGAAGATTTAGATAGAATTAGAAAGTCAGATGTCTTTACTCGCCCGCTTTTATTAACTTGTAGATATCAATTTGCCAATCGTTATCTTAGAGACCCTTCTTTTTCAGATAAATTTGGGATACGAGTCCGTATAAAAAACTGGAATTTTGACACAGCAAAAAAGTATATTGACAACTATTTTAATAAAAGAAAAATGGATACGAAAAGTAAATCTGAAATTTTAAATTCAATTGATAAAAATAACGATTTACAACAAGTATTGGATAGCCCTCTTTTGATCACTATGTTTTTATGGTATGTTGATCAACCTCAAAAAACTGTTTCCAAAATTACCGGAACGGAATTGTTTAAAAATTGGATAAACGAACTAGCAACAAGAGAAAGAACAAAAATAAATTTGGGTGGTGCCGAAATATCGATGATTGTAGATATTTGGGCATACGCTGCTTGGTTTTTATATTGTCACAAAGTTAGCGGTGAACCTTTAGGGTTAAAATTTGATGACTTAATATGTTATTTAGAAAAACGTTTTTCACATTTTAAGAATCATATAAACACCTCGTGGTTTAGCACCTTGTTTGATTGTAATAATGATTATATAATAGGTACTTTTCATGAACAATTTATGGAGTATTTAGTTGCAAAAGTTTTAATAAATGCTTGTATAAATAAAGATGATCCATATCCAGAATTCTTAAAAATGGTAATGCGACCCGAAATTAATAGATATTTTAGAGGAATATGGTTAGAATGTAGTCAGACAGAAAGAGAACAAATCTTTTCTGCACTTTATGAACAATACATAAAAAACTTAAATAAGACTGATTTAAACGAGGTTTTATTACGAGTGCATGCAATATACCATATTGCAAGATTGGATTCCCCTCAAAGACAACAGTGTATTGATATAGCGTTTAAATCTGAAGACCACATTTCTGTTCTTCTATCTTTATATTTTGGTGCAATAAAAATGGGTAACCTGTCCAAAGAAGAAGAGTTCTATAACTTATTAACAAGTGATCTTTGTTATGATGATGCAAATCGTGGATACCATTTGGCTTATTATTCTGATTCTATTGTCGGAAACGAGTTACCGTTTAAAGATAATGAAACATGTGAATGGACAGGCACTTTAAAAGCATTTGAAAGACATTTTAACAGTGATGAATTAGGGCATTTTTTTCTTCGAAGAATTGATTTGGTAACAATGAGACGATTAATTGAAAGTAGAAAAGATATTAACCCTTTAACCGATGAGTTTTTAAAAAATCTTGAGATAATTCTCGAACAGCCATTAAATGATTCACAATCCCAATATTATGAGTTTAATGATAAGGTAAAAGAAGAATATAAAAAACTTGTTGAATTATATAATAAATTAAAGTAAAGTTATACTATATATCTTAAATTTTGGTATTATTAAATATCTTTTAGATAAGTTCGAGTTGGCTTTGTGTTGTTATTTTAAATCTCAAAGTGCATCTCTTATCTCATTCTGTGTTTTTAACCTTACATCTTCTGGGCCGAAATTTCGTTGAGGATAATGTTTCAAAATGGCTTTTAGCTCTTATACTACACTCAAGCAACTTACCTCATATTCTACAATAATTGTCTGTAATTTTCAGTTGCTGTTAATGTAAAGTATATGGCTAGCGGTAATATCTATAAAGATTTTTCCTTTTTGTTATTTAAGCATAGATTTAACTCTGTAATCAAAATCGTCACAGTCAGACTCTTCAGTACGGTAATAACACACGAAAAAATGATATAAAATTCAACTGTTGATTTTTGTTAGACTCTAAAAAGCATCATATATATTAAAAGATCTTTGACTTAGATTTAATATACAAATCTTTATGCCGTGAGTTATTGTCAAAAGCAATTTCTTCACGGCTTTTTATTGATTTATGTTCCAACACATATTCTGAATTTTAACAAACAATACATCTTATAATCAGTAATATATAATGGTTTTTAGTTATCTTTACCCGTTCAAGCATTATTTGCTTTACAATTATGCACAATTACAGAACTCTATATTTGTTGAAAACAGAGAAAGATTGAAAAATCAAAGTTTTTTCCGTAACATTTTGTGATTTTCGTCATTTATATATAGAAGTTCATTTCTGTATTATGAATGAGGAAGGTATTTTTATGGATTCGTTAGTATGTAAAGTAGCAGAAAAGGAAACAACCAAAGCTAAGCTGATTGAATTTATGGAGCAAAATAATATTGAGTATAACCTGCTCGAGTGTTGCGCCTGTGACAGATTTTGCATTGATTTAAGCGGTGAAGAAGATGCTTGTAAAAAACATTGTTGCAATTCGGGTATTATTGTGCAAACAAGCAATAAAGATGTATGCAGAATTTATCCGCACGAGATTCTTTATATAGCAATTGAAGACAGAAAATCTGTGCTGTATCTGACTGACAAAAAAGTTGAAACCAACTATCACCTTGACCATTGGAAAGGTATTCTTGACCTTAAAACTTTTGCTCAACCGCATCACAGCTTTATTGTTAATCTCAATTATGTCGATGAGGTTACAAGAGAATGGGTAAAGGTACAATACAGAGACATAGAATATTCGGTTTACACCTCTTCGCGCAAAATAGGTGCTTTCAAAAAAGCTTTCTTAAGATTCGGAGAAAGATAATTTCATTGTGATTGAAAAGTTCATAAATAAAGAATATAATGATGTTTCCATATAAATTCCGAAAGGAGAAATTGTATGAGTTACATCAGCGAAATGAGAAAATTTGTAGGTCACGCACCAATTATGGCAGTTGCAGCAATGGGTATTCTTTATAATGAAGAAAAAGGCTTGCTTCTTGAAAAAAGAACAGATACAGGTGAGTGGTGTACTCCCGGCGGTGCCATTGAGCTTGGCGAATCTTTGGAAGATGCGCTTAAAAGAGAAATCAAAGAAGAAACAAACCTTGATATTGCTAATCCCAGATTATTTGATATAAAAGCAAACGTTCATATGGTTTATCCCAACAAGGATGAAGTTTATTACACAGATGTTGTTTATGAAATCAACGAATTTTATTGTGATTTAAAACCCGATAAAGAAAGCACGGAATTGAAATTCTTTGATTTAGATAATCTTCCGAAAAACATAATGCCTACTCAAATCGGATATATTGAAAGATTTGTTTCAGAAAAACGCAAATAATAATTAAAAGCCATATATGTTGACACGAAATCAACTTATATGGCTTTTTCTGTGTGATAGTTTATTCTGCTATTTTAATTTTAACTCCAAGTTCTTCAAACTGCATTAAATCATCTTCCGAAGAATCGCTGTCGGTGATAATATAATTCAGTTTGCTTGCGGGACAAATGCTGATTACAGAATCGAAACCGATTTTCTCAACAGGATATAAACCGTAAACCGTTTTTGAATTGTTAATGATAGCGTTTGTCAGCTCAACGCTTCTTGACTTCTGAATTGAAAGACCGAACTTTGCCGAAACGCAAGCAGAAGTAACAAAGCACTTATCAAAACGAAGTCTGTTGATTATGGATAATGCAAAACTGTCATAGAAACAACCGTTTGCCTGCATTTCGCCGCCTGCAAGAATAACTGTTATATTTTCCTTTTTGCGAAGTTCTTCGGCAATTGCAATTGAGTTTGTAACAACAGTACAATTTACTGTCCCGATATTTTGTGCCATAAGATAGCCTACACTTGCATTGGTGATATAAACAACGTCATTTTCTTCAATTGTTTTTACAGCTTCTTTTGCTATCGCAAGATAGTTTTCCTTAACTTCAACAACACGCTCATCGGGAGAAAGATTTCTGATTACATTTCCGCCAATCTGTCTTGCGGGTATAGCACCGCCGTGAGTTCTTTTTAAAAGTCCCTGTTCTTCAAGAAGTCTTAAATCTCTTTTTGCCGAGTCATAGCTGATTTGAAATGTTTCCTGGATTTCTGAATTTGATATCCTGCCTTTTTCTGATAAGATTTTGAGAATTTCCTGATGTCTTTCTTCAATAAACATGATTTTGGCCCCTTTCATTAACGGTTATTAACAGTATTGCCGTAGCCACAAGTATAAAATAGCACAACCGTTAACGCTTGTCAAGCAAAATCGTGAAAATATTTGAATATTCGTGAATAAGAGGAAAACGTTGAAGAAATATCATTTGTTTAAATTGATGTCTATTAGCCAAAAATGAATTTATATTGATTTTGGATAATTTGCGTGTTATAATACATTCAGAGGTGAAAATCTATGAAACTGATAGAAAGAAAACAGTATTTAGATAAGATGATTAATGTTATCGGAACACCCGATATTAAAGTTATTACCGGTGTGCGTCGTTGCGGCAAGTCAAAGCTGCTCGATGCTTTTAAAGAATACATTGAAGAAAACATCCCGAACAACAATATAATTCACATCAATTTTAACCTGCCGGAATATGAACACCTGCTTGAAGATCGTCCGTTGTATGACTACATCAATTCACAGTATGTTAAAGGCAAGGAAAATTTCGTTTTTATTGATGAAGTTCAGATGTGCAACGATTTTGAAAAAGCCATAAACGGTCTGCATGCAACCGAAAAATACGATATTTATATCACAGGTTCAAATGCTTTTCTTCTGAGTTCCGACCTTGCAACTCTCTTCACTGGCAGAACATTTGAAATCAAAGTTTATCCGTTCTCATTTAAAGAGTATCTGCAGTATTTCAACCACACCGACAAATATGCCGCATTTGATAAATTTATGCTTGAAGGCGGTATGGCAGGCTCGTATCTCTACAAAGACCAAGAGGCGAAGTATGACTACATTGCCGAGGTTTTTGATACTTTGATTGTCCGTGATATTCGCAAAAAATATAAAATCCGCAACACTCAACTGATGGACAGAATAGTTGACTTCCTTATGGATAATATTTCAAATCTGTCCTCTGCAAGAAATATTACAAGCACATTAAGTGTTGCAATGGAAAAGATACACCACACAACAGTCGGCTCATATATGCAGTATCTCTGCAACGCATTTGCCTTCTACAAAGTCCGCAGATATGACATCAAAGGCAAAAAGTATCTTTCTACCAACGATAAATATTATCTGAGCGACCACACTTTCCGTTATGCAAAGCTCGGCACAAAGAATATGGATTATGGCAGAATTCTCGAAAACATCGTCGCAATGGAGCTTCTTCGCAGAGGATATGAAGTTTATGTCGGTGTGCTTTACAAAAAAGAAATAGACTTTGTAGCAATTAAACGCAACGAAAAAATCTATATTCAGGTTTCGGATAATATCAGTGACGAAAAGACTTTTGAAAGAGAAGTTTCACCGCTTCTTAAAATTAATGACGCTTATCCCAAAATGGTCATTGCACGCACCCGACACGATGAATATCAGTACGAGGGTGTAAAAATTGTCGATATAGCAGATTGGTTGTCAGATTAATGTCCAAATCTAACCAAAAGTTGATTTTGGCTAATAGCTTCGGTTGTGAGGTTTTAAGATGAAAAGTGGTTATATGAATTTGCATCTTGAACAAGTTTGCAATAAAAATTTGTCGTATTACAGCGAATATGAAAAAGCATTTGAAACTGATTTGAAGCAATATCAATCAAGGATTTATCCGTCAGAAAGTGTAGAAGTTTTGCGTTGGTATCATATAAAAGCAGACGAAAAATATATCGGTGCAATTTGGTTAGAGAAGAATGCCAACGACGATTTCGCTGTTTTAGGCGTTTTCATAGCAGATGAGCTTTACAGAAACAATGGCATCGGTAAAGCAGCGATTGAACAAATAATCAAAACTGATTTACAAAATATGCACACAAACAAAATACTCCTTCGTGTCCGTGAAGAAAACGAAAGAGCAATCAAATGCTATAAATCGGTTGGATTTAAAGAGAGTCGAAGATATAAAAAAGATAATTTGAATGTTATTGAAATGATATATGAGGTATAATAATGATTACAAAATTTGAATGTGTAAATATCAACTCCAAAGACCCTCAAGCGTTATATGATTTTTATGAAGCAATCGGTGCTCCTGTTTTTGCAATAAACGGATGTTATGACGGTTGGCGTCTTGGCAATGAAACTGAAGGTTATATTTGTGTATGGGATGCAAAATGGGGAAAATGCACCGCAGGATTTGTAACAAATGTTTTCAGAGTTGATGATTTACAGAAAACTTATGAGGAATTGTCGGCAAAAGGAATAAATATTAATCCTCCCATTACAACCGCTTGGGGCGGAGTAAAAATTGAACTTGAAGATCCCGACGGAAATAAAATTCTGTTCTTACAGGAAGGCAAATAAATGAATATTGTTAGAAAACTAAAAACAACCGAACTCCCAATTCTAACACAGCTTTTTAGCTACAAAGATATTGACGATATGATTAATGAAAACACTCGTAACATCGAAAACGGGGTCATTGATATTTTTGCTCTATTTGATAATGACAAATTAATTGGTGAGCTTCATATTAAATATGATAACGAAGATAAAGACTTCGCTGAAAAAGGGAAGCGAGCATATCTGTTTGCATTCAGAATTCATAAAGATTATCAAGGTAAAGGCTTAGGCTCATATCTTCTGAAAACTGTAATTAATGAACTTACAAATAACGGTTATCACGAACTCACCGTAGGTGTTGAAGATGATAATCCCCGAGCAAGATATATGTACAAAAAGCACGGTTTCGTTCACCTAATCGCTCGAATAAAAGAAACTTACCAAGGTGACAGTTATAAATATGATTTACTGTTAAAAAAGATAATTGAATAATTAGAACAACCCGCATTTTTGCATAACAGCAAAGATGCAGGTTTCGTTTTAGAAAAACAGCATTTTTGTCGAAAAAAGTAACGTTTTTACAAGTGGCCTTGATATAAAAGTAAATTGCGATATCCTTATTGTGTATAGTAGTAATTTTATTTGTAAAAATAAAGTTCACGTATTATATTTACATATTGGCACAGTTACATAATATCAATAAAATATGATGGGAGCAAAATATGCTAAAAAATAGTAATAAAATTAAATATAAAATATTAATCTGCGATGATAATACTCATTATGTGGATCGTTTGTATCCAGAAATCAGTAAACTGAATTACCATAATATAGATTATTGTGTAGATATAGATGTTGGTATAACACCAGAAATATGTATGGAAAAATTGCGCTGTAATACATATGATATTATAATTTTGGATGTTTGTATAAGAGATGGTGCAACAACTAAAACAAATTATGATGTTCTTTGGTCGTTGGCACAATCTGAATATTATGGACCTGACATGTACAAGGAGGCAATTAAGCATAATCCTGAAGCAAAAGTGTTTGTTCTTTCAAATTTAAAAATTATGAATTTAAGAACAATATTTAATAATGCAGACATAGAATATTTTTGTAAAAAACAAACATCAGAAATTGACATAGCCCGTCATATTAAAAATTATTTTGATACCGGTAAAAAGAGAATTTATAATAATGTTTTTATTGTATATGGGCACAATGAAGTTATGCGAACTTCTGTAGAAAAATATGTAAGCAAGCTAGGATTGAAATCGATAGATCTCCTAGAAAATTCTTCTGGTGGTTTACAAACTATATTTGATGCATTAGTTGACTGTGCAAACGCTGTAGAATGTGCAATAATTTTGTTGTCTGCTGATGACGTTGTGCTTTCAAACAATTCAAAAAAGAAACAATATCGTGCTCGCCAAAATGTGATATTTGAAATGGGATTTTTTGCTGGATTTTTAGGTGAAAATAAAGTTATTGTTTTATATGAAGAACATGATGGTTTTGAGTTCCCTTCTGATGTAGGCGGAATTTTCTATATAAAATATGATAAAGATAAAAAGTGGAACGAAGATCTATTTCATAATTTAAAAAAGATTGGATTTGAATTCAATATATAATACTTGGTATTTAACATATATAAACTACAAAGGAGGTGAAACTATGGCATGGGAGGATGGTTCAGTTTCAAATGTTGAAACATTGATAGAAGCTGCTGATTCTGTTTCAAACAAAAACAGAAAAAGAGAGTTGTTGAATCAAGCCTTATCGAGTGCAGAATGTATCAAAAATGATACTCAAAGGCGTAATTTCATTGCATTAATTAAAGATAAGTTAAAAGATTTAAACTAACTCTTATTTCAAGTTACTCAGATAAAAGACGTTGCACCTCAGTGTATCGTCTTTTATTTTTTTACAAAAGTTCTCGATAAAGAAGTCTTAATTATGATAAATCTGTAAGTAATGTATTTAATCTATATGATTTTTAATAGAAAATACGATATAAACCGTTAGGAATTGCACTTTTACTTTTCAGTTTTTCTAAACACTCTAACCATCATACAAACAAAATCCGTTTAACAAAAGTTAATTCTTAACGGTTTAGAGCGATAAGAATTAACTAAACACACGGGGTCTTAATAAAATAAAACTTTTTTGCCTTCCCGATTTCGGGAGGGCATTTTTTATTGTCTGAAATTTTTTTGAAATTAGGGTGTACAAAAGTATCTTCTAATTCCAAACAAGTGACGAGGTTGGAAAAGCGACGGCAATTCTGCCGTCATCCTACAGATAACACGGAATGATTATTGAAATTGTGGCGGCACTCTTGCCGTCACGAAAAAATTTTTTAAAAACTTTTCAAAAATGATGCCGAATTTGGCTTCTCCCAGTGCAAACATAATGAGAGGACTTTTTAAACTCTTTGTAAACAATTCAGAATTTGGGTGTGCAAATGCTTTCTCCCAGTGGGAATAAGTGAAGGCTATTTTAATTTTTTTGCAAAACACCCTACAATTTGACCTCTCCCAGTTCATACATAATGAAGGGCTTTTTTTAATTCTTTATGAACTTTTCCGAAAACAGCCAAATCTGGGTGTCCTTTTCGGGGGTGTTTGTTCAAATAAGTGAAAGGTGTTTTTGCCCTTCATTAAAAATTAAGGAGTTGATGTCTATGATTTAGTACCCGCCGAAAAGAAAAACAATTCTAAAAGAAAGGAGGAAACCGATGGCAGACAAAAATAAAATCGCACCGCTTGACACGATAACAATGCAGGAACTTTTTGAAAATGTTTACTGCACAAACGCAGCGGTCATCAAGGATTTGCTTTATCCGGGAACATATCTTTTTGCAGGCTCACCGAAGATTGGTAAAAGTTTTTTCGTAACACAGCTTGCCTATCACGTAAGCACAGGCACACCGCTTTGGGACTTGCCGACAAGAAAAGGAAAGGTCTTGTACCTCGCTCTTGAAGATACTTACCGCAGACTTCAGGAAAGAATGTACCGTATGTTCGGAACCGAAACAACCGACCTTCTGCACTTCTCCGTTTCGGCAGGTAAACTCACAAACGGTCTTGAAGAACAGATACAGTTATTCCTTGACGAGCATCCCGACACCACTCTCGTTATGATTGACACTCTGCAAAAAATCCGTGAGGAAGAAAGCGACAGCACCTATGCGAATGATTACAAGGTTATCACTCGTCTTAAAAATCTTTCGGACAAGCACGGTGTTTGCATCTTGGTTGTTCATCACACACGAAAACTGAAAGCAGATGACAAGTACGATATGATTTCAGGCACCAACGGATTGTTCGGTGCGGCAGATGGTGCATTGATTCTTCAAAAAGAAAAACGCACAAGCAACAAAGCAACGCTCGATGTTTCAGGCAGAGACCAACCCGATTTGCTTTTTCATTTAATACGAAACGAAGAACAGTTGGTGTGGGAACTTGAAGAAATGGAAGCGGAACTTTGGAAAGAAAAACCTGACCCGCTTCTTGAAAAGGTTGCAGAAAAAATCACAGCCGACAATCCCGACTGGGAAGGAAGTGCATCGGAGTTTGTTGCACTTCTCGGCGTTGACCTGAAGCCTAACACACTCTCTATGAAGCTGAATGTCAACGCTTCTCGACTGCTGAATGACTACAACATTTCATACAGCAGCAGTCGAAGTCACGCAGGAAGAAAGTTAAGTTTTCATCTTCTGCGTGACGATCGTGTCGATGGTGACGATGATTTAGCGGGCGTGTAAAAGACCGTCACGGTCGTCACCATCGTCACGCAAGACGGTCAGAATGTACCGTCTTGAGGGCTTACCGCAGTAAGCCTATGCCCCTCGGGGAAGATTCCCCCACAGTGTGGGGGAAATGTCACGAAGTGACAAAGGGGGACGGCCCACGTCAGGGGCGCAACAGCATCTTTTGATATACAAAGTGTGTCAAAAGTGCTTTTGCGTTACTTTTGACAAAAGTAACAAAATAAAATACTGCGCTTTGCTTGTATTTTGCGGTGTTACCGCAGTCGCTGACGCGACATAGCATTTTGTTGAACAAAACCTTTTTTAAAGTTTGTAGCTTTTATATTTTAAAGGAGTTGATTGAATTAAAAGAACGATAAGTGCAATGGTAGGTAAAGGCTCGGTCAATCACAACAGCAGAGTGTTCAATGCGAAGAACACAGACCCCGAAAGAACTCACAGAAACATTGAATACTGCAATGAAAAAATAACCGATGTGTATCATCAGCTTTTCGATGAAGCACAGAAAAGATACAACGCAAAACAGAAACGTGCCGACAGAAAAATCGAAAATTACTATGAGAAAATCCGCACGGGTAAGCAGGAAAAAACTTTTCACGAAATCATTTTACAGATTGGTGACCGGGAAGGTATGAGTGCGAAAGATGAGAACGGTGAACTTGCCGAGAGAATACTCGACGAATATTTTCAGTCGTTTCAAGAACGCAATCCGTATCTGAAAGTTTTCTCTGCTCATCTTCACATGGATGAATCAACGCCGCACCTTCACATTGATTTTGTTCCGTTCACGACAGGAAGCAAACGAGGAATGGATACAAGAGTTTCGCTCAAGCAGGCACTCGCCAATCAAGGCTTCATCGGCAACTCAAAGCACGAATCCGAATGGAGTCTTTGGGTACTTGCCGAGAAGAAAGAGCTTGCAGCCGTGATGCAAAAGTACGGCATTGAGTGGGAACATAAAGGCACGAGCGAAAAACATTTATCTGATTACGATTATAAAAAGAAGATGCGAGCTGAAGAAGTTGAGAAGCTCACGAAGGAATCCGAAGAGCTGAACATAAAGGTTGATGAACTCAATGCAAGAGTTTCAAACCTGATGGAGTTTGAAAATGAGATGGAAGAAATCACAAATCAGTTTTACAACGAAGAAGAGTTCCAACTGCCCGAGCCGCCACCGCTGATGTCAGCAAAAACTTACAAGACAAAGTTCGTAGAGCCGCTGATAAAAAAGCTCCTTGCGATTGCAAAGACAGCCGTGAAGCGTTGCTTTGAGATGAAGGAAAGACTTGACGGAATGACTGCTCGTTTTAATTACCGAGTAGTTGACAGTGACAAATATGTTAAGGCGAACAGCGAGCTTCAGAGTGAAAACGAAAAGCTCACGCACGAAGTTCAGGACTTCCGTCTGCTTCGCAAAATCTTCGGCGATGAACGTATCATCGATATGATTAATGAGGCAAGACGAGTCGATTACGAACAGCGTACGGCACGGTTCAGAAAGCCGAAACGCACTATCCACAAAGACAAGGACAAAGATGTCCGATAAGAAAAGATTTCAGAATCGTATAGCAACCTTAAGTATGAGGAAAAATATGTAAGGAAAGGAGGATAAAATTTGCTTTTGGATGTATGCGACAAAACAAAGATAGCTTATTTTTGGTTATCTCAAGAGGAGCGAAACAATGAGGAGTTCTATGAATCTCTCAGACCGCAATACAGAGAATGGAAAAACAAAGGCTATGTGGTTTGTGTTTTTGTTTCAGGCAAGGAGAGTCTTGTTGAAAACACAAAGGAGCTTCTCGTACACAACAAAATGGTTCTCGCAAAAAAGAATTTAAGAGAACGTGACAGAGATGCACGATGAGTGCGGCTCTGTATAGGCAGAAATCATTCTGCCTACATACATGTAACATTCAAAAGCAAAAAAATTATCAAACTCAGTTGAAAAAGCAAAATTATTATGTTACAATGTTGTTCATTGAGTGATAAAAATATTTAATATAACATTGGTGGTAATATTTGGATGAGCAAGAAAAGAATAGCGGCGTATATGCGAATTTCTGTTGATACGGAAAAAGACAGAGATAATACGTCGATTGAAAACCAAAGAAAAATTATAAAAGCATATATTAAACAAACATTTCCCGATGCTCAGGTTGATTACTATGAGGACCGTGACCGAAGCGGTTACACTTTTGAGCAGAGAGAAAGCTATCAGCAGATGCGACCTCTTTTGATGAGCGGGCACTATCAGATTCTGATTATCAAGGATTTCTCTCGTTTTTCTCGCCGAAACAGCAGAGGTCTTGTTGAACTTGAAGATTTGAGGGATGCCGGAGTCAGAATCATATCAATCGGCGACAGTATTGACTACCCGACATACGATGACTGGAATAATATTCAGGTTCGGTTTTTGCTTAATGAAATGCCTGTTACCGATGCTTCAAAAAAGGTAAAGCGAGTTGTTGAACTCCGTCAAAACGGTGCAAACTGGGTTTGTGCCGTGCCTTACGGCTACTACTTTGTTGACACAAAGAATATGGTGTTTGAGATTGACGAAAAGGCTGCCGAGGTTGTTCGGAAGATATTCGAGCTTTACAATAACGGCTGGGGATACAAGAAAATTGCAAATTATCTTACAGAGCAAAACATTCCCACACCACGAATGATTGAGAAAGAACGCAAGGAAGCGGAAGCGGCAAAAAGTAAGGGCAAAAAAGAAGTTAAAATCAAGGCAAGTCCGATTTGGGCTATACCTACGGTCAGCGGAATTTTGCAGAACGATTTTTATATTGGAACTCTTCGCCAGCGTAAATACACACGGACTAAAATTAACGGGCCCGAAAAGAAATTAGACAATGAAGAACACATTGTTTTTGAAAATCATCACAAGGCAATCATAGAAGTTAAGGCTTTTATGAAAGCTCAACAGCAGTTGAAATCAAGAACAAAATCGAATTACAGGGGTATCAAGAAATACGATACAACCTATTCGGGCTTTCTTTTCTGCGGTGACTGCGGAAGTCCGATGTTTTCAATGAGCAGACCAGATTTGGCACCTGCTTACACCTGCGGAACTTATCATAAGAGAGGCTTAAAGGGGTGCACCTCACATCACGTCCGTATTGATTTGCTCGACACAATGCTTAAAAAATATATCGAGCGAGTTATGATGAATGCAGATATTATGATAGCAGAGCTTGAAAAAGCAATTAAAGACGAGCCTCAAATGATGAACACATCTGATTCAACAATTGCGGATTTAGAGGTTGATTTGGCGAAAACAAGAGAAAGCTTCAAGGCTACACAAAAACAGAAAATCCGTGAGCTTATGAAATGTGATGATTCCAACCGTGATATTATCGAAGAAACCTATGAAGAAATCGAAGAAGAACTGTTGCAGAAAATCGAAGGCTTGGAAAAGCAAATTTCTCTCACGGTTGAACGCAGAAACACAACCATAGAGGTTAACCGAATCGCAAAAACGGCACTCGATATATTCCGTGCTTTGCTTGCAAAGGAGACTCTTGATAAAGGCGATTTATCGCTGATTATTGAAAAAATCTTTGTTTATGACAAAAAAGAGCCTGCCATTGAAATACAGCTCAAGTCAGATATTGCTATGCTGCTTAAGGCGGGAACACTTACCAAAGAACAGCTTGAAGAAGCAGGATACAGAGGTACTGTCGTAAATTTTAAGTGGGACACCGAGAGTATCTCAAAAGCCACAATAGTCCAGAAGGCTAATCACCGGACGGACAAGGCTTTCGGTGTCAATGTTGTATGTGAAGGCGACCCGTTGGAGATTTATACGGATTCGGACGGAGAGGTTATATTCAAGAAATATTCACCCATCGGCGAGCTTTCCTCGATTACGGCTCAATATGCCGATGTGCTTGCAAGAGGCACGGGTCTTGCGGTTATCATCACCGACCGTGACAGCGTTATCGCATGCGCAGGCATATCCAAAAAAGAGGTGCTTGACCGCAGAATCAGCCAGAGCCTTGAAAGCATCATGGAGAGGCGCGAGAATTATGTCTGCTGTGTTGACAGCGAGCGTATCCGTCCGATTGAGGGCGTTGACAAAGAGGCAGCCGTGATTTTTCCGATTATCGGCGGCGGCGACATTTCGGGCTCACTCGTTATGCTTCTCAACGAAAACGGCTCATGCCCCACGCAGACGGAAACAAAGCTTGCACAGATTGCGGCATCGTTTCTCGGCAAACAAATGGAAGAATGAAAACAGGGGCTGTAAAAAAAGCGCAGACCGCGTAAAACAATATATAACAAGGGGTTCTACAGGAATTAATATCCTGCAGAACCCTAAAATTTTACTCAAAAGTTAAAAATGAAGAAAAAACAGGGCGGCTTGACCCAAGCCGCCGAAGCATTTTTGAAATTATCGGTGTTCCACCGATACGGCGGGGTGAGGTAATCCTGCCCTGCGCATAATTAAAACTTAAAAACCTCGGGAATGGTTTTTGTCAGACCGAAAAGCTTCTTGAAGAAAGCGATAATCTTATCAAAGAAGCCTGCTTTTGAGGTCATTTCCTGCGTATCTTCGCTGACAACCTTGTTGTTTGCATCATATACCGTTACGGTGAATATTGTGTCGCCGCTTGATGACGGAGTGATTTTGCATTCTGCGCCATTGTTGCTCACTTCAAAATCAAAGTTACCGTTTGATACAGACCAGTCGATATGCCAACCGGTCGGCAAATCTTCACTCAAGTCTGCATGAAGAATAATGCTGTCGCCGTAGCTGATGGTTGTTGTTGAGGGGGTACGGATTGATGAAATCATCTCAAACACATTAATTAAAGCATAATAACTGAAATGATCTGTTTCAAAAACCATATAACCATCTTCTCTGTGTGCGTTCATATCTTCATATTCAATTTGAGCACCATCCATTGTAACACGATAAACTTTAATTTTATCGCCCTGCCAATCTTCAGGAATTTTAATATAAACCGATGATTTCTCTGAAGGCTGAACAGTATCACCGTCTTTCACAAGAGAAATATCGTAAAATTCGACATCTTCCGCACCATAAAGTGTTGACATTTCAACATAAATGTCACCATAGGCAATTGCATATGTTCTAAATATAGTTTCCGTATCTATATCGCCTTCATAGATTATTCCGTTTGAAACTTTTTTATCTGTATCGCTTTGTTCACCGTAAATATATGCCGACCCGGAGAAGGTTGACGCGTGACAAGCTTCTCCCAAATTGTAAATTTGCAAGCCTTCGTTAAAAGCGAAAAGACCTTTAACTGTTTTTCCGTAAACACCTAAACGCTCTATCAATATATCGGCAAGTTTTTCAACGCAAACCTTTTCAATTGACTCTAAGAAAATCTCTCCAAAATCAATATTTAGGTTATCAAACAAAGTTTGAATAAGTTCCAAAATATCTTTTGTGTTTAAAGTTGCATTGGGAATATCAAGCTTTTTAATTATTTTATTCAAAATTCCTTTTATTGTTTTTCCGGAAGCACCTAAAATCTCATTGATTAATTTTTTACTCGCTTCTTCTGCCACTTTCGGTACATCACTTGCTAAATCTATTTCAGTTTTTTGAAAATCAATACATTTGATTGCAAGAGTAACGATATTGTAAAGAAGACAGACATCGGAATCCGAAATATCATTTGTTATTTTTATGTAGCCGTCTTTCGGAATGGTGGCGGAAATTGAAGTTTTGGTTGAACAAACCGGATTGGTGTCGTTATAAAGATCCAAATTGACTAAAACAACAACAGTTTGTCCCATTAATTCGAGATTGTCCCAAAATCCCGTGGGATCGCCTCCATGAAACGGCTCAATCATATAACTGCTTTTAAGATTACCCTCTGAATCATAAACTTCAACAGAACCACAGTTAGTGTTGCTGCTGTATACATTGAAGCTTACATCAGTTGATCCGTCTCCGTTCTCCGTGTACTCATAATCATAAATTTTAAGTCCGTTGTGATTAAAGTTTTTTGTTTCACCATAAATATCAATATATTTCGGAACTGAATCTGCATAGAATGTATTTTCTCCGTCATACACATAAATCGGTAAATATTTTTCTTCGTGAGTTTTACTGTTTGTCATTGTAACATAAGTAGTACCCGAAGAAACACCTTGAATTTTCAACTTTATGATATTATCTGTATTTTCTATTGAACTGATTTTTGCTACAGAATTATTTTCAACAACAAAATTAATATTGCCGTTTGTTTCGGACGACGGTTTGGTAAAGCTGATTTGTCCTGAATCTGTCAGTTCAAGGCTGTCTAAATCTATAAGCGAAACCATAAACTCATGCGTTTTACCTTCGGCAATTGAATTACCGTCATTGCTTGAAACAACCATTGTTTCATCGCCGACGAAAACAATGCAGAAATCTGAATAACCGCCGTCAACCGTTGTGGCGGTTACAACCGTATAACCGTCTCCAATGGCGGTTAAAACACCGATTGAATCATTTTGAAAAATTGCTACATTGGGATTACTTGATGACCAAATAATCTCTTTGTTTTCGGCAGTTTCGGGATATACTGTCGCCTCTATAAGCATTGCACTGTCGGTCATTTGGATTTTGTTGCAACAAAAAGATAACCCAGTTACCTCGGTTTGGTTATCCTTTAAAATACTGTTAAAATGAATCTTGGCATTAAGAAGGGGGTCGTTATTTGAATCTATTGATATTTCACTCCATTTTTCTTCTGTTCCAGTAAAATAAACATCTTTAAGATTGTAGCAACGACCAAACGCACAGTAACCAATCGAGGTAATATTGTTAGGGATTTCTATATTTGTAAGATTATCACAAGAAAAGAATGCATACATAGATATTCTTATTATACCATTATGCAATATTATGCTAGTGAGGTTGTTGCAGTTTCTAAATGTACCAAAATCTATACTTGTTACACCATTAGGGATTGTTATATTCTTAATTTTGGAGCAACCGTCAAACGCCCCCTCGCCTATACTTGTAACACTATTAGATATTTTTATGGTTGTAAGATTTGAACAATCGAGAAATGCATAATCATCTATGATGGTTACACTATCGGGCATTACATAGCTTGTTTTGGTGTTGCCATTAGGATACTGAAGCAATTCTGTTTTGTTTTTGTTAAAAAGAATCCCATATTCGTCGCTTGAGTATTGTGTGTTTTTAAAGTCAACATTTATACCCACAAGGTTGCTACATGATCTAAATGAGCCTTCACCTATACTTGTTACGCTACTTGGAATGGTTACATTTTTTAAACTGTCACAGCCTTGAAACGCATGGTTACCTATGCATACAACACTCTCGGGAATTTCAATATAATTGATATTAGCGCAACCAGCGAATGCACCATCGCCTATGTTGGTTACGCTATCGGGTATTTCTATAGTTGTAAGACTAGTGCAACCAGCGAATACATAATCACCTATGGTTGTTACATTATCAGGAATCCTTATATTTGCAAGGTTGCTACAATTTCTAAATGCTGAATCTCCAATACTTATTATACTATCTGGGATTTCTATATATCTAGCATTGGTGCAACCATTGAATGTTGATTTGCCTATGCTTGTTACACAATTAGGGATTACTATGCTTGTAAGACTAGTACAATCCGAGAAAGCACCATCGCCTATGTTGGTTACGCTATCGGGTATTTCTATAGTTGTAAGACTAGTGCAACGGTAGAAAGCTGAATGATCAATGCTTGTTATACCATTGGATATTTTTATGCTTGTGAGTTTGTAGCAATAACTGAATGCAGAATTACCGATAGTTGTTACAGGATAGTTATCAATAGTAGATGGAAGAGTGATATTGCCTATAACCGATTCTTGGCATTTAACAATAGTAACGTATCCTTTTTCATCAATGGTATATGTATAATAACCGCTTGTGTATTCCGTTGACGCTTCCGCTTTGGTTTTAAAACTATCCAAGAAATTCGATACAGAATCTGTAATCTTTTTTAACCCGCCAAATTCTGGCAGGTCAAGACCCACAAATCCTGCAAGCGGTGCTGCACCGAAAACCATTACGGTAACAAGCAAAACCGCAATTGCCTTTTTAAATGCCTTTCTCATCAACATAACCTCCACAAATCAAAAAGTGCGCAGCCGAAGCTACGCACGAAAAACGCAGCCTGACTTCTGTTGCGACACAGTTTACCCAAAACAGGATATGACATCAAGGCATACGTTTTTACCAAAAGTATGCCTGTTCTGGGGAATATTAAACTATGTCGCACGAATAGTATATCACCTTATTTATCATTTTTCAATAATTATTAATGGAGAAATATTCTGATATAATCCAATGCAACAAATGCATTTCGGAAAATCGCAGGGCGGTGAATTGCCTCCCACTCGGGGGAGGCGGCATTTTCGCAAGAAAATGACGGAGAGGTTATTCGTTTTTGCGCAGCGAACATATGAAATTTGTAACCGTAGGGCGGCTTGACCCAAGCCGCCGAAGCATTTTTGAAATTATCGGTGTTTCACCGATACGGCGGGGTGAGGTAATCCTGCCCTGCACCGTATCTGTAGCTATACGGCATTTTTTTGTAACAAATTAAAATATAAGCATTTACCGTAACACTTTTTTCCTTATGAGGGTAAAAAAATCACTTTCAAACTATTGAAATTTTTAATAATATGTGACATAATTTATAATTAAAGAAATTTTAAAACAATATAAACAGAAACAATTCTTAAAAGGAGAAGTGTTATGGAAATACAGTTACAGGAGCTTATCGACCAGATTAAGAAGGACGGCGTAGATGCGGCGGAAACCGAGGCAAAATCCATAGTTGATGCTGCGAAAGCACAGGCGGAAAAAATTATTTCGGATGCACAGGCGCAGGCAGATAAAATCCTGCTTAATGCCAAAAACGAAAATGAAAGAATGGTGAAGTCGAGCGAGGATGCCATACGTCAGGCTGGCCGCAATCTGCTTATTTCTTTCAGAGAAAGTGTTGCGAGAGAGCTTAAAGCCATTGCAGGCGAAGGCGTTAATGCGGTTTATTCGTCGGATGCGTTGGCACAGCTTATCATAAAGGTTGTTGAGGGCTGGGCAGCCAAGCCTGATGCAGAGGATATAGCGGTGATTTTGAACGGTAACGATTTGAAATCGCTTGAAGAAACCGCACTTGCAGCGCTTAAAGAGAAGCTCTCAAAGGGCGTTACTCTTAAAGCAAACGATAATTTTGACGGCGGCTTCCGAATTGCCGCAAATAACGGTGCAGCTTATTACGATTTCTCCGCAGAGGCTGTTACGGATATGCTTTCAAACTATTTGAGCCCCAAGGTTACGGAGCTTTTGAAAGAGGCTGAATAATTATGGCTGAATATTATCTGATATCGCAATTGCCTTCTTTGGACGGAATAGGCGAAAACACTCCTCTGCCCGTTACGGAGGAACGTTTTCTGGAATTGTGTAATCATTTTTTAGGAAAAAAGGCACAGAAGGAATTGAGCAAATTATCGCTTATACCGCCGAGAGACCATGAAAAATCAAGCTCTGCTCTGATTGAAGCATGGAATAAAAACGAGCGCGGTTTAAGGCTCGCACTTGCCAAAGTGCGTGCGGAAAAAATGAAAAAGCCGTTTGATACGGGGAATGAACCCCTGCCCGTCGGGCTGATAAAGGCGGCAAGCACGGCGGCGGAAGCCCAAAGCCCTCTGGAGGCGGAAAAGCTTCTCAATCAATACCGTTTGGAGTTTTTGGAAACACTCCGACCAATGGATAGCTTTTCGGATGAATTTGTGTTTTATTACGGGCTTAAATTGAAGCTGATTTTGCGGATAAGACAGTTTGATGCGGAGACGGGAAAAGCCGCATACAGAAATATTTATAACTCCATTATGAACGGAGACAGATCGGAGGTTATACAATGACCGAAAATAAAGGCAAGGTTGTAAGCATTAACGGAAACTTGGTGTCTGTTGAATTTGAAGGCAATGTTTCCATGAATGAAATATGTTATGTTAAAGTAGATGATACGGCGCTTAAGAGCGAGGTTATCCGCATCCGAGGAAACATTGCGCAGATTCAGGTCTACGAAATGACGGGCGGCATAAAATGCGGCGATGAAGTTGAGTTCACGGGCGATATGCTGTCGGCACAGCTCGGTCCCGGCTTGCTCGGTCAGGTTTATGACGGACTTCAGAATCCGCTGCCCGTATTGGCAGAGCAGGCAGGCTGGTTTTTGGAGCGAGGCGTTTATGCAGACGGACTCAATGCGGAGAAAAAATGGGAGTTTACACCCACCGCAAAAATCGGCGATACCTTGCGTGCAGGCGAATATATCGGAACAGTTCCCGAAGGACCGTTCACTCATAAAATTTTCATTCCCTTTTATCTGCTCGGAAATTACATCCTGAAATCAATCGCAGAAAAAGGCGAATACACCGTAAACGAAACAGTTGCGGTTTTAGCTGACGAAAGAGGCAGGGAAATTCCCGTTTCCATGTCATTCAAGTGGCCCGTTAAAAGAGCCGTAAATTGCTACAGCGAAAGGCTTGCACCCGTTGAAACAATGGAAACAAAGGTGCGTCTTATCGACTCCTTCTTCCCCGTTGCAAAGGGCGGAACCTACTGCACTCCCGGACCCTTCGGCGCGGGCAAAACCGTTTTGCAGCATACCACCTCAAAATATGCCGATGTTGATATTGTTATTATCGCAGCCTGCGGTGAACGTGCAGGCGAGGTTGTTGAAACTCTGACTGAATTCCCCGAGCTTACAGACCCGAAAACGGGACGTTCGCTTATGGAACGCACAATCATCATCTGCAACACCTCATCAATGCCTGTTGCCTCACGAGAAGCATCGGTTTATACCTCGGTAACTCTTGCGGAGTATTACCGTCAAATGGGGCTTAATGTTTTGCTTCTTGCCGACTCAACCTCACGTTGGGCGCAGGCTCTTCGTGAAATGTCGGGCAGACTTGAAGAAATTCCGGGTGAAGAGGCATTCCCCGCATATCTTGAATCATATATTGCCGCTTTTTATGAAAGAGCCGGTTATGTCCGCTTGCCTGACGGAAGCACAGGCTCCGTTACAATCGGCGGCACCGTTTCTCCTGCAGGCGGTAACTTTGAAGAGCCCGTAACGCAGGCAACCCTGAAGGTTGTAGGTGCATTCCACGGTCTTTCCCGTGAACGCTCCGATGCAAGAAAATATCCTGCAATCGACCCGCTGATTTCATGGTCTAAATACGAGACCGTTACGAACAGCAAAAAATGCTCGTTCTGCATGAACATTCTTCATCACGGTGTTGAAATCGGTTCGATGATGAAGGTTGTCGGCGAGGAGGGCACAAGCCTTTCCGACTATGTGGTTTATCTTAAATCGGAAATGCTCGATGCGGTTTATCTTCAGCAAAACTCTTTTGATTTGGTTGATGCAAACTGCGGCACAGCACGTCAGCGTTATGTTACCGATAAGCTGATATATGTTTTGGGCAGCGAATATGCTGTAAGCGATAAGGACGAAGCGAGAGGCTTCTTTAACCGCATGCGTCAAAAATTTATAGACTGGAATTATACAGAATTTGAAAGCGATGCTTTTAAAAACGTTGAGGCGGAAATCGATGCGCTTTATAATGAGCACGGCGGAAAAATCGGCGGCGAGGCAGAGCTTTTGTTAAAGGACGGTGAGTGAGAATGAACAAAGTATTTAACCGAATTGAATCCATCACCGGAAACGTTATCACTGTAAAGGCAACAGGTGTCCGCTACAATGAGCTGGCACAGATAAACACACGTTTCGGAAAATCGCTTGCACAGGTCAACAAGATTGAGGGCGATATTGTTTCGCTTCAGGTTTTTGCAGGCGGTCAGGGCGTTTCCACGGGCGACGAGGTTCGTTTTTTGGGCAGAGAAATGCGTGTATCCTTCAGCGAGGATTTGCTCGGCAGAATCTTTAACGGCTCGGGCGAGCCGAGAGATAAAGGGCCGATGCTTACCGAAAACATGAAGCCCATCGGCGGCCCTTCCGTCAACCCCACACGACGCATTCTTGCCAACCGAATGATGAGAACAAATATCCCCATGATTGATATGTTCAACACCTTGGTTGTTTCGCAGAAGCTGCCGATTTTCTCGATTTCGGGCGAGCCTTATAACCAGCTTCTTGCCCGTATTGCCATGCAGGCAGAGGCGGATGTAATCGTTCTGGGCGGCATGGGTCTTAAATATGACGATTTTCTTTATTTTAAAGATGAGCTTTCAAAGGGCGGGGCATTGAGCAAAACGGTTATGTTTATTCATACCGCATCCGACCCCACCGTTGAATGCATGATGATTCCCGATATGGCTCTGGCTGTTGCGGAGCAGTTTGCTTTGCAGAATAAGGATGTATTGGTGCTTCTTACCGATATGACCAACTTTGCCGATGCCATGAAGGAGATTGCCATTACTCAGGAGCAGGTTCCTTCCAACCGAGGCTACCCCGGCGACCTTTATTCGCAGCTTGCTTCACGTTACGAAAAGGCTGTTGACTTTGCGGATTCCGGCTCCGTTACCGTTCTTGCCGTTACAACAATGCCCGGTGACGACGTAACACACCCCGTTCCCGATAATACGGGTTATATTACGGAAGGTCAGTATTATCTTAAAGGCGGACGAATCGAACCCTTCGGCTCGCTTTCACGACTTAAGCAAAACGTAAACGGCAAAACCCGTAAAGACCACCGTGCTCTCATGGATGCAATGATTCGCATGTATTCTTCTTATAAAGAAACATTGGAAAAGAAAAACATGGGCTTTGCAATGAGCCGCTGGGATGAAAAGCTGCTGAAATACGGCAGGCTTTTTGAAAACAGGCTCATGGATTTATCGGTTAATCTCTCGCTTGAAGAGGCTCTCAATTCGGGCTGGGAAATTTTAGCCGATTGCTTTGAAAAAGACGAAACCGGAATAAAGTCAGACCTTACCGACGAATTTTGGCCTGTTAAGTAAGGGGGACTGTTATTTTGGCAAAAATCAAATTAACCAAAAATGAGTTAAAGGTACAAAAGGATGCTCTCAAAATGTACCGGAGATATTTGCCTACTCTGACACTTAAAAAGCAGCAGCTTCAGGCGGAAATCCGCACCATTGAAGCCAAGGCGAAGGCGGTAAGAAAAGAAAGAGAAGAGCTTGAAAAAGGCTTTGATTCATGGATTGCCGTTTTCAGCGAAAGCGAAGCCTTCCCCGAAGGAATAATCACCGTGAGCAATATCCGCAAAGGCGAAGGAAACATTGCGGGCGTTGCAATCCCCACCTTTGAAGGGGCGGATTTTTCCCGAGGAGATTATGATTTATACGAAACACCTCTCTGGGTGGATATAGCCGCAAACCATATGGAAAAGGCGATGTCGCTTGATTTGGAAGCGGAAGTGTTGGATGAGCAGGTCAGACTTTTGGAGTCGGAGCTTCTTGCAACCTCTCAAAGAGTTAACCTGTTTGAAAAGGTTAAAATCCCCGAAACAGAAGAGAATATCAAAAAAATATCAATTTATATGGCGGACCAGCAGGTCAGCGCCGTAGTGCGTTCAAAAATTTCAAAACGCAAAATTGCCCTTCGCAACGCAGAGTCTTCCGAAAGGGAGGTTTATTCGTTATGATTGTGCCTATGAAAAAAGTTTCTCTCGTAATCACGGGAGATAAAAAACAGGAAACCCTCAAAAAGCTCCGCAAACTGGGAATTATTCATATCGAAATAACCGAGGGCTCGGGCGAAAGGCTCGAAGAGCTTAAAGAACAGATTTCCCTGCTTGAAAGCGCCGTTTTTATTACGGGAAAAAGCAAAAAATCCGAGGTTAAGGAGTTAACCGTTTCCGATGCCCTGTCTGCGGCAAAGGAAATCGTCTCTCTCGAGGATGAAAAAAAGGCGTGTCAGGCAGAAAAAACCGCTCTTATTGCAGAGCTTGACAGACTGAAAAGCTGGGGCGATATCGACCCCCGAAAAATCAGCGATTTGTCAGAAAAAGGCATTGACATCCTGCTTTATGAGATGCCGAAAGCCGAATACGAGGCTTTGGGCGAGAATGTTAAAACCGTAAGGCTGGATACAAATAAGTCCTCCGTTAAATTTCTGATAATTAAATCGGGAGCGGAAGGCGAAAACGAGATTTTGGACTCCTTGAGCGGCTTCAGATTGGAGCTGCCGCAGATTTCAACCTCGGAAACGGAGCAAAAAATCGCCGAGCTTAACAGTCAGATTAAAACAACAGAAGAAAAGATATCTTCATATGCAGGCTGTGTCGGCGGCATGAAAAAAGCCGTTAAAGCCATTGAAAAAGAAATTGAGTTTGAGGTTTATGCCACGGGCATGGCGGATGAGCTTTTATCGTCCGATGAAAAAAGAAATGTTTCCGTTGCATATTTCACGGGCTACATTGAGGCGGAAAATCTTGACAGATTAAAGCAGACCGCCAAAGCCAACTCATGGGGACTTCTTGCCGAGGACCCCTGCGAGGAGGATAATGTACCGACCAAGCTCAAAAACAACAAGCTTGTAAGCCTTATTTACCCGCTGACCGACTTTTTGGGAACTGTTCCGGGATATTTTGAATACGATATTTCGGGTTGGTTTTTAGGGTTTATACTCATATTCTTCGGAATTATTTTCGGGGACGGCGGATACGGCTTGCTGATTTGTGCGGCAGCCGCCATACCGATTGTAAAATCGCTCGTCTCCAAAAAGCCGGTTTCACCCGCTTTCCTGCTTGTCGGTCTTTTCGGGCTTTCGACAATACTTTGGGGTACGGTTACCTGCACATGGTTCGGTCTCACCCCCGAACAGCTTCCGGAGTGGCTCAAGAGCTTATCGATACCCGTAATTTCAAATGTTTACGGCGATAAGATTTGGTATCCGTTCTGGACCGGCGGTGAATACGGACTCACCACGGCGCAGAATTTGCAGATATTCTGCTTTACGCTGGCTCTTATCCAGCTGACCGTGGCGCATATAAAGGGTGCTTTGAGAAACAGAAAATCAATAAAAATACTCGGCGATATCGGCTCGATTTTACAGCTTTTCGGCATCTATTATCTGGTGTTAAGCCTTGTTGTAAATGCCGAGGTTTTCAGCTTCGGGCTTGTAATCGGCGGTATTCCCGTGGGCACGGTTTCGCTTGCTCTTATCGGAATCGGCTTCTGCTTGAGCTTTATATTCTCAAACTATGAAGGAAGCGTTGTAAAATCCGTGCTTTCAAGCCTTAAAAATATCGTTTCGGTTCTGCTCGGCGTGGTAAACGTATTTTCGGATATAGTTTCGTATATACGCCTTTGGGCGGTAGGTCTTGCAGGCGCCGCAATATCCGCAACCGTAAACGAGCTGGCAGGGCCTCTGCTCGGCAATTTCCTGTTTATGATAATTGCAATTTTCCTTCTGGTGTTCGGTCACGGACTTAACATGATACTGAATGTTCTGTCCGTTATTGTTCACGGAATCAGACTTAACACTCTGGAATTTTCATCGCATCTGGATATGTCCTGGAGCGGACATAAATTTAAACCGTTTAATGAACAAATTGATTAAAGGAGAATCATTATGAATTTAGGATTATTGGGAACAGCGTTAACTATGGGCATTGCCGCAATCGGCTCTGCCATCGGCATCGGCATTGCGGGACAGGCATCAATCGGTGCATGGAAAAAGTGCTATATGAACAATAAGGCTGCACCGTTTATTCTTACAGTTTTTGCAGGTGCGCCTCTTACACAGACCATTTACGGCTTCCTTCTTATGCAGCAGATGAAGGCATCAACCGCTGACCCTGCATTTCTTATAGGTCTCGGCATCGCTTCGGGTCTTGCCATGGCTCTTTCGGCTGTTTTTCAGGGCAAGGCAGGTGCCGCAGGCGCAGATGCTCTTGCCGAAACCGGAAAGGGCTTCTCGCAGTACATCACCGTTGTAGGTCTTTGCGAAACAGTTGCTTTGTTCGCACTCGTTTTCAGCATGGTAGCCCTCGGATAATCCCGCTCTTAATTTGCTTTATGAATCGAAAGACTGCACAGAAATCAAGCCTGTGCAGTCTTTGTTTATTCAAATTTGTATTAATTATATTTTTTACTTTATTAATCATATTTAATATGCTATAATATAAAATAACGGATTTGCGAGAGATTATACAGCGAGGAGAAGGAATATGTCCGGTAATATTTATAAAGAAATCAGAAAAAAGCATGGATTAACAAGAGATGAAGTTTGCAACAGGGCGTCGCTTATAAATAACCCCATTCAGCCGGAGCGCCTTGAAAGAATCGAGAATGATAAGTTTCCGATTGTTCCCGAAGAGGTTATGCTTCTTTCCGAAATTTACGGTGAACCTTCGCTTTGTAATTATTATTGCTCCAACGAATGTACTATCGGGCAGAAATATGTTCCCGAGATAAAAGTGAAGGATTTGGCGCAGATTGTGCTTGAGATGCTTGCTTCGCTTAACTCACTCAAAAAACGTCAGGAGCGCATGGTTGAAATAACCGTGGATGGCATAATTGATGACGATGAGATTAAAGACTTTGTTTTTATTCAGAATGAGCTTGAACATATTTCAATAACGGTTGAAACTCTTCAGCTATGGGTAGAACAGATGCTGGCTGAAGAAAAAATAAACCTGAAAAAATACAACGAAATAAAAGGCAGATAATTTATAACGGTGTTCGTGTTTAACAATCGGGCACCGTTATTTATTTTTGATGATTTTTCACTTTGTGTAAAAAATTCCGAAAAAACATTACACAAAGTGCTGTGGAGTCTTTTGCCGGAATGCGATATTATATTCTCACAACTTAACACCGCCTTTTACTGAAAGGTGTTTTTGGAAATTTCGGTTTTTTGCGAAAAAAGCCAAAGACATCTGTTTTATTATTCAAACAGAAAAAATTGAAACGGGAAAGCAACAGTCCTGTTTGATTTTTAATAAAATTTTTTAAGGAGAAACAGTATGAAAAAGGCAATCTCAATCCTCATGGTAATCTTAACGGTCCTCAGCTCAATGATGCTGTTTACGGCATCGGCAAGCGCAGCAAAAGTAACGGCATTCAATAAGCTGGCATCCTCCTCAACTTACGCAAAGACCTACACCATCTCTTCATCAGGAACAACCATCCCTTACACAAACAAGAACCTCACCTCACGCGGCACAGCAACCTACGGCAAGTCCTCATCATCCTATATTGATAACAGAAGCGATGAAATCTATGTTTACAGCGTAGGTCAGAACAGCAAGAAAGTATATTACGCATATGTAAGTTATCCGACCTCAAACGGCAGAGTTAAAGCATACATACCCCTTTCTGCCTTAACAAGCAACAACGGAAACCATGCCGCAAAGAAGTCCTCGGGCAGATTCTATTGCTCAATCCGCAGCAACACAGCTCTCTCGGGCAGCTATTATGTAGATAAGAATGATACGGTTTACCTTATCGCAACAAAGGAAAGCAAGTATCAGATAATGTATCCCACCTCTAACGGTGCCTACAGAATTGCGTGGTGCAATAAGTCCGATTACAACAAATACTGCCTTAATAAGACAACAACAACCCAAGCGGCAACCTCAAACACAAGCTATTCTCCCAGAACATCCGCACCCTCCAAATCAAACGGTTATTACTATTCAAGCAAGAATATCTTCTACAGCAGCGGATACGGCATGCCTAACTGCACGGCTTATGCATACGGACGTGCATACGAGATAACAGGCAAGAAGCCCAACCTTTGCACCAACAGCGCAGGTGCATGGTATAATTACAACAAGAACAACGGTTATTACTCATACGGTTCAACTCCGAGATTGGGCGCAATTGCCTGCTGGAGCAAGAACGGAACAAGCACAGGCCATGTTGCGGTGGTTGAGAAAATCAACAGCAACGGTACCGTTCTTATCTCGGAATCACATTGGAGAGGTACAAACTTCAATACCAGAACCATAAACAGCAACAGCTCGAATTACCTTACCGGATACAGATTTATGGGTTATATCTACATTATATAGTCTTATTCCGATTAATCCGGTCGGTAACACAGGCACAGGCAATCGCTCTGAAGCGGCTGTCTGTGCCTGCTTGGTCTTGTTTTTGCATAAAGTGCAGAAACAGACCTGCTTTTTTTCACATAATGCCGTTCACTTTTGCTGTTCCCATAAAGTATTATATAATCAAAGTAAAGCAGCAAGGGTGTGTTTTAAATGACACCAAAACAAAGAATATTGGCCGTAAGGCTTATTGAAAAAATTGAAAAAAATCCCGAATATGCAAAGCAGCTCGGGATTGAAGCGGCAATCCGTATAAATCAAACCTACAACAATTCCGAAAATAAAGATAACAAAAAATACAGCGTTATCTTCAAGGAGTATAATAACGATTAATCAGGAGAAGTTTATGAGCAATTATGTTGTAATCGACCTGGAAATGTGCCGAGTTCCGAAGCTCAAGCGGGAACGCTACCGTTGCAAAAACGAAATTATCGAGATAGGGGCGGTGCTGCTTGACGGTTCGCTTGAAATCGTTGACAGCTTCAAGAGCTATGTTTATCCCGAATACGGTGTTATCGATTCGTTCATACAGGCTTTAACCGGTATTTCCAAAAGAGAAACCGCCTCGGCACCAAAGCTCAATGATGCGCTGAATATGCTGTTTTCATGGATTCCCGAAGGCTCTCTTGTTGTAACCTGGAGCGAAAACGATGAATTTCAAATCAAAAAGGAAACCGACTCCAAGGGAATCAGAACCCCCGAAATCGACGGTCTTTTTGAAAACTGTATTGACTGTCAGGTAACCTTCAGCGAAAAGATGGCATCACCCAAAACATACAGCCTTTCGGAAGCATTGATTATTGCGGGAATTGATTATGATGAAGGCGCGCATGATGCACTTGTTGATGCACATAATACCGGACTCCTTTTTGCAAAGATGATGCGAGAGTCAGAATTGACCCTTAATCCGTATTACTCAAATCAACAACCGCCGATTGCCAAATATAACCCCTTTGCGGACCTGCTGATGAGTTATAAGTGCACTGCGTAACGAAGGGGAGCTTGTGCAATAACTCGTTGACAGAATAATTTTTTTCTATATATAATATAAGTATAATTCTACCCTGCGATATACTTATATTATCATATGTCAAGCAGATGAAATAAATATATCAAAGAAGAATTGAGGAGAAAATTATGTATTTATTGGATTTCTTAAAAAACATTACCAAAAAGAGCAATATCGGAGTGCTGATTTGGATAATACTTAATGCGGCTTTACTTACTTTTATAGGCGGAATGTATGCGGAATACAGCGGCAGCGTTGATTTATGGGTAGGCTGCCTTGCGGGCTTTGCTTTATATCTTCTGTCGGTTGTTATTGCATTGTCGCCTGTAGGGGAATATCTTCTCAGACTTCAGCAGCACTGCAAAAAAATAAAAGATCCCGCTCTTTTAAACAGGCTTGAGCCTTTATTCAATGAGGTTTACTCAAGAGCAAAGGAAGCAACCCCGAGTCTGAACGATAACATTCAGTTTTTCTTGAGCGATGATGAAAGCCCCAATGCTTTTGCTACGGGAAGACAAACAGTATGTATAACAAAAGGTTTCCTTGCTTTTTCTGATGAAGAAATCAAAGGAGCTCTTGCCCATGAATTCGGTCACCTTGCTCATAAAGATACCGATATCATTCTGTTTGTTGCTACAGGCAATTTGATTGTAACGGGATTGTTCTGGATTTGGCAAAGAGTGGTTGACTTTTTCTCTTTTATTACCGCCATCATTGCCGGTATTTTCACAAAAAGAGGCTGGGGCGCAATACTTACCGCATTCATAAAGAGAATTTTTATTGATACGGTGCTTTCGGCATGCATATGGTTATGGACAAAGATAGGTGTTCTTATTTGCATGGCTTCATCAAGAGAAAACGAATTCCTTGCAGATGAATATGCATATAATTTAGGCTTTGGAAATCAGCTCGCCAATGTTCTCGGAAAGCTTGGCGGTTCAGATTCAAAGGGCTTGTGGGCAGCTTTGAATTCATCTCATCCCAAAACATCGTTAAGAATTGAAAAGCTTCAGTCGTATTCCCAATATTGAATTTAAATTCAGAGGTAAAAATATGCCATATACTATTACAGCTAAAAATGATACGGATTCGCTTCACAATTACAATCCTGAAATTGAAAAGGGTTTGTCTTTTGCCGATGTGTTTGTAAACCGCAATTATCTTATCGGTTTAAGCGGCTTTCCTGTTGTTCCGATGCCTGATGAATTAAAAAAGCATCAAAATATACGTTTATTCAAAGTAAATAAGTTTGTATTTAACGAAGATGAAGATATAAACGATAAGCTTATAAGCGTTTACAGTGCTTTGCAGGATTTGGGCAGCACGGCAGTGCTGATTATAGACAGCAATTCCGAAAAAATCGAATTTTATCTCGGAGTTTATTCCCGTTACAATGTTGCCACCGCAGGAGTTATTCTGGAAAAAGGCTTGATGGGTAATTTCCCGGGAAGCGATGTTACCGCATTGAGAAATAACCGTATTGAAAAGCTTTTCTCGGATACACTTTTGAACACGGATTGCTCCTCTTCAAAAAACGTTGCCGGTGTTTCGGTAATTCCGTCAACAAGAGATGAAGAGAAAGAAAACTTTGTTCAGGGAATTGAAAAGTTTATAGACACAATGAAGGGAAGTACATATACCGCCGTTATTTTGGCAACTCCTTTAAGCAAGCCTGCTTTGGAGGAGAGAAAACGCGGCTTGGAAGAGCTTTATTCAACCTTATCGCCTCTTTCGGGTGTTTCCTTATCATATGGCAAAAATGACAGCAAAGCCGTTTCTGACGGAACATTCAAAAGCTTTTCCGATACTATCAACAGAAGTGTTTCAAATTCTGTCACATTGACCCGAAGCAAAAACACTTCGGAATCATCATCTGTTTCTCACGGACACGGCTTCGGCTTCGGTTTCTTTAATACAAACAAAAGCCGCTCTACAAGCTCAAGCACAGGATACAGTTCAAGCAATGCATGGGCGAATGCGGTTTCTGAAGGCACAAGCGAAGGCAGCTCCCAAGGCAGCAATCAGAGCGAAACGATAACAAAAGGTGATTCCAGAAATCTTACCTTGAACCATGAAAACAAATCCATAAAAAACCTTATGAGTCAAATCGACGGTCATTTGGAAAGAATCAAGGAATGCGAAGCGTACGGAATGTGGGAGTGTGCAGGATATTTTATTTCCGAAGACATACAAACAGCGGTTGTTGCAGCAAATTCGTATAAGGCTTTGATGTCAGGTCAGAAATCTTCGTTGGAAAATTCTTTTGTTAATATTTGGGATTCTTCCAACCAAGCGAATACAAGAAGGTTGCTGGAATATATCGGTTATTGTATTCATCCCCAAATAGAGGTTAATATTTTCCCGGAATACAGCGTTCAGCAGGTTACCCCCGCATCGTTGATAAGCGGAAGTGAACTGCCTGTTCTTCTGGGATTGCCGAGACGTTCTGTTACGGGAGTTACTTCTTTAAAAATGGCTGAATTCGGACGTAATGTTATTTCAACCGATGGCAGCTGCAATGACAGCCCTCATATCTGCCTGGGCAATATCTATCATATGGGGCAGGAAGAAAAAACCACGGTTGATCTGGATGTTAATTCGTTAACGTCTCATTGCTTTATTTCCGGTTCGACCGGTTCGGGCAAGTCAAATACAGCATATCAGATTTTGACTCAACTGGCGGATAAAGGAATTAAGTTCCTCGTTATTGAACCTGCAAAAGGTGAGTACAAAAAGGATTTGGGCGGAATGGAAAATATCAATATTTTCACAACAAACCCTGATTATTACCGCATGCTTAAAATCAATCCGTTCAAGTTCCACGAAAACATCCATGTTCTCGAACATATCGACAGGCTGATAGAAATATTTAACGCATGTTGGCCTCTTTATGCCGCTATGCCGGCAATACTGAAGGATTCCGTTGAAAGAGCATATGAGAGATGCGGCTGGGATTTGACAAGCTCGATACATTTTGATAACGGAAGAAATAAGTTCCCGACTTTTGAAGATGTGTTGGATGTTCTTCCTGAAATAATTAATAAATCGTCTTATTCTGCAGATACAAAAGGCGATTATATCGGATCTTTGGCAACAAGAATTAAATCATTGACTGTGGGAATAACAGGGCAGGTTTTTTCCGATGCTTTCGATATTGCGGACCGAGTTCTTTTTGATGAGAACACCATAGTGGATATCAGCAGAGTAGGTTCTTCGGAAACAAAATCATTAATTATGGGTATTCTTGTTTTAAAATTGAATGAATACCGCATGTCAACCGCAGAAGAGGAAAATGCTCCTTTAAAACATGTAACAGTGCTTGAAGAGGCGCATAATTTGCTCAAGCGAGTTTCACATGACCAATCGCAGGAATCATCGAATCTTGCGGGAAAATCAGTTGAAATGATTTGCAACTCCATAGCGGAAATGCGTACTTACGGCGAAGGTTTTATAATAATTGATCAGTCGCCTACATCGGTTGATATTTCTGCAATAAAAAACACAAACACAAAAATAATAATGAGATTGCCGGAAGCCACGGATTGCGATATAGTGGGCAGAGCGCTGTGCTTAAACGACAATCAAATCAAAGAAATTTCAAAGCTCCCCAAGGGAAAGGCGGTTGTATGGCAAAACGATTGGTTAGAATCGGTTCTTACTGCTGTACCGTACTGCCCTAAAATTAAGGGCGAAATTCAGAAGGTTGATAAAAAATCGCTTGCCATCCTTAACGGTAAGCTTGTGACAGAGCTTTTCAAACAAAAGGAAAGTGGTGCATACTGTCCGGATTCTTTAACCGAAATTGTTTTGGCTTCTGAACTTCCTTCTCTTAAAAAAAGCGAAATCAATGAGCTTTTGATCAGCTTCTTCGGAAAGATAGAGTCTGCAAATAAATATGATTTTGCAAAGGTGCTGACAAGCATTATAAACTGCGGAGGCATGGCGAAGGCTATCCCTTGCGATTTTGAAGGAGTTAAGCTTCTCAAAACAGATTTAAAAGCTCTGCCGACCAAGTCCATCAAAAAATGGTATGAAACATTTTTTGCGGCTTTGGACAGCTTCGTTGTTTTTGATAACGAACAAACAAAAATAAAGACCATAAAGTATTTGTTGTTCTGTTTAATGAAAGATTTCAGAAATGATGACAGATACTTGGCAGTCTTTGAAACGATATTCAATTGATTACAGGTGGGTCAAATATGAATGATGTTGTTTTGACTTATAATCCTTACCAACGCAAAAGCAAAATACTTGTTGACGGAGAGGCATTTTCTCCTTACAGCTCAATAACGAATTATCTTTTAGAGCCATTTGATTTTTGGTGCTGTAAAATGTGTCAGGGCATATCAGATGAGCTTAATGACAGCTTCTCTTTAACTTTTGTTTCAGATAAGTTTGAAGCTGCCGTTCTGAAATCTTTTGTTGACGGTAATTGTCCGGATTGCAAAAGTTTGTTACACGAGGATTTTAAAAATAATATTCCTGTTTCAAGCAGGTGTAAGATTCTTTCGGAAGCCCTCATAAAGCACGAAATCCATTATGATAAAGAGCTTCTGTTATCTGTGTTTTTTGAAAATGCTTGTATGCAGGAGAGCTTTGTGAATGCCCTTGTGATGTCAAACGATTCGGTTTCATACGAAAGAGAATTCTTGGCTTTTGAGAATTATCAGAATCTTTGTACCGTGAAGGCAGAGCTGTCAGGTGATGTTTCGGCAGCCAAAACCGGCATATTCATATTTGACAGCTTTAAAAATGCCGATGCATTTTTAAGAACTAATTCTTTTGTCGGAAAAAGAAGCATGATAATTGTTATGGCGGAAGGATTCAGAACAATACAGGTCAAAAAGGATTTGCTTGTTTTGGAGATGACGCTTGATGAGCTTATTGGATATTTCCGAGAGATAATAGATTATCTTTTGATTAAGCCGACGGTCTCTAAACTTGCAGATCAGCTTAAGAGCTGCAATTATGCCGTGTATGAAGCGGTCACAACTGTTGAAGCCGTTGTTTTGGCGGATTTTGAGAGCGTGTTGGAGTCCGGCAGCAGCACACCTGTAAGAATACGAACCATACCTGAAGGAGCTTTTGCGTCCGATATATATGTGAAGTCGCTTAACGAAAAGGTGGTTCAGGCATTTCCTGACAGATTGGTCGGAATAAACAGCGGAGAAGCAACAGTTGAAGTTTATCAGGTTGGAGACATAGTTCCTATCTTAAGAAAAAGCGTTACCGTTATAAAGAGAAACAGGATTAACAAGATAACATTTGACAGTAATGCATATATTCTTGAAGAGGAAGGCTCGGTTTGGTTAAATGCTGCCGTGTATCCCGAAAATGCAGATAATGTTCATTCTCTTGAGTGGATATCATCAGATTCAGGAATTGCAACGGTTTCTCAAGACGGTCAGGTAAAGGCGATATCTTCCGGTATATGCCGTATATATCTTAAAGCAGAAAGCGTCAGCGAATGTGTTGAGATTACGGTAAAACCCAAAGTTTCGGAGCTTAAGGTTCCGTCAGTATATGGCAACTGTATAAAAGCAACTATCGGACAGAAAATTCCGTTTGAGGTTACTGCTGTTCCCAATAATGCTTTTGATACGAATGTATACTGGAATATTGTTCAAAACGGAGACGTTATAAAATATGACGGACATACTATCAGCACGGAACATCTTGGAAAAGCTTCTGTTGAGTTCTGTTCTGCAGACGGCAAAGTCAAAGCCGGAACCGATGTTGAGGTTATAAGCACATTATATAAAAAAAGCAATCCCTTTAAAGCGATTGCAGTGTTTATTATTATCTTAACATTGATTTTATCTTTCATTGAAATTCCTTACGGCATTTTGAGCGGCTTGGCGGCGGCTGTTTTCGGTCTGTTATCTGTTTTTGTTGATAATAAAAATAAAGAGTTTGAGCAAAGCATAATAGGCAACACCAAAACAACAAGCTTGGCTCCGTCTGTTATTATATGTATTTCGGCAATTGCTGCTTTAATATATTGCATATCAATTGCTGTTTAATCCCGGATAAACATAAAAGAATAAAATCAGGAGGATAAAATGAGTAGTGAAATTTCAACTTCCGAAACCTCGGAAGTAAATGAAAGCACGGAGACTAACATCGAAAGCGATAATTACTCTCCGGAGGAAGAAACCGAATATCAGGAAAGAGTGGATGATGTCGAGAGCAATCTTGATAACAGCAAAAGCGATGGGGAGAATTCAGTTGGCGATATAAAAGAAAACAGTCCGTATAGCGATGAAATAAATAATTATGTTTCCTCAAAAGAAGAACTTGATGTATATAAAAATGCAAATCTGCATGAGGAGGTTTACGGAGACCCACCTAAACATGCGCTTGTCAGAAGTGATATCGAATTGCATGGAGTATGCGATCACAAAGGACGTGATAATGCTCAAAGAATGGCTGAAGGATTAAGCCCAATGACGGAAGACGGCGATATTATTGAGCTTCACCACATAGGTCAAAAGGAAGATTCTCCTTTGGCAGAGCTGACAAGAGATGAACACCGAGGCGTGGGAAACGACAATGTTTTGCATGATAAGACAAAAACCAGTGAAATAGACCGTGATGATTTCAACAAGGAAAGAAGCGATTATTGGATAGATCGAGGCGCGGCTCTTGAATATATTGAGGATGGTGATTACTAATGAACAATTTCTTGGAGTCTTTAAAAAAGGTTAATACCTTCAGTGCCGGCGAACCGGTAACGGAAGCTCAAATCGAAAAAGCAGAATTTGAACTTGACCTTTTCTTTGCTAATGATTATAAGCTTTGTTTGATGAACTTTGGTCAGGTATCTGCAAAAAACGTTGAGCTTACAAGCATTATAAATGTTAAATGGCTTGATGTTGTTAAAACAACAAAAGAAGCAAGGGAGCGTTTTATGCTTCCTGATAAATATTATGTTCTTGAGGATTTGCATTTTGATGGAGCTCTTGCCGTGCAGGAGGCTTCCGGTAAGGTTTATATTTTCCACAAAGGAACGCTTACGGAGCATTCTGATTCATTGCTGGAATATGTTATTACCAATTCATCAAAATAATGTATGAATCACACAGAAAAAAGCACCTTGAATTTCAAGGTGCTTTTTGTTGCATATAGGAATTATTCTCCGAAATACAGCATCATTAATCCGTACGGATTTTTTAAAATTTGATACTTTAAGCGTTTAAGTTTAAATGAAAAACTCCGTCTTATTCTGCTGTATTTATCTGTGCCTCCGATGCGAATAAGATTTCTGAACCAACGAAAACCTACGCCGTAAACGTTGTTGCTGTTCATTAACGAGCGTTTAAGCTTTGCAGCTTCTTTAAAATGACCGTGTTTTCTTAAATAACACCATTCAACCCAAGAAGATTGACCTTCTAATTTGAATTGGGTTAAATCTTCGTTTTGACCAAAGTCATTACGGATTGTCAGAGGGCACGGTTCAGCATAAACAAGCTCCGTACTGAGCTTTTCATATTGCCATTGATGTGTAAGCTCGTGCGCCTGTACAGATTCGTGGCGGAATCTGGGCAAACCGTTTTCAATCAATATAACATTGGCATTATCGGTAAAATAGCCGCTGCGTACGCTGTCTTCGCAATCAGATGATTTGCTCAACGCTCTCTCTCCGGAGGTTCCGCTTACAACACGGAGCATAAGCTCCTCGTCCGGGAATAAGCTTACATCAGCTTGGGTGCTGCATAATGAAGTATAAGCAATGGTTCCGTAATCCCTGTCATCAGTGGTTGCATAATATTCATCGGGGTTAGCTTGCTTATTAATGAACTCGGCATCTTCAAGCGAGTTAAATGAGGGACCTGTTATTGCTGCACCGTAGGAATCGGAAATCCATTCTTTTACAATGCTTTCACACAAAGCTACCTGACCGATATCTTCGGTTGTAACCGCTGTTGAGGCGCATTGCGGACAGCTTTGTTTTCCGGCATAATGATAGAATTTATAGCTGTTATTGGAGCCGTTATTTTTTATCGGCTTTCCACAAAAATCGCAGACCATAGCATATGTATTAATAAGTCTTTTCTCATTGAAAGTATCTCGGGTTCTGCGAATCGAGTTTGCATATTCGGTCATTCCGTTTTCCAGAGGATGGTCAACAAGGTGAAGCAATGCTTTTCTGAGCTCGTGAAGAGGTCTTTCCGTGTTTTCTCCGAAAATACGGTTTTTGGTGTCTCTGTCAACAACTTCGAGGAAATAAAGGTAGTCCTCTAAAATTTTAAACATATACCTGATTTCTTCATCCTGCCAGAAAACATTCACAACTCCCGTTTCAATTTCAGAATCCTCAAACATGTATATGCAGAATTCGTCATCACAGCATGCCTCTTCATCGTCGGATTTGAAGAGTGAAACTATATAATCAAGATTGACTTTTTCTGCTTCAAGAGGAATTTCACCATTCCAACCTGAACAAGCCAGAACGATGCGCTCTGAATGACGGGGGAAAAAGGTCGGCAGCATTTCATTTATCAGAAGCGCCATTGTATGTGCCATTGAATTACGGTTTTCGCTTGTAATATCTTCCGGGAATTTGAACTTGACTCGCAATATGTTTGCATCTTTATATTTTCTGACAAAAACAGATGATGCCTTGGTATACATATAGTTGTTCGTTTGCTTTGATTCATCAAACGAATAGGAATCTTTGAAGGATATTCTTCCGTGTATGTTAACATCAAGGTCACAAATGATATTTGTCATTTGCATGGAAGAGCTGTTGTTGTGAGAAATGTATTGCACCGTGCTTTGCTTTTTTGCTTTGTATGCATGACAAGATCTTATAATTCTTGTTGAGTAGACAGCTTCTCTTGCCTGGGAATCGCTCAGTTCAATATGGTTACCGTTTATTTTAAGAACGGTATATTTTTTCCCGTCAAGAACTATTTTTTGCCTCGGCACAAGATATCTGAAATCTTTTTGATAACGAACAATTTGCTGATTGTTAACAGAAAAGTATACTTTTTTTACAAATTCCGTTTTGTCGATTATCTCATCATATATTTCTTTGCTGACAAAATAAAGACCGTTGTGATATTCTGTATTCAACTCGATTTCGGTATCAATAAGTCCTGTTTCATTCAGAATATCTTTAAGCAACAGCTCTAACCTTTTAGTGTGGTCAAGACGCAATTTTACGGCATAGTTCTTTATCTGACTTTCGGTGCAGCCTACTAAAAAGCATTTTACAATACATTCCAATGCAAGAGCACGGGAGGTGTTTATCATTGCTGCCGAAAAAGAAGTTAAAGCATCCGGCTCCATAGAAAAGAACTTTGAAAAATATGCAAGATATTCGCGCAAAAGATATGGCTTTGATATAATATTTATATATTCACTCTGAATACCCAAGCCCCTTAAGGCAAGATATGTATGCGGTATATTATTATATCTGTCTGTTACACTGCAATAAACGTAATTTCCGTCTATCAAATCTTTCCAGCCTACAAAACAATCAACTTTAGATATGGTTGAGGATAGCGACCCGAACTCCGAAAAGGTTTCTGCATATATGTCGTTTTCATCGGCTATAAGCATACAATTGTTGTTCAGGTGATTCATTCCGTAAACAGCCAGAACGGGGTGCATCCCGAAATCCACGGACGGATTTGTGATAGCTCTTTCTTGTATTTCGCCGGCATATTCATATTTCCAAACAGTACAGTAGCTTTTTTGCGGATATTTTCTCGGTACTATAACCTCATAAAAAGGTCTGACGGAAAAGAAATTATTAATAGCTTGCTTAAAATCAAAAAAGCCGTCTGTCATGTAAAGCGTGCTTATTTTGTCATTTGAATCAAGCACGGAATGAACAATCTTGCACATTAGTGTTTCTTCGTGAACACATTCGCTGAAATCATAATAGATTATAAAATTAATGTCGGATGCAAATTTTCGCAAAGCATCGGTGTTCTCACTGTCGAGTATATCTTCAGGAGTAACAACTATAACATCTGTTTTTACCTTGTCAGAACCGATTATGTTTTCAGTTTCCTCATTAAAAATATCGCCGAAAAGAGTATCTATTCCGCCTGACTTGGATGTTTTGGGAATTTCTTGATCGTAATCAACAGCGATTGCATCTTTGAATTTTCTTATGACCGGAATAGCGGAAATTCCGAAATATTCTTTAAAAATTCTGCGGTAACGATTTATAAAGCCGTTTCCTGAATCGTTAGAATCAACAACAACTATGGTTTTATATGTTTCCGCTGATTTTATCTTAATTAAAGCCGCCAAATACGGGTCAAAGTCCGTGTATGAGGAAGCTTTCATTAATACATTGTTTCCTTTATTAAGCAATGTAAAAACTTGGACATAAAGGTTATTTACTTTAAGTCCGTTGGATTTAAGAAATTCATTTAAGATATCGTTTTGCTCATAATCAATAAAGTTGGTATATCGTTTTTCTTCAAAATCATAGAGTTTAATGGATTCTGTGCCATCCTGGCTTTCTGCATAGTTATGTATGGTAGAATAAAGCAAATGGGGTTTTTCGGTTGCATTAACCTTTCTGAATAAATACTCGTAATCGTCAGGAAACTCATATCCGGCTTTCATGTAATCTCTTGCATTGTCACGTTTTGATATAATCTTGTAATTTTCTTCTGCTTTTGCAAGCCGAGTTTTGCCGCAAAGGAAAAATGCAATCTCAAAAAATGCAGTAATTAACGAACAGAGTGCAACAGGAAATGAGCTTGGTGTTTGGTTGGTATTTATTGTTTGCCAAACACCAAACAGAAAACCTAATACGCCGGCAATCAGCAGCATGTTTCTGACAAAAACATATTTATTTTTCAAGAAAAAGACTGTGTAATGTCTTTCATAAAATATTTCCAAAAGCTTTACAAGCTTGCCGTTGGTATATCTGTAAGGAATAAAATAGCCGTCAGATTTTGAAATTTTACGGATTACAAGTTTGCATATGATAGCCGCAAGAGAGGGTAAAACACCGATAACCATATTAAATACGGGATTATAAAAGCCAATTAATTCTGCGACTATGCACGAAACGGAACAAACACCGCACGCAATTACAGAAACCAAAGCAGAATAAATATTCTCATAGCTTTTTTTTGATTTTTCTCCTAACAAGAAGCTTAACGTAATTAAGGGTGCGAGCATATATATCGGCTCCATATTGCCACCTCCGACTATTTATAATTAAACTTGAAATTTTATGAAACAACAATTTCAAATGAAACAGACTCAATCCAGATGCTGTTTTCAATTGCAGGTGCCGGCACGTTGGATGTGTTGAGTGTATTTCTGTGTGCAGATACATAAGATAATAAATCAGAAGCATCATTGTATTTGTCTTTGTCCGAAAAATCTTCTTTTTTGGACTTTTCAAACACTGTTTCACTTTGTCTGATTTTATCGGCTTTTTGAGAAAGCTCCGATTTTCTTTTCTTTAATTCAACAATTTGAGAAGAATAGAAATCCAGCCGTTTGGTTTTCATAAAGCTGTTAATTGCAACGGTAACATATTTGTTAATATATTTTCTTATCGCCGTGACAGATTTTGATGAATCCTCGCAAAAAAGAGCATGTCTTTGAGCTGCTTTTTTCATGTAATTTCTTAATTTGTTTTTATGCAGATATTCAATTAAGATTGAAATTAAAAAGGAAACACAGATGACCGCAATCAGAATTAAAATTGCAATTATATATTGTCTTATCGATAATGATGCACTTAATGATTTTACCAAGTGTATTAAACATATGCCTGCAGCGGGCAGGATTGCTCCGAGCGCAATCAAAAAAACACGAAGTTTTTCTTTTGCGGTTGCTTCGGGATTTTCGCACGCACTGCGGTAAAGCGGTATGAGCCGGCTGAACATAGATGAACCCGGAACAGAAACTTCGGTTGTTCTCTCTACCGTATGAGGGGGTTCCGGAATTACTTCGTCATTCGCAAAATCTGATTCGGTAACTATGTTGGGATCGATTCTTTCCTTGGTAAAATACAGTGAGAACGTATCAGACAGTGTGTGTTGAGCTTTCACAACATCGGAGTCAGATTGTTCGGAAAATGCCTCATAGTCTTTTGATGCTTTTGAAGAAAGCTGTTTGCAGAAGTCTAACATCTGTTCGGGCTTTTTGGGGACTTCTTTGGCATCGGTGGGCTTGTATGATAATTCCGAGGATGAAAATTTGCACTCATACTTCTTTTTCTTCATGCTTTTGATTGAATCTAATTTTTCGTTGATTTCACGTATTTCTTCATTGATAGAATCAACTTCATCTTTAATTGCTCCAAAAGAAAGAATGACGGATGCAATATAATTATCATAATTCAATTCGATTTTTGCCGTTATATAGCTTCTGCCGAAGGCTATGTTATTTTCATCAGGGCATGCGGAAATAAACCCGCTGATAAGAGAAAGCAGTTTAAGTGCAATTTCTTCATCGGGTGAGTAGCTCTCATGTATCAGGTGAATAGTCTGAACGAAATCAAACCTTTCAAAGCTGATATCCTCTGTATTTATTATTTCTTCGGTATATACATTATCGGCAGGAGCAGGAAAAACAACAATGCAGTTGTTAACCTCATATTCCTTTTTGAAGTTTTTGGCGAACTCCAAGGCGTTGTTGAATTCTGATTTTTCTAAAGAACCGTACAGAAAAAAAGCAAGAGGAGCGGAGAGGAATTCTCCGCTCCCTTTTGCTTGCTCGAGGTTATCTTTATGTATAAATTGAATTTCTTTGAAACGATCGTCAAGCTGCTCCATGATGCTTTTGTATTCAATCAGTTCTTTGAAAAAAGTTCCGTCAACAACTGCAACAGCCCTATATTCCATAAAAATACATCCCTTTTAATTTTTATTAAGGTAAGCTTCCATTCTGCTGTTCATGGCATTTCTGTCGAAATCTCCGCCTTTTGCGAACGGTTTGCTTGAATCGGAATTTTCCGTTTCGATCGTTTCTTCGTTGAACATGGCTTCAAACATGGCAGCCTCAACTGAAGTGTCAGAAATCTGCAAGGCTTCTTTATCGGCATCATCGGAAATTTTATTATCGTCTCCGTCACATATGGCTATATCATAAAGTTTATCAACAAAATACTGATATGCCTTAAGTCTGTCTTTGGGTGAAGCATATATTGCTGCACAAACATCGATTGTAACGTCACACAATGTGCCGAACATGTTTCCGAGAGCTTTGATGTCATTTTTCATTTCATCGTGAAGCTCGGAAAATCTTGCATGCTGATAGAAGCCGTCAAGAACATCTATTATCGTTTCATACACATCGCATTTTGCACATTCTTCAGGCTGTATGCTGTATGAGAATACGGAGCCCTTTTTATTTGCTTTTGCTTCTTCGATAAGCTTGTTTCCGAGCTTAATAATTCTTGTTCTTAATTCAGGCATGTTGCGGAGATACTGGAATATCTCATAAAGGATTCTGTTTGTCTGATTTTTGGTTGGTGAAAAATTGGCATGCTCAACATTTGTAAACGGTCTGAACTCAATTACACCGTTAAGTGCGCCCGGCATATCGGTAAATATGGGTTCATTTGCAATTCCGATATTAACATATCCGTTGTCAACAATTCTGATCATGTTTTTCAGCAAGAAGCCGTAAACAAAGGCTTTTGCCGCATTTGCATTTACAGAATCTGTATGGCTGTCGGAAATATCATCAAGACGACCTGCAAGGTGCCATTCCTTGTGAAGGTGCGGAGTAATGTTGTGCTTTGTGGTGTTCATCACGGCATTGATATAATTGCGGTACGCATTATAATAGCAACGTCCGTCGGTGGGGTCATAGGTTCCGGAAACGGGATCCTGCATGTTTTCAAAGTCACTCAACTCAAGACCGCCGGTATAGCTGAAGCATGAAATCTGATGTTTGCTGATGTTTTCAACGGGGTCAGACTGAACTGTAAAAGTATCTACTGAAGATGTGCTAACACCGGGGATAAACTCTGCTGTTTTGAGAACCTCTCTGGTTCCTGTTTCTGAATAAGGATCAATTTCTGTTTCTTTCTTAAGAATATCTTTGTTGAAATAGAGATCTCTTGCGAAATAGTCCTCATCAGCATTTTTTGCATAGAGGGGGCCGCTCAAAGGTTCGGCTTTCTTAACAATGTTCAAAAGCTTTCTGTTGAGATATTCTGCAGCAAGTGTCGGAGTGTCGGTATCGGACTCAAACTCAAGCTCAGCATCAGCTACAGAGAACGCAAAGCTGTCAGGATTAAACTTGGGATTAGCTGCAGCTCTTTCGCGATATGCACGGGTTACATAAGCATCAAAAATTGATGCCTTAAGAATATCTGCAGGGAAAGATTTGCTGTGCTGCTCGTTAATCTTCTTGTAAAAGCTTGAAATGAGATGCTCGCTTACAATCTTTGTGTAATCGGTTCTGGGTCTGAAAACATCTGTTCCTTCATCGTTTTTGGATTGATTACCGGGTGCAGCGATCCATTTATAATAGCTCGTATAAATCAATTCGTCTATTTTAACGGAGATATCATTGTCAACAACGTCCTCACCCTCTGCATCACCTTCATGGATTTGGGATTTTATGTCGTTCCAGCAAGCAATCATGCCCTCACGGCTTCCGACTATTGTGCGAGTTTCGTTATCAAAGCTGTTGATGCTTCTTAAGCAGCTTGCGCTTACACCTTCAAATTTGGTTTTCAGGATGTTAAGGTCATCAAAGAAAGCTTCAATTTCAATAATTAATTCTCTGACATGGACAAGCATTTGAGAGAAAACATTTTTGTAAAGCTTTTGCTTGTATTCGCCGCTTTTGGTATCAAGCTGCTGTTCAACTGTCTGATTTCTGTTTTTAGAGGATGCCTGATTTATAAGGGACAGAATATCTTCATTTTCTACCTTCTTAACTGCTTTTTCAGAGTAGTTCTTAAAGATTCTTTCAAGCTGATAAAGGAATACCCTGAATGCCATGGGATGAAGATTTCTTGTTCTTACAAAAGGATATAGGCAAACATTGTCGGTTTCTTTGTTTAAAAAGGCTTTTGTAAGAGCATTGGAGGGACAAAATACGCTGTCAACAAAATTACCGGAAAGCGTCTCGAAATCATTAAAACTTCTCTCAAGTCTTTTAAAAGCATCCGTATGAGTATTTTTGGATTTGTTTTGCTTAATGGCTTCTGCAAGGTTATCAAAGTTATTGCTGTATTCCGGATCGTTCATTAAAAGATCATCAAGCTTATCGGTAATGTTTTTTGTGAAAATATCGGCTATATGCTTGGTTTGTCCGTTGATATTATTTACAAGCTGTGAACGGATTTCGGTGAAAAACGTTCCTTTGCAAGTATTTACGTCATTGATAATTTCACAATATTTCGTGTGCTTAAATGTGTTTTTGTCAGGCTTTTTCTTTCCCTCATCTCTGCTTTTCTTTACCGCTTCGAGATATCTCTTGTTTGTTGCGGCATCGGGACTTAACCATTCATCTGAAACGGAGCTGAGAATCCAGTTTGAAACGGCGTACTGCTTGTAGATGTTATCGGGATATACAAGTGAGGATTTGCCGACGGCACGATAAATTGCCGTGCCGCCGCTTGAATAAACGGTAGCAAGAGTATTGTCAAGCTGGCTTGTGCATTTGTGAGAAGCGGGTCCGTAAATATATTCGGCAAGACAAGAAGCGATGTTGGGAATATGTGTGTTATCTGTTGAGCCGTTGATTGTAGCACCTGAACTTGTTGCATTATCAAAAAGAAGAACAAAGTTATAGGGAGCTTTGTTTCTGCTGTCTTCACCGTTAACTTCTGTGTAATCCTTCATGTATTCAAACCTGTGAAGCTTGCCGTTGTTGAGGCTTTGAAGCTCTCTCATAACTGCGTATCCGTTAACTTGACCTTTGAAATAGTTGCCGTTAGCCTGAGTTTGGTTGAAGAGATTGGGAAGAAGCATTGCGCACTGCATACTTACTGCACTTGCATCAAAATACTTTGTGATAATATCCTCAAGGAACATCGGAACCTGAAGCACGGTGCCTGCACCGGTACCGCCCGAAACAGAGCAAACAACCATAACGAGAAGGCTGTCTCTGTTTACGGTTCCGTCGCTGCTGTTGAGCTTACTGATGATTCGGGTTATTCTGTTTTCGAGATTATAATATTTTGCGGTAGCAGAAAGTGCAAGCCTTGAAACCATACGAATCTGCTTTGCACCCTGTTTGGTTGATTGACCCATCAAAGTCTGGAATGCGTTTCCTTCGGTGATAAACCAGTCCTTTGCGCCGGGATTCTTCTGGATATACTGACCGATTGTTATGGCTTTTCCGCTTCCGGGTGAGCTTGCGAGAACAATCTTATTATCTCGCGGAACATATGTGAGATCGTTCATGTCGTTTATATCCGTATCTATTGCTATTGCCTGGGTATAGGGCAGTCTCTCCTTCGGCATATCTCTCATAATTGTGTTTACAATTCTGCCTCCGACTCCTCCGAGACCTACCAAAAGCACCTGACGGGCACCTAAAAAAGCATTATCCTGATTACTCATAGTCAACCTCCATAGTTTGTATGTTTTCTTTTCTTAAACTTCGTGATGATTTGTTTCTTTGTCATATTTGCGAGTTGAAAGACGGATACATTTTTTCATATCATGCTTTCTGATATATCGACCGAAAGGTATCATAAGCATTGTTGTTTCTGATCTGTCTTTGATGGGTGCTTTAAATGCCAGTTCATTTCCGTCCTTATCGATTTGAACATAGGTTGTAGTCTCTGTTCTGTATCCGTAATCGTCTTCTTTTTCTATATCTTTTACGCCTTCAACCGCAAATGAGGAATTGCCTGATGCAACAATAGTAATATCATCGCAGGAACAAATGCCTTTGACCTTGTATTTGCAAAACGGTATCGGCAGATAACTTCCGTTTTTCAGCTTTTCCCATGAAGGGCGGTTCAGAAAAATTCTGTCAGTAAGATAGTTTGCGGGAGAACCGTCGGAATTAACCGCAAAATACTTCACATATGCACCGGCGGGGAATCTCTTTCTTGTAAGCTCAACAAAGATAAGATAAAGAACTAAAAGTGTGATAAGAATACGTATGCCTATATCCACCCAATTGATTTTTACATTAACGGTTACACCGATTACGTCTGTTAATGTTTCTCCTTCGCCGGTTGAAAACTCAATCTCATAAATCTGCTCTTCATTGGGAGTGAACAGTTTTCCGATACCGGCCTTCGGATGTATTATGTAGGTGCAAGTGTCATAATCCTTGTCAACATCAATATTATGATGAAAAATATTTTCATCCTTAATATTAAGCTTTGAAGCCTTGAAATCTTCTTCAGAAAGCTTGGTGCCGTTAATGAGCGGAGTTACAACAATTCCTTCAGCAGAATCAATGTTTTCTTCATCCGCTTTAAATTTTCCTGAATCGGAAACAAAAAGAGAGAGAGTTCTGACTTCTTCCAGATTTTCGTATTCACTATAAATATCAAGTACCAAGCCGTCGGAAAATTCGGCAACCATTTCAATGTTTATTTCTGTGTCAGGAACAGTGAACGTTACCTTTTTTCCGTCATAAGTCGTTCCGTTAACGCTGATGTATTGTTTTATATCGCCGAACAAATCCGTAGTCGGAATCGGGGCGTTGGTTTCAGAATCGCATACAGACATTTCAACTGTGAGAGTTTGCCCTTTTCGCATATCTTGGGGATTAATTTCCATACCGCCCTCGTCAAAATATTTTGCGCTGATTCCGATTGCGGGTTCAACCATTATGATTGCATCGTTTGCGGAAATTGAAGTGTCAAATGTTAACTCGATATGTCCTGCCGATATGCTGGAACCACTCTTTTCCGTAATGTAGCATACGGTTGTATTTTGCAAATCCGAATTGGTTACCGGATATTGAACCTCATAAATTTCATCCAGCTTTAAATCAGAAGCGGAATTTGCGGAAACAATTTTGGTTTTTTGGTTTTGTGCAAGAATAACTATGTTTCTTGCGGGATACGGAAGATCGAATTCTAAAGAGTCCGCCGATGAATCTTCCGCAACGATTACCTGCCTGTTGGTGATATGCAATATAGCATTTTCCATGGCGTTTATTATGTTGGTATCCGAATCAAGGAAAAATCTGTTTTCGGCACCCTCGGGAACAGTAAGGGTTTCACCGCCTCCGACACCGACATACAGAAAATTCGGATAATATCCGTTTTTTAATTGAGTGTTTGAAAAAGTATCAAGATAGTTTTGAGCGTTATGTGCAGAATCAAAGCCGCCGTCGGTTATAACAACCAACCAGTATTCTCGTTCGGAATCCTCCTTAACAGCCTTCTGCAAGTCCTTTGCCGCATCTTCTACTGCGTCAAAAGGAGTTCCTCCGCGAGAGTCGGGATAATTTGAACGTATTTCCTCAATAAAACTGTTGCTTTTATTTGAAATATCGGTTTCTCCGTAAACTTTTTTCTTATTTAAAAAATAAAGGTTTACTTCATCGTCTTTGTCAAGGGTGGCAAGAAATGTTTGAAGTGCATAATTGGCGTCATTCTCTCTGCCGTAGTCATTCATGCTTCCCGAATCATCCATAACCAAATAAACAGACTTTCTGGGTCTCACATATACGGATGCCGCACTTGCCGCAATCGAAAAAGATAAGAGTGATGTAATTGTCATTAAAAAAGCAAGAAAAACAGATGCGGTCTTTTTGATGATTTTCTCCAACATAGTTACAACTCCTCTTTACAATACACTCTTATTAAAGCATATATAAAAATATATACCATAATAATACTAAAAAGTCAACAAACATTCAATAAAAGACAGGCTTCGTGTTTTTTCAAATTTTGTTTGTTTATAAAGACAACCTGACAGTTAAAGCCATACAAGCTGATGTTAAGTCAACCTGTATGGCTTGTTTTGTTATTTATTCTGTTTCGGAATTATTCGAGAAGCTCAAACATACCGAAGCCTTGTGAATTTTTTGAGCCCAGACCGGTGTTATAGAGAAAATTTATCACCTCGGGATTTCCCTCAAGAATAAAACCGCCGTGCCATGCCGTAATATGCGACATTTTAAACGCGGTTACTTCTTTCTTCAGAGGAATTTCGTCAATCCGTTTGAGTGATAAATCAAACTGCTCCTCTTTTTTGCCTGCACTTAACCATTTGCGCTTGGCATTGTTAACAACAAGCTGATTGAAATCACCGTCATCGGGAGAGAAATAAATACGGTTTGTATAATCACGGGTAACATAAGCCGTTACGGGCGAAACCGTTTTGATCTTCACACAAGGCTGAAAAATGATTTTATCTTTTAAAATGCATTTTTCAACAGTCAGAATGTTGCGCCCTATGTTGACTTTGCTGCCTTTTTTAAACGAACAAATTAAAGGCTGAATTACGGCAGGCTCAACTGACCTGATTTCCAATGAAACCCTATCGGAGAAAGTGATTTTTTTATCTTTTACCGAATAATTTCCGCGCAAAGGCGAAAAGGTGAAAAGCTTAAAGATTCTGTCTTCGTTTATGTATCCGCCGTCGTGAAGAAAACGTGAAAAAGCAGCATTGTTTTCCATTGCGTTATAAATCATGCTTTGAACAAAGTATTTATATGCAATGGGCAAAACGATTTTTTCGCTTTTTAATGTTATGTGCAGTTGCATTTTATCACCTTCATTGGTGCAAAGTCCTTGTTCTGATTTAAAAGAACAAGGACTTGTTTTTTTAGCTTAATGGTGTTGCAGTTCAGCTTTTGCAGAGGATTAGCAGGAGCTATTACTAACTTTGTGTGCTGTTTTTCTTCCAGGTCAATTCCCCGGAGGGGGTTAGGTAGAGGAAACAATTGAGGCAAACGCCAATAAGTTCTTGTATCAATTCCCCGGAGGGGATTAGGTAGGAATTCGTGGAAACCGGTATCGCAGCTTCGGTCAAAGTATCAATTCCCCGGAGGGGATTAGGTGGTTACCTACACCTGGTTATAAAACAATAATCTCGTATCAATTCCCCGGAGGGGATTTGGTAGAATCACATTGCCTAATAAGGGAGGTGAAAAACGTATCAATTCCCCGGAGGGGATTTGGTAGAAATTGAGGATGTTGATAAGGCTATTGACCTGCTCAAACTGTATCAATTCCCCGGAGGGGGTTGGTAGAAGGCAAGACAGTAATGGTAAATGGTCTGAACAGTATCAATTCCCAAAAGGGATAAGTAGTTTTTGGGCTTGCTCCCGCCGTTATTTTTGTTGCTCCGCAAAAGCTGATTAAACCCCTCCGCCTCGCAACAGCTCGGCACCTCCCCTGAAGTGGAGGCGATTATAACAATAAGCTTTCTGCATTACTGTTGCTGATTGTTTGGGCTCCCTCAAGAGGGAGCTGGCGGTACGCCTGAAGGAGTTTG
>JAFTUG010000010.1 GCA_017466365.1 Clostridia bacterium | reverse complement strand
TACTTTGTGTGGGATGAACTTCTTATCTCGCTTTCTTTTTTCATAAAAATTGAACCTCCTTGTATTTTAGTAATGCGGCTGCCAAACCACTACTATTATACTTGGGGGTTTGATTTTCTTTCAAGCCTTTTGGGCTTGCTTCGAGCTCGCCCGTTTTGGCTTTACTGAAGTCTTTTTTGCCCCCGGCTGTACCGGGGGTTGTCTTATAATTGATTTGAATTATGCACTAAAAACCGAACATCATTGACAAAACACCTTGAAAGCATTATTATGTTTTTGAGGTGTTTTTATGTATCAGGCTAATTCAAAGAAAACCGCAATTCTCTGCATTATCGATATTCTCAAAAAGCATACCGACAGCGAACATACTCTCACTCAGAAACAGATTCAGGATATGCTTGAATCCGAATACGGATTGAAACTCGATAGAAAAGCCGTTAAAAGAAATCTGACAGATTTGGTAGATATGGGCTTTGACGTCGGCTATTCCGAGCGTACACGCAAAACAAAAAGCGGTGAGGATGAAACCGTTTATTCCGATTGGTACATAACCCGTGCATTCGATGACAGCGAACTCCGTCTGCTTATCGACAGCATACTTTTTTCAAAATATATTCCCTATTCTCAATGTAAAGAACTTATTGAAAAACTTGAGAAACAGTCGAATAAATATTTTTCTGCAAAGGTACGTCATGTCCGTAATCTGCCCGTGACCATGCCCTCAAACAAAGAACTTTTCTACACAATCGGCATTCTTGATGAAGCGATTGAACAAGGCAAAAAGGTTAAATTCCACTATTCTGATTTCAACCTTAAACTTGAAAGAGAAAAGCGTATTCATTACGGAAAACCTGCGGAATATATCATAAATCCCTATCAGATGGTTGCTTCAAACGGCAGATATTACCTCATCGGTAACTACGATAAATTCGATAATGTTTCCCATTACAGAATCGACAGAATCATTGATATTGAAATTATTGACGAACCCGTGAAACCGATGAAAAAGGTGAACGGACTCAAGAACGGTCTTGATTTGCCCAAGCACATGGCGGAGCATATTTATATGTATTGCGGTGAGAGTGTCAAGGTTAAATTCAGAACGGATAAAGATATAATCAACGATATCGTTGACTGGTTCGGCACGGCGGTTAAATTCTCAAACGAAACGGAAGAAACCGTTGACGTGAGCGTTAAAGTCAACGAAAACGCAATGTTCCATTGGGCAATGCAGTACGGAACAAGAGTTGAAGTACTTGAACCCGAATCGCTGCGCAAATCGCTTGCCGATGCGGTCAAGGCAATGAATGAGAAATACAACGGAGGTTAATATGGCAGAATATATTTATAGAATCAAACCCGATCTGACAACAGTTCAGGATATATTTGATACTGACGGAATTGTTGTGTGGGATATTTCTCATACCAAAAACCGACTTGAGTCAGGCGATAAGCTGTATATTTACATTTGCCGGCCAAAGGAAAATCAGGTTGTTTTTTGCGAAACAGAAACCATTGCATATGTTGCAACAGTTCTTGAAGTTTTGGATGTTTTCAAAACGTCTGCCACTGTTTATAAGAAAAAAGCAAAGCTGAAACTTTCGGCATTGTCACATTATGCTGTTCAAAGAATAAAGGAAAAAAATTTAACAAAGAATGGGTATAATGCATCTCAGCCATTAACCGATTTAATAACCAATAAAAATTTAAAAGAAATAATTGATGAAGCACTCTGTCTTGAAGGAAAAGATATTATTCCTGTTGTTCCCGAAACATATGAAGATAAAATAATCAACGAATTCGAAACAGTCACAAAGTTGATAGATTCAAGAACAGAAGAAAATTCCGACAAAAAAAAGCTCCACGGCAACATAACTGCAAATATTTTTATCAAATATATGCAGGCGGTTATTGATTCGGCAGAACTTCCGTATAAAGTTTCACCGTCGAACTCATTTATTGACGGATACGGAATCGAATGGGATGCACTTATTGTTGAAAAAAACGCTGTGAACATTATGAATCTCAATATTTTTGAGCCATCAAAGGTAGTTGCCGTTGTTGAATTCAAAACATCGGGTATGATTCATTCAATAGCAGATTTTTTGTATGATGACTCTAATATTGAAAACTGCCCTGTATTGAAAAAAATGTTAGACTCATACAAGAAACTTTCAGCTGAAAATCAAAAAATAAAATTGGGTTACATTTCACTGAAAGAAAGCCAATCACACCGTAACGGATTCGCGTATATATCCGAAACGAGAAAAATAATAGATAAGCGTTTGAACGGTCAGAACTATTCGTGCTTTAATTTTATAAACACAGCAACCCCCGAAACGAAATACGATAAGAATAATTGTTCGTGGACAGATTTTGTTTTATCTCTTCTTCCGTAACCATGTCCGCTTTTGCACCCATAGCAAGTGGTATTATGACCTTGCAGCCAAGAGGTGCGAAAAGGCAGGGTCCTGCAAAAAGCATGCAGGCGGCAGCGAGTCGCTGCCCGATGTTAAGCAAGAGTATAATGGCATCAGTTTTTCAAACTGATGCACACGACAGGTTATTGTGCCACCTCCGCACCACGGCTGCGGGGGTGTTTTTTTATGCTTTATCTTAATTCACAAAAAGCGCTGATTGATTTGCTTTACGAAGATTGGTGCGAAGATATCAGCAAGGAAGTTTTTACGGCGTTTATTTATCGCATTTCAAACAATCCGCAGAATTTTTACCGTCGAAATCAGATATATCAGAAAAACGGCAAGGTAAGAAACGTTGATGTGCCAAGCCAGGGTCTGAAAATTATTCAGCGGATTATCCTTAAACGCATTCTTGAAAATATTCCCGTTCACAACAGCGCAAGGGCATATATAAAAGGCAGTTCTTTAAGGGATAATGCAGGTGCTCATTGCGGAAGAAAATGTGTTGTGAAACTTGATATCAAAAGATTTTTTGAGCATATCGATGAAAAATCCGTATATCTGATTTTCCGCAGACTTTCTTATCCGCCCGATGTCTGCAGAATGCTCACAAAACTCTGTTGCTTAAAAGGCAGACTTCCCACGGGCGCACCGACTTCGCCGTATCTCTCAAACCTGTTTATGAAAAAATTTGACCGTGAAATGAGCCTTTTCTGCGAAAACAAAAACATCTCCTACACCCGATACAGCGATGATATTACTTTTTCTTTTGATTCTTTTGATAAAACCCGTCTTATCCGTGTCACAAGAAATTTTCTGGGACTTTATGCAAACGGTTTACCTCTTAATCAGAAAAAAATATTTGTTGTAACAAGCAACAAAAAGCAGAAGGTAACGGGTCTGGTTGTCAACGAAAAAACGTCTGTTGATAAAGAACTCCGCCGAAATATACGGCAAGCGGTATACTATATCGGGAAATTCGGTGTTTCGGATCATATCAGGCACTTACAGAGTTCAGAATACGGCGGTTGGGTGATGTTTATAGCAGACGATTGGCATTTTCGCATGGTGAAACTACGGTATCTCAGAACGTTGCAAGGTAGGATTTCATTCTGTCTGTGCGCAGACCCCGATAATACCGAAATGAAGCAATATGCTGAATTCATAAAAGAAATCATAAAGAAGGAGAAGGAAGAAATATGTATTTTAAAGATGAGTTTTCAAAACGCGAAAAAATAAGAGAAGATTTAAGCGGAGTTTTCAGAAAGCTGGAAACGGATTCCAATCTCATATCTTGTATCGGCGCAGTTCTCAGCTGTGAAGTCCCCTTGGGCGATATGCTGAATCCGAAGGCATTGGGAAAAGTCATAAACAATACCCTTGGTTATCCTCATCAAGTAAATACTTATCCTTTCGGTGATGCAACAAATATGATTCACCCTTCATTTCTCACAATCTGCAACAAGAAAAATTCATTCCGACAGACTCTGACCGCAATGGTTAACCACGGCATAAAATACGGTGACCGAATTCGCGAAATGGTGATGCTGACAAACTTCTGGGACAGCAAGGATTTCAAAGAATACGAAGAAAGCTTCGAGATTCTTCGCAGAAAATACGGCATAAGTATATCGGTTATTCTTATAACCGAATATTCTGCAAATATAGTGTTTTAATAATGGAGAATTATCATGGACGAAAGAGTAACAAAGAAACACATCAACACCACAAAAATCAGAATAAGAATTGCCGATGAAAGCGAACTTACCGCAGAGTCAATCAAAGATATTATTGAAGATCTGGTTGAAAGATTTGATGAAATCAAAGGGAAACTTGAAGAACTTACGGATGCTGTTCCCGAAAATATAAGTAAAGATGTTTATGATAAATGGGACGATGCACTCGATGATATCGGGGAGCATCTTGATGAAATCGAATCGTTGATTGAAGAAGTTGAAGAAAATGAAGATGAAGAATGAAACGGCATCGGAAGTAGAAATTCAGTGTTACTACGCACCCTTTGGGTCAAAAGAAATGCAGGGACAGGCACACCTGCCTGTTGCCGATTCAGATATAAGCAAAGCACCAAGGTTACCCTTGGTGCTTTAATCATTTCTTCAGGTTTTCATAAAATTCAAAAGGCACTTCAAGATTTCCTTTGCCCGTACCCAATGAAATATCAGGTTTGTTGTTGCCATGAAAATCGCTTCCGCCGCTTTGCTTTATGCCGTGTTTTTCGGCAAGCATTTCGGCGGTTTTCTGTGTTTCTTCACCGTAAAGTGAATATCTCGTTTCCATTCCCACAAGTCCGTGAGCTTTTGCGATCGGCAGAAAAGCATCAATTTCTTCGGCATTCATATCCAAAAACGGATGTGCCCACACAGGTACCGCTCCGATTGAATCAAGATATCCGATTATCTCAAGAGCCTTAAAACGTTCTGGCGGTGTGTAATATCCGCCGTCGGGTGATAAAACAGTATCAAAAGCCTCTTTTCTGTCAGTGAAATATCCTTTTTCAATAAGTTCTGCGGCTATATGTGCTCTGTTGATATAAGCACCGTTGTTTTTATTTTTGATTTCTTCATAGTCAATCAGATATCCGTCGTTGCGGAGATTTTTAACAAGATTTTTGTTGCTTACTTCCTTGAAGATTTTGATTCTGCTCATCATATCGGATATTTCTTCAAACTTATCTTCAGGCAGAAACAGTCCAAGAATATGCAGTTCTGTCCCGTTATATTCGGTTGAAATTTCAATGCCGTTTATTGCAGTAACGTTACTGTTTCTCGCAGCTTTTCGGAAATCCGATAATCCGTCAACGGTGTTATGGTCGCAAAGTGCAATGGCAGAAACTTTCTGCTTTTCTGCAAGGGCAATCAGTTCCGCTGGTGTCAGAGTGCCATCGGAATAATTAGAATGTGTGTGTAAATCGCAAATCATAGCGTATATGTGCTTATCATTTTGCAGATTTCTGCAATGTTGGTGCTTCCCGTGAACTCAAGTTTAACCTTTCCGAGACCGCTGAACCAGAGCTCAAGCTCGCTGTCCATATCAAAAACACCTGCGGTTTCGGTTGAGAAAGCCTGAATCTTTGAATAAGGCAGAGAGGTTATGTCCTTCTTTTTGCCGGTCATTCCCTGGATGTTAATGACGAAAATACGTTTGTTTGAGAATGCAACACCATCTCTGATTGACTTGTAACATGCAACAATTTCTTCGCCGTCAACAAGCAAAGGTGCCAATTCGGAATTGAATGCGCCGGGAGCGGATTTGAGTTTGAGGTATTCGGGATTTTTGAAATCAATCATGGTTATTTCTCCTTTTATTATAATTTTGATTTTAAAAAATCAATTGATTTCTGATATTTGTTATATGTTGAGCTTTTGCAAATCCATTATCTGCCGATAATTTCATCAACTCAAAAGCTTTTTGAATGCTTTTACGAACACCGTTTCCGTCAAGATAAAATTCCGATAAAAGATATTGTGCAGAAGCATTACCTTCATTGGACTTGCGTTTCATTAGTTTTACAAAGTCTTTCAATGAAACTTCTTCTTCAGCTCCGTTGTTATAATTTATAAAACATCTAATATTTGATACAACAGTTTCGGGGGTACTGTTGTCATAAATTATTTCATTTTCTTCGGACGAAATATCATTTTGCACACTTAATTTGTCATTGCAAATGTCAATAAACGCCTGCGCTTCGGTAAATCCTTCGTCAAGTGCGGACTGACAATATCTTGATAATCTTTCATAATCTCTGTTATCAAGAAGAAAACGAGCATAGCTTTGGTCAAATCTTTTCATGTTTTCACCCCTTATATAAACTTCTCTGTTTTAATTCTATCATTATCGAACAAATCTTTCAATTGTATTTTAAAACATATTATGTACCAAATAACGAACATCGTGTTCTTTGGTGTTCGTTATTTGGTACATGTGATACGATATATTTGTTATGAACATATAAGAAAATATTCGATATTTCACGTTAAAAAGTATTTGGAATTGAAAATAATATTTTTATATGATAATATAAAATCAGAAAACCATTGAAGGGGATATATTATGTTAAACAGAAACAAACTTGATGTAATTCTTTCGTCTTATAAGAAAAGATTCAAAGAGCTTTTTAACGGCAAATCCAAAAATGACGGTGAGAAATACAAGTGGGTTGCGGTGAAGCGTTTTCAGGATATTTGGGATATCAACGCTCCTGATTTTCTTGATATGTTTATGAAAGCAACCGACAAAACTCTTAATCTTCTTGCATCTCAAAACAATCTTCCGAGAGGAATGATTAAAGAATTTGCAACAAAAGACCCTGAAGTGGTAAGAGAAATGTTCATCAATCTTTATGATGAATCGAAAGATGTAACAGAAAGAATAAGAGCTTTCATTGCGGCTGCGGATGAAATTAAAGACAAATATAATCCCGGTTCGTGGCAGCAACATTATCAGGGTGTAAATGCAATCTCTACATATCTTTGGCTCAGATATCCCGATAAATATTATATTTATAAATATTCTGAAATCAGCAAAGCGACCAAAATTACAGAAAGTGATTTTATTGCCAAGAAGGGTTATGCTCTTGAAAATTTTGTTCCCGGTCTTGATTTTTATGGCGAAATATGTAAGGCAATCAGCGAAGACGCAGAGCTTGTTCAGATGCTGAAAGATGAAATCGATGACACCTGCTATCCTGATGAAAAATTTATGACTATGGCGATTGATGTAGGGTTTTATATCAGCAGATACATTGCAGATGAAAAAATCGACGATTTTTCTTCAAATGCAGAGGTTTTAAATTGGTATACTCCTGTTGTATTGGCGTTGAGAGAGCTTGGCGGAAGTGCAAAAAGAAAAGATGTGCACCAGAAAATAATCGAGATGCAAAATATTTCAGAAGAGATGCTTGCTGTAAAGAATGAAAAATCTAATACAAGTAAGCTTTTGAATAATATTGATTGGGCACGAAATTATTTGGCGTATGAAGGTATATTGGATAAATCTCAACCTGGTGTTTGGGCATTGACTGACCTTGGCTGGAAAGTAAACATGACACATGAACTTGCTGAAAAAATTCATTTGAAATGGATTCGAATAAAAACAGCAGAAAGAAAAAAAGAACCAATACCTGAAATTGATATATCAAAATACTATTTTGATGACAGTAAATACACCAAGGAAGATTTCCTTAATGACGTGTATATTTCTCCCGAAAAATACGATTCTCTTGTTTCTCTTCTGAATCACAAATTGAATGTTATCCTTCAGGGTGCACCCGGTGTCGGTAAAACGTATGCCGCAAAGCGTCTTGCATATTCAATTATGGGTAAAAAAGACGACAGCAAAATTGAATTTGTTCAGTTCCATCAGAATTATTCATATGAAGATTTCATTATGGGATACAAGCCGAATGGCGATTCTTTCAAACTGACAAACGGTATCTTCTATAACTTCTGCAAGAAAGCAGAAAGCAATCCCAATGAAAAGTATTTCTTCATTATTGATGAAATCAACAGAGGAAATATGAGTAAGATTTTCGGTGAGCTTCTTATGCTTATCGAAAAAGATTACAGAGGAACAAAAGCAACTCTTGCATATAACGGATTATCTTTCAGTGTACCCAACAATCTTTACATAATCGGTATGATGAATACTGCAGACAGAAGTCTTGCGATGATCGACTATGCTCTTCGCCGCCGTTTCAGCTTCTGTGATATGGAACCCGGCTTCACATCGGACGGATTTGTAAAATATCAGAAATCTTTTGAAAATGAAACTCTTGATGCACTGGTTGATAAAGTCAAAGAATTGAATACTGCTATAAGTAAGGATTCAGCTCTCGGCAAAGGCTTCTGCATCGGTCACAGCTATTTCTGCGGTCACGAAAATGAAACCGACGATAACTGGTTAAGTGAAATTGTTGAATATGATATTATCCCGATGATCAGCGAATATTGGTTTGATGATAACGATAAACTCCTTACTTGGAAGAATAACTTGCGTGGTGTTTTGAATGACTGAGGATAAAGGAATTCTGATAAAAAACATCTATTATATGCTGACTTATGCTTTTCAGGTTCTCCGCCAGTCAAACTACGAAAGCATTGAAGCGGAATCTTTTGAGAACATTCATGATTTATTTGCCGAAATACTCTCAAAAGCTGTTTCACAGCAGTTAAAACAAGGTTTGCATAAAGAATATATATCAAAGCAAGAAGTATTACCTGTGCTAAAAGGTAAACTTGATATCGGCGGTACAGTCAAAGAGAAGCTGCAAAGAAAACAACTTGTTTCTTGCGAACATGATGAGCTTACAGAAAACAATGTTTTTAATCAGATTATAAAAACAACCACAGATTTACTTATACGGCATTCAAATGTGAGCACTGAAAGACGGTCTGCACTCAAAAAGAATCTGCTGTTTTTCGGTGATATTGATTGTATTGAACCGTCTCTCATTAAATGGGACAGGCTTCGCTTTCACAGGAATAATCAGACTTATAAAATGCTGATGAATATCTGCTGGTTTATTCTTGACGGTATGCTTCTTTCAACAGAAAAAGGCTCTTATAAAATTGCATCATTTATTGATGACCAGAAGATGCACAGACTGTATGAGCATTTTGTTCTTGAATACTACCGTAAACATTTTCCACAGCTTAAAGTCGGAGCAGACCAGATCAAATGGGATATCGCAGAAGACGAAAATGATATCTTCCTTCCTGCGATGCAGACTGATATTACTTTGAAAAACGGAGTAAAGACTCTTATAATCGATACGAAGTATTACGGAAAAGCTTGGCAGACACAGTATGATGCAAACACTCTGCGTTCTAATAATCTATATCAGATATTCACTTATGTGAAAAATCTTGACAAAGAATCAACAGGTAATGTCGGCGGTATGCTTCTTTATGCCAAAACAAGCGAAAGAATCAGTCCGGACTGCGATTACACAATGGGAAACAACAAAATCAGCGTAAAAACTCTTGATTTGAATTTACCATTTAATCTGATTTCATCACAGCTTAACAGTATTGCAAATAAATTTTTTGATTTAAATTAAGGAGCAGTTATGGATTTTATGAAACTTGCAGCCGAAAGATATTCGGTGCGGAAATTCACGGACAAGCCTTTGGAGAAAGAGGTAATTGACATAATTCTTGAAGCGGGGCATATTGCGCCTACGGGCTGCAATTATCAGCCACAGAGGATTCTTGTTATGAGCAATAAAGAAACCCTTACAAAACTGAAAGAATGCACTCGCTGCCATTTTGATGCACCCTGTGCAATGCTTATCTGCTACAATAAGGACGAATGCTGGACAAGACCCTATGATGGTGCACAGTGCGGCATTGTTGATGCGAGCATTGTCACAACCCATATGATGCTTCAGGCGTGGGAGCTTGGTGTCGGTTCAACTTGGGTTATGCACTTCAACCCCTTCAAGATGCGTGAAGCATTTGAAATTCCCGAAAATATTGAGCCTGTCGCACTTCTTGTTATGGGTTATCCTGCACCCGATGCAGTTCCCAACGAAAGACACACGGTTTACAGACCGATAGAAGAAACAGTTTGTTACAATAAATTCTGATTATTCGTAACGAGGTGGAAAATGAAAAAACTTTTAAGTATGGTGCTTGCTATGATAATTTCTTTATCTGTTCCGCTTACCGCATTTGCAACTGAAAACGGATTCAAGGTTTACGAAAGCGTTATTGTTGTTTCTGCCGATGCTTCGGCGACGGATATCTATGCCTCGCAGAGATTGAAGCATTATCTTGACAGAATTACGGGCAAAAACATTGAGATTGTTACCGATTCTGATTCTTCGGAATATGAAATCTGTGTCGGTGCAACAAGAAGAGCCGAAAATGATTTTTCGGAGTCCGCCGACGGAAGCTATATCATCACCTCAACCGATAAAAGAATTATCATCAACGGTGCAGGAAACAAGGGTACTATAAACGGTGTTTATGCATTTCTTGAAAAATTCTGCGGCTGTCATTGGTATGAGACGCAGGTGATTATCGCTCCTGAAAACAGCACTCTCACCGTTCCTGCCGATATAGATATCAAATACACTCCGTTTTTTGAATATACGGAAACAGACACCGCAAGCTCCCGTGATATCGAATTCTCGCTTGCAAACGGTCTGATCGGTGGTGCTTACAGAGATTTTACCGCAGAGCAGGGAGCTGCCGTTGAATATCTCGGCAGATTCTGTCATACGATGACAACATTTTTCTGCAAATCCGAAACATATTTTGATGAGCATCCCGAATATTTCGCACTCAGAAACGGCAAGAGAACACCCAATCAGCTTTGCCTCACCAATGAGAAGGTGAAAGATATCGTGACGGCAGAGGTGCTTGAGCTTCTTGAATCGGAGCATAACCATGATGCGGATATTCAGATTGTTTCGCTTACTCAGCACGATAATTTTGATTATTGTCAGTGCAATAACTGCAAGGCGATTGACGATGAAAACGGCTCGCAGTCGGGTACAATGATTACTTTTGTCAACGAAATTGCACGCAGAGTAAAAGAACACGGCTACGACAACGTTGTTTTTGATACCTTTGCTTATCAGTACACAAGAAAAGCACCCACAAAGGTTGTTCCCCGTGAGGATGTTATTGTCAGACTTTGCTCGATTGAATGCTGCTTCGGTCATACTCTTGATGACCCGAAATGTGAGCAGAATGTTGATTTTATGAATGACCTTCGTGAGTGGGGCAAAATCTGCAACAGAATTTATATCTGGGATTATGTTCATAACTACGCAAATACGCTTTGCATATTCCCGAATTTCGGCGTACTTCAGAGAAATGTTCAGATTTTCTATGAGAACAACGTCAAGGGTCTTTATGAAGAGGGAAATTATTATATCGACAACAGCGATGCCGAGTTTGCCGAGATGAGGACATATCTTCTCTCAAAGCTTATGCAGAATCCTTATCTTGATTATGAAGCCGAAATGGACGGCTATCTTAACGGTGTTTACGGTCCGGGCGGATGCTATATCAGAGAATTTATTAACATCATAACAGAACACGCTGTTACCGACAGCAAGCATCTTTCAATTTATCAGTCGGCTGAAAATACACTTTATAATATGACCGATGAAGATGTTGAAAAATGCAATGAACTGTGGGAAAAGGCAAAGGCTGCTGCCGAAACCGACAAACAACTTCAGCAAATCCGCAGGTCGGAGCTTTCGTGGAGATACTGGAAATCCGCAAACAAACGGGGCGAATTTTCACGCTGGCAGTTCCCGTATATTTGGATGTCGGAGGGCGAAAAGCTTCACAATGATCTTAAAGAAATGAATGCCGTTCTGTTTTCGGAAGGCGGAACAAACCTTCTTTCGGACTGCGAATTGCTCTATCTTTACAGAGTGCCCTATAAATGGACTGTTGTTTATGAAGAATGGTTTTGGGATATTCTCAATCCGCTTGCAGTAGGCTTTTACAAGCTGCTTGGTGCGGTTTATAATCTTTTTAATTAATATATCAGAAAGAGCCGATGGAGTTGAACCATCGGCTTTTGTGCGCTACAGAGGCCATATTGCTGAATTTGCGTTAAAGATTGTGCGCTTTAGAACGTGACGTGTGTGGGTGTGTTATGATAGAATCATTATAAAGAAATCACACAGAAAACGAAGTACGGAAAGAGGTTTTTATGTCGGGATTTATAGAGGATTTGTTTTACGGGAACATTGAGACTCAGAATTACAGCAGTCCTGAACTCGGAAGCGAGCTTAAAATAAAATGAATGACTTGACCGAGCTTGAAAAGCAGATTTCAGATAAGCTGACAGGTGATGAAAAAGCGTTGTTTCTGAAATACACGGATAAGTATATCGAATTTACATCAAGAAGCCTTTTAGACAGTTTTACAACCGGGTTCAATCTCGGAATAAAATGTGCATTTGACATTTCACGATAATCCCGTCCCCCTTTCAATCGAGAGGTTTATGACATAACAAGCTCCGCAGAAAAATCTCTGCGGAGCTTGTGTGTTATCAAACAAAATTTTTAATATACTGCAGATTGGATTCATCGGAACAAGCGATAATTATAAATAAAACTCGTTTTCCCTATGTAAGTCTTTGAATATGCTTAATTTCTGCGTTAATCCTTCCTGAATCGGAGGCGGTAAAACACGGGACTGTGCAGGGCATTTTGCAACGCAGGCCATACACATTATACATTTATCAGCGTCGGTTAAAACTTCTTTATCCGTTACCGTGACGGCTTCGGTGGGGCAAACACAAGCGCAATGACCGCAGCCGTTGCATGTTGCGAGCGATATCGGGGTAGCTGAGCCTTTTTTGACTTCCTTGTACGGATAGTTTCCGGGAACGGTTACATTTCCCGTTTTACCGTCTTCAACAGTATTCAAAACATTCTTTGCAAATTGCTGTGTTTCTTCGATATCTGCCTTATCAGGTCTGCCTGCACCGACTTCGGGAACAATAGAATGCTGTGCAACCAAAGCTGCAGATGCAACAACCTCAAAGCCGCTGTTTTTCATAATGTTGTTCAGTTCAAGCAAGGCATCCTCATAGGCTCTGACACCGTAAACAACAGCCGTAATCGCTTTCTTCCCATCGCCATTAAGTGCTGCTATTTTGTCAGCCACGATTGCGGGAATTCTTCCGCTGAACACGGGAGCTGCCACAACAACCACATCCGAAGAAGGATTTCTGACGGCTTTATCCGAAAGATTGATTGCATTAACCGTTTCCGCAACGGCATAAGCAATGGCTTTTCCTGCTTTTTCGGTGCCACCCGTGGGGCTGAAATAATAAAAATCAACTGCTTTTAACATGGATTAATTCCTTTCTTCTGGTGCAGGGGTTATTTTTAACGGTTAACGATAAATCGGGATTTTTTACTGATGCTTAACCGTCATTATCATCCGAGTTAATTTCATTCATCTGGGTAATGATGCTTCTTCGGCGTTCTGCAAGCTCCTGATACATTCTCTCTTTCTTCTCACCTGAAAGATCATAGAAGAATTTGGGTATCAGACCGAAAACGCTTGTAACGGTAGGAAGCAAGGTGCACATCATAAAGAGAAGATATTCTGTTTTTTCGGTTTGGTTGCCGTATCCTGCACCTTCAACATAACCGATTTTGCTTAAAATAAAGGCTTTTATGGATGCGCCGAGAGTTCCGACAAGTTTTCTTGCAAGATCCTTGGCAACGCCCGTCATGCCTTCCGTTCTGTAGCCGTTTTTCCATTCACCGTAGTCAATGGTTTCGTTACGCATTTCTTCGGGGATAACGTTCATAAGTCCCCAGCAAGTCATCCATATCGTTTCTCTTATCATAAATGCAGGTATCATAACCGCAAGCTTTTTGTAGTTCTTGTTAATCGAGCCGATAAGGTAAACAAAAATCATCAGAAAATCACCGAAATGAGAGCTGAAAATCCAGAGAGCTCTTGTTGAAAATCTTTCTCTTGCCTTTGTTACAAAGGCATAGCTGGTGGGTGAGACAAACGCTCCGGGAATACCTACAATTGTTGTCATGGAAGCAAGACCGAGAACATTTATGTAGTAATAATTCGTCCCCGAATTCATACCGAACGCCGTAAGGAAATCGGTAATTGTGAGAATCAGCAACGGCTTATTGTTCATAATCGATTTGATACCCTGAATAACGCTCGGTTTTTCAACTCTCTGAGCAACTCTTTCCTTAGCAGTAAAAACAAAGAACAAACCCATTGCAGCAGCAACTGTTGATGTAAAAATGCCTGCCGTAACATAAAGAGTTCTCATTTGTATTTTAAGCGTTCCGTGATTGATAAGGTCAATAAGAAGTCCCATGAATATTTCGGGCCATTTTTCAATAAAACCGGAAAAAAGACTCGCCTGTGTGATGAGCCTTGTTCTCTCAATAACATTCGGTGTTATGGTCGAAAGCATACCTGTTCTTGAAATTGTTGCAAGTGAACCGTTAAGGTTGCTTATCAGCTGAAAAATCATATAAAATGCAAGCTTGCCTGCATGGTAAGGGTCGGTAGCGGCAAATATAATGGGCAAAAGCCAATATATGAGTGACAAAAGATAACCCGGTCCGGAGCAAATAAAGAGCCACGGTCTAAATTTGCCGAATCTTGTTCTTGTTTTGTCAACGATTGCGGCAAGGAATACGTCGTTTATAACATCCCATATTCCGATGACGAAAGTGACTATCGTCTGAAAGCTGAGACCGATTTTAACAACGTCGGTTATGAAAATATCCTGATATTTATTTATGTTGTAGCTTTGTGAAATATCGTAAACAACATACGCCAATGATTCTTTTGAGCCGACATATCTTCTGCTGTTGGACATAAGTTTTGCTGAGCCGGTTTGATTTGTGTTGTTCTTTTCCTGAATTGCCGTCATTTCAGCCATAAGGTCGCCTCCTTTAATTTTACAATTCTAAAATAACATATTATAAATTAAAAATCAACTCAGTATTATCATTTTGCTTCAAGCTACAAAATCAAATTAATAAAAATGAAAAAAGATATTTAGGTTCCTTGTGCGGAGTTGCAATATTCGAATAAAATTCAAAATGCTCTTTTCGTTAGGCAACAATGCAAACGCGGTTGAATACCCCTCAAAGAACAATTTAAAACAACAGATAAAGCTAAGGCGGCAGGAATAAACCTGCCGCCGTTTTTAATCATCCATAAAAAATTATCCCGTCAAGAAGATTTAACGGTTATGTTGTCCAGAATTGAACAACAGCTTCATAATGCCATTCGTCGTCCGGTTCGCATTTAATCCAGGCAACATTAAAAAAGATGTATTCACGTTTGGTATCTATTAACCAAAATAAGAATCCCGATTTATCTTCCAGCATTTCAACATCGTACCACTCAAATTTACTCTCGTCGTATTTCACGGGTTCAACAATATAGCCTTGTTCATAGTATCCTGACTTTTTTGAGTATAAATATGATTGATGCGTTTTTTCTTCATCATTTGGCGAGTATGCACCTATTGCTATAAACCATCCATTATTCCCACCCGATACGCATTCAACCCGTTCACCACTGCAGCCAAAATCCAAAGGGATTCCATCAAGATATATTTTGTTTTTAGCGTGAAGCTTCAAATCGGAGGTTTTTATCATTAACGAAAAATTGGTGTCTGTATTTATTTTCTTGGTTATACCGGATGAACTTTCAAATTCATAATCACAATCGAAAGAGTTTTTACAAACAGAAAAAGGAATTCTCTTTCCGGCTTCATCAACAACATAAATTACACCACATGGCGTTTGAAGATTATCTGTTATATAATTATCGTTTCCAGATTTCATTTACAATCCTCCATATCATCTTCCTCACACATCCGCACATATTCGCCGATTTTACTCGGTTTAACTACATTAATACCAACAGTTGCAAGTTTTAAATACCATTCCGGAATATCTCCGAAAAACCTGATATGTACCAAACCACCGGTAAAAAATTTGAATCCGTTCTCATCGACAAGCCAAACATTGGCTTTAGGAACAGCTTCATACGGAACAGTCATAATTCCAAATACATTGCCTATGTCACAATCTACAATTTTATAGTATTCTTTGCCGTTTATTGTTTTGGTTTTGTCATCTGATTTTAAATATTCCTCGTATTTGATTTCCATTTCGCTTTTCGGAGAATTTAAAATATGGTTTATAAATTCTTTGTTAAGAATCAAATTGTACTTTTCAAAGTGATATATATCACTTTCGCTCCACTCATATTTTTCATCGTTATAAAGCTTCTCGGGTATCTCTATGAATTGATGGTTCTTCTTATCAAATATACACTGTGATGAAACCCATGAATAATTAAACAATCTTAAGTAACGAAGAATTCGCTCTTTGTGTGGATGAGGTTTGTCCGAAAAAACATAAACATTGGAATAAATTGGCAAATAATTTTTCTGGCTCGAAAGACACGAATTTACCAGTGTTTCCAAATCTGATTTGTCCAATTCTCACCGCCCCTTTTCTGTCAGTCATAACATTCATTTTATTGTTATGGCTATAGTCTAACATCTTTGATGTCCGATAAAACTCTCTTTATCTGTGTTTTTTACCTCTGCGGATATAATCTTCGTTGATATCGTTGCTCCAATCAGCGGAAAGAGGAGCGCAGGCTCTGACGTTACAGACTGCTTTTGCGACGGATTCATAGACGATGCTTGTGCCTTCTTTATCGGCATTGTAGTTTACGGCTCTGTCTGCGCCGATGCCGTATCTTGCAGCAGTTTCAACTGCATCGATATTCGCACCGATGAAGAGGAATTCCCAGCCGTATTTTTCTTTCTGTCTTTCAATCATCGCCTTTACTTTATCGCTCGAATAACGGCGGCTTGCGTTTTCCATGCCGTCGGTTGTGATGATGAACATTGTGTGCTCGGGCACGTCTTCGGGTCTGGCATACTTGTGAACGTTGCCGATGTGGTGGATCGCACCGCCGATTGCATCAATGAGAGCGGTGCATCCTCTGACGGTGTAATCTTTGTCTGTCATAGGCTTGATTTCAGAAAGCTTCACTCTGTCGTGAAGCACTTCGGATACGTTATCAAAAAGCACAGTTGAAACATAGCATTCGCCGTCCTGCTTTTTCTGTTTTTCAATCATAGCGTTGAATCCACCGATTGTGTCGCTCTCAAGTCCTGCCATTGAGCCACTTCTGTCAAGGATAAATACGAGTTCTGTGATGCTGTTTTTCATTGTTCTGTCTCCTTATTTCATAAATTTTTCAATGAAGTTTTCGGCAATTTCAAGAAGATAGTCGTCAAGATATGAGAGTGCCGTTTCTTTCATATCTTCGTTTATACCGTAGTATGCTTCGGCAATTGAACCTGCGATTGTGGCGATTGTGTCGCTGTCACCGCCAATGGAAATTGCGTTTCTGATTGTATCCTCAAAGCTTGTTGACTCAAAGAAGGCTTCAAATGCCTGAGGAACGGATTTTTGGCAAATCTCATAGAAATCATAGTCCTCACGGATTTCGTCGAGAGTGAAATCAATCGTATAGAATTTGCTGACGTATTCTTTGATTTCATCCATTGTGTGATCCGTTCTTGCAAGATAAATTGCACCTGCAACAGATACCGCACCCTTGATTCCTTCGGGGTGATTGTGGGTAACTTCAGCAGTTGCCTTTGCGAGTTCTTCGCATTCTGAAAGCGACTTCGCAAACCAGCCGACGGGAGAAACCCTCATCGCAGAGCCGTTGCCGTAACTGTTATAGGGTTCTGTACGCCTGAAAAGAATCCAGTCGAAAAATCTTCCGCCGAAACCGCATTGAGGATATCTCCTGCCAACCTCATGCATAACCTCAACAAGCTCGGTTTTGAACGCTTCGTAGTCCGTTATAGATTTGTGTTGAGTGAGTGCCTTTGCGATTGCGAGAGTCATAACCGAATCGTCGGTAAAATCGCATTCCGTATGGAACATTTCAAAATCCTTTGATTTGTAATTGTCAAACTCGAATCTCGAGCCGACAACGTCGCCGATAATTGCACCTGTCATTGTTTTGTCCTCCAAAAATAAAAATGTGGTTGCTTGGTTTCTCAACCTTACAACCACACTATAGCATATTATTAAATTGATATGGTCTCCCGACGGGCGACTTTTTCAGCAACCCAACAACACCTGGTCAAATTCAAACAGAGCTTCGTTTATTTCAAAAATATCGTAGACACCCTTTTGCAGATAATATCTGATTATCTTATCAAAAGTGAAACTGCGTGATAGCGTCAGCCCTGCAGATGCAAGCAAATCCTGCGTTTCATCAAGGGTCAGTTCAAGTGCGATTGCGAATGCAACGGCTGTCTGCTTTGACGGCTTGTATGTATCGGGATTGCACTTGATTTTGGAAAATGTTTTCTTGTCAACGTTGGCTTTTTTGTAGCACTCAACGTCGGTCATTCCCTTTGAATCAATCAGGTCAAAGAGTTTGTATGCAAAGGATTTATCCATTGCTTTCATATATTCTGCAAGTGTTTTGTTCTTTACACTGCTGTATTCTTCTGTTTGAGGTGCAGGCATTGAAGAACAAAGCTTTGGTGCAGGAGTTTCACGATCTCTGCGTCTGATTTCATTGGGCAGGACTCTCGATTCAAGCCATTCGATTTCTGCATTGTAATCCGCTTTTAAGTCTTCAACATAATTATCATCAATAAAACTTCTGATTTCATTGAAAACAGTTCTGCTGAATTCATAGGATTTACGGTCATAAACACAGAGATAAACGTTAAGTTCGTGTTCAAAAAGGAATTCTGTGATAACCTGAATTGCGAATTTCAGCACCTGATCTTTCGGATAACCGTAAGCGCCTGCGGAAATCAGCGGAAATGCAACGGATTCGCATCCGTTTGCAACGGCGAGTTTAAGGGATTCCGTGTAACACGACTTAAGAATGATGCTCTCACCCACCAGTCCTCCGTGCCAGACAGGGCCCGACGTATGGATAACATACTTCGCATCGAGGTTGTATGCGCCCGTAATCTTCGCATTTCCGAGACCGAGAGGTCTGATTTTTGCGCATTCAGCATCAAGCATCGGACCTGCGGCAGTATGCACAGCAAGGTCAACGCCGCTGTAACCTACCATTTCTTCGTTGGTGGTGTTGACAATCGCATCAACCTTCATTTTGGTTATATCTTGTCTTATGATTTGTAACGGCACGGTATCACCTCATAACTCTTCAGATTATATAAATATTATACCACAAAAAGTCATCTTTGCAAATATAGACAATATAAAAGCGGGCAAAACCGTGGATATTTTACGGAAATTGCCACCCAAAAAACGACATTTTTATTATTAAAAAGTGGTGATTTAGTGGCAAACAGTTAAAAAAAGCTCAAAAAGATTCCCACAAAAAAGTAAAGATTTAATCTTTAAATTTAAAAATCTCAAAATTTTTTGAGGTTAAGAGCAAGCCTAAAGTTGTTGATATATAAGGGTTTCAGGGTTTTGACATAAAATAAATTCATTTTAGGAATCGGAACAAATATCATTATTTTTTACTGAACAAATAAAAAAATCGCCAACAAAAAGTGTTGGCAATAATGTTGGCATTTCTGGTGGCAATATGGTTAAAAATCGCTATTTTAATGACATTTTAGAATAATAATTAAGACTTTTGAAACTTTCAGAAGAAAAAGAAAAACCCCGAAATCGTTATATATCAACGGTTTCGGGGTTTTCACTGGAGGTGCCACCCAGATTTGAACTGGGGAATCGAGATTTTGCAGGCTCCGACGTCATAGGAAAAACCCTTGATATATAAGGGTTTTTGAGTTTCAAAAACCATGGGGTATGGTAAAAGTTTGGTAATTTTAAAAAGTTACGTTTTTCAAGACCTCTGCTCTATATTTCTTAGGATTCTGTTTTTTTCAATTGAAAATTTGATTATGAATGGTGAACATTTGGCTAAATCACAAAACTTAAGAGAAAAAAATAAAGGTGAATCAATTTATTTTGATCAAAAGAAACAATGCTGGAGAGCAGAGCTTAAATTTACATCAAGAAGTGAAAAGATAAGAAAAACCTTTTCAGCAAAAGATATTTCCGTTCTTATGGATAAAATTAGCGACTATAAAAGCAAAGCATTTTCCAAGAACGGTCTTCCGCTTTTCTCCGAACTATCTTTTAAAAGCTATGCAGAAAACTGGCTTATAACCACAGAAAAAATGAAACTTAAACCTACAAGCTACATTGCAAAATGCAACTCTCTGAACTATCAGGTCTATCCTTATATCGGTGACATTCCAATTACCGAGATTACATATATGGATATACAGAAAATGATTAACTCTCTTTTCGATAAGGGTTACTCATATTCTACCATAAAGAAAGCGTTCAATGCTGTAAGCGGTTGTCTGAGGCATTTCAGGGTTACAAATCAAGCGGGAATTAATCCGTGCGAAGGAGTCGTTCTCCCTAAAAATATCGAACACGATTTATCCGACTACAAAGCTTTCACTCCCGATCAGTGCAAACTTATCGAAAAAGAGGCAATGAAAAGGCACGGCACCGGAAGTCTGAAGTACAGATACGGTCCGGCTATCCTTTTCTTGTTGTATACGGGGATGAGAATAAGTGAACTGTCCGCTTTGACGTGGAATGATGTTGATTTTAAAAATAATCACATTATTATAAACAAGAACTCCGTTGTTGTAAAAACAGACGGTCATTATAAACATGTCACTCAAAGCAGACCCAAAACCAAAGCCGGTGTAAGAGTTATTCCGATTTCGCAAAAAACACACGATATGCTTATAGAATTAAAGAAGCAAAACGGAAAATGCAAGTATGTTGTTGCAACTGCAAATTTAAAGCAACCGCAACCACACACCATCTCCAGATCTTTAAAAGATATTCTGAAAAACATCGGCATTTCTGACGAAGATCACTCTTACGGCGTGCATGCACTCAGGCATACTTTTGCTTCCATGCTCTTCAGAAACGGATGTGAAGTGAGAGTTGTTTCGGATTTACTCGGGCACGCAAATTCAAAAATCACCGAAAACTATTATATTCATCTGATCCAGTCACAAAGAGTCAAAGCCATAGAAGACCTTGATAAATTCTTCGACTAACTCCCCTTCCCTTGTTGACGGACTGTTTATTTTAGTGAGATATTCTTATCTCAACGGTTTACATTTAACAAAAATGCCACACAGACTGAATCAGCTTGTGTGGCATTTTTCAATTCATTATTTCACAATCTTTTTATTTTTGACTATCTTGCTGTTTGCGTTTATATAAGAATACTTACGGCATTTGAAAAGTTCTTTTCTGCCGTTTTCGTTTCTTGTGAAAACGAGTTCAAACTTTCCGCCTGCGGATTTGAGATTCTTTGCAAGAATTTCCGCCGTTTCTTTATTGACTGCAATTACCGACGGGCAGGCATAGCTCTGAACATAGTTTCTGCTTGTGAGTTTTGAAATACCCTTTGTGCCGATGAGAAGATATCTCGGGTCATCAATGGGTGAAAGAAGCTCTGAAACCGCTTTTGCAAAAACATTCTTTTCTCTGACGGTTGCTTTTGAAAGAGAACAGTTGATGGTATTTTTCTTTTCGGATTTTCTGACCGAAGCGGTTGCTCCTCTGCTCTCGATTTCGCCGATTTCTTTAAGTGTACGGAGAATTGCATTTGAGATATTGGAAACGGTTTTTTCGGGTGATGAATTCTTCATAACAACCGATGCTGATTTTATAAGTAACACAGCAGCAATTGCCGCAATGATGAATCCGAGCAGACCGCCGAAGAATCCTGTCGTTGCGATTATGATTATTGCAAGGACAATCAAAACAGCTAAAATTATTGCATAAATCTTGTTCTTATGTACTGCACTTGCAGGCTGAACTTCTGCGGGAATTTCGCTGACTTCTTCAATTTCGGGTCTTGCTTTGCCTTTGACGGCGGCATTCCATCTGCCTGCCATAACGTTTCTTGCGGCGGCAAGCGAGAGCATCTGATTATTGATGCTTTCAAGACCGTTTGCATCATATGGTGCTTTGAGAATATCAATTCTGTCCGTTCCGCTTTCAATAACGTCACTGTTATATGCAGGTGCCTGGAAACAGGCAAAACGGCGTTTCATCGTTTCAAAATCATCACTGATGATTTCGTCTTTTGAATCGGGCTCAACGGTCACGAGATGCCAGATATTCGACACCTTTTCGGGGTTCTTTTTATCAATTCGTATTGCTCTGCCTCGCATCTGATTTGAGAGCATAAAGCTGCCCACAAAGCTTGCAAGAATGAGAGAATTGATATTCGGCGAATCCCAGCCTTCGCCGAGTAAGGATTTTGTGCCGATAAGTACATTGATAACACCAAGCTGAAATGCTTTTGTTATGATGCTGACCTTATTTTTGTTTGAGCCGCTGAAAATGATTTCGGTGTGATTTGTGTTTTCAAGCTTCTTTATTCTGCAAGGCACACCTTCGTTATATGCGATTTCCTGCGCAGTTTCAACGGCGGAATCGGGCAGAATAACAAGTGTACCCGAAAGCACGGCAACCTTTGCATCGGGGTTTGTTCTGCGTATTGATTCAAATACGGGCACAGTCCCGAGTGCGTGGATTTCTTCGTCCGTGCCGACAAGCTTCAGCATATCCTTTTTGATGTAGTCGGTGAGAATGAGCATACGCAGAGAGTCGCCGAGATTCCGATATTCGCTTGCAACGATTTTATTTATGCTTTCGAGTTTACCCGTTGAGGAAACGAGCATTTTGTTGATTTTATCGCTTGAAGCAAGGCGGACTTTTCTTTTTTCAATAAGAGCCTCTTTTGAGAGAATTGCTTTTAATTCTTCACTGATTTCTTCCGTAAAAACATCGGGCTTATCAATGATAAACTGAAATGCTTTTTCGGCTTCGGCTATTGAATAAACGGGTGCTTTTCTGCCTTCAAAAACCTTTTCTTCAAGACTTTTTGAAATATTGGCATTCCCTTGTTTTGCAACACAGACAAGCGATTTGAAGCCTGCAAGGTTATCATAGAGTATTTCTTCGTTACCTGCCGCATTTGAAACCTGCAGAGCCTTTGAAAGCAGACCACTTCTGATTATTTCATCGGTAACAGCCGTTGCTTTTGCTTTGTAATTCGCAAGAATCTGCGATTCTTCCGCTGTCGGATAACTGAAATATATATAGTCCTGATGAGGGCAGAGAGTTTTCTGCATAACAAGCTGAGGAACGAAAATTTCTTCGTCAATATCTCCGCAGAGGGTCTGATATCTGTTCCATTCAGCTGGTGTGCTGTCATAGGGCGGCGTTGCGGTGAGAGCGATGATTGTAACACCGTCACCGAGCATTGCAACAAACTTTTCAAGAGCCTTCTGCCACTCGCTTTTGAGGTGATGCGCCTCGTCAAGGCAGATTGTTTTTATGCCTGCCTTTTTGATTTCGGAAAGCAAATCGAAATTGCTGAAATCCTGCGTTTCTTCGGCTTCAAATTCATCTTCATCCGCTTCGGATTCCATAACGGATTTTGTGAAAGCAGCGTGAAGTGCCTGATATGTGATTGAAGTTATCAGCTTCGGATTTGTGAGCGAATAAGAAATGTATTCATTGGGATTTTCCGTTTCGGGAAGATATGCCTCAACAAACCTTTCGCCCCACTGCTGACGGATTGTGACCGACGGCGACATAACGAGTGCAGGCGCATTCTGTCTGCGGACAAGCTCCAGGCCGAGAATGGTTTTACCGCTGCCGGGTGCGGCAACGATATGTATTCTTTTATCTTTCAGATGCTTCTGCGAATTATCAAGCACTGCCTGCTGATAATCACGGGATGTCCATTTGAACTTTACTTTGCTGAAATCTTTCATAACACCACTCCGAAATTGTTAATTGCTTTTATTATACCATCAACCGCAAGCGGCTGCAAACAATTTATTAATGCATCCAGGCTCCGGGCCTTTTTTCAGATGGTAAGTAACCCCGTCAAGAGTGATTGTATCCGTACCGTTTACCAGAACAGTACCATCCGAATATTCAATTCTGAAAGTGAACATATTTATACCGCACAATACTTCTTCTGTTTTTTTACCAACGGTAAAAGTTCCGAGCCACGCCGCTACTTCTTCCTTATATTCATCCGGCACTTCTACTCCGTCTTCGCAGTCAGGAAGCCGGAAAAGCGTAATGCTGTTTATATTCTGTGTTTTGAAAACAGGCGTTGTGGTATCAATTTTGTTTGCATTGTATCTGATTAACCCCAATACGCAAGCCGCAACCGCAATCAGCACCAAACCAAACACTATCAGATTTTTCACACAACCACTCCTTCGACTGATTTCGAATTATTACAGATATCATTATATCATAAAATTTATGTTTTTCATCGTACTTTAGTGCAGTTTTTTAAAAAAGACGGCAGATTTCTCTGCCGTCCGTTAAAGCGTTCAATTTTAGTGCTCTGCGCCGCACTCGCAGACAAGATTATTGCCAAAAAGCGTCTGGAAGAAAAGAACAATCTTATAGAAGAAACCTGCAATTCCGCCTTTATGGCATTTGCACTCACAATCTTTGTAAACCGCTTCTGCAGTAACATTGAAAACACCCATTTTGAACGTTGTTTCGGAATCATAATAATCTTCGGGGGTTGCGCCTGTGATATTCCAGCAATAAAAAACCTTACCGTCAATCTGATCTGCAGTGATTGTTACAACATTGCCGATAACCGCACTTGAAGCAGAAGCCTTGCCGTTTTCAACGGTAACACCGGTGCCGAGAGTTGCAGAACCACCGAGTTTGATTCTTATAATGCACATTGCTTTGCCGTTACTGCCATGTTTATAAAGAAAATATGCACTGTCACTGGGCTTATAAGAATTGAAATTATAACAGGGAATTTCTTTGCCGTCATATACAACCTTGAATTCACCGGCTGCAGGAAGCTCATAGCCGCCGATATAGAATGTTGTGAGCACATAATATTCCTTTTGCGGGTCAGCTATCTCACCGCCGCAATCAGGAACATGCGTTGACAAAACTTCCGAGTAATACGGCACCTGATTGTAGTCAAGCGAAGGGAAGCAAGGGGTAAGGTTTGAATTTTCGAGGGTTTCTCCGTAATAGATTGAAGGGAACTTGCTGATTTCAATAACCTTTGTTGCGGCTGATGCCGAAGTCATTGAAATGCTCATCATTGCAAAAACAGTAATGAGAGCGAGCATAATTGCCGTTATTTTTTTAATCATTTTAAATTAACTCCTTTTTATCCTGCGTAATAAATCTCTTCAAAAATCTCATATTCGGGAACGCCGTTGATACAGAGCTGATAATCCGTTCTGTTTCTCTCAACATAAATTCTGCATTCTCTGCCGTCACCGAGCTTTGCGTCAACGTATGTTTTGCCGTCTGTACGCAGAAGTGTGAACTCTGAACCCGCTTTGACAAGTTCGGTTTTCATATCGGGAAGAATTTTAACGTTGAAAGCTTCTTTTGATGTAAGAACGTGTGCAAATCTTTCGTCTATGGTATAGAATTCATCGGTTGATTCGGGCATACCCGTTTCGGAATTCACGGTGTAGGTTTTATCGGCAGCGTATGTTCCGAGAATATCAAAGGTTGTTTCAAGAACAAACTGTGTGGGATTATTGAAAAGAAGCTTCGCCTGATGGGTATCTTCGTTTTCATCCTCCCAGACCAGACTGCCGAAAGCTGTTCTGTCAAGTTCACCTGCTTCTTTTATCTCATTGCCGCTCAGGTCATAAACGAGAATGTTTGTGTAATCGTTAAAGCCGTGGGGCACAAGATAAATAAAATATCTGCCGTTTGAATTGACAAGATAATATTCGGCACTGAAAGCATAAACATCTTCAACCGTGAATTCGTTACCGTTGAGATTAAGACTGATATCTTTATATGAGCCTTCTTCCGTGTAATACGAAAGACCGACGCTGATAGTATCTTTTTTACCGTCAGACGGATTCATATCGAACTCAACATCGTTCCATTCGGAAAGTGTTACGGCATAGGATTCGGGGGCAACCGTATATTTCTTATTGAAAAGCTCGGGATATTCGTCAAAATAAACCGTGGTGGTAATAAGACCTGCGGCAAAGGGTGCGATATCATAGGGACTGAAACAGAAGGTTACACCCTGATAACCGATTGTCCAGTTAAACTGTTCTGCTGTATATTCCGAAAGAACTTCTTCCAGATTGCCGAAAAATCCGTCTGCAAACTCATCTTTTGAATTTATCTTTTCCGAAAGAATTGCGGGAAGAGATGAAATGTCGGTCATAACGTCTGTTATAACAAGCTCTTTACCCGTTGCGGTATCGAAGTTATATCCGCCATAGCCGTAATTTGGATGTGCGCCGCCTGAAAATTCATCGGAATCGCTTCTGATACTCAGAACAACGTTATCTGCTCTTTGAAGAAAGTATTCGTTGTTTGCGGTGTAAACCGCAGGCTGTTCGCCGTCTTCATAATAATAATCAAGCTGTTCCGATGCATACTCATCAAGCTCTTTTGCCTTATCCTTATAGAACTCTGTTTTATCAGCATTAAGGGAATCAAGAGCTTTTGCAAGGCGGGGATATTCTTTTTCATTTTCTTCTGAAAGATGCAATTTCTGATAGTTTACCTCTGTCAGATAGTAATACTCTTCAGTATACGTTTCATACTCATAGGCTTTTTCTGTATAAACGGAAAGAAACTCCACGGCATTTTTCTTTTCGGATGATGTGTTGTTGCCTGTTTCGTCGGCAACAGTTGTTGTTTCGGCATCAGGTTTTTCGGACTTATCCTTTACACACGAAGCAAAGCAGAAAATCAGAGAAAAAACTAAAATAAAAGATAGGATTTTTTTCATAAAATCACCTTAAATTAATAGGAGTGACCGCCGAAAACGGCCACTCCGTATAATAGTTTTATTTGATTACGATTGTTTCAATAAGGGGTGTTGCATCTTCAACCGTGCAATTCCAGACCATAACGTACATAGCGTTACCGGTTGAGGTGTTTGCCACAAGATATGTGATACCTGTGTTGGATTCGATAGCATCATATGTGTTTGCACCGATTGTTACCGATGTGTATTCCTTGTTGGGATATGCATAGCCGAACTGCTTTTTCTGAACCTCGTATTCCATACTCTGCTCGTCATAAACATAAACAGCGGCATTTGCACCGAGAGAAGTGTTGGCGAAAGCAAGTGAGCTTTTATCCGATTGTGCTTCGTCATAGATAAAGCCGCCTGCAGGAGTAACTGTTACAAAGCCTTTATCTGTTGTAATAGGTCCGTTTGCGGGAGCTTCGGGTTCGCCTGCATCGGTGTTTTCAACTTCTGCCGCACCTGCTTCGATTGTAAGATTATCATAAACAGTCTTGAAGAGTTCGCCTGCACGAAGTGCTGCATAATCATCTCTCTTTGCGCCTGCAGGAAGTTTGAACTCAATCATAGCAAACTCAAAGTTGTTGAGACAAACGATAATCTGCATTGCGGAAGGTCCGTTCTGACGGATATATGTTGTGAATTCGCCGATTTTACCTTCTTCAAAGATTGTATTATTTCTGAAGCTCTTTGTTACATAATCGTGAACTGAATCGTATGCTGCATGAGTGACGGCAAAGGCAACACCGATATTCACTTCTGCGTTTTCAAGAGTACCGCACTTGACGATATTGGTCTGTGCAAGGAAGTTGCCCTCTGTGTTGGCTTCGTTGAAGGTAAACTCATCAATGGGAGTTCTGATTGTGAGTTTGTTGGTTTTGCCGTCTGTAACAACGGTTTCGTCGAACTTGGGAGCTTCGGTTGTTGTTTCGGTGGGCTGAGTTGTGTCGGGATTTTCGTTACCGCCGCAGGCAGAAAATGAAAGAAGCATTGCAAGAGCCATAAGAATTGCTAAAAGTTTTTTCATTTTAATTTACCTCCAAAAAATATTCTTTGGTTATTGATTTTTCGTCTTTCCGCATTCCGTGCAGAACTTACCTTTATTTCTGATTCCGCAGGAGCAGACCCAATCTTCAGGCTTCTTTGTTCCGCATTCAGTACAGAATTTGCCCGAATTGTTATTGCCGCAGGCACATTGCCATATTTCACCCTGCGGTGCAGGTGCAGAAACAGGAGCAGAAGTAATGTTCATAGTCGCAACAGTCGAAAGTAAATTTTCGGTTTTGGGGTCAATTTCAATAAGCACATCATTTATTGCGGTTGCTCTGATGCCTGCTCTTTCTTCCCAACCTGCAATTGCGAAGTCCTGCAAAATCAAATCAGCCTGTGTGTCTGCCTTATATTTCAGCTCATCAACAGAGCAGCCTTCCGCAAACATTTTTGTAAAGGTCATTTCAGCAACACGTGATGCATCATTTTTAATAAGGTCAACGGGAAGCTGACCGCCGAACATAGTATTGAACTTATCGGGGTCCGCAATCTCAATAATGAGAGTTGCTGTAAACTTAACTTCCGTAAACAGTTTATATGTACCCTGCATCACTTCGGTATTAAAACGACCGTCAAATTGAATTCCGTTAAAAGCTTCCATTTGATTCACCTCCGATTATGCCCAAGGGTTTGCGCTTTCGGGCTGACGGATACCGACAAGGATAAACTGCTCCCAGAGATACCATTTGCCGTCCTTTGCCTTGCGCATCTGAACGCTTCTGGGAGCGTCTGCACCGCCCGATGTGATATAAAGCGTTGCATATCCCTCATTCTGATATGAATAAGGACTTTCGCTGACGATTATTGTATAGGGTTCTGCAGGAGTATAATCGTTTGCAGGAGTTGAGCCTTCAAAATAAGAACGGGGAACATAATCGCTGTCACGGAATCTGTCCGCAATAAATGATATATCTCCGCCGCTTAAAGGTCTTGGCCCACGAAGGAAGTTAACCATCTGTAAAGCAAGGTCTTTGTTCTGCGGATAATAGCAGAAGGCAAGAACGGTCATTGCGGCTGTTTCAAACGGAGTTGACAAAGCAGCCTGAGGCAGAGAAGCAAATTCCTCGAAGGTTGAAGGCAGAGATGAAAAAACAATTTTTTCTTTCTTGTTTCCGAGATTGCTGACTGCTGATGTTGCTTTGTTGAAGCCCTGTGTTACAGCAGAATTCACGCTCTTTTTAATAGCGTTTTCCGCTTTGCTTTTGAACATATCAAAAAGTGCCATATATAATCACTCCTTAGAATTTTGCACCCGAGCCGCTGTGAGTTCTGCCTGAAGAGCTTGTGTGCGTTGAGTCATCGTCGCTGCTGTCGCTTGTCTGCTTGGGCTTTGTGTCAACGAACGAATATGCATATACATCCTGAGCGCCCGTAACAACCATACTGCCCTGACGGGTATAAACCTTTGCGTGATTCTGAGCAACAACGCTCTTGTTCTTTGAAGTCATTGAGCCTGTGATAAGCAGACCGACAACTGCACCGACAAGTGCAAGAACAAAGAGCCAGATAACGGGAGTGCCGGGCTTGAGCTGTTCTTCCGCTCTGTCAAGGTATGTGTTGAATGCCTTTTCGTAATCTTCAGCAATAAGGTAATCCTTCATATCGGCAATGATGCCGTCTCTGATTCCCTCAAAGAAAACACCTGAGCCGTTACCGTGGGTTGTGATATAAATTTCTCTTTCGCCTTCTTCGCCGGGCTTATATACAACAAGCATACCGTCATCGTTTTCGCCGTAGCCGTAGCCGTTGAAATCATAGTAATCATCGGCATAAGCCTCAGCTATAAGTCCGCCGAAATCGTAAGTTGTGTGGATTGCAACTTCCATTTCATATTCTTCTGCAATTTTTTCGCATCTTGCAAGAAGCTCCGCTTCAACGCCATCGGGAATGAGGTCTGCATCGTCGGTAACAAGAGGAAGTGTTCTTTCAACCTTTTCAATAATTGTTACATATGAATTTGATTCTGTAACAGCCTCTTTATCGCCTTCGGAAGGCTCAGCATATGCAGCATTTTCAAGAGCTGTTTCAGCCGTCGCATAGAAGCTCATAAGACCGCCGTAGTAACTTTCATTTGAATCGTAAGCGGTTTTCATAGCATTAAGAATATTATCGTTGAAAATATTCTTTTCATCGCCTTCGATGTAATAGTCATAAACCTTTTCTTCGGTGTTATGAACATAAACGATTGCATTTTCCGCATCTGTATATGCGTCGTATGCTTCCCTTGCGTATGCGGCATTTGTTTCGCCGAAGTTATCGCTGATAATGCAGAAGATAACGGCATAACCGCTTTCGTTTTCTATGCTCGCAGCATAATTGTTGAGCTCATAGAGTTCGCTGTCCGAAAGATGATAATCGGGGTCATAAACATACTGGCTTGTATAAGCCGATGCGGAAAGCGCCATTGAAAGGCAGACCGTAGCCGCAATGAGAATTGCAAAAATCTTTTTAGTCATTTCTTCCGCACCTCCTTAAAGTGATGAAATAATGTTGATAATTATGTAGATAAGAGCGCCCACAGCCGCACCGCCGAGACCGCCGATGAGCTTGGCTTTCTTTTCTTCCGTGGGGATATTGCCGACGAATTTACCCGTCTGACCGTTCATTGCGAAGGTGTGATTCTGACCCTTCCACTTGACATTGAGAATCCATACAGGATAAAGAGCATACTTATATGAGCCGTTTGCAACCTGTATTGCCGCCTGCATGGGAGTTACGGCATTGTAGCCCTCAACGGTATCTTCAAACGCATCAAGTGCGCTTGCCTGAATTCTCTCGTTTGCTCTGCCCATACTCTGGTTTACGTCAACGTCATATTTATCTGCAAGGTAGCCTGCAAGATACGCCGTGTTGAAAGGTACGGCTTCGTTGAGATTGAAGGGCTCGATTGACTCCATAAGGTCGTCGGGCATTTTTGTTGAGCCGTCAACGGGAACATTGTCAAAGCCGATTGAGCCGCTTCTGTAAACATTGTAAGCGGTTGTTTCGGTGTATTCGTTCTTACTGTCCGACCAATGCTTATATTTTTCAGCCTGATATGTTGCGTTGACAACCGCATCGCAACTGAAAAGCCAATGGGGAACGAAAACACCCTTTACTTCGTCAAGCTTGTTTTCGGCAAGGAATGCCTTGGGAACAAACTTTTTGCCTCTGAAATGCTTTTTGAGCGCTTCCTTTGCGGCTTTTTTATCGAGCTTGAAGGGAATAACGAGGTCGGGTCTGAGAGCACCCGAGAACTGACCCTTCATAACAACCTGATTGCCGCAATAAGGGCAGCTTGTTGCGCCCGTCGTCTGATCGGCAACGATTTCGCCGCCGCAGGAATTGCAGGCATAAACGCTCATACCGTCTGTTTCGCCTGCACCCCACTGACTGCCCTGCGAATTCCAGTTAATCTGTTCAACAGTATTTGCTGCAAATTCTTCTGCCTGCTGCATTGCGGGAATATCAAATTCCGCATCGCAATAAGGACATTTAAGTCGCTGTGCACCGACGTTGAATTCAACCGCACCGCCGCAGCACGGACATTTCTGTTCAAGTAATGTTGACAAGGTTAATTACCTCCTTGCGTTTTGTATTGTTCAAGAATTTTATAGAACGCCGAAAAGAAACCGTATCCTTGTTCGGGAAGGTCATAGTCTGATCTTACAGAATAATATTCGTTGTCGCCGTAAACAAAGCTCACGGAAGTTGTGGGTGCATCAAGAAGCTGTAATTCGCTCAATTCAAGCTCACCCCAGCCGAGAACACCGTATTCACTGCATTTCTGCCTTATCTGTTCAATGGCGGTATTGTCAATCCGGTAGCTTGCAGACTCTTCCTCTGCTCCGACAAACGGCTGATTATAATATTCAAACCAAACCTCATTGTTTTCGTTAAGGAAGATTCTCATACTCATTGAGCCACCGTTCATTCCACCGCCCGTGGAATAGGAGCAGGAAATAACCGTATCGGATAAATCTCGCTCCATTCCGCCTTTATCGGGCACATAAAACTTTGTTTTGTAATACCACACGCCGACCGCTGCGGCAATGGCAACAGCACCGACCAGAATCACGGTTATCGCAACTTTCATTCTGTTATTCATCAGTTAGCCTTGGGAGTTCCGCAGCAAGCGCAGAATGCACCGCTGTCATTTGTTGCGTTGCAAGCGGGGCAAACCCAGTTCTGTGCAACGGGAGCCTGTGCAGGCTGCTGTGCATAGGGATTAGGCTGCTGCTGTGCGTAAGGATTCTGCTGTGCATAGGGGTTAGCCTGAGGCTGACCGTAGGGATTCTGCTGTGCGTAGGGGTTTGCCTGAGGCTGTGCATAGGGATTCTGCTGTGCATAGGGGTTTGCCTGAGGCTGACCGTAAGGATTCTGCTGTGCATAGGGATTTGCCTGAGGCTGACCGTAAGGATTCTGCTGTGCATAGGGATTTGCCTGAGGCTGACCGTAAGCGTTTGCGGGAGCATAACCCTGATTCATAGGCATACCGTTATTCATGGGCATACCGCCATTCATCATATTGGGCATTGCGCCGCCTCTGCCGGGAGTGAGGGTGTTGATAACTTCCATAGCCATCTGCTGATATTTGTTGTATTCCATTGTGCCCATACCCTCAACACGGAATGTATTGAGCTGAACTCTGAAATCGTCAAAATAGGGATTGTTTACCGTAAATTCAAGAATGAAATTATAGTAGAACTTATATCTGGGAGGATTGTAGCTTACTCTCTGACCGTCCTTGCCCTGAGTATAAATTTCGTCCTTATCCTCATCAATTTTGAGGTTGCAGCTCATAATTGAGGAAAGAGCCATAACGTCAGGATTCTCGTCATCCCAGTTGTTGGGGCTGAGAGATGAAACAACAAAGTTTCCGTTAGCCATATCAACATAAATCTTCTTGCCGTCACCGAATGTGAGGTTGGGTCTGAATGCATTGAGAGCCTGCTTGTTCTGCTCTCTGTATGCAAGCTGCTGCTTGATTTCGTCGATTGTTGAGCTTCTTCTGTCGCTGAAGAAGGGTGAAAGCTTCTTTGCGCAATCCTTACACATATTGCCGTCTTCAAGCTTTCTGTTGCCGAGAAGTCCTATTTTTTCGCCGCAGATGTCACAAAATTTCTTATCAAAAAGTCCCATAATAATTTTCTCCTTTTAAAATAAATATTTATTACAATTTAATTATTTAGCATCGCTTTCGTTGAAGATGTCACCGCATTCGGGGCAGAACTTGGGAGGATTGTGGGGGTCTTCGGGTTTCCAGCCGCATTTGTCACACTGATAAAGAGGTGCGCCCTCAGGCTTCTTACCACCGCAGTTGGGGCAGAATTTACCTTTGTTCACTGCACCGCAGGAACAAGTCCAGCCTTCTTCGGCAGGTTTCTTTGCTCCGCATTCTGTGCAGAAGTTGCCGCTTACGGTTGCTCCGCAAGCACATTTCCAGCCGTTTGCGGGTGCTGCGGGAGCTGACTGTGCAGGTGCCGCTGCAGCCTGCTGCTGTGCCATCTGCTGTTGCTGCTGAACACCTGCCTGATACATTGCCGCAGGGTTGAAGTTACCGCCTGCATTCATTGCCATACCCATTCCCATAAAGCCTGTCATTGCGCCTGCAGGGTTATTGGCGGCTGCTTCCATTGCATTTGCCTGAGCATCTGCCATTCTGCCTGCCATCATAAACGGATTTGAGCCCATTGTTGCGGCATCTTCCATCTGATTGATTTTCTGCATATCTTCGGGAGTAAGAGTAATCGGATTAAGTGCGATGGATTCAACAGAAATACCTCTGCGCTGTGTCCATTCAACTGCAAGTGCCTTGTTGAGCGCATCCTTAAGCTCTGTTGTGTGTGCGGGAATCTGTGCGGGGCGGAGTTCAAGCTCTGTAAGCATTGCAAATGCAGGCTGAAGAGCTGAAATAAACTCTGTTTTGAGCTGATTGTCGATTTCTTCTCTTCTGTATTCATCGTCTACGTTACCTGCAATCTTTGTGTAGAAAAGAAGAGGATCTGGAATTCTGTAGGAATAGATACCGTTGCATCTTACCTGAACTGAACGGTACAGACCAAGTCTTTTGTTGGCAACCTCAAACATAAAGGGATTGGGTGTGCCGAACTTGTTATCAAGAATTTCCTTTGTGTTGAAATAGTAAACTCTCTGGTCTTTGCCTGTGTCGCCGCCATATGTAAATCTCTTACCGACGGTTTTGAAGGTTTCCTTAATTGTATCGCCGATCTTGCCTGAGAAGATTGAAGGCTCTGTTGAAGAATCATAGGTGAATTCACCGGGCTCTGCACAAACTTCAACAATCTTGCCCTGCTCAACGATAATCATGCACTGACCGTCTGCAACTGCAATACCCGAGCCGTTGGAAATGATGTTATCGCTGCCCTTGGTGTTGGAGCTTCTGCCGCCGACTCTCTTTGAGCCTTTCACCATCAGCACATCATTTTCAAGTGATTCGCAGTAGAAAAATTCTTTCCACTGGTCTGCGAGTACACCGCCGAGTGCTCCTAATCCTGCTTTAATAAGTCCCATATTAAATTTCTCCTTTCAGAAATTCATTTATAAATTTATTCTCATCCTCTGGGCAAATCGCAATCAACAACATCTGTGATTACGTAGCCGAAAGGACTGTTTGCATCGGGTTTAACGATTACTGCAAGACCGAATTCCTCATAGCCTTCAAATCTGTAATCGTCAATTCTGATTTTAACGGAATACGTTCCGTCACCGTTATCCTCAACGCCGTAGAATTCGTTGGTGCTGAATCTTTCAAACAGATACGGTGTGACATCATAATCCGAATACTGCTTCATACTGCCTTCAACATTACATTCTTCAGGAATTCCGGGATAATTTCCTTTTAACTCGGGATACATTGAATCCATATACGATTCAAGTTCCCATGTTGTCAAAGAGATAACATCATAATATGTTTCGCCAACCATTTTTGCGTGGTTGAGCGTTACGGCATAAGCAACGGTATCCCACACAACGGCAGGGTCATCGTTTTCGGCAAAGCCGTCATAATAAATCTTCGATGCTGCACGGGCAACGCAAAGCTGATAAAACGCTGAATCTTCGGTTATTTCTTCGGGAACGAAATCCTCACCCATCATTTCAATAACATTTTTTACGGATTCGCCGTCCATCGACATGTAATACTCGGATGATTTTCCGTCGTATTCCGCAACAAGTCTGAAATCGGGAATTGTTTCGGTAACACAGCAATCAAATTCATAAATCTTGTTTTTTTCGGTTGTGATTTCAAGGTATGTGTAGTCGCACTCATAATCATTGACAATCGGTGACCACATAATGCCTTCAAGCCTTACCTTGACACCGTTTTTGGGTGAAACAAATCTGAATCCCGTCATACCGTATTCGCTGTCAATGCCCGTATCAAAGGTTTCGATTTTGCCTTTCAGAGCGTGATATTCGTCTGAATCGGAATTATAAAGAGTTATGAGCAGGTTTCCGCTGTCATCCTCTTTATTGCCGCCCTTGTCGTTTGCAGAACCGTTACCCTTTGTGTCTGCTTCTTCGGTCTGCTGAACCGACGGAGCTTCGGTTGTTGTTTCGCCGTCACCCTTGCCGCCGCAGGCTGCAAATGAGAGCAGCATAATCAACGCAAGCAGAACGGCTGTTATTTTTTTCATTGGCATTACCTCCTTATCCCATTGCAGTTGTTACATAGATTGTGTAATCAATTCCGTCACCCGGATATTCATATTCCTGTGTGTAGCCTTCGTCAAGATAAACTGAAAATGCAGGGGTATCATATAAATTATTATCTGCAACTACTTCCCAGCTGTACGGAACTTCATATTCTTCGGTATATGTTACGGGATTGCCGTCTTTATATGTTTCATACACAACCGTAACGGTTTTCATTTCGCCGCTCCAATCATCAAGTACATTCATCAATTCATTCGGTTCGTTGTAAATATACTCATCTTCAACAACATATCCGTCGTTGTCGTGAACCGTTTTAACTATGTTAAGGGTTTGTTTGTCAACATAGCAAACAGTCTGAATATACAGCTCATCGTCGGGGTCGTCATCAAGATTTTCGAAGATGTAATATTCGTCAGTTTCTTCTCTCAGGCTGAGATTATCATTGATGAGCGGATATGCGATTGTGTCGTTATACCACGGCGTATCTTCATTTTCTTCTTTTGTTCCGAACATATCAAAAAATGCACGGACACCGAATCTTCCGTTGTTAACAGACAGTAGATTCATGTCTTTGTATTCAACAACAATCAAGTGTTCTTCTGCATAGTACAGATTCTGGTCAACAGCTCTGACTGTTTCAGAATTGAATGTGAAATAAATCTCCGTTGTTGATTCGCCGTCATATTCCGTTTTGAAAGAAACGCTTTCGTTTCTTTTGAGAAGGTTTTCAAGAAGATTGGCTTCAATTACCCTTGCCAACAAATCTTCTTTGCTCTCCGTTGTACTTTCGATTGACGAAACTTGTGTTGTTGAAGTAACTTTTTCTTCGCCGCCTTCATCGGAGCAGGATTCAAGGGTGAAAGGAATAACGGCACACAATGCAAGAGAGACAACTTTTTTCAGAATTCTCATATATTACCTCCTTATTTATTAGGTTTATAACCTTTTGATGAATAGGGATTTTTGTTTTCTTTGGGCGGGTCGGGAATATTACCGACGTGAACAAGCCACGAGAAAACCGCTGTTTTTATTGCAACGCCGATAACCCATACGATAAGCGCACCGACAAACCACCAGATTGATATTTTGAAAATGAAATAAGCCGCAAGCAATATCCATGCAGGAATTGTCCATTCAAGGTCGAATACGAGGTTTATCAGCAAAGCCGAAATGAATCCGTTGCCCTTTGGTCTGTTCTTCTTCATAATCATTCAACTATAAGTCTTCCGCTGATTTCACGATCAAGAGCATTATGAACGGAAAGATACTCATCAAGAATCTCTCTGCAAGAGGTTGAAACCATTCGGGGCTTGCCGTTCTTTGCAACCTCGTCATAGGGAACGGAGAAGAAGTTTTCAAGATTCTTGAAATGGAAATGCTGAAGACCGATTTTATAAATTCTCTCATCATCAAGAGGTTCGCCGTTAAAGGTGAACTTTTTGATTTCGTGAGTGTTGCAGTCATAGACAACTCTTGTTCCCTTTGAGAACTGATAGAATTCGCAATGCGAGCCTTTCCACACCTCGTCACGGAGCATAAATTTTATCATTCGTTTGAGCTGTTCACCCGTAACACGGAGCATATACGCAGGGTCATCGTAAGGGAAGCATTCCGCAAGGTCCTGATAAAGAACAATCGGACCGAGCTCCGTTGAACGGACACTTCCCGAGCCGAGAAGCATAAGGTCAAGACCAAGACTGTCACGCATAATATCCGCAAACAGACCGCCGAGCTCGGTTTCACGGTAGCGTGACGGATGAGTGAGCTGCCTTTTGAATCTCGTTACCATGCGACCGTATTTCATATCTGTCTTCTTTTTGTAGTACTTTATTATTTCTTCGAGTTTCTCATCTCTCGGGCAGTTGTCGGCATTGATGGGAAGACTCTTCCATGTGTAGCTGTCAATACAGTTGTTATCGGTATCAACCATAATATCAAATCTGCCTATCTGGTCTGTGCCCGTACCTGCCTGAACAATAACAACATCGTTGACAACCGCAGGCTCTTCAATAAATGTATGCGAATGACCGCCTACGATAATATCAACACCCCACGCAGGGTCAAGCTTTGCGGCAAGCTTTTTATCTTCTTCAAATCCGATATGAGTGAGAAGAACTGTAAAGTCAATATCAATCGCATTGTAAGTGTTGCAGATTCTTCCGACCGCCTGTGCAGCTTCCTCGATATCAACAAATGTTCCCACAAGACCGTCGTTCTTTGTCTGCGAAAGAACGTCTTCGGTCAGAATACCGATAAACAGAACTTTCATTCCGTCGATTTCAATTATATGGTGAGGCTTGAAGAGCCTTGCACCGTTGGTTTTGATATGTAAGTTGGCGTTGATAATCGGAAACTTTGCGCATTTTTCAATAAACAGAAGATGAGAAATGCCGTAATCCGTTTCGTGATTGCCGACGGTAACAACGTCGGGCGAGAGCATATTCATAATTTCGATTGTTGAAACGCCCTGATATTCGGAATCAATAACCGAGCCTCTGAACATATCGCCTGCAATACAGTAGATTGCGTTCTTCTCTTCATTTCTGACCTTGTTGACATATCCCGAAAGCATTGAAACACCGCCAACGAGCTTTGAATCAATTTCTTCGGCAAGAAAGTCGCCGTGCAAATCGTTTGAATGAAGAATCGTAAGTTTTTTTAAGTTTTTCATATTGTTATTTCTCGCTTTCATCACATTTTTTGCAGCATACTCCGCCGTTCAGATTCTTGCCGTAAACGGTGCAATCTTCACAAACCATAGCTCCGCAAATTTCACAGCGGTTCAATTCATACATCGCCTCGATATTTGCTCTTTCAAAAGCGCTGTCGTGGTCTGCCGCATAAATAATATCTCTGGCTTTTTTCATATCACCGTTCAGAAATCTTTTTCTTTTGAAGCCCGAAACAAATTCAAGCACAGGCGTTTTTACAGCCTTTTTACAGCAATCACAGTAAAACTCGAACTCAAACTTTTCAAGAGTTGAATAATCCGAAAAATCCTTGGTAACAGGTTTAAGCATCTTAATCTCCTTATAAAGCACAAAGTGCCGCATTCAGATAGCTTTGAGTAACCGATGAAAAAAAGAAAGCATCTATTCTGCCGTCTTTCTTGGCAAGCATAACCTCACGGGCAATATCGGGTGCGGAATTTTCATCGCAGAGCATTACGGTTTTGCATTTGGGAAGATTCTCACGCAGCTCTTTTGCCGTGTTAAGTCGGATTTCAAGAGATGTTGAAGGAGCGTAGGAAACTTCCATCAAAAGAATATCGGCAGAAAGAGTTTCGCAGTCAAAAGGAATGCTTTCGCTGTGACCGTTTATGCGAAACGGCTTGAACTCGCCCGATTCACGCAGGGAGCGTGTTATTGCTTCGGCAAGCAAACCGTTCTGAATGTTAACAACTATTGTTTTCAAACTCTTTTCCTCCTTTTAACACTCATTACAGTTAGATTTTAACAAATAAAAATAAATCGCACATTGTACTTTAGTGCAGAAATGAAACTTTTTTTAAAAATATTTTATATTTTTATATAAAAAAGACGGCAGATTGCTCTGCCGTCAGATTTGTTTGTTCAATTAGTGATTCATGCCACAAGCGCAGACTTTGTTCTGACCGAAAAGTTTCTGGAAGAAGAGAACAATCTTGAAGAAGAAGCCTGCGATACCGCCCTGATGGCACTTGCAACCGCAGTTTTCTGCACGGTTATATTCGCAAAGATCGCAGGTTGCATCGTTGCCGTCTGTGTATGAATGTTCGCATATAACCTCTGTGATTTCAACCTTGTCGGAGAGTTCATATCTGCCGGCATCGTAAGTCACGATACAGATATACTCGCATTTTTCGTCGGGAGTGAGTGTTGCATCTGTTGCGCCGTCAACCTTTTCAAGATATGTGCCGTTTACAGTTGCTTTTGCGGTAAGACCGGGCTCGCCGTAGCAATAAACGGCATAAACACCTGTGTATTCCACTTCAAAGGTGTAGCTTCCGTTTGTTTCGCTTGCTGTTAACTCATAATCTATATAATCTTCATCGGATTCAATACCGATACATTCTTCAACAGTACCGTTAATATCAAGAGTTAATTTGTCGCCTTCTTCAAGATAAATCCAGAAGAAGTGATAATAATTTTTGTCTTCATCATAAATTGCAGGTTCATGAGCAGGAGTCCAGCCTACAGATTCACTGTAAGTTGAAACTGTATCAAGTTCTGCAACTTTAACTATGTACTTATCTGTGATTTCTGCTTCGCCTTCTCTTACTTTATACCACTGATAAGAAGCATTTACTTCGGGAGCGATTTCAACATAAGGCTCGTCAGCTGTGGGCTGATGTGAGATTTCTGCATAATTTACAACTGTTACGTCATATGTAACAGTGTCATCATAAGCACAAAATTGCAAATAGTAAACCTCACCTGCTTCCGCTTCAAACTCACAGCAGAAATTATAATCCCAGGTATAATCATTATCATCATCAGATGCAATCCGAGTGCCGAAAGCGTCATAGACATAAACGTAGGGGTCAATTTCATCATCTTTGCCGCCGTTATCGGAATAGACAACGTATTTGCCGTCTGCTTCGGGGGTAAAGGTTAATTCCGCATAAGCATCTTTAGGAGCGGTAACAGACTTTGTTTCGTTGAGTGCGATTGTGTAATCAGCCGCAAAAGCTGTCATCGGAATTGCGGCAACAATCATAACGATTGCCATAACAGCCGCTATAATCTTGCGTGTTTTCTTCATAAAAAACTCTCCTTTACATTTTTGTATATCCGCAAGGATATATCTTGACATCATAATTCTATCACCTTTTTTCGGTTTGCACATTGTACTTTAGTGCAGAAATGAAAAATTTTTAATTTTTTTCGTAGGGGCGACGAAACGTCGCCCCTACGTTGTTGCCGTTTGATTATCCATAAAAAAGACGGCAGATTGCTCTGCCGCCTTGGGTAATTGAATTATTCGTGAATCTTTGTAAGACCGAACAGACCCTTGAAGAAGCCGATAATCTTCTGGAAGAAGCCTGCGTTTGATTTGACAGTTGTCTGGTCAACAACCTCGTTGCCGTACATATCGGTCATATATGTGCCGTCTGCAAGCTTGACTTTTGCAGAGAAGGTTGTGTCACCGCTTGAATTTGAAATTGCTTTAACGTTACCCTCTGCATCAACGCTCCAGTTGAAGCAACCGTTGCTTGCGGTCCATTCAACCTTTGCGCCTTCGGGGATAACCGCAAAATTCGGGCGGATAAGAACACCGTCTTTGCAGTTGATACTCTTTGTTTTGGGCTCTCTGATAACAGAAAGCTTTTCGAGTGTTTCCGTTTTGACGTTGCCGCAATCGGTGCACTTATAGGTGATTTTGCCTTCAGCTTCGGTTGTGGGTGCTACATAGGAATCCTCGATGTGGTTATGACCCTTTGCGGGTGAAACTTCCTTATAGCTTGCACTGCAGGTATTGCACTTATATGTTGCCTCGCCGCTCGAAGTACAGGTTGCCGTGTCGGAAACAAGACCGTAGATATGACCTGTTGCCGGAGAATCAACAACCTTTGTTTCTGTGCAGCCTGTTGTTGTGCATTTATAAGTTGCCTTGCCGCCTGCCTTACAGGTTGCGGTGTCGCTTACAAGAGTCCATGTATGATCTGTTTTAGGGATTGTGACATACTTGTAGCCACAGTTGACTGTGTTGCCTTTCGGGTCAATTTTACCGCTGTTGGTGCATTTGTAAATATTTCTACCTTCTGAATAGCAGGTTGCCGGAATTCTTCTCCACATTACCCATGTATGATTACCCGTTTCACCAAAATAGTGACCGCAGCCGTCGCAGACATAGCCTTCGCCACAGTTGTAGAGTGTGTTTGTAACGCCGTCCAATGTACTTCCCTCAAGATCTTCATAAGAACACGCTTCGTGTGCACCATATTCCAACTTGTGGTCATTGGGGCAGGCATCTTCGGGAGCATGAGTTTCACAAGCCCACCAATGGTGAGTTTCATTGCGTTCAAGATCCATTGCGTTGCCGTAGTCGCAGCTGTTGTCAAGACCGCAGGTCACGCATACGCTTTCACCTGCTCTGTAACCGTGGACTCCTTTGTCGAAAGTCTTATTACATCTGTAGCAATACTTCCAATGGTACATACTATCAGATGACCAGGGATCTGAATATTCTTCATATGTGTGACCGAGAGCAGCACTGGTGTCTGTATTGACATTACCGCACTTGGTACAGACTTCGGTTATTGTGCCACGCCATGTGCAGGTTGCAGTGTTTTTGATTACATTGTAATTGTGAGTTTCACAAGGAGTAACGGCATTGATAAGCACTGTGTAGGGTTTAACACCGCAAAGCTTACCATCCTTATCCATAAGCACAAAGGTAACCTTATATGTATATGTGCCGGGAGTTGTGCAATAGTCCTCAGGATACAAAGTAACATAGCTGTCATCTTCTGCTTCCATATACAACTGCTTGCCGGACGGGTCAAACAAAGTACCTCTGATATTAAGTACATAACCCTTGTCGATAAGGTACTGCGGAGGTAACTTTGCTGAATAGAGGAAGTTAGTGTATGTTGTTGATGTTTGACCAACAACGGTGAATTCTTCTGTACCTATAGCATAATTTACCTCTGCTATTATGTTTTTGCCTGAAAGTCCGGGATTTGCACGATAAAAATCGATTTTAAAAATATCAATGCGAGCGTCCTCTGCATAGTCATCAAGAAAATCCTTTGCAGGACTAAAGCAAAGCTTTCCGTCCTTGAGGAAAAGAGAATCATTGCTGTTCCATGAACCTTCAGGAATGTTGAATGCTGCCACTTCCCAATCCATGCAGGAGTTATCTACTGAGTCTGTAATGGGAGCGCGTAATTTAGAATGTGTTTTAACATCGAAACTTCCGTTAAAAATCTTCAGCTTTGATGAATTTTCTTTGTCAACAAAAGCTCCGACACCCTCATTGATGAAATCGCCGCCGTTTATTGTAATGTTACCGCTGAGGACATAATACGGTCCACCGTTAAATTCCTTGAATTTATCTGATTGCGGGCCCGGCATTACTACACGATAATATTGTTCAATTTTTTCGGAAAATGTATGACCGATAAATTCGCCGCCGTTAAAAGTCGCCTGACCACTGCCTTCAGTTTTACAGATATAGCCTGCTGCAATCTGATAAGCATTGCATGCTTCATCGGCAAGATATTGCTCTTTAGCACCACCGGCATCAAATTTACCGCCGTTTACGGTAAGCTTACCGCGAACATTAAACATGTTTCTTTCAGGAACACTGAAATAGTAAGCTTCGTCATAAACTATAGCAAAAAAGTTTGGCGAAATAAAGTGAGCATCGTATTTTATTTCACCTTTGCCTCGGGTGTCGTCAACTATTAATTCTGCACCCTCTGAAACAGTGAAAAGGGTTCTGTATGACCTAAGTGATTCATCCTTGTCGCTTGTTACATCGGAATGGTCAACTACCTTGAGCTTTTTGCCGTTGAGGTTGAGCCACTTTTTGCCGTTGACGGTAAGTTGAGCTGCTTCGCTCTCTTCTGTTTTTCCGAGACCGATTTCTTTTGTAATATCTTTTCCGAGAGTGATTACATAGTCCTCGCTCTTGAGAAGCGCAGACTGAAGTTCGTCATAAGTTGTAACTTTATGACCTAACTCCGTAAAAGGAATGTAGAAATATGCCAATGTATAAGGCTGATGATAATACAAAACATTGCTTTGGCGAAGTGCAACGCCGCTGCTTGTTCCATATGAAGTATATGTATTGTCACCGGTTTTCAGCGTGAATTTTTTTACATCGACTTCCTTCTGATCGGAATAGAAAGTCAATACAAGCTCATAACCGCGACCCTTCTCAAATGTGTCGCCTGCGTTGGAAAAGGCACCGAGTGATTTGTAATCCCATTCATTGTAGACTTCGGTACAAGACCAATCTACATCCTCCAATTTGAACAGATGGTCAGTATAATCTGCTTTGAAGTCTTTAGGTAACGGTTCACCAACTTTAAAGATACTGTTTGTCTTAACAGTAACATGGTCTACCTTAACCACATCATCATCTTTTGCGACTGCAGAGAGAGGCATAATACCGACCGCCATAATCAGGCAGAGCAGTATTGCCAATGATTTTTTGAAAATTTTCATCAGAAATTTTCTCCTTTCGTGTTGTTCATAATGAGTATACTTTTGTCAGTATACATTCTTACATCGTAATTCTATCACCTTTTTTCGGTTTGCACATTGTACTTTAGTGCAAAAACGGAAATTTATTTAAAAAATTTTCAAAAAAAGACGGCAGATTACTCTGCCGCCAAATTGATAGGATGATTTATTCTGTTTTATGGTCATTGATGACAAGACCGCTTTCACGCACTCTTACCGCAAGTTCGGTGCGATTACGGAAGCCCGTTTTATCACGCATATTCTGAATGTGAGCCTTGACGGTACGTACGGACATACCGAGCTTTTCGGCTATATCCGCATCAGCTTCGCCGTCAACAACCTCACGCAAAACAAGAAGCTCTTTTTCCGTGAAATCAACGTTGAGTGCTTCTCCGAGTCTGAGTGAAGGAGTTGTGTCGGGATAAACGGAATCACCCGCCATCGTTCTGTTCATAACCTCGATGATTTCCTCTGCCGATGCACTTTTATACCAGAAGCTTTCAACTCCCGCTTTTCTTGCTCTTTCGATAAAACTGAATTCGGGCTGACTTGTAACAATGATTATTTTGATATGAGGACAGCTCTTTTTGATTTTTGCCGCCGCATCAAGTCCGTTTGCATCCATTGCCGTGCAGACATCCATAAGAATAAGGTCAATGGGGTTTCTGCGGCAGTAAAGCTCTGCCATTGCCGCACTTTCGATAGATTGCGAAAGCTTATATTCTTCGCTGTCGTTTATGTAAATTTCAAGCAGCTTGCGAGCCATGGGGTCATCTTCAACAATAAGAACGTTAATCAAAATAATTTCACCTCTTTCGGCATCTGCACAGTCATAACAAACTGCGGTACAGACTGAATTTCCATATTTCCGCCCAGACGTTCAATTTTACTGCGGAGCGAACCAAGACCGCCGCCCTCGTGTATTTCTTTTGTCGGTTGATTTCCGTCGTTGGTATATCTGGCATTATAGCCATCCTCTGTTTCATAAAACTCAACAAACAGAGTTTTGGCGTCTGCGTGGATAACGGCGTTTGTCAGCGCTTCCGTTGCGGCGGAAGTCAGTATACTGCCGATTGCATCGTTCATCGGGAATTCACCGCTGATTTCAACGGTAACACCTGCTGATTCGGCAATATCAATGAGTGTGTTAAGCAGACCGCTGTTCTGCGCAGGTTCAGCTTCTGTGCGAAGAACGGCAATGTTTCTGTTCCACGTGCTGATAATCGGCTGAAAATCGGCTTCGGGCAAACTCAACGTATGACGGGTTGCGAGAAGTGCCTGACCGAGTTCGCTGTGAATACGGATTTTTGTTTCAAGGCGTTCTCTTGCCCTTGTTGTTTCGTCAACGGTTTCGCCGTAATGCCTGAGTCTTGCGTTCATTTCTTCAAGCTCTTCGTTGTTCATACGAAGTCTGTTTGTAAGCTTGTGAAGGCTTGTTGTATCGGTTGCGGTGATCTGAAAAACATTTTCAACCTTTTCACGTCTGAAAGTATAAACCGTTCCGTCAGACAGACGGTATTCGGGCTGCTTGCTGTCGGAAATACGGTGAACGTCGGGAAGAACATCACCGTTTACAAGTGCCTTCCAGAATTTGTTGGCATTCTGAATTTCTTCGCCCGTCAGAATATATCCCAGCTCGTTCATTTTGTGGTTTACAAGCTGAACGGTACCGTTTGCTTTTGAAAAGCAAAGACCTGTCGGAAGATGGTCGAAGCTTTCTTTTATGGAAAGCGACGAAACGCTGTTTTTGCGGTAACGGATTTCTCCGACACCAAGGAAAACAAGAAAAGCAAGATTTGCCAAAATATAAATCAGAGAATATTCCGCATTTTCAAGAAGCAGTGTGCTCGGATACGGAATATCCCAGTTGAAAATAAATGCGTTGAGTCCCGTTGTAAGAACAACAAGCAGAGCAAAGCCTGCAAGATTGAAAAGAGCGGTAAACACCTTTGTCAGAGGCTTGAAATCGCGGAGAAAAAGATTCGGAACACAGCAAATATTTATTACGGCCTCAAGGAACAAAACCGACATAAATAACGCCTGAATAAAAGTTCCCGTTTCAAGAAGGTTAATCATCCGATGCACCTCCTTCGGAAAGAAGAATACAAACCGCAACATCGTTTTCATCAACATCGCAGGTAACACTTCCATTGGCTAAAGAAAGTGTGTTCAGTGCAGAAGTATCGGTACCGTCATTCAGACCTATCTGGAGATTAAGCTTAATAACGGAGTTTTCACATCTGAGCGATACCATAAGTGCATTGATATCGTCAATGAATAACTCGGCTGTTTTTTCAAACAAGTCGTAAACGGCAACTGCATTTTCAACATCCAGATTGCCCGAGCATTTGCTCTTTAACGATGAATGAACACCGAGCAAGCGGATATTGTCAAGGGATTCACGAAGGCAGAATTCAAGCTCCGATGAAGAAATGATTTTGTTTTCTTCGCTGAGCAAAAGCAGATTGCTTCTTCGTTTTATGTATGCACTTATAACACAGATTTTTGCCAGCGCATTGTGAGCTTCTTCAGGATTTTGCTTTGCGCGAGTGAGCAATTCTTCCGCTTTTATAAGCTGTGATGAAACGTCACGGGCAATACGGTCATAGAGTCTGTTCTTTTCTTCAAAACGTGCTTTCTGCTCGTTCATATCAATTTCCGCTTTCAGCAGAAAGTTGTTTTCGCTGAGCCTTTCACGGGTTTCTTCAAGGCTTTTCATCAGCTTTTTGATTTCTTTTATATCGTTCTGCCAGAATACGTATCCGCCCGAAACAGGCTTGCCGTGAAGCATTGTTTTTCCGAGCTCGACGGGGCTGTCCAAAGCATTTTGCATCACATCATCGGGCAAATCGTCGGCATAGGAAGATATAAACATAGTATGATAATTCTTATCAACCACCTGCGCCGCAACCGTTGAAATTTCAAAAAATTCCGTGTAACCCGAATTTGAACGGATGAGACCGCTCTGAATTGCACTTTCAAGGAGAAGAGTAATCATAAGGCAGTCAACAGCAGTAAGATCGGCGTTGATAAGACCAAGAGCATAAAGCACCCAGAAAACAACCGAGCAAGCCATAATAATAAGAGGCAATTTCTGGAATGTTTTACTGCCGGGCACACGGCTTTTGATAACGAGGGAAATTACAAAATAAAAGCCGAGAATAATGAACCATGCAGCAACTATATAAAAACCGAAACCGTATTCGTATTGTTCATTGAAATAGTAAATTCCGTTCGGGAATTCAAACACGAGATTATGAAAATCGTTTGTGAAAACAAAAATAATGAGTGCGAATGCAGGGATATAAAGAAGATTGAGCCACCACGGCATTTTGTATGTTTCGGGTTTTCCGATATAGGTTGTGATAAATACGCCGAGAAGCGGAATAAGAATCATCGGAATGTAAAAAGCATACCACAGGTATCGGCACAAATCAGAAAATTCAGAAATAAAAAACCATTTCGTCGTTCTCTCTGCAAGCCAGAATGACATAAGCATACCGACGGAAATCAGATAGCTTCGGATTCTTTTATCAAGAATTCTGCGTCGCAGGGAAATAACCCAGCCGAATGTTAATGCAACAAAAATCATATGAGGAAGAATCGTAAATGCATTCCCCGAAAATGAGTTGGTAAGCGGAAAGTTGATGCCGTTATAGAGTATGCCTGCCATTGCAAGAACCAATGCACAGACAAGATAAATCAGAGTCTTTTTCTGTGTCTTAATCATATTCCGCCTCCTCTCATAACCGGATATTTTCAATATAACATAAAAGCAAAGAAAAATCTATAATTTTTTGAGTAGATTATCTTCAGAGGTTTGTAGGTCATACAAAAATTATTTTTTCTTTAAAAAGGGACTGCTTTATCAATCTGAAAAGTTCGTAAGAAACCCAAAACCAACTATTTACCAAACTAAAACGATTCATAAAAAGTAAAGTTTGGTATCAGTTTGGTAAAAAAACAGCATTAAGCCAAAGCAAAAATCTCTGAAACCGTTGATAAATAAGGCTTTTTCTGTTTAAGAAAATGATGACATCGAGGTCCTCTAAACCTCTTTCTCATTGTGATAAGTCAGAAAATGAAAGCAGAAATTAGTTTCCGATAAAATCAATTGGAATAAAAATTTATAAAAGCAATAAAAAAAGACTGCCTGAGCAGTCCGAAAAGTCCGTAAAAGTCCGTATAAATGCCGTAAAAACTCAAAAAAAGGGCAAAAAAAGCCAAAAAACGGCAAAGTTTGGTAAAGGTTTGGTAAATTTTAATGCCAATAAAGAAATAATAGAGAGCGCTGACAAAAAATGGAAAAACCCCGAAACCGTTGATATACAAGGGTTTCAGGGCTTAAAGAGTGGAGGTGCCACCCAGATTTGAACTGGGGAATCGAGGTTTTGCAGACCTCTGCCTTACCACTTGGCTATGGCACCATATTAAATTAAATGGAGCGGATGACGAGGCTCGAACTCGCTACCTCCACCTTGGCAAGGTGGCGCTCTACCAGATGAGCTACATCCGCACCTATTTGGTGCCTCCGGTCGGAATCGAACCAACGACACGTGGATTTTCAGTCCACTGCTCTACCAAC
>JAFTUG010000001.1 GCA_017466365.1 Clostridia bacterium | reverse complement strand
AATAAGAAGATTAAGACCTATGACAACAATGGTAACAACTATAACTGTAGCAATAAATCGAAAAACTTTTTTCATACATTTCACCCCCAAAGGGATTCATCTCCGTATAGCATATTTCCGTCTTTATCGAAGATGGTTTCACCGCCGAATACGGTTTCAGCCTGAGCACCATTTTCAGATTCAATCCAATAATGAACAAGAGTTTTATGAACATATCCTAGTGAATCTTCTGCAATAACATATACTTTTAGTTCATCACCGTGAGCCACTTCAAAAGATTTAATATATTGTGTGTTATAAACTTCACCTGATTTGCGAACTTCGTTAGTAATGTCTTTTCTGCTGATTTCTCTACCGTTCACTTCTTCAACGAGTATAAATGATGTGAATGTAATAGGTGCTTTTCCATAAGCAGGTTTTGAAGAAATTCTGAAACCTGCATCAATCTGTAATTTTCCGTTACTTAATTCGGATGACGCAGACATATCAGCTTCCAATGCGGGTAAATGACGAGTAAACATATATGAAACATCAATATCATCCAAGTATTCGGTTTTTGTTCCTTCTTCTGATTTAATGGTGAGCAACGGCCATTGATTGTAGTCAACAAATAAGCCTACATCAATAGTCCCGGTGAATTCACTTCCGCTTCTGAATAACGGAGCTGTTATTCCATCCACGGTAATAAACAGTTCAGTATTATCCGTAATCAATTTAGGAACAACGGTTAAAGAAAGCTTTACACTTTTCATATCTTCGCTCGGATCTCCGATAGAAAAGTCAACTCCTGATATGAGACTCGCTTCTTCTTTTAACTGTTTGTCAACATTATTGTAGATAGAATTAATTTCATTTCTTAACATTTGAATTTCTGAATCAAGATTGGAGTTTTGACTTTTGAGCTTTTTTACATCATCTGTAAGTGCTCCGATTTTGATAGCACCTAACACAAGAAAAACGGCAAGAACGATAACTATTATTCTGTTAGCGTTTGTTTTTTTCTTATTTTCATCCATAATCAAAACCTCCTTAAAACATTGAAAAAATATAAACACTTTTACAAGTTAATTATATCATAAAAATATAAAGAATTTCAATTTATACAATATAACAAAAATAAAGTTTTATTTTTGTAACTAAACACGAAATGAGGATGTAACACACTATTTTGTGATTCATCAATCATTTTATTTCCGTATTTAGAATGCTTCTAAAAAACTGAATCAATTTTTGTCATATTAGTGCAACATTTTATATTGACATTTTTGCTAGAATGGTATATTATCTATTCATACGAACATTTGTTCTTTTCTCGATAATTACTAAACTGTTTCAAGGAGGTATATCAAGATGTATGATGTTGAGAACGAAAATATACTTGTATCGTGGTATTGTATCAACTGCGGGCATATTCTGACGGGATATAAACGCAACGATAATAAAGTCAAAATAACCTGCATTAAATGTGGCTCTGAACAGATAATGCAATGTTTAAGCCGAAGGCATAATCGTCTTGATAGCTATGCCCCGAAAGGAATGGAATCAATTTAATAAAAAATCTTATAGACTGTACGGTATTGATTAACGCTTGTAAATCCTTGTAGGTCATATTCGATTGAATTCTCGGTAGTTATTCCAAAAGTTACAAAAGTGAGAGGCTCCCGACAAGAAAGATTAAATCTTTCCTTGTCGAGAGCTTTTTTGTTTTTTTTACCTATTTTTTGCAAGTGTTTTTTACAAATATATATGGCAAGTTACGACATTTAATTTCCATCTACAAAAATATAATGAAAATACTCGTCGAAAAAATTTTTTAAAAAATTTTTTTAAAGTGGCAAGAATCTTGCCACTTTAGGTCTTATTCTTCAATTAAGGATAAAGAAAGGAGGTGCAGAACAGTTATGGATTGTTACGAACGTCGGCAATTGTTATTGGATACGTTAAGCATAAGACGATTTGATACCATAGATAATTTAGCAGCTGAGTTCGGTGTGAGCGAACGAACAATTCGCTATGATATTGATTATTTAAGCTGTTCTGTGCCTTTAACCATAATTCGAGGAAAATATGGAGGAATAAAAGTAGCGGATGGATACTATTCATCTCGTACTTATTTGACTGACGAACAAAAAACAGCTTTAGTCAATGTCATTAATGGTGACACTCCCAACATACCTGTATTAGAAAGTATTCTAACGAAATTCTCTATGCCTTCAAATTGATATATCTTCTTTCTCCTCCATTGAACATGAAAAGGAATCCCTTTCATCTCATCCATAAGGAGAAACGATATAAATAGAAATATTGAACCTTGAAAAGTGAATAGCTTCACGGCAACAATCTTTCTGAAATAGCCGTCTGTGTGATACGCCAAGACCTGATTAGCGAGCGAGAAATATTACGACAGATAAATCGGATGCTACCGATTGAGCGATGACAGCAGAAAGTGGCTACTCCCCATTGTGAAAGGTCTTTTTATGACTGAGTAGAGTGAGAGGCTTCGTAAGTGAATCGGAGGGTTAATGAACGAGTGTGATATAGCAAATCACAGCCGACAAATGAAGCATAATTTTAAAAAACTCAAAGGCAGAATAATAAGTTGGAAATTCTGCCAACTGATTATTGTACTTTTGAATTAGTAAAGGAGTGTTTAAATTGACTGATTTATCATTAACTGATAACAAGTTATCTATTTTATCAGAATACCCGGATGTTCTTACTGTTGAGGACTTATGTGCTATTTTTAAGATGTGCGATAAAACAGTACGTAAACACCTTAAAGAAGGACAGATAAAAAGTTTTAGAATCGGAAGAATATACCGAATACCAAAAATACATTTAATAAATATGTTGCAAAATTTATCGGCATCAGAAGAATCCGCATCGTTGACTACCTTTTCAATTTGATTTATATTATAGGCGTCAATGGCGGATGAATATCGCTGCTACATAGAATGGAGGAAAAATAATGGTAGCTGGACATCTGCGAGAAAAAGACGGTTATTATCATATCGTTTTATGTTACACCGATGAATTCGGTGTTTATAGAAAACCATCAAAATCGACAGGATTAAAGGTTAAGGGAAATAAGAAAAAAGCCGAAGCAATGCTTTTGGAAGCAAGAAGAAGAATAACAGATGAACTTGAAAAGAAAAAGAATGAACTTGAGAGAGAAAAGAGCCTTATTTCAAATTCATCAGAAATCCTCTTTGTTGATTATATGACAAATTGGCTTATGACCATAAAAAACTCAATTGAAGTATCAACATTTGTTTCTTATGAAATGAGCATCAACAAAAGAGTAATTCCGTATTTTAACAATGCTTTCCCTTATTTAAAGCTGTCTGAACTCACAGTTGAGCATCTTGAAAGATACTACAACTACGAATTGAACACATTAAAAGTAAGCGCAAATACCATAAAGCACAGACACGCAAACATTCACAAGGCTTTGAATGCTGCAGTTAAGAAAAGGATGATAGCATATAATCCGGCTTCGCTTGTTGAATTGCCCAAAAAGGAAACATTCAAAGGTCAGTTTTATAACAGCAAAGAACTTGATGAGCTTTTCAAAGTCATTAAAGGAGACCCTGCTGAATTTGGAATTATTGTCGGTGCTTTCTACGGATTAAGAAGAAGTGAAATAATAGGTTTAAAATGGAGTTCAGTTGACTTTGAAAACAAAACATTCACTATTGACCATACCGTAGTACAACTTACTGTTGATGGGAAAACAACGCTCGTTGAAAAAAACAGAGCAAAAAACAAATCAAGCCGCAGAACCTTACCTCTTGTAAAACCTTTTGAAGATTTACTTATCAAAATGAAAAAGGAACAAGAAGAAAACAGAAGGCTATGCGGGAACTCGTATTGTAAAGATTATTTAGACTATATTTATGTTAATGAAATTGGCGAAAGAATCAAACCGAATTATTTAACTCAACACTTCCCCATTATACTGGAGAAAAACAACTTAAAAAAGATTCGTTTTCATGATCTTCGCCACAGCTGTGCAAGCCTTTTGATTTCAAATGGTGTTCCAATCAAGCAGGTATCTGAATGGTTGGGTCATAGCGATATTTCAACAACAGCAAATATTTATGTCCACTTAACAATGGATTCTAAAATTGAATCGGCAAATGCGATTTTAGGTTTTTACCCAACGATATAAAAAATCACGGGTTATCGCAACATAACCCGTGATTAAATAAGGTGGTGCCGATGGTGGGACTCGAACCCACACGGGTATTCCCAAAGCATTTTGAGTGCTTCACGTCTGCCAATTCCATCACATCGGCGTATTTCAGACTCTGACTTCACAAAATCTACCAAAAGTAAAAAGGGGTCGATTTCGGGGGTCGAATCAAAAATAGCAAAATATTGAGTTTTGAAAGTGCTGATATATCAACGGTTTTGAGCTTTCGTAAAATATTTTACGAAGTAGATTTTGAGTCCGGCACGTCTGCCAATTCCATCACACCGGCAAATCAGCTTTTCTATTATATCCTAACGAAACGTAAAAATCAAGTGTAATATTCAAAATATTTTATTTTTAGGCATTCCGCAGATATTCCCCATTGTAAAATTAAGTGAAAACATATATAATTTATATAAAATTAAACGGGAGGTAATTTAATATGCTTGCAATTTTAGCTTTTTTCAGCGATATCCCGGCTTATGTTGCTGCACTGATTTCACAGCTTACAGGCGCAGATATGTCTGCATTTACGGATTTATTCAACAACGGCTTTGCAAATATAATTGAAGCTCTTGAACAAATTCTTACAACAATCGGATAATCCATAAAAAACGGCGCTTCGTTTGGAAGCGCCGTAATTTTTTGTTATCTGCCTGAATTGGCAGTTGTTTTAAGAGTAACGTCGTGGTAGCCGCCCTCAACGATTGAAGTCGCAGAAACAACGGTAAGCTTTGCGTTCTGCTGAAGGTCAGGAATGGTAAGAACACCGCAGTTGCACATTGTTGACTTAACCTTATAGAGACTCTTTGCAACGTTATCGCTCAAAGAGCCTGCATAGGTAACATATGAGTCAACGCCCTCTTCAAAGCTGAGCTTTGCTTTGCCGCCGAGGTCATATCTCTGCCAGTTTCTTGCTCTGTTGGAGCCTTCACCCCAGTATTCCTTAACATAAACTCCGTTAACAAGGAGCTTATTTGTGGGGCTTTCGTCAAATCTTGCGAAGTATCTGCCAAGCATGAGAAAGTCAGCGCCCATTGCAAGAGCGAGAGTCATGTGATAGTCGTGAACGATACCGCCGTCGGAGCAAATAGGAACATAAATACCTGTTTCCTTATAATATTCATCTCTTGCGGCTGCAACTTCGATAAGAGCTGTTGCCTGGCCTCTGCCGATACCTTTTGTTTCTCTGGTAATGCAGATTGAACCTCCGCCGATGCCTACCTTAACAAAGTCAGCACCTGCTTTCGCAAGGAAAAGGAAGCCTTCACGGTCAACAACGTTACCTGCACCGATTTTAACCTTATCGCCGTATTTTTCACGAACAAATGCAAGAGTCTGCTCCTGCCATACAGTGTAGCCCTCTGATGAGTCGATGCAAAGAACATCTGCACCGGCTTCAACAAGTGCGGGGATTCTCTTTTCGTAGTCAAGTGTGTTAACACCTGCGCCTACAACATAGCTCTTATTTGCATCAAGAAGCTCCTGGGGATTTTCCTTATGCTGTGAATAGTCCTTACGGAATACAAAATAAAGAAGCTTTCCTTCTTTATCGATAATGGGAAGAGAATTAAGCTTGTTTTCCCAGATAATATCGTTGGCATCCTTGAGAGTTGTTGTTTCGGGTGCTGTAACAAGCTTATCAAAGGGAGTCATAAACTCTGAAACGGGTGTATCGGCGCTCATTCTGCTGACTCTGTAATCTCTGCCGGTAACAACGCCGAGAAGTTTGCCGTTTGAAGTACCGTCATCGGTAACAGCCATTGTGCTGTGACCCATCTGCTCATAAAGCTCAAGAACTTCCGCAAGAGTTGAATCGGGCTTAAGGTTTGAATCGCTCACAACAAAGCCTGCCTTATAGCCTTTAACCTTGGCAACCATTGCCGCTTCATCTTCAATGCTCTGCGAACCGTAGATAAATGATACGCCGCCTTCTTTTGCGAGCGCAATTGCCATTGTATCGTTGGAAACAGACTGCATGATAGCGGATACAAGGGGGATGTTAAGACTTATGGGGCATTCTTCTTCGCCCTTTCTGTACTTAACAAGGGGGGTTTTGAGATTTACGTTTGCGGGGATGCATTCCCTTGATGTGTAGCCCGGAATAAGAAGATATTCACTAAATGTTCTTGAGGGCTCCTGACAATAAATTGCCATCGTCATCACTCCTTTTTATTAGTTAAACCCGAAACAGGTCTTAATTTTTAAATTACACTATTTTATAACACAATATTAAAAATGTCAATAATTATCGGCAAAATTCCGTAATATAATTGCTGATACTTTTTTCGATAATTTCAATCGCCTTTTCACGGTTCTGAACCTCATCAACAACGGTTTCCTTATCTTCAAGATTTTTATAAACCTTGAAAAAGTGTTTCATTTCATCAAAAACATGCTTGGGAAGCTCGGAAATATCGTTATAGCCGTTATAATTCGGATCGTTGAAGGGAATTGAAATGATTTTTTCATCAAGCTTGCCGCTGTCCTTCATGGTAATAACGCCGATGGGATAGCAGCGAACAAGAGTCATTGGGTCAATTTTTTCACTGCAGATAACAACAACATCAAGCGGGTCGCCGTCATCGCCGTATGTTCTGGGAATAAAACCGTAGTTTGCAGGATAATGAGTTGATGTGTAAAGAATACGGTCAAGCATAAGAACGCCGGTTTCTTTATCAAGCTCATATTTCTTTTTACTTCCCTTTGTTATTTCAATAACCGCCATAAAATCCTCGGGATTTATTCTTTTGGGGCTTATATTATGCCATATGTTACTCATTTTTTCACCTTCTTAAATTTATTAAAACTTTCTGCCCGCACCGCTGTGCCTTACACCGCCGGATGAACGGTGAACGGAAACTCCGCCTCCGCCGCCGCTGCCTCCGTGCTTGTTATTATTATTTCTCGGAATTCTTGTTGTTATAACATTTTTGCTTATTACATTATCATTTGAAGCAGTCAGCTCAAGAGAAATATCCCGAGCATTGAATTCATCACCCTTGCCCATGTTTTTATACTGATTTTTAACGATCCAAACAGTTATGCCTCCTGCGGCAAGTCCGATAACAATATAGAAGAACACATGAGATATTTTAAATGTGTCTGACTGTGAATTATGGTAATCATTACCTTGATAGATATAATCATCATCGGAATAACCGTCTTGGGAAGGCACCCTTTCGCCGTTTTCAAAATAATATGTATCTGAATCAGAAGAGTTGAGAGCAAGATTTCCTGCTTCGTTAATCATGGCAATAATGCAATCCGAATATTCACCGTCCGCAACATATGAATATCCGCTGTCAACAATTGAGTTGAGTTCATAATCGGTATATTCATCGATGCAAAGTCCCGCACAGGAAACATAAATTTCACGGTTATCCATATCGATAAGGAACAACATTCCGTCTTCAGACCATCCGCTCGAGAAAATGAGACTGTCATAATAGTCATCCGCATACTCCCGTGCCGATTTACCGAGTGCATCATCTGTTGTTACAACCGCAACAGAAAAATCATTTTGTGTTGCAAATGAATAAGCTTCACTGTCTATAAGATTTTTTTCTTCTTCGGTAAAAAGCAAGGCACTGTCATCAATCAAAACATCACTTACCGCAAAAGAAGATACCGAAAGAATAAAAACAAAAAACATTGAAAGAATTATTGCGGAAATCTTTTTCATAAGAATATCACCTCCGCAAGAGTAAGAAGAACAGCCGATGCGGCAGCAACAGCCGCAAACAGAACGCCAAGCTTCTTTTTGCATACGGGTAGTTCACCGTAAACCGAACCCGTCTGACCGTTGAGAGCATAGATATAGTTCTTTTCACCGTGCTTATAATTAAGCACCCATACGGGCAAAAGATTATATTTCCATTTAAAATTTCCGACGTTTATCTGCGAATCCTTAACGGTTACGCCTGCGTAATTTATTGTTGATTTAAGTCTTTCAGCCGAGTAGCTTTTAACATTATTTGCTGCCTGCTGATAAACTTCACTTGTTTCAACATCTCTTTTCTCGGCAAAATAGCCTGAAAGATAAGACATTGAGAACGGAACAAAATCCGACGGATCAAAAGGACAAACATATTTCATCAAATCTCTGTCCTTGCTTTTCAAAGCGGCTTCAGGCATATTTACAACCTGCATTTTGCCCTGCCTGAAATGACCCATAACAGTTGTTTCGGTATATTTTATATCACCCACAACCCATGATTTGACCTGACGTGAGGTTGCGTTAAGCGAGCCGTTTGCATCACAATCAATATACCAATAAGGGAAATAAACGCCCTTGATTTCTTCAAGGCGAGACTCTGCAAGAAAATTTTTCGGTAAAAATTTTTTCTTACCGCAAAGTGTCTTAAATTTTTCAATTGCATTTTTCTTATCTACCTTGAACGGTATAATATAATCGGGTTTTAATTCTCCGCTGAGCCTGCCCGAAAGGACAACGGGATTTGAGCAGTAATAACAGGTTGTTGCGGCTGTTGTTTCATCGGTAACAATCTGCGCACCGCAGCTCGGGCATGAATAAAGAAGTGCGTTTTCAAGTTTTTCCCTGTTTTCCTCTTTTTCGGGTGACGGTGTTTTAAGTGCTTCATCTTTTTTGAAAAAATCTTCTTCCTTGAATACCGAATCGCAATATTCACATATAAAATCCTGCTTCTCGGCATCAAATTTCAATCCTGCACCGCAGGCGGGACATTTATACTGAACAGCCTCCAATTCTGTCACTCCTTTGCAAAATATAATGCAAATCACTTAATTTATTTCTTATAAATCGTAAATCTGAATTTAATTCCGTTATGCTCATGCTCTTCTCCGTTATCGAAAAGCACCCAGCCATCTGTTTCATCAAGATTCGGAAAAAATCTGTCCGCAGGCTTATCAGTTTCAACCTTTGTTACATATGCCGTATCACAATACGGGAGAAGCTGCTCATATATCTTTGAGCCGCCGATAACATAAACGGTGTTTGTATCGTATCTTTTAAGCTGTTCAAAAAGCTCCTCGAGAGAATGGCACACAATAACATTCTCCGCACTCCATTCGGGGTCCGTTGTAAGAACAATATTAACTCTGTTGGGAAGAGCTTTTTGACCGGGAAAGGTAAGAAAAGTTGTTTTTCCCATAACAACAACATTCCCCGTTGTTTTCTCTCTAAAAAATTTCATATCTGCAGGAATATGGTTAAGAAGCTTATCTCCGATACCTATTCCCCAGTTTTTATCTGCATTAACAATCGTTTTCATCTTTACCCTCTTAATCAGATTGCAACGGGAATTTTCTCGCTGAAATCGTGGAATTTATAATTTTCAAATGAGAAGCTGTCTTTTGTGAACTTATAAAAATCGGTAATGCTCTTATCCATAACAAAATCGGGAGCATCATAAGGCTCACGGCTGATAAGCTCTTCAATAATCGGAATATGTCTGTCATAAATATGTGCATCGGCAATAACATGAACAAACTCCCCGACCTCAAGACCGCTGACTTGAGCAAACATATGAACAAGAGCTGCATATTGTGCAACATTCCATGCGTTTGCGGCAAGCATATCCTGCGAACGCTGATTGAGAATTGCATTAAGCTTATTGCCCGAGGTATTAAACGTCATCGAATAAGCGCAGGGATAAAGAGCCATTTCGCTCAAATCCTGATGAACATATATATTTGTAAGAATTCTTCTGCTCTGGGGATTATGCTTAAGGTCATAAAGAACTCTGTCAACCTGATCCATATCACCCTCTTTATAGTGATGCTTAACACCAAGCTGATAGCCGTATGCCTTGCCGATAGAGCCGTTTTCATCTGCCCATGAATCCCATACATGACTTCCGAGATCAGCAATATTATTTGACTTTTTCTGCCAAATCCAAAGAATTTCGTCAACCGCACTCTTAATAAATGTTTTTCTTATTGTTTGTGCAGGAAACTCCTTGCTCAAATCATATCTGTTTACAACACCGAATTTTTTTACGGTATGAGCGGGAGTGCCGTCCTCCCATTTGGGACGAACATCAAGCTCGGTATCCCAAAATCCGTTCTGAATTATATCCTTACATGTGTTTATAAATACTTTATCTGCAAAGCTCATATCAATAACCTCCCAAAGTTTTTATGTAGTCTGCAATACCCTGCTCAAAATTCACTCCGAGCCTTGTATCTGTTCCCGCTTCAAAGGTTCTTTTTATTGAAGCACAGGTAAAATCAAGTGCTATTTCCGCACTTTCAAATATTGATTTTCCTCTCATATATGCACCGGTCAGCGCAGAGGCAAATAAATCGCCGGTGCCATAATATATTCCCTCATATTTTTCAGAAAACCTGTAGAAAATCTCATTGTTTTCACGGCTGTAAACAGCGCATCCGATCTCGTTTTCATTAAAAGCAACACCGGTTAAAACTATCATTGAAGGCCCGAACCGCGAAAGACGGTTTAGTATTCCTTCAATATATTCATTACTGTACGGCGGTTCAACATATTCCTCTTCGAGAAGAAAAGCAGCTTCGGTAAGATTAGGGACGATAATATCGGCTTTTTTGCAGAGAAGCACCATTTCCTTGGCAAATTTCTCATCAAAAGTAGTATACATTTTCCCGCCGTCTGCCATCGCAGGATCAACAATAACGACTGTATCTTCCGTTTTAAACATATCGATAAAGTCACAAACGATATCAACCTGCTCAATCGAACCGAGAAAGCCGCTGTATATACCGTCAAAGGTTATTCCGAGGCTTTTCCAATGCTCTGCCATGGAAGTCAAATCGCTTGTTAAATCCCGATATGTATAGCCGGATATATTCCCGGTATGAGTAGAGAGAACGGCTGTCGGCATTACCGCAGCCTCAATTCCGGCAGCTGAAATAACAGGTATGGCAACAGTAAGCGAGCATTTTCCGATACCCGAAATATCGTGAATTGCCGCAACACGCTTTTGCATTTTCGTTTCAACCACCGCCTTATATAAAACAGATTATATTTATTTAATTATACTCCAACACATTTGTGTTTTCAACCTAAAATTAAATTTTAGTATTTACATAAAAAAATACTTTACTTTGGGTTTAAAAAATGGTAACATATGATAAATAGTTTTAATTTTTTCAGAAGGAGAAGTCAATATGAAAAAAATCGGCATGAAAATCGTAAGCGTAATTCTCGCAGTTTCGCTCATCTTCGGCGGCTCATCCGTAATGGGTTCGGCAGCTGCTGCAGATGTAACAAAAACACTTGAAAACTTCGGTCTTTCAATTGTTGAAACAATCTTCACCACACTTGTCGGCGCTATCAATATAATTGTTCCCGACAGTCCCAAGTTCGTTCAGGTTAAAGACAGAGTGCTTGAAAACTTCTATGAAGGCACCGAAACATGGGCTGAAGATGCTGAAGAAGATGCAAAATGGAAGCTCGGTCATGCTAAAGCCTCACTCGTTCCCGATGACTGGCAGACAAAGGACTACTACCTCGGCGGTTTCATCGACCCCAACAACGGCATGGTAAATAAGGTTGAAGAAATCATTGACGACATGCAGGTAAGAGTTATTGCAGTTGAAGACGGTTCCGGCAGAGGAGTCGCTCTTTTTGCAAACATCGACTGCATCGGTTTCTCAAACGGCGATATCAAGGAAATCCGCAAACGCGTTGAAGCTATGAAGCTCGGTGTTGAATTCAACAGCATCAATGTTTCCTCAACTCATACACACAGCTGCATTGATACACAAGGTCTTTGGACAAACCTTTTCCCCAAGCTCTTCAAGAACCTTGCTCTCTCATATGTTCCCTTCGTTGAAAAAGAAAGAGGCGCGGATGCAGAATTCATGGAATATGTTTATGAAACAGTAGCAGAAACCATGAAGCAGGCTGTTAAAACAATGGCTCCCGGCACAATGACATACGCTGTTAAGGAAGTTAACAAAGAATACTTCAACAACAAAAACAGAAGCCAGTCAACATCTCTTATTGATGAACTTGCAAGATTTGTTTTCACTCCCGACGATAAATCTCTCAATCCCACAATGATCGTTAACATTGCAGCTCATCCCGACGTTGCAGGTCTTCCCGTTAACGAAGAAGACAACGGCAGAGACCTTTCAGGTGACTACATTTATTACCTCGGCAAAAAAATTGAAGAGAAGAACTACAACTTCATGTTCTTCAACGGTGCTATCGCAGGTATCTATGAAGGCAGAGGCCCTGCAGGAGACGGCGTTCCCACAAACCGCAGATACGAAGAAACTCTCCGTTACGGCGAAGAAATTGCAAACATGGCACTCAGCCTCACCAAAACAGTTAAACAGATTGAAAATGATATGACTCCTGCCGAAAAGGCAAAGATGGAAGAAGAAAAGAAAATCGGCGGCGAATACTATACTCTCTGGTATGAAGGCTGGACTCCGGTTGAAGAGAAAGTTCTTGAACCTAACCTCAACATCATCATCAAGGAAGTTAAGATTAAGGTTACAAATCCCCTTATTCAGCTTGTTGGTAAGCTCAACCTTGTTAACTACACAGTTTGCAAGGAAGGCTTTAATTACTACATTTTCGCAGAAATCGGCTATATGGAAATGGGCGGCGTTAAGGTTGCATTTATGCCCGGTGAAATCGTTCAGGACCTTATCTGCGGCGGTGATTCACTCACAGCTGAAGGTTCATTCTCCGGCAAGGATTTCGGTTACAAGACCGTATACGAGCTCTTCGGTGAAGACACAATCTGCTTCGGTCTTATGAACGATGCTATCGGTTATGTTGTTCCCGACAACGACTATTCAATGGCACTTCTCGGCGACCACTATCAGGAAATGATTTCTCTCGGTGAAGAAGCAGGCTCAACAATACTCAAGGGTATGGCTGAAATCGCAGAAGAAGTTAAATAATCAAACAAATATTTTACGGCTGTCTGAAAAAGACAGCCGTATTTTTTCGATTTGGATATTGAATTTATTCGGGTAAAGTGCTAAAATATGCTACATATTATAAATAAGGGATGTTTAAAAATGCAAAAACCGTTTATAAAAGGTCTGTCCCACGGAATCCCGATTTGCCTCGGATACTTTTCAGTTTCATTCGGTTTCGGTATTCTTGCCGTTAAATCGGGACTTCAGGCAATAGATGCGATTCTGATTTCGCTGACCAATCTCACCTCTGCAGGTCAGGCTGCGGGAGTAGGAATTATTGCTGCTGCAGGCACACTAATCGAAATGGCAGCAACGCAATTTGTTATAAATCTCCGCTATTCGCTTATGGGTCTGACTCTCTCGCAAAAGCTTTCCGATAAATTCACAACCATACACCGTTTAATTGCATCCTTCGGCATAACAGATGAGATTTTTGCCGTTGCGGTATCACAAAAAGAAAAGCTTGTTCCGACATATATGTATGGTCTTATTCTCATCTCTGCATCGGGTTGGGTCGGAGGCACTGCAGCAGGCGCAATCGCAGGGCTTGCTCTCCCCGCTTCGCTGACCGCCGCAATGGGAATTATGCTTTACGGAATGTTCATTGCAATTATCATTCCTGCTGCAAGGTCATGCAAAAAGGATTTAATTGTTATATGCCTTGCGGCTGCATTCAGTGCAGTTTTCAAATATCTTCTCCCAATGGTTTCTTTTGGCTTTGCAATTATTATCAGCGCACTTCTTGCCGCTGTTATAGGCGCAATTCTTTTCCCGATTAACGTTGCAGAAACGGAGGGCGAAGAAGAATGAGCATGTTTCTCTACATAGCCGTTATGGCAGGCGTTACATATCTTATCCGCATGATTCCTTTTACCCTTTTCAGAAAGAAAATCAAGTCGAGATTTATCCAGAGTGTTCTCTACTATATCCCCTATGCGGTACTCAGCGCAATGACGTTCCCTGCAATTTTTTATTCAACAGACAACACGGTCACGGCAGTTGTGGGTACGGTTATCGCAATAATACTTGCATATTTCAAATTACCGCTTACGGTTGTTGCAATTTCAGCTTGTGCGGCAGCATTTATCACAGGTTTGATAATATAAAAGGAGATTATTAATGTTAAAAACAATAATTCTGCTAATTCAGATTATCCTGATAGCAGTTTACATCACAATAAACATTCAGATGAAAAAATATATCAAAGCCCATTCTGAAGAAACTCTGGAAAAATGCGGAAATTATCTCGGCAAAAAAACAGCAGTAAGAAATGTGCTTATTCTGTTAATAGCTTTGTGTGCAATATCATTGATTTTTATACGATAATTACAACAAAACCCACCGAAAAAAATTCGGTGGGTTTAATTCATCATACAAGTGACCATTCAGCCATTTTTCCGACCTTTTTCCATGCGATTTCTGCTTCATTAACCCATTCGTCAAATCCGTCAGGCGTTTCGGGGAAACGTTCATAGAGAGATGTCATCATACCGCTGTTTATAACTGCATTGACAACGCTCTTAAGCTCCCAGAGCTTGATGTTACCCGTAACAAGACCGATAAGAACAAAGATAAGCGTCTTAAGATAATCGGTAATACTCAACTCAAGACCGCCCTCGCCCATTGAGCCGAGAATCTTGCGGCTGAAAATAACATCATACTTGAAAAGGAATTCGTTTGCTTTCGGAGTGTGCTTTACAATAGCGGTAAGGAGTGCCATAAGGCTTGCAAATTCCTTACCTTGGGTATCGTTATAGCGCTTATTGATGCACCAAAGCGATTCTCTTGTGGGATATGCACCTTCTGCCATTGCGGCTGCGGCAGCATCCACGGCTATATCTTCAAGCACAAGCGAAGCCGTGCAGCCCTCACCGCAGTTGGGCTTTGTAATGCATGCAGCATCGCCCATTGCAATAAACCCGTCTGCAACAAACGAATAAGGCGCTCTGTGATAAGGAGTTCTGCCCCTTTCAATCCATTTAACGGTATGAGCAGGGATTTTAACGTTCTTTGTGAAAAGCTCATATACCTTTTCCGCCTGCTCAAATCCCGAGCATGAACCGATACCGATAAGTGCATCCGTCATTCCGCTCGGAGCAATCCATGATTTATACATGAGCCAGAAATCTGAATGGAGCCAATCATTTCTCTTTTCTTTAAAGTCAATATAGCGAAGTATAACATAAAACATATCATCGGGGGTAAGCTCGAATTTTTCAATGCCGTAGTTATCGGGAAGATTTGTTCTTACAACAGCGGGAATACCCGAGCAATCGCATACAAGACGGCAGTTAACAGAAGCTTTCTCTCCGTCTTTTTCATATTCAACGCCGTTGATTCTGCCGTTTTCATCAAAAAGAAGTCCTGCAAAAGAGGCTTTGTAAATAATCTCTGCACCCGCTTCAATCGCCCAGTCATTCATATAAACTATGTAGTCATGCTTATGCATACCGATAACGGGAGAGCATGAGGGTTTGGGGTAATGACCGAATGCAGAATACATATTTTGGTCCTCAAACATAAAAGCAAAAATACCGTCGCCCTTTTTCACCTCGGGCAAACCGAAGCGCTCCATTTCCGCCTTTCCCATATGGAAAATATCATAATCGGGGCTGATGGTTTCTCTCGCACTTCTGTCAATAACAAGAACGGAAAAACCTCTTTCCGCCATTCTTCTTGCATAATAGCTGCCTGCAGTTGATGCACCGACAATAACTATATCATAATTCATCATTATTTCCCCTTTCAAATATATTTCAATTATATATTCTAATCGAAACTATTTCAAGAAAAAAATTACATCCAAAAAAGTTTTTCTCCGTCGGTTTTAAGAAGATGCGAAACGTCGTTCTGCAACGCAAGCTTCGGGGGCTCGTTTTCACAGAAATTAATTTTGGTTACGGACGCATTATAAACCGAAAGACGCATGGTTTTGCACGGAATATCAAGTGCCGCTTTGATAAGCTGATTTAAAAACATACCGTGGGCAACAACTATAACATTTTCATAGCTTCTGTGCTTTGCCTTTAATTTTTCAACAACTCTTTTTGCTCTTTCATAGCATTCTTCGGCACTTTCGGAAAAATCTTCAAAGCCGTTTCCGGTTGCTCTGACACCGTTTTCAAGCAAACCATAATCAATTATCATGTTTTCGCTTATCTGTGCGGCGGTGTCCTTTGCTCTTTGCAAAGGACTTGAATAGAGCGTGTAATTATCAAGAGCGGCAAACCTTTCGCCGAGTGCCTTTGCCTGCTTTCTGCCGTGAGGAGTCAGCGGAGGATTTGTTCTGTCAAAATCCTCGGTTGTTTCAATATTCCCCATGCTTTCTCCGTGACGAATCAGATAAAGCTGCAGATACATTTCATCATTTCTCATTCGGTTTCCTCCGTTGATATAAGCTCGTTATACTCGCTCCAATCCGCATCATAATCCGTCCAATACTTTGCATGAACACGGAAAGGATAAATGCCCAATGCGTCGTTATTATAAGTATCAATATCCGGAACATTTCTCATTGTTGTAATCGGAAAAATTTTATGATAAATATTTATCATCTGATTGGCGGTTGTGCTTGAGGTGTCAACAATATAGTTTTTTCCGAGATATATGAGCATTCCGTCTTTCGCCCGGACCTTTACACCTGTAACAGACCCGTCAAAAAATTCACCGTAATAAAAATCAAGAGGCTCATTTTTCATTATTTTACCGTTTTCTTCCGACAGAATCAATACCGTATCCGAGGTTTCTTCTGTACCGTAGAAAGGCATAAAATCACCACCGGGCGGCAAAAACTGAATATAATCGGAATAATGTCCTTTTATATTTTCATCATACTCAATCCACACCATAAATCTGCTGTCCACCGAGCCGTATTCATTCTTAATTCCGACAGCGCAGTTATAAACATTAAATGCAAACCCGTCTCTGCCGAGCTTCGGATTTTTATAAACCAAATCATAATCTTTTTTATAGTCAAATTCTGTTGCGGAAATTGAGTTTTCAAACTTCTCTATCTCGCTTTCAGGCAAGGAATAAACAAGCCTTTCGGGTATGCCGTAGGAAAGAAGAATTTCGCATATTCTGTTATATTCCGTCTCGGAAATATTGCTGTCATCAATTGAATAGACCTCGGTATCGGCTTTTTCAAATGACACGTATAAATCAACGGCAAGCATCGGCACAATTGCAACCGCGACGGCAAGAACAGCTGCCGTAACCTTTTTCTTTGACGATGTTTCAATCTGATATTCATGGTCATTCTGCCACAGACATTTTGAGTTCATCACAAACACAACAAGATTTACGATAATCGAAATCAAGGCAATCGGAATAATAATATATGCCGCTTCATCAACATTACCGAAATCGGAATTCTCCGACACTATCATGGCACAATACATCCACATAAGATATAACGATGCTAAGGTATTCATAAATGCGGAAAAGCCGTACGGTATGTTTTTACCGTATTCTTCCTTGAACGGTGCGGTAAGGTCACGGAGTCCGTAAAGAAGATAAAACCATTTGATTATGTTGGAAATACATGAAGCAATTAACAACATATGCGGTATAGAGAAAACAACCGAAGACAGCAAAGGAACAATTGCTACGGCAATTTCCGCGAGCACAAATTCCACAGAACCGAATATAAACGCTTTTTTAAGTTTGTCATTAGCTTTACTCATGCAGAACATCGCAACAAGCATGATAACCTGACCAATGAATTTTGAGATTTCACCTGTGTTGATGATTATGTTAATCTGAAAACTGACCAGGCAAAAGCCGAGAATCAATAAATTCATAGCTTTTTTCATCGAGAGATTGGGATAATATGAATGAACCTGCGAAAGTCTGTGTCTGATAACCGTTTTATCGCCCAAATCGTTTATTGCACTTTCCGCCGCTTTTTCTTCGTCCATACCGATTGCAAGGTTTGTTTCATATTTGCACATCAGGTGGTCAAAAAGCTCGTCACGCACATTCTGCCTTTCGCTTTTGGACATTATACCTGAACAAAGAAAATCAAGTATTTTATCAAAATTAAACTCCTGCAAACTTCGCACCTCCCAGAACCTTGCCCACGGCGGTTGAAAAGGTTTTCCACTCCTGTTCTCTGCCTGCAAGTTCTTCAAGACCTTTGGCAGTTATCTTATAATATTTGCGTTTTCTCCCCTCTGCCTCGCACCAATAGGCTTCGAGGCACTTTTCGGCTTCGAGCGAATGCAGAATGGGATAAAGCGTTCCTTCATTAAGGGTAAAAACGTCCTCGCTCTCCATTTCAATCGTTTTGATTATCTGATAGCCGTACATATCTCGCTTTGAAATTACGCTTAAAACCAAAAGAGCGGTGCTTCCTTTGGCAAGCTCTTTGCTGATTTTCATATAAAAACTCCTATACATAGATTTTCGATACATCGAGTATCTATGTATAGGATAACACGGTAATGTTATGTTGTCAATGTATTCGGCAAAATTAAGTCATTTTTTTAAAATTTAACGGAGATAATACCTGAAATAATCTGAAAAATAATTTAGGGGTAAAAAAATGATAAACAATAAAAAGAGCTTTAAGCTTATGATGCTGGTTGCCGTTAATCTTGCAATGCTGATACTGATTTCTGATTTTTGCACTCTGCGTTCATATGCAATAAATCTCGGTGAAAACGGAGAAAGAATTGCCGCATTGCAAAAACACTTGAAAGAAAAGGGATATTACAGCGGAGAAATAAACGGTTTATATGATTTTTCCACAAAGAAAGCTGTTAAGAATTTCAAAACAGATAATACTGAAACAAATGTAAACACTACGGATTTTGAAATTATCTCATCTCTCGGAATTAACTCCAAAACAAATAAATGTTTTTCGGCAGAGGTTGAATTGCTTGCAAAATATCTAAAAACAAAAGGGGTTATTGAATATCACAACATGGTTGAGGTTTGTGAAAACATTCTGAAAAAATCAGAAAAGACCTCTTTATACGGGCAGATTATAAGCGAGATTGACGACATTACACAATTAATCAATGCCAAGCCGAATTCGGAGCAATATAATACTGCATATGAGGCAGTAAAAAGAGCAGAATTATATAACCCCCGTAATTTCTGATTACACAAAAATTACAGGGGTTGGTTTTACTTAAAAGATATAAACTCTTGTTTCGTAGGGTCTTGTTGTGAAGCCGTTGTTTGTTACGGGATTTTCTTTGTAGTTGCAAAGAACAGCCTTGCTCTTTGAAAGGTCATAGCCTGCGGGAGCTTTGAAGTTGACTGCTTTTTCGGAATATGAGCAGATTACAAGCATTTTCTTGCCCTCATAGGTACGCTCATAGACATAAAGCTCTTTGCTTGACTTATTATATTCTTTATATGCGCCGTAAACTGCAACGGGATTTTCCTTACGGAACTTAATAAGTGACTTATAGTGGTTATAAATCGAATCGGGATTTTCCATTTCAGCCTTTGCATTTATACCTTGCTGATAATTGGGATTAACGGGCATCCAGGGATCTCCTGTTGTGAAGCCTGCGTTCGCGCTGTCATCCCACTGAACAGGAGTTCTCGCATTGCCTCGGCTTGAGGTCTTGAGACGCTTGATTGTATTTTCTTCCGAGAAGCCGAAAAGACGGAGAGTTTTGTAGTTATTTACCGCAAAAACATCCTGATAATCCTCAACCTTGGGAAGGTCAATATTAATCATACCGATTTCCTGACCCTGATAAATAAAGGGAGTTCCGCACTGAAGCATATAGGAATTTGCAATTGTTTTTGCACTTTCAGTTCTGTATTTTACGCTGCCGAAACGGTTGATGATTCGGGGATGGTCATGGTTTTCCATATAAAGAGCATTCCAGCCCTTGCCGTAAAGACCTTTCTGCCATGTTGAAAAAGCTTTTTTAAGTCTTTTAAGGCTGAATCCTATGCAAAGGCAATCCATAAAGATGCAGTCTGCTTCCATGTGCTTGAAATGGAACATCATATCAAGCTCCTGATCGGGACCTTCTTTTATGTATTTAAGAGCCTTTCTGACAGTCATCATCGGAGCTTCGCCGACTACAAAACAGTCATACTTATTAAGTACCTGACGGAATTCTGTGAGATATTCGTGAATATGAGGACCATCAGCATAATGCTCCATACCGCATGCCTGGGGAATCGGGAAACCTGTGGGAAGTCCTTCTCTTTTTGATGCAAAGGTTATAACGTCCTCACGGAAGCCGTCAACACCCATATCCAGCCAGAATTTCATAATATCCTTGACTTCATTGCGCACTTCGGGGTTATCCATATTGAGGTCGGGCTGCTTCTTTGAGAAAAGGTGGAGATAATACTGACCGTTTTCCTCGTTATATTCCCATGCCTTGCCTTCAAAAAGGGATGACCAGTTGTTGGGAAGCTTCTTTCCCTTGCCGTCACGCCAGAAATAATAATCATGGTATTTGCTGTTTTTATCGATACCCTTCTTGAACCATTCGTGTTCATCAGAGGAATGGTTAACAACAAGATCCATGATAACCTTTATTCCCCTTGCGTGTGCTTCATCAAGAACCTTTTTGAAAAGCTCGTTATTGCCGTAATCGGGAGAAATATTCTTATAATCGGAAATATCATAGCCGAAATCGGCATTGGGTGAACAATAAAGAGGAGAAAACCAAATGCAGGTAATGCCCAAATCTTTAAGATAGTCAAGCTTTGAGAGAACACCCTCAAGGTCACCTATTCCGTCGCCGTTACCGTCGCAGAACGAACGAGGCCAAATCTGATAACATACCGCATCCTTATACCATTGTGTTTTTTTCATAAAAAATCTCCTTTCGGATTTTCTTCCGAAATATTATAACAAATATGCGTCAAATAAACAATAGAAAATTAAACTCTTTTTTTTGCAAATCTTTATGGATTCTTAAGAAATTATATGTTAAAATGAATCATCAGCTTTTGAGGAGGAACAAAAATGAAAGTATCCAAAAGAATAATCGCAGTTTTGCTTTGCATGCTCATACTTATACCGACAGCATCGATTATCGGTTCCGCGGCGGTATTTGAAAGCAAAAAAATCGCATCATCAACATCAAACACCATCTTGGACCCGAATATATCGAGATGGGCATACACAAAGAAATCATATGTTTATCAGGACGGCGAAAATATTGTTGTTATAAGAATCGGTGAAAATGTTTCGGCAACAACATACAACATGAATTACCAGAAGCTTTCCGAAAAAAACTTGGAATTTGAATTACCTGTTTTCGGAGGCTTTTTCAGCGGAGAAGCTTTTAACTACATAGCTTTCGGTCAGTCCAACACGGAAGAGAGCGAAACAAAGGAAGTTTACCGAATTGTAAAATACGATAAAGAATTCAACAAAATAAGCCATGCATCAATAATCGGCAGTCAGTGCCATACCATTACTCCTTTCGCTCACGGCTCGGCTTCAATGGCTGAAAGCGGAAAAGAGCTTACTCTTCATACGGCAAGAAAACGTTTCACTTCGGATGACGGTCTGAACCATCAGTCACAGTTTACGGTTGTTCTTGACACAACAACTATGACACCGATTAATAACCTCAAGCTTTTTCAGGATAACCATGTAAGCCACTCGTTTAATCAGTTTGTTCAGTATGACAACGGAAAAAGAGTTCTCGTTGACCACGGCGATGCTTATCCGAGAAGCGTTGTTCTTTCAAAATACACGGGAATGTCAAGCTACGGATACGAGCGTTACACCGAAATTGACCTTTTTGATATCCCGGGAGCTACAGGTGCAAACTGCACGGGCGTTAATCTGGGCGGCTTTGAAGTTTCTGAAAACAACTATATCGTTTCAATCAACACGGTTGACCACAGCAAGATAACCGAATATACGAGCTTTACCATGGAAGGTCTTGAAGTTGACGCAAGGGATGCTGTTCTTCTTATATCCGCAAAAGATAACACAGCTTCCTCAAACGTTAAGAAAGTATATCTTACAGACTATGCAGCCGAAAATCTTCATGCAACAGCACCCTACCTTGTAAAGCTTACCGAAAAGTGGTTTGCTGCAATTTGGAAAGAATATAAGTATACCAAAAAGCAAAGCGGAAGTTATACATATTATGAATATCAGAGCAACGGCATTAAGTATGTTATCGTTGACGAAAACGGCAACAATCTCACAGATATAAAAACAGCCTCCGTTACAGCTGAATTAAGCGACTGTCAGCCCATATTTATCGACAACAAAGTAATCTGGATTTACGATAACTCTTCCGAAAGAAACATTTGCACTCTTGACATAAGCGATGAGCTTGAAGAAATCTCTCATGTTCATACTCTTATCAAGGTTAACGCAAAGGCATCAACCTGCACACTCCAAGGCAACAATGAATATTACAAATGCTCCGATTGCGGAAAATGCTATAAAAATTCGTCAGGCTCTGTTGCAACAACCGCCGACGCAGAAAAGCTTCCCCTTACCGCTCATCAGGGCGGAGAGGCAACATGCACTGCAAAAGCAGCCTGCTCCGTTTGCGGCACGCCTTACGGTTCAATGCTTCCTCACACCCCCGGAGAATGGTTTGAAGTTTCACAACCCGACTGCACAAACGCAGGTTCAAAAATAAAAACATGCACGGTTTGCAATCAGACTGCGGAAACAGGAATAATCCCCGCAAAGGGACACACTCCCGGTGACTGGATAGTTACTCTTAAACCTACAATTTACAGCAACGGCAGAAAAGCAAGATACTGCACATACTGTTCAGTTAAAACAGACGAACAAAACATACCAAAAATCGGAACTCTGACCGCTTATGATTATGCAACGGGCGTTGAAATAGTTTACCCTGAAAACGCATACAGCGGAACAGTTGAAATATCTGCATCAAACTATAACTCTTCAAACCTCGAACAGATAATTTCAGCTCACATCGGCAACTGCAAATACAAGGCATACAGCATCGGAATAACAGTTGACGGCATACCTGCCGCAAACAGCGGAACATTCAACATAAAATTACCCGTTCCCGCAGGAATTAACAAGGATTATGCGGCGGTTTATATTCTCGATACCGCAACATCTATTCCCGAAAAAGTTAATGCAAAATATGAAAACGGATGCTTTGTTGTTGAAAACACAACATTAGGAATTTATCTGATTGCAGAAAAAACACCGACGCTTTCGCTTTCCGCTTCAAGCTTTGAGCTTAAACCCGGTGAATCTGTTCAGATTTTTGCCCAAGCAAGCGAAAGAAAGGTAATCTACTCTTCTTCAAATACTTCTGTTGCAACAGTTGATGAAAACGGAATCATCACAGCACACTCGGCAGGAACTGCAGTTATCACCGCAACGGTTGAAGGTTCATCCGTAAGCGAAACCTGCACGGTTACCGTTACGCAGAATTTCTTTGAAATGATTTTATCAGCAATACTGAATGCGTTTACAGAATTCTTTAAAATGTTATCGGGATTAATCAAATAATTCCGAATGAAAACACCGTATCGGCTTTAAAGGCTGATACGGTGTTATTTCATATGCAATATAAATTCATATCCCAACACGGGATATAAGGATGTCGACGGATAAAGAATTTATATTCGGGGTTTATTTCGGCAAGCTGCAAGGGAATTGAAAATATATCCCTGCTTCTGTGATAGAGAGCAATATTAAGCTTCGGTTTTTGATTTTTCAAAGCTGATCTTGCCCCCTCGATTGCTTCTTTTTCCGCTCCCTCCACGTCCATTTTTATATAAGTTACTTTTTTATCCGAATAAAGGCCGTCAACGCAAACCGCATCAATCTCCTCCCCTTTTTCGCAAACAGCAGACTGTCTGCCCGCCTTACTGCTGAAAAGAAGGGTTTTGTTTTCGCTGTAAACCGCCTTTTGATATGCAGTCGATTCAGGAATATTTTCAAGGTATGCTTCAAGCTTTTTGAAGGTTCTTCTATCCGGTTCAAGGGCTGTTATATCCGAATATTCACCGCCGCAGTAACACAGAAATTCTTCTACGGTATCACCTCTGTATGCCCCTAAATCAAGATAGCTTTCCGCTTTGCCGAGCTTTAAGATATTTTCAAAAGCCTCGCTTTTCTCGGTTGTTATCATTTCAAGTATTTCAAGCTCACCGCCGAACATAAAATCAACGCAGCCTGCAAAAATTCTCTTTGATTCATCTTCAAAAAGCTTATATGCGGCATTAAACTCATTAACATGCCTGCAAATAAAATCACGGTTAAATATTTCATCACCGAAAACTGGTACACAAGGCACAAGAACTCTGTATTTTTCACGCAGAGAATATATGTGATTCATCACATCAGGCAGACAGCTTGCAAATGCAACGGCAACAATAAAATCGCCGTCAAAATCAGAAAGTTTTTTTACGGTAAAGCCTCTGAAACTCTGCCCTCTCACAAAACCGTCGCTTGCAGTTACGCCCATAACAGGGATTTCAAGACGATTAAGCTCGTCGATAACCTTATCCGCACCGTTGCCCATTCCGTAGATAACAACGGGTTTTCCGCTTTCTTTAATCTTCTCCCATGAGGACTTTTTTTCGTTCATAAATCCAAGCATTTTATCACCGAAACAGATTTTACTACAAGACAAAATATATGTCAAATATATTGAAATTTATTTTTATATATGATAGTATTTTTGTATATGGCGTTGAAAGGAGCTAAACAATGAAGTACGAAAATAATTGGGAATCACTTAATAAAAGAGAGGTTCCTTCATGGTTTGAAGACGCAAAATTCGGAATATTTATTCATTGGGGACTTTACAGTGTGCCTGCCTATGCACCCAAGGGAAAGTATGCAGAGTGGTACGGATATCACTGCGATGAAATAAAAGAAAGAAGCGCAAACGACAGCGATTATTATTACTATCACCAAAAGACATACGGTGAAAATTTCAAATATAATGATTTTGTTAATATGTTCAAGGCTGAAAATTTTGATGCCGAGCAATGGGTAAAGCTTTTTGAAGATGCAGGCGCAAAATACATGAATCTTGTTTCAAAGCACCATGACGGTTTTTGTCTTTTCAAAACAAAGCATGCATGGAATTGGAACAGCGTTGACGTCGGTCCTCACAGGGATTTTTGCCGTGAGCTTAAAGATGCATGCGATAAAAGCGATGTAAGATTCGGCGTATACCATTCGGTTTATGAATGGTTCCATCCTCTTTATCTTAAAGACCCCGAGGAATATGCGGTTAAGCACCTTATTCCAATGCTCAAAGAGCTTATCGAGGAATATCAGCCCGCTACCCTTTTCACAGATGGCGAATGGGATCATCCCAGCTCTGTATGGCACAGCACGGATTTCCTTCAGTGGCTCTACAACGAATCAAGCGTTAAGGACTACATAGTACCTAATGACCGTTGGGGCAAAGAAACCAGAGGCAGACTCGGCGGAAACCTCACAACCGAATACGGTCTTATCAACGAATTCCATGATTCAATCGAGGTTATCGACAGAGTATCCGAGGAATGCAGAGGAATAGGCGCATCCTTCGGCTGGAACAGATTTGAAACCGTTGAGGATTATCTTTCGGAAGAAGCTCTTATCAAGATGCTCGTTGACTATGTATCAAGAGGAAGCAACTTCCTTCTCAATGTAGGTCCTACAGACGACGGCAGAATTCCCGTTATCATGGAAGAAAGACTCCGCCAGCTTGGTCAGTGGCTCAAGATTAACGGCGAAGGAATTTATTGCAGCAGAAAATACTGCCCCAAGCCCTCCGACAAAAATATTAAATACACAAAGCATAAGGACAACGGCTCCGTTTTCGCATTCCTTCACAAATACCCCGTGGGCAAGGTTATTTTGAGCGATATCGATTACCGTGATGGCATGAAGGTAAGCCTTTTGGGATACGATAAGGAACTTGAAGCAACCAACGAAAACGGCAAGCTTGCGGTTGATTTCGGATTCATAAATCCCGATGAAATGAAATCGAAATATGTTTATACGGTGAAAATTGTATAATATAACAGGAGGTTTAAATTATGGGAAAGGTACTCCAAAAATTAACGGCACTTCTTCTCTGCGTTATGATTGTTGTTCCGTTTATGTCATTCACAACATCTGCGGAAGAAGGAAAATCAGAAAAGACTTTTGATATAGACAGTATTTATACTCAATCTTACACTTATGAATACAAAGGATTTTTATATCTTGTATCATATGACCCTTACACCAATGAAATTTCTGTTACACAACTCACCAAAAATTTAGAAATGATTTCTAAAAAACAGATTATATCCGAATTACCTGAATTCGGCGGATTTTTTAGCGGTAAATCATATAATTATATTGTTTTTGGTCAGAATAATTTTGAAGAGGATCCTCAAAAAGAAACATTCAGAATTGTAAAATACGATAAGGAATTCAACAAAATTTCACAGGCATCAATTAACGGAGAAAGCAGTCAAACATGCATTCCTTTTGATGCAGGAGATTGCAATTTTGCTGAATCGGGCAATGAATTAACAATTCACACTGCAAGAGAATATTTTACACTAAACAGTGACGGACTAAATCATCAGGCACAGTTTACTATTGTTCTTAACACCGACACCATGACTCCGATTAACAAACTCGGATTCTTTCAGGATAACCATGTAAGCCACTCCTTTGGTCAATTTGTAAAATACGATAACGGAAAAAGAGTTCTTATTGACCACGGCGACGCATATCCCCGAAGTGTTTTTCTTCAAAGATATGAAGGCACTGACAATTACGGCCGGGAAAAATATACAGAGGTTAATTTATTTGAAATGCCGGGAGAAATCGGCCAAAATTACACCGGCGTAAGTGTAGGCGGATTTGAAATCTCTGAAAACAACTATATTGTTGCTATATCATCCATATATAAAAACAACTCCGAATTGAAATCACAAGGCTATAATGATGTAGCACTTCTCATATGCGATAAAAATAATCCTTCCGAAGAAAACACAAAAACAGTTTACCTTACCAATCATATTGAAGATAACAAATCTATTTCTTATGTAAAACTTGTCAAGCTTTCTGATAACAGATTTGCAGTTCAATGGTTAGAATATGACAGTGAATACTATATACGTGAAATTAAATATGTTTTAATTGATGAAAACGGTCAGGAAATAAACCCAATTAAAACTATAGATAGTTTCGATTTTTCCATTTATCAAATTAGTCAGCCGATATTCCTTGACAACAAATTGATATATGTGTATAACCACCATGATAATAAAACCGTTGTATCCTATAGCATTAGCTCCGATTTATTATGCAATCATTCCGTTGTTATGATTCCCGCTAAAGCTGCAACTTGCTCCGAAACAGGAAACCAAGAACACTATAAATGTTCTGAATGCGGTTTTTGTTTTGAAGATGCAAACGCAACCATACCCCAAGAATATAACTCTGTTATTATTGATTGCATCCCGCATCATTCCAATACCCCGCTATGCCAAAAAAACGGAAATGTTTGTGTTGATTGCGGAATCACATTTACAGCAAAAGGGAATCATGCCCCAGGCGAAATAACCGAATTAGATAAAACCAACTGCACTCAATGGGGTGTTGATGAATGCATTTGTTCAGAATGCAACGAATTATTTTATCAATATCATCAAAGTTTGGGTCACACTTTTGAAAGCTTTACAGTTGTGACAGAACCCACATGCGAAACTGAAGGTGAGCTTTACGGTTACTGCACAACCTGCAAAAAAACAGTTACGGATGAAATCCCCGAGGTTAAACACACACCGGGCGAATGTGAACTCATTCAGGAAGCTACTTGCAAAAGAGTAAAAATTGAAAAAACCACTTGCCAAGTTTGTGATTATGTATACTATATAGAAACTCCTGAAAACGGACATCCGAAAAAAGAAGAATGGGATTATGAGTGCGAACCTACATGCCAAAAATGGGGATATAAACAAAGAAACTGTTCCGAATGCAAAGATACAATCCTTATGGAATATACTGCTCCGACCGGTCACGAATTAGGAGAATGGATTACAATAGAAACCCCTACTGCAGAAAAAGCAGGTGAAAAAGTAAAAATCTGTTCTGTATGTTCATGTATAGTAGAAAGAGAAGCAATACCTGTAACAGAAATCCCCGAGGATGCTTGTACAAACCATACTCCTTCCGAAGAATGGGAAACAATAATAGAAGCCGGTTGTTTCAATCGCGGATTAAAAATCAACAAATGTGCAACTTGTAACTGTATAATATCAAATGAAACAATTGATTATTTGTATCATAACTACGAAAAGGTTGTTATTTCAAAACCGACTTGTATTTCAGAAGGAAAAAACAAATACATCTGCACTCGTTGCGGTTATTTAGGTTGGACATCAGAAACAAATAAGATCAGTTGTTCTATCGGCGGATGGGAAACCGTTACAGAGCCGAACTGCGGTAATCCGGGTCAAAAGGTCAGGAAATGCACCATGTGCGGTAAAATAATGGAAACAGCTGAAATTCCCGCTCTTGATACTCACTCTCCCGGTGAATGGGAAACTGTTACCGAATCTACATGCACCGTTGCAGGTGAAATGATTTTGAAATGCACCGGCTGCAAAGAAACAATTGACACAAGGTCAATCCCCGTTAAGGAACACAACATGGGAGACTGGCAGATTATTACCGACTCAACCTGCAAGGACGAAGGCGAAAAAGTCAAAATCTGTAAAGATTGCGGCACCCAAGCCATAAAAGAAGCAATTCCCGTAAAAGCACACTCTGTCGGTGATTGGGTAATCACAAAAGAAGCCGAATGCGGTGTTGACGGCGAAAAAGCAAAGTTCTGTAATGTTTGTAACACAAAGACCGAAACAGAAATCATTGAAGCTGTTGAGCATATTGAATCAGATTGGATAGTACAAAGAGCCGCTTCCTGCTCAAAAGAAGGTATACAAATAAAAAAATGCCTGAACTGTGATAAAGAAATCATCTCCGAGAAAATCCCCAAAACGGAACATACTCCAAAAAAATACTGGTCAAACATTTCAAGTCCGACCTGCACAGAGGACGGCTTAAAAATTTTAAAATGCTCGGTTTGTGATGAAACAATCGATTCATTGGTTCTTGCTGCAAACGGTCATAAGTCGGGAGAATGGGAAATAACTTCATCCGCAACATGTAACGGTGCGGGCGAAAGAATTAAAAAATGTACCGTTTGCGGTGAAATAACAATTCGTGAACCCATCGGTGCAGAGGGTCACACTCCCGCCGAAAATTGGGTTGTAATTACTCCCGCAACATGCACCGCAGAAGGCAAGAAAATTAAAAAATGTACCGTTTGCGGACTTGCCGCAGACTCACAGGATATTCCGGCGTTGGGACATGACCCCGAATCCGAATGGGTAATAACCAAGGATGCCACATGCACAGAAAACGGCATAAAGACATGTAAATGCACAAGATGCGAATATACGGTTACGGAAGAAATCGCCGCAAAGGGTCATAGCAAAAGCAACTGGTATGTTACAGTTACCGCAGACTGCACAAATTCAGGTAAAAAAATCAAGAAATGCAGCATATGCGGCATAACAACCGACTCTGCCGTAATTCCTGCAACGGGTCATATATCGGGAGAATGGGAAGTTATTGATGCATCATCCTGCATTAAGGAAGGCACGAGAATCAAGCGCTGCACGGAATGTAACGCAACGCTTCAATCAGAATCACTCCCCTATTCTTCTCACACCAAAGGTAACTGGGTTGTTACCAAAACACCCGCAAACGGCACATACGGCATAAAAGCAAAATTCTGCACGGGCTGCGGAATAAAGCTGGAAGAAAAAATTATTTATTCGGTAAGCAGCGAAACCGTAAAGGATAATTCAACAGGCGTAGAAATTGTTTATGTTGCAGGCAGCTTTGACGGCGATATAGCTGTAAAATCAAGAGCTTTTACAAACACTGAACTCAGTGAAAAGATCAATGAAGCTGTTGGCGATTGCAGATACACAGCGTTTGAAGCTATTCTTGTTGATGACGGCATTCAGCTTGTTCCATCGGGCAGCTACTCCGTAAGAATCCCCGTTCCATACGGATATGATTATCAGACATGTGAGGTTTACGGAATTGACATAAGCTCGGGCAAGCTTTATAAGGTATCCGCAACATATGAAAACGGTTATTTCCTTATTGAAAAAGCCGACGCCATACAGTACGCCGTTGTTGAAAAGATATATACTCTCTCACTTTCCGAAACAAATCTTAAGCTGAACAAAGGCGATGCCGTACAGCTTATTGCTTACACAAACGGGAAGAGCGTAACTTACACCTCATCCGACACTTCGGTTGCTACCGTTGACATAAACGGTAATGTAAAGGCAGTCGGAAACGGCACAGCGGTTATTACCGCTGCTGTTGACGGCACTTCCGTTAAGCAGGAATGCTCGGTTGAGGTTTCACAGAGCTTTTTTGAGATGATCATTGCTGCCATTACGGAAGCTTTTTCAAGCATCATTAAGGCTCTTACAGATGCCTTTAAATCAATAAACGGCTCAATCAGCGCAAAATAAAAGGATAAGAAAAGACGGTGGTAACGTAACATAACGTTATCACCGTCTTGTTTTTATGATATTTATTTCGGCAGAGCAGAAATATATTCCATAAGTCCGCCGATTGTTTTGATTGAAGCAAATGCTTTTGCGGAAATACTTACGCCGAATTCTTTTTCAATCTCAACCGAAACCATAACAAGGTCCAAAGAGCAAAGACCGAGATCACCGAGAAGCTTTGACTGATCCGTTATTTCATCCGGCTCAACATCAACACAGTTGCAGATTATATCTTTTATTTTTTCAAGCATTGATTTTTCACCTTTCTGTTATATTCTGTCAATTATTTCGCCCAATGTCATTTCAGGGTTTTCAACTCCAAGCTTAAGAGCATTCGCCGTACCCTGATGAAAAGCCTCAATATCCTCAACACTTACAAATTTTGTTCGGTGCATACATGAGAATTTAAGGCATCCGCTGTGTGCATCCTTCATGGCGAATGTATAAAGCACCATGATGTATCTGCCCAATGAATAACCCTCAAACTCATATTCCCATTTATTCATTGTATCAGCTTCGAGCGGAAACCATGAAAACATCATCGTTGATGCACCTGCAGCTGCCGAATAGTTATACATTTTTTGCTGAAGCGCACGATACTCCAGATAAGGATAATCCATATGTCTGAAAGCCCAGAACTGAAGCTCCGACATCTTTTCAAGCGCTTCTCTGAAGGTTGTTTCTTCGGGAAGGACTATTCTCCACGGAAGCGGTGCAGCAAGAGTTCCGCCTGCTCTTTTTTCGGAAACAGTTCGTCTTCTCGGACAAAGCACAATAAAATAAGTATCATTATGTCTGTTGTTGATTTTTGAAACATGCAGACGCATCGCAAGCTGAACAAGGCATTCGCCGCTTATTCCGTTTTCTTTCATATAATCAAATACTTTCTGACTGTCATCATATGAAAGACTGTATTTTGTCAGCTCTGCTTTATCATGTATTGGGTCAAAAAGCGAGGGTGCTTTGATATCGGGATTCTTTTTCTTTTTTCGTTCCGCCTCAAGAAATTTTGGACCTTCAACACCCAAATAAAGAGGTTCGCCGTCTTTTTCAAGAAACTCTCTGTATGCCTGTTCCTCCCTTTTGAAATTTTCGGGATTTGATGCGTATGCAAGCTCTTTTTTGATTATATCCTCATATTTTCCTAAAGGCTTCGGCATGGACGCTCCGTCTTTAAGGCAGTCATATACAGCAAACAAATCCGAAAAGAAGGTAAAAACAGCCGCATTATCCATAACAAGATGATGAATATTGATGTAAATACCGCAGCGGTTATCGTGAGTACGGAAAAATTTAATTCTGAAGGTTTCACCCTTAAGCATTTTAATAGGCTTCCTCGCATCGGCGGTAAGAGTATCAACTCTCTCATGTTCGGATTTAAAATTCAGTATATCTATTGTATCAAGCTTATATTCATCGAGAAAATACTGCTTAATTCTGCCTTTTTCTTTAAAAAAGCGCAGACGAAGGCAATCGTTTCTTTCAATTTCAATATTAATCGCCTTTTTCATAATATCAAAATCTATTTCTTTTGTAACGATGATTGATTCGGGAATCTGTGTGACCTGCTTATGAAAAAAACTGTATTTGAGCATAAACTGAATCATTTCCTGCGGCGGAATAAGCTCGTAGGTTGTTTTGTTTATTCTTTTCATACCGGCTCCCCCTTATTCATATTTTTGTTTCGTATCTTTTTATTTTTCCGGGTCCCGTTTTCTCGAACGGAATATTTCTTACTTTTATTTCGGAAATAATGTGTGATGCCTTTGCCGTTTCATTCATCTCATCAATCATTTTCTCAAGTATGGATTCAATATTTGTAATTTCATTTGATTTTGCATATTCAAAATCAGGATAAATCTCCGCAACAATCTTGTTATTCTCACCGTAAACCAAAACCTCTTCAACAAGCGGAAATGCTCCGAATTTCTTTTCTATCGCCTCGGGAGAAACATTTTCTCCGCTCGAAAGAATGATGAGATTTTTAACTCTGCCTGTAATAAAAAGCTGCTTATCATCGGTAACATAACCGATATCACCGGTTTTGAGCCAGCCGTCAGATGTAAACATCTCTTTTGATTCCTCTGGCATTTTGTAATATCCGAGCATGGCGGTCGGTGTTTTAACCTGAATTTCTCCATTCTGAACTCTGACATCGCATACATCAATTATTCTGCCTACCGATTCACGGGAAACGCCTTCATCGGGAACAGATATTCTGCAACCTGCCTCGGTCATACCGTAACCCTGACGCAGATATATTCCCAACTTATCATATTCATCAATCAATTCGGGATTCAGGTAAGCACCGCCGGAAATAAGCCATTTTATATTGATTCCGAAAACTTCTTTTGTTGCCTCTTCGGCAGAAAGCAGAGGATTCCTTTTCAACATCATTTTTACTCTTTGCAAAAGAGATTGAGCAATCATCGGAACTACCCTGATTACTTTGGGTTCAAATATTTTAAGATTCGTTGTTAAATCCTTAAGCTCGCCGTTCAGGCAAACCTGCAAACCGTCCTTAAGATTTTTAAGATAATCCCCCGAAAAACAATAAGTGTGATACATAGGGAGAACCGAAAGCGCAACATCATTTTCATTGAAAATATCAGTACAATAATCATGGTACATTATGTTGCCTACCAACGCATTTGAAGAAAGCATAACGCCTTTTTTTACGCCTGTTGTGCCGGAAGTATAAATTATAATTGCACATTCGTCTTTATTTACTTCAAAATCAGAAAGAGAAGCATATTCCGAATCATCCGAATATTCACGGTAAATCGTATGTGCATCATTAAAATTTCGGATATGCTTAAGTTTGGGACATTTTTCTTTCAAAAGCTGCGCTTTTTCAAAAAACTCATTCTCGCACAAAAGCATTTCCGTATCCGCTCTTTCGAGAAGGTCTGCCGCTTCATCTAACGATATTTCGGGCGAAAACGGCACGAAAACATTGCCGCTGATAAGAACTCCTGTACAAAAAACCAGATACTCATATGATGTTTTTCCGATAACAGCTACATTGATTTTTTCTTTTGTTGTATTTCTTATCATACGGCATACACATTTACTGTCGCTGCGTATACGGTTAAAGCTCTTTTCCTCAACCTCACCGTTGCTAATATATTTTATGAACGGAGAATCCCCATATTTTTCGGCACTTATATTCAGTAATTCCATAACAGACGGTATTTCTGTTTTGTTCATGTCTGACACCTTCTTTTTAACACAAAATCTAAACAAACATAATTAAATCTGATTAATTTTATCATCTATTGTCGGTACAAACAATGTGCAATTTATCGGTTTGCCTAAAAATCGGCAATGCTTAACATTGCCTTAACAATATCTTTTTATTTTATAAATATTTGATTGGAATATCAAAACCGCTCTGCAACAATTTGCTGCAAAGCGGTTAAAAATCATATCATTCTGTTAAGTTCAGCTTTCCAAAATTTCAGCCATTTTCCTTATCTGTTCTTCTGTGGGGCTGTAATCGGGGTTGGAACAGCAAGGAATATTCGGTCTGCTTCCCTCTGTACCGAAGAAGGGGGTCTGTCGGTCGTTTTCGTATTCCTTGCGGCATTCCTCACGGTGGAAATCGGGAATTTCATATACCTTGCCTCCGTTAAGAATTGAACGATGTGCAAGAATAGCCACAGATGACATTGCGACCGCCGAATGGATATCAAACGGATGTTCAGGCTGCTTATTCTCTCTTATACATTCAAGAAACATTCTGGCAATTATGTAATCACCGCCGCCATGACCTGCCTGATTAATAAAATCCTCATCCTTATCGTTCCAGTCAGGCTCATAAAGATTAACCTCTTCCTTTCCTTCAGGAACCGACCATTCATTATAGCGAAGCATAATTTTATTTCCCATACCACGGAGATTTTCAATTTGACCGTTTTCACCGCAAACACGGTAGGCATTATGATGAGCACCGAATGCAGAGCATCCCGTTACCTTGAAAATTGAATCATCATCGTTTATTGTTGTGATGATTGCCGCTCTGTCACCGACACGTCTTGCAGTTATGTTCTCTTTAAAAGGAGCATATACGGGAAGAGCGCTTACTCTTTTAGGAGTTGCACCCGTTGACCACATAAGAGGAGCAAGGGAATGAGTTACATAATATGAGCGGGGAAGAAAGTTTCTCCAGTGTTCCGTATAATAAACAAAGCCTTTGTTGAATTCATGGTCATCAGCTGAAACAGGATGATTATATTCACCCTCGGCATAAAGAATTTTTCCGAGAGTTCCGCCGTCACATATTTTTTTCATTTCACGGTTAAATATCATCTGAGGATAATTTTCCGCAAGCATATAAATTGAATTACTCTTTTCATATGCACGGATAAGCTCAACGCCTTCTGCCATAGTGCCGTTACTGATGCACTCGGAGAAAACGTGAATTCCCTTTTCAAAGCATTTTATCGCAAACGGAGCATGCTCATGGAAATAGTTTGCAAGAATAACTGCATCCATTTCCTGCTCAATAAAATCATCAAAATTTTCAAAAGCAGGCACATCCATACCGAGATTTTTGAGACCTTCATTTCTTCTTTTTTCATTAAAATCGCAAAGAGCAACAATTTCACAGTCGAGAAGCATGAGATTTTTTGCAACATCAACACCTCTGCCTGCACCGAAAATACCGATTTTTATTCTTCTCATAACCAACCTCCGACAGAAATACTGTTTAGTGTTTAAATTAATTATATCACAAAAATATTTGCTGTCTACATTATATAAAGAAAAAAATCTCCGCAACCGAAGTTGCGAAGATTTTCTGGTGATCCATCGGAGATTCGAACTCCGGACACCTTGATTAAAAGTCAAGTGCTCTACCGTCTGAGCTAATGGATCATTTGTTAAATTTTGCATGCTGTTTTTAAAGCGCTCCAATATAATATATTATTTATCGGCACTTGTCAAGGCTTTTTAGCAAAATTTTTATTATTTTCTTGCAGACAATTAATTATTTTATCTTGAAATAACACTATATATGGTATATAATGTATCTGTATATTGGTTTTTATATGCTCATGTGACTATTATGCACAAAAATAATTCTGTTATTTATTACGGGCGGCTCTTCCGACCATTAACAAACAGGTAAAGGAGATACAACCATGAAGCTTACAATGGCTCAAGCTCTTGTCAAATTTCTTGATAACCAGTATATCAGCTTTGACGGAGTTGAAACTAAATTTGTAGACGGCATTTTCGGCATTTTCGGTCACGGATGTGTTGTCGGAATCGGTCAGGCTCTTGAGCAGGGCGGCCATAACCTTAAATTTTATCAGGGACACAATGAGCAAGGCATGGCTCATGCTGCCATTGCTTTTGCAAAGCAGAAAAACCGCCGTCAAATTATCGCATGCACATCATCGATAGGACCCGGCGCATTGAATATGGTTACGGCAGCAGGCACCGCAACGGCAAACCGCATTCCCCTTCTCCTCCTTCCCGGCGATACATTTGCATGCCGCCAGCCCGACCCCGTTCTTCAGCAGATTGAACAGCCGACCAGCTGCAGCATTACAGCCAACGATTCATTCAAAGCTGTTTGTAAATATTGGGACAGAATAGAAAGACCCGAGCAGCTTATGACTGCGTGCATCAATGCAATGCGAGTTCTTACAGACCCCGCAGATACAGGCGCAGTCTGCCTTGCAATGCCGCAGGATGTTGAAGGTGAAGCTTTCGATTATCCCGATTATTTCCTGAAAAAGAGAGTGTGGTATCTTGACAGACGTTCACCCACTCACCGCGAAATTGAAGCCGCTGTCAAAGCAATTATGCGCAGCGAAAAGCCCATTCTCATTGTAGGCGGCGGTGTAAGATATTCCGAAGCATGGGAAACCGCAAGATTCTTTGCAGAAAAATTCAATATTCCCATTTGCGAAACACAAGCAGGTAAGGGTAACATCCGTTGGGATTTACCGCTTAACATGGGCGGTATTGGTGTAACCGGCGGTCCTGCAGCAAATGCGGTTGCAAAGCAGGCAGACCTTGTTATTGCAGTAGGTACACGTCTTACAGACTTCACAACAGCATCAAAATGGGGATTCCAGAATCCCGATTGCAGAATTCTTTCAATAAATATATGTCCGTTTGATGCTTTCAAAATGGATTCAACAGCAGTTATTGCGGATGCCAAAACTGCTATGCTCGACATAATGGGCGGTCTTACGGTAAGAGAATATTATTCAACATGGGACAGCGCGGAGCTTGCCCAAATCAAAGAGGATTACAATTCGGAAGTTGACCGAATGTACAGCGTATATCTTAAAGAAGGTCTTTCTCAAACAAGAGCCCTCGGTGAGATTAACAAGCTGATTGACAAATCAGCAATTGCAATCGGTTCATCGGGCAGCCTTCCCGGATGCATGCAGAGACTCTGGAGAGCATCCGTACCTAATACATATCATATGGAATACGGCTTCTCCTGCATGGGATATGAAATCTGCGGTGCACTCGGCGTTAAGCTTGCAGAACCCGATAAAGAGGTCTACACCATGGTAGGTGACGGCAGCTTCCTTATGCTTCACAGCGAGCTTTACACAGCGGTTATGGAAGGCGCAAAAATTAATGTTATGCTCTTTGATAATTCGGGCTGGGGATGCATCGAAAACCTTCAGAATAATCAGGGCACCGATACCTTCGGAACACGTTTCCAGGCAAGAAATCCCCTTACAGGCATGCTTGACGGCGCAATAGTTCCCATTGATTTTGCAAAAATCGCAGAAGGCTACGGATGCAAGGCATACACCGTTACAAATGTTGCGGAGCTTCGCGATGCCCTTAAGGATTCAAAAGAGCAAAAGGTTCCCTGCCTCTTTGATATCAAGGTTGTTCACGGCAGCATGAGCGACGGATATGATGCATGGTGGAGAGTAGGCGTTGCCGAGGTTTCAACCAGCGAAAAGGTTCAGGCTGCATACGAAGATATGCAGGAAAACATTGCAAAAGCAAGACTTTATTAATTTACATAAATCGGAGGAATTAAATATGCTTAACAAAGACAAGGTAAGCCTCGCGATAGCACCTATCGCTTGGACAAATGACGATCTTCCCGATCTCGGTGCTGAAAACACTTTTGAACAATGTATCAGTGAAATGGCACTCAGTGGCTTCAAAGGCAGCGAAATAGGTAATAAATACCCCAAAGATGTTGAAACACTTAAGCACAAGCTTGACGTAAGAGGTCTTCGCATCTGCAACGCATGGTTCTCCTCACTTCTTCTTTCAGAGGGCTACGAAGCAACCATCGAGGCATTTATAAAGCACAGAGATTTTCTTCACGCTCTCGGCGCAAAGGTCATTGGTGCATCCGAACAGGGCAACTCCATTCAGGGCAAGGCTTTGAGCATTTTCGGTGATAAGCCCGTTTACACAGACGAACAGTGGGAACTCATTGCAAAGGGCTTTAACGAAATGGGCAGACTCGCAAAAGAAAAAGGAATGTATTTCACCGTTCACCATCACATGGGTACGGGCGTACAGACCGAAGAAGAAATCGATAAGCTCATGGAAATCACCGACCCCAATCTTGTTTATCTTCTTTATGATACCGGTCATCTTTCATTCTCAGGTGAAGATGCAATCGGTGTTCTCAAAAAATACGTTAACAGAGTTAAGCATGTTCATCTCAAGAGCATTCGTCAGGATGTTATCAACGAAGGTAAAGAAAAGGGCTGGAGCTTCCTTGACTGCGTAAGAGCAGGTGCATTTACCGTTCCCGGTGACGGCGACTTCGATTTCACTCCTGTTTTTGATATTCTTTCAGATGCCGATTATGAAGGCTGGGTTGTTGTTGAAGCTGAGCAGGACCCTGCAAAGGCTAACCCCTATGAATACGCCTGCTTGGCAAGAAAATATATCAGCGAAAAAACCGGTCTTTAATTTATGATATTTAATCACCCCCGAAAAATTTGTAAATCAAATTTTCCGAGGGTGGTTTTTATTTATTTATTCTTCTTCGTGAATCATTACATCTTTGCGATTTTGTAACGAGAACGGTATCTCCTCCGATAACCTCAATATCCTCCCAGCAAATTCGTATTCTTTCTCTTTTCCCGCATATTCCCCAGTATTTCGGCTTACCGAAAATTATAAGTGCCACAACCCTGCCGCAGCAAGAATCAACCTCAACATCACTGATTAAACCGAGGCGGCATCCGTTTGATTTATCGATTACTTCCTTGCATCTTAATTCCGTAATACAGCAATTCATAACACACCCCCATTATTATATATGAAAACAAAACAAAAAACAGACCGTCAAAGGAAAAACCTTTGTGCGGTCTGTGTTGATTTCCAAAACTCTGAACAGAGATTATTTCCCGGCCCAGATATATTAAAACCCGTCAGGGTCGTTTAGTGCGGAGAGCAAAAGCTCTTTCCTTACTTTGCAAGCAAAGCGTTGAGCTCGAAGATTTTGAAAAGCTTTTTGAATGTAAGGAATTTCTTTTCCTTTGCGATTTCATCGATGAGCTTTTTCTCTGCAGGGTAATTGGAAATTTCGTAGAAGTTCATAACATTCATCCTTTCTTTCTGTTGTGGCTTTATTATACACCATTTTGCGAAAAAGTCAAGTGAATTTGCACAAATATCAAGTTTGCTTTTTGTGCAAATTGTACAGATTTTGAGGTTTTGTAAACTATTCAGCATTTACAGAATTAAGTCTGCTTTAAATTTAATTTTGTACATTTTGTATATTTTTAATTATAATATTTGTTATTTTTGAACAAAGAATATCGTTTGCACAAAAATCCAACCAAAAAAGTTTGTTAAACTTTTTCAAAAAAATTACTCCCCCGCAGATGACAGGAGAGTAATTAGCAACAGTTTAATCTGGTAACTCACAAAGCATTTCGCAAAGCTCAAGATAGAAAGCTTTTACTTCCTTTTCGTTAGAGAAAAGACCGATTGCGGCACCGTGATCGCCCTTATGAACAGGCATAACATTCCAAATACCTTTTTCAATATTGTTTTTATCAAAATCTGTATGAGGCTCATCAATAGGATATTTTTCGCTTTCCGTATTTACCAGCGCATCATTTGCACGCCAGCTTTCGTCATAGGCAATGCCTGTATAAGGGTCTGTAAATTCAGGTGTAATACCCATAGCAACCGCCGTAAGATAAATAACGGGGTTAGTATTAAAATCAGGGAACTCAATTCCTAAAAGGTCTATTTCGTCAGTTGTTGAAAACGGATAAGAAAAATAATAAATATCCTCATTTACCGATAATTCCTTGTTAAGCTTTGCGGCTCCCTCGGGAGTAAGGTCATAAATGCAGGTATCATCAAGATTCTGCTGAACTCTTACCATTGATTCAATCAGACCGTCAGCCTTTTCTCCGTTGAATACATCGGTTAAACCAAACTGTTCAAGGTGAAAATCAACAAGTCTTCCGTTAAAAAATGTTCTGCCCATAATACCCGCATAAAGGAAGCTGATATTCTGAACAATTTCATATAAACCAAGCGCTTTAAGCGGATAATAAACAGTAGAGCTGTTGTGCGGAGTACAAATAGTAGTTGCACTTTTTACCCAGTTACCCTTACCGCCCGTGAAAAGTCCCGAAATATCATCGGAATCCGTTGCTGAAATTTCCTCGGGACTGCCTTCGGTGAGAAGTTGGATAAGCATGCGAACAGTTGTGCCGCCAAAGCTGTGACCGATTAAATGAATCTGCTGTATTTTACCGTTTTCATCAAGCTCTCCCCAATCGGGAATAAGAGCATTATAATATGTTCTTCCGTATCTGTTGTGATTATGGATTTCGGAATGAGCCGCGCCGTAATCAACGGTTGAACCTATAAGCTGGGCATATAGCTCACATGCTCTGTCCCAAGCACTGCTCAAAGGTCCTACAGAAGCAGAATAGCACTCATAGCCTTCACTCTGCAGATAGCTCATAAGATCGCCGGTTGTTGCACCCCAATAAGGAACAATGCCGTTGATGCCCTCTGCGCCTCCCCAGCCGTTGAGACCGTGAACAAAAACAAAAGGCTCTTTATTTTTTGGTTTCCATGTATCTTCTGCTGCAAACGCAACACAGAAAAGGCTTGCTGACAGAATGATAACGGCAAGTAAAAAACTTATCGGACGACGTATTTTCATTTTTATCACTCCTTTTTAAGCTTTGAGTCTATTTATATTTTATACCTTATTTGTTTATATTTCATTAACTTTTTGTAAGAAAAAGCAGACAATTGCACGCAACTGTCCGCTTTTAATGGGTTAATTAAGATTGCCGACCTTTCTGATAATCGCAGAAAGCTCCTCAACGTCCATAATCTTCGGAACGGGATAAAGAGGATTGCCTTCTTTATTTGCTCTCTTTGCAATTGTTTCAATATCTTTTTCCTGAACATCAAGATGCTCGGGGATATTAAGAAGCTTATTAAGCTCCTTAATCTTTGCGATAAAGAGATTTGCCTTCTGTGCTTCGTTCATGCCGGCAGTTTCAAGGCATGCAACATCTGCAAGCTTTGCAAGGGGCTTATAAGCTGTTTCTCCGAAGGCTTCAAGCACATAGGGAAGAATAACGGCATTTGCAAGACCGTGAGGTGTTCCGTACATGCCGCCGAAATTATGAGCAATTGCATGAACATAGCCTACATAAGCTCTTGTAAATGCGATACCCGCAAGATACGATGCCTCAAGCATGTTTTCTCTTGCCTCAACATCCTTGCCGTTTTCATAAACCTTAAGGATATTTTCAAAAATCATTTTCGTTGCCTTTTCAGCAGCTGCAATTGTACCTTTGGTGTTGCTTCCGCCGATATAAGCTTCAACCGCATGAGTAAGGGCATCCATACCTGTTGTTGAGGTTATGTGAGGAGGAAGACCGAGGGTGAGTTCAGGGTCAAGAACCGCATACTTCGGACGAAGCACGGGATCCTGAAGAGCATATTTTTCATGGGTTGTCGGATCTGAAACAACAGCAGCAATCGTAGTTTCAGAGCCTGTACCCGCAGTTGTGGGAACTGCATAGATAGTGGGAAGCTTTTTGAGAATCTTCAAAGTTCCTCTCATTTTCTGCACGGTCTTTTTGGGGCGAGCAATTCTTGCAGCCGCAACCTTTGCACAGTCCATGGGTGAACCGCCACCAAAAGCAATAACGGCAGAACATTTATTATCAACATACATCTGTCTTGCATCTTCGATGTTATTTATTGTGGGATTGGGCTGTGTACCGTCATATACGGCATACTTTACACCTGACTTATCAAGACCTTCAAACATTCCGTCAAGAAGATGAAGACCCATAAGACCTTTATCTGTTACAACAAGAACACTGTCGTGTCCGTTTTTCTTAACAACCTCGGGAAGATTTTTAACACTTCCTGCGCCCTTGATTAACTGCGGTTCTGTCCAATCAAGAAAATTAACCGCAACACGGAAAATTCCCTGGTAAGCTCTGCAATACATTTTAAAAAGTGCTGATGCTGCCATACTTATTACCTCTTTTTCTTGTGAGTTTTTTACACACAAGATTATAACATACATTAATTAATTCTGCAACAACAAATTAACATTTTCAGCCATAAATAATATGTTGCATAAAAGTTATATTAATGGTATAATTTTGGTGTATAGATTACCGTGAAAGGAGTATATTATGCTTAAAATTACGACCTTTGAAAAAACATTTATCGATTCTGAAGGAAGACAAAGAATTTTTAACGGTATCAACCTTTGTGACAAAGGCTATAACAAAGACGGAGAAATCAACAGAACATATACACTTGATTTCGATGAAAAACTGATAAAAGAATTAAGCGAATGTGGTTTTAACCTTGTCAGACTCGGTCTTACATGGGATGCGGTTGAACCCGAGCCGAACCGATACAACGAAGAATATCTCAACAGAGTTTATGCCATTGCCGATTTATGTGCAAAATACGGCATATACTTTTTCCTTGACATGCATCAAGATCTTTACAGCGGAGCACCCGAAACTGCAGGCGACGGTGCACCGGCATGGGCTTGCATAACAGACGGTGCAAAATTCAACAAAACAAAACTTGTTTGGGCAGAGGGCTATTTCTGGGGTAAAGCCGTTCACAGAGCATTTGACCATTTTTGGGCAAACGACAAGGTTAACGGAATTCCCCTTCAGACATACTACTGCAACATGTGGAAGCACGTTGCCGATAAATTCAAGGACCACCCTGCCCTTTTCGGTTTTGACCTTCTTAACGAGCCATTTCCCGGAAGCGACGGAGGAAAGGTTTTCAGAAAGCTTGTTATGAGCATTGCAAAAACTGTTATTACCGATAAGAGATGCAAAAAGCTTTGGATGCTCAAACAGCTCATTACAGGTAACGCAATCAAAGTTCTTGAGCCCTTTAATGACCCCTCTCTTTTCAGAAAGGTTACAAGTGCAGCTGACGGTTTAATAAACAAATTTGATACAGGTGTATATTCACAGTTTATAAACAGAACAGCAAATGCTGTGCGCGAAATAACGGACAACGGCATAATTATTATGGAAAACAGCTATTATTCCAACCTCGGCATCCCCTATTCCTGCCCTCCCGTCAACTATGACGGAAAGCGCGAAGAAAAACTTTGCTTTGCACCCCACGCCTATGACCTCATGGTTGATACCCCTGCATATAAATACGCAAGCAACTCAAGAGTAGGCTCAATTTTTGATGAACATAAGAGATCGCAGGACAGACTCAATGTGCCTCTCATCGTCGGTGAATGGGGCGGTCAGTCAGAGGGTACGGACTGGCTTTATCACATAGAATATCTGCTTGATAAATTTGACAAAAATCAGTGGGGTCAGACTTACTGGGCATATTATGACGGCTTGCTCGAAAACCCGATTATGACCTGCCTTATCAGAACTTCACCCGTTGCCGTATGCGGTAAGATTGACCGTTATTTAACTGACAGGAAAAATAATACCTTCACCCTTGAATATACACAGGATAAAGAATACAGCCTGCCCACCGAGATATTCGTTCACAAAAAAGCAAAGAGCATAGAATGCGGCGGCGAATACACACTTGAACCCGTCGGTAAAAACGGTGCTTCACTTCTTAAGATTAAGGACACGGCAGGCAAGCACAAGGTAACAATCAGATTTTAATAGAAAAGGCTGCCTTTATCGGCAGCCTAAATAAATAGTTTTTTAAACTTTTCAACAGATGCGAGCGAAACGGAATCGTTGCCGGCAACGATAATATGGTCAACAAGCCTTATTCCGACTGAAGAAAACATTGATGAAAAATCGTTTGTCAGCTCAAGGTCATTTCTTGAAGGTGCGGCAATACCCTTCGGATGATTATGAGCAAATATTATTTTATCCGCATCGTTTCTGAAAGCAATTTGCATTACATAGCGCTTATCGATAAGAACGGTTTCCGGTGTTCCTTCACCGAGTTTACAGCAATTTATCAGATTCCCTACTCCGTCAAGGCAAAGCATATAAAAAATTTCGGTTTTGCAGCCATAGAATTTTTCAACAAGATATTTTTCGGCATTTTCATGCTCGGAAAGATTAATTTTGCCTTTTGACTTACCCTCGGTATACCGCCTGCACAAACCGGGTATCAGCGAAATAAGCAACGCAGAGCTTTCTCCCATCCCGTCAATATCCAGAAGCTGCTCATATGTTGCATCAAAAACTCTGGTGAGAGAGCCGAATTCGGCAATAAGCTTGTGGGCAAGCTCATTTGTATCCTTTCTGGGTATGGAATAAAAGAGAAGAAGCTCAAGAATGTTATGGTCGGGCATTCCGTCCACTCCTGCTTTTCTGAAGGTTTCTCTCAATCTTGCCCTGTGGTTTTTATGAGGATTGTTGTTATTAATGTTCTTATCGTTCAACATCAGCGCTCCCAATTTTTACTAATATTTTATTATTATACAGCATTTTTTCTTATTTGAAAAGATATTTTTTAATATTATTCCGTTTGGAGAGATTCTCTTGAAATCATTTACAATTTCAAAAAACGATTCGGGTCAAAGACTTGATAAGTTTATATCAAAAGCGGTGCCTGCACTGCCTAAATCACTGATGTATAAATATATCAGAACAAAAAGAATAAAAATCAATTCAAAAAGAGGCGATATTTCCACGAAGCTCATTGAAGGAGATATAGTTGACATGTATATTAACGATGAATTTTTCGCTCCTTCCGATGAACACTATGATTTTCTTTCAGCCTCAAAAAAGCTTGATATTGTATATGAGGATGAAAATATTCTTCTGCTTGATAAAAAGGTTGGGCTTCTTTCACACCCCGACGAAACGGAATATAATGACACTCTTATCACAAGGGTAAAAAGATATCTTTATGAGAAAGGCGACTATGACCCGAAGGATGAGCACTCTTTCACACCCGCTCTTGTTAACAGAATAGACAGAAACACAGGCGGAATTGTTATTGCAGCCAAAAACGCCGAGAGTCTCCGAATTCTTAATCAGAAGCTCAAGGACAGAGAGCTCGAAAAATATTATCTTTGCGTTATACACGGAAAGCTGAAGAAAAAATGCGGTACTCTTACCGGCTGGCTCATTAAAGATGAAAACAAAAACAAAGTTAAGGTTTTTGATAAACAGATGCCTAATTCCAAGGAAATCCGCACAAAATATTCAGTTATTTCCGAACGTGACAGCTTAAGTCTTGTTGAGGTTGAGCTTTTAACAGGAAGAACACATCAGATAAGGGCACATTTTTCAAGCATCGGTCATCCCCTTCTCGGTGACGGAAAGTACGGCACAAATGCCCTCAATAAAGCTTTGGGCTATAAAAAGCAGTTCCTTTATTCTTACAGACTTAAGTTTGCATTTACAACTGATTCGGGAATACTTGATTACCTGAACGGTAAAAGCTTTTCGGTTGAAGATGTGTGGTTTAAGAACGAATTTCTGAACGGTACACTCACAAATCCGAGCAAGTAATTTATTAATAAAATACAAACCGATTATTAATTTTCAAAAAAAGCTTGTAAAAATTATAAAAATAGTATAATATATGTGTATTGTGCCGATTTTGTTCGGTCGGCAACTATTATAAAAGTAAAGGATGAACAGTTATGGCAAAAAATGAAAGCTCAATGAGCAAAGCTGAAGTTTACCGCGAGGAACGCAAGGCAAGAATTGCCAAAGCCGCAAAAAAGAATGCCAAAAGCATTGAAAAAAGAACGGCTGCAGCGAGTATACTTAAAAAGGTTGTTGCCGTTGTTCTTGCAGTTGCAATAGTAGGCGGCATTGCATGGAAGATTGTTGACAGTCTCGGCATCATCGAAAGAGCGGTTACCGCTGTTAACATCGGCGACGATAAAATCACCGCTGCTCAATTCAACTACTACTATACTTCACAGTATCAGCAGATGGCTTACTATGCAGACATGTATGCACAGCAGGGCGCAAACATGGGATTTGACACAAGTGTTCCCCCCGATGAGCAAGATTCCACACAGACTGACGAAGACGGCAACGTTCTTACATGGGATGAAGTTTTCAAGGATTCAGCTGTTAACTATGCACAGTTCGTTTATGCTTACTATAACGAAGCTGTTAAGGCAGGCTACACACTCTCCGACGATGAAAAGAAAGAAATCAACGAAACCATCGAAAGCTACAGAGAAGAAGCTTCTACAAACAACTATTCTCTTAATGCATACCTTCGTGAAAGCTTCGGCGGCGGTTTCAACGAAAAGGCTTTCAGAAAGCAGCTTGAAATGGAAACACTCGCCCAGAATTTTGCTGAAGATAAGAACAGCGAAGTAAGAGCTAATGTTTCAGATGCTGATATAAAAGCTGAATACGATGCAAACAGAAAAGTATACGACTATACTGATGTTCGTTATTTCTCATTTGCATTCACAACTCTTACTCTTAACGATGGCGAAACAACAGAAGCTCTTGCCGAAAGACAGAAGGCTGCAAACGCAAACGTTGAAGCAGAAGCTAAAGCTATCTATGATAAGCTTACCGATGAAGCTTCTTTCAAGGCAGCAATCACAGCTTACAAGAACGAAGGCAAAGAAAATCCTTCAGACGAGGATTACACCACTCTTTCCGAAATTACAACTTACAGCTCACTTAGCACATCAACATGCGATAAGGTTGCTGATTGGGCATTTGATGCGGCACGCAAAGCAGGCGATAAGAACATGATAGTAGGCGATAAAGCTGTTTACATAGTATACAGTGTTAAGCCTATCTATGCAATGAACAGCGTTGATGTTCGTCATTGCCTTGTTGAGTTTGAAGCAGAAGATTCTTCAAATGTTACAGATAAAGAAAAAGAAGCAGCTCAAAAGAAAGCAAAGGCTCTTCTTGATGAATGGCTTGCAGGCGAAAAGACTGAAGAAAGCTTTGCCGAAATGGTTAAGAATAACACAGCAGACACCGCATCCAAAGAAACAGGCGGTCTTTACGAAGGCATCAGAACCACAGATAACTATGTTGCTTCTTTTGAAGAATGGTCATTTGACGATGCAAGAAAAGCAGGAGATTACGGTATTGTTGAAACAGAATACGGCTATCACATCATGTATTTCGTAAGCGACAATACAGATGATACCGACTGGGACCATGCAATCAGAGAGGCAAAGGGTACAGAAGCTCTTACAGCTTATGAAGAAGCTGTTCTTGCTGAAGACGGCGAATACAAAGTTAAGAAGCACGACACATGGATTAACATGGTTTCAAAGAACTTCTGCGATAACATCAGAAAAAATCTCGCTTATTCCGCAGCATAATTAAACATTAACAAATCCCCGTGAATCAATGAATTCACGGGGATTTTTCTGTTAATCAAACAAATAAACTCTTGTTTCAAAGGGCTTGAGCACGAAGGTATTGAGACTGCTGTCAATAACATCATAGTTTGAAAGCATAAGCTTTCCTTTGCCCAAATCAAAGCCCTTCGGTGCATCAAAGCTGACTGCTTCTTCGGAGAAAGAGTTTATAACAAGCATTCTCTTGCCCTCATAATTTCTTTCATAAACGAAGAGTTTTCTGCTGCGCGGATAATGAAGCTTGAAATCGCCGTAAATGCAGATTTCGTTTTCCTTGCGGAATTTAAGAAGCTTTCTGTAATAATTAAGAATTGAGTTTTCGTCTTTTTCTGCCGCTTCAACGTTTATTTGCGAATAATTTTCGTTTATCTCAAACCACGGTTTATCTGCAGTTGTGAATCCTGCATTCTTCTCTGCAGACCACTGAACGGGAGTTCTTGCGTTATCACGGGAAGCACGGTTTGCAATCTTAAGGAACATCTTATCCGTAAATCCGAGCTTTTTGAAAAGCTGATATGTACTCTTCACCTGTGTATCGGTGTATCTGTCAACACTGTCAAACTTTATGTTGGTCATACCGATTTCCTGACCCTGATAAATAAACGGTGTACCGCTCTGACAGATATACATTGTTGCAAGCATTTTTCCGCTTTCCACTCTGTATTTTTCGCTGCCGTAACGGCTGATGATTCTGGGCTGATCGTGGTTTTCAATGTAATTAGCATTCCAAGCAATTCCGTAAAGCTTATGCTGCCACCTGTTATATGCACTCTTAAGTTTGTTGAGACTGAAGGGCATCGGCACCCAGCTTACCATAAATGAATCCGCTTCCATATGCTGGAAGTTGAACATCATATTGAGAGTTTGATCTGCACCTTCTTTGATAAAACGAAGCGCAAGCTTCGGTGTCATCATCGGTGCTTCGCCAACTGTCATGCAGTCGTAATTATCGGTAACAGCTCTGAATTCCTTAAGATATTTATCAAGATTCGGGCCGCATTTATAATGCTCCATACCGCAGGCAACGGGAATCGGAAAACCGTTGGGAAGTCCCTCTTTCTTTGAGATAAAAGTAATAACATCCTCACGGAAGCCGTCAACACCCATATCAAGCCAGAATCTTATAATATCCTTGATTGCCTCACGGACTTTTGGGTTATCCATATTGAGGTCTGGCTGTTCCTTTGCAAAAAGAGTGAGATACCATTCATCAAGGTTTTCGTTATAATGCCATCCGGGACCGGCAAAGGTTGAAAGCCAGTTATTGGGAGGCTTTTTGCCGTTTGGCTTTTTACCCTTGCGCCAGAAATAATAATCATGGTATGGATTATCGTGACCCTTCTGACTTTCGATAAACCACTCATGCTCATTCGAGGTGTGGTTTATAACAAGGTCCATAATTATTTTAAGACCCTTGCTGTGAGCAGCATCAAGAAGCTCTTTGAATTCTTCAATCGTGCCGTATTCGGGAGCAATATTTTTATAATCGGCTATATCGTAGCCATAGTCATGCTGCGGAGATTTATAAAGAGGTGAAAACCATATTGCATCAACACCTATGCTCTTTATGTAATCAAGCTTTTCCATAACACCTTTGATATCGCCGATACCGTCACCGTTACCGTCATAAAAGCTTCTGGGCCAAACCTGATAAACAGACATTTCTTTATACCAATGCTTTTTGATTTCTGCCATATAAACCGTCCTTTCTTAAATAACCAGTTCGTTTACCGAGCCCGAATTTATCATGTATTCCCCTGCAGAAGTTTCTTTTCCGACTTCAACAGCTACATCAAACGAACCAATTTCATTTCCGTTATTATCGAGAATCTTGGCAACGCCGCTGCCTGACGAAGCAACGAAAGAATATGTTCCGTCAGAAAAAATCGTGTGTGATTTGCCGTTATAAACTATTTCGGAAACATTATCACCGATTACCTTGCCGCTTACCGTTCCCACCGTTGAATCGGTACGCCTTATCGCCTCTTCAACGGCAAGCTTTGCATTGACCATGGGATATTCCATAAGGTCAACCTCGTACACATATTCATAATCCTCGTTAATTTCAGCCACAGCCTCGGTTGAACTGCAAACGATTTCCTTAACCTGCGAGCCGGTAAAGCTTGAATTAACCGACCATACAAGTGAAGCAACACCCGTCACAATCGGGGCAGCCATCGACGTTCCAGAAAGATATTCATATCCGGCATCGGTTGAGCAGCTGTATATATCGCTGCCGGGTGCGGCGATGGTTACCGCAGAACCTACATTGGTAAAATCAGACTGTGTATAACTGCCGTTACCGTTATTATCTGCGCAAGCAACGATTATAATTCTGTCAAGTATATCTTGAGCCGATATACCGCCTGTGGTAATTATATTGCCCTCCCAAAGAGCAGCAAAATGTCCGTTATATTCCGCATTCATGGGTTCACCGAAGTAATCTCCGTTACCTGCTGACTGAACGGCAACAAAATCATAGCCCTTTGAAAGCAGAGACGACATCATAATTGAAAGAGCTGCCGAAACGATGAATTCATCCCAGAAGCTGTTGCCGTCCGTATTCTTTGAGCCTGAAGTGCCGAGAGAAAGATTAACAACCTTTGCGCCTGCTTTTACAATCTCCGATAATCCGAAGAAAACGGCAAGCTCGGTGTTCCAGAACTGAAGAAGCTCGGGATGCCAGTCAACACAGATAAGCTGCGAATTATCGCATATTCCTGCAATTCCGACACCGTTGTTTCTGTTTGCACCGATTATACCCGCAACATGGCAGCCGTGATAATCCTGATTATTTCTGCCTGCAAGCCTTTCATTCGGGAATGATATTCTTCCGTCAAATTCAGGATGGTCAGTGTCAAATCCGGCATCAATGATACCTATATTGACTTTGCTGAAATATTCGGAATAATCCCATGCCTGCCTTGCCTGAACAGCCTCAATCCACCAATTGCTGCCTTGAGGATTAAGCTCATCCCATTCGGGAGTTGTGAAATCAAACTCATCAAACGGATCATTCGGTGTTGAATTCAAAACATTCTTGGTTGTTGTAACGGGCATTGCAAATAATACGCCGTCACTTTGTTTAAGCTTTTCGCACTTCGACGTAACCTGATTATAGTTCATAGCATAATAACGGAGAACATATAAATCCGAAGCTGTACTCCAGCCTACAAGTGTTCCGCCTGCCTTGCCGAAAAGAGCAATTTTTTCAGAGAAGCTTAAATCACTTTCAATAAAAACCGCAATCAAATCTTCAACAAAGCCGCTGTTTTCATCAACGGAAACAACATCACTATCATCTATTTCCGAAAAGAAATCAGCTTTAATTGCTTCCGCAGTATAAGGAATACCGAAAACCATTTCGCTGACGGAGTCGATAACATTGTTGAGTGAAGTGTAAAAAAAGCCTGTTACTGGAAGAATGAAAGACATTATCAAGGAAATTATTTTGTTTAACATAGCACCAAACTCCTGATTTTTATTTTCTCTTAAGTTTAAATTTTTCCGTGGGAATCTGGGTAAGCATAATTGCCGTAAACATTATTATACATCCAAAGGTTTCTCGGCTGTTAAGCTTATCGTTAAGGAAGATAAGGCCGAAAATTACAGCGAAAACGGATTCAAGGCAAAGCAAAATTGAGGCAACAGTCGGGTCGGAATACTTCTGGCCGAAAATCTGTGCCGTAAAAGCAACACCGCAGCTCATAATGCCTGCATAGAGAATGGGAACTGATGCTCCCATGATATCGCCGATGTTCGGTTCTTCAAAAATGAACATGCAAACAATTGAAAGAATGCCTGCAACAAAGAATTGAGCGCAGGAAAGTGCGATATTATTGACCTTCTGGCAGAAATAATCAATAACAAGGATATGTGCTGCAAATGCAAATGCACCGCAAATAGCAATAATTTCACCCTTGCCGATTGAAAATCCGCCTGCAGGTACACTCAAAAGATAAAGACCGACAACTCCGAGAGCAACTCCGAGCCATATGTTAAAACGCAATTTTCTTCTCATAAAAATTCCAGCAACGGGAACGAGCACCATATAAAGAGCTGTGATAAAACCAACTTTACCGGGCCCCAAATCAAGAAAAAAAGCATGCTGCTGAAGATTTCCGCCGAAGAAAAGAGGTATACCGCAGCAAATACCGCCGATAATTACATCCTTGAAAGGAAATTTCTTTTTCTCACCATCCGGCAGCTTCTTGTTTTCGCCGATAAAGCTGATTAATACAAGCGGAACAAGAACAATACCGCCGATAAGTGTTCTTATGCCGTTGAATGTGAAGGTACCTATTTCCGCACCCTCGCTCTGGGCTACAAACGAAAGTCCCCAAACAACAGCGGCAAGTATACAGTAAAACGGTCCGAGAAATTTGCCTTTATTATTAATATTAATCACGTCCTAAACAAAACCGCCCACAGAAACTGCGGGCGGTGAAAAAACATTATTATTCAGCTGCTTCTTCTGCCGCAGCTTCTTCAACGGGAGCCTCTTCAGCTGCTTCTTCAACAGCTTCTTCAGCGGGCTCGAGGAGAGCACGGATTGAAAGGCTTACACGCTTCTTATCATAGTCAACTGCAGTAAGCTTGCAGGTAACCTTTTCGCCAACCTTAAGAACATCCTGAGGCTTGCTGATATGACGGTCAGCAATCTGTGAAATGTGGATAAGGCCGTCAATGCCGGGAATAACTCTTGCAAAAGCACCGAAGGTTGTGAGACCAACGATTTCTGCTTCAAGAACTGAATCAACAGGATAGTTCTTTCTGAGAATTTCCCAGGGATTATCCTCGTCACGTCTGTAGCCAAGAGAAATCTTCTTGTTTTCAGCGTCAAGAGCCTTGATGTAAACATCAACTTCCTGACCGATTGAGAATACTTCTGAAGGATTCTTGATGCGCTTCCATGACATTTCGGAAATGTGAACCATACCGTCAACGCCGCCGATATCAACGAATGCACCGTAGTTTGTCATTGACTTAACAACACCGCTGTACTTCTGGCCAACTTCTGCTTTTGCCCAGAAAGCTTCTGCTGCTTCCTTCTTTTCTTCCTTAATTACGGCACGGATTGAGCCTACTGCTCTTCTGCGCTGCTTATTAACTTCAATGATGCGGAACTTAACAGTCTTCTTGAGAAGATCTTCAAGGTTCTCATCACGGCGCTCTGTTGCAAGTGAAGCAGGGATAAATACGCGAACGTTGTTGGAAACAACAAGTACGCCGCCCTTAATAACCTCTGCAACTGTGCCTTCGAGGATTCTGCCGTCTTCTTCAGCTTCAATGATGTCAACCCATGACTTCTGAGCATCGAAGCGTCTCTTTGAAAGCATAACGGTACCTTCCGCATCGTTAGTTTTCATTATGATAAGATCGATTTCGTCACCAATCTTGAGTTCCTTTGCTGCATTTGCGTTGGGGTCGGAGCTGTATTCATCCATGGGAACAAAGCCGGCATGCTTTCTGCCGATATCAACCTGGATTTCAGTGGGTGTAATACCCATGACAACGCCCTTGACTTTCTGATCTGTGCTCATGCTGCTCAAAGAAGCTTCAAGTGCTGCGGAAAAATCCATCTCGTCTGATGTCATAGCTGCTTCAGAAGGCACCTCCTCTACCTGAATATTTGCGGTTTCTTTTACGATTTCGGACATTGCTAAAAGTACCTCCTTAATTATTTCGGAAGGGGTCGATGCCCCTGCCGTCACGCCGATTTCGGCGCATTTGGAAAAATCTATGGATTTGAGCTCATCGGCTCTTTCCACCAAATATGTTTCGCAGTTTTCACTGCACACGGTCTTAAGCTTTACCGTGTTTGAGCTGTGCCGCCCGCCGATAACTATCATCATATCGCTCTTTTTTGAAAGTTCGGCAGCTTCATCCTGCCTTTGACGGGTCGCAAAGCATATTGTATCAAATATTTTTGAATTTGTACAGTCTATTTTTATTTTTTCTTTACAAATTTTCCAATCATTTTGAGAAAAAGTTGTTTGCGAAACAACTATTATTCTTTTATCGCACAAAAACCTGTTTTCTTCAAGAATTTTTTTAAGTTCTGCGGGATTTTTAAAAACAAATACCCGGCCCTTACAATGACCTTTAATTCCCATTACCTCGGGGTGAGCAGGGTCACCTGCAATCAAAACAGGGGTCTCACTATCCGAATTTTCCGAAACTATGGTGTGGATTTTTTTTACAAACGGACAGGTGGCATCGCAAATTTCGGCACCAACAGAATCCAGCTCATCGTATACGGACTTTGAGATACCGTGCGCCCTTATTATAACGGTCTGCCCTTTGCGAGATTGCTGCGGAAAATCAATTATTCCGACTCCCTTTTCGGCAAGCTGATTTGTTACATATGTATTATGTATTAGCTGACCGAGAGTTGCGGCATCAATGCCCTTTTCCGCTATTTCGTAAGCCATATTGACAGCTCTGTCAACGCCGAAGCAAAACCCCGCCGTTTTTGCAAGAGTTATTCGCAATGTCCCATCTCCCAAAGCTTTACAATTTCACCCATAACCATTTTTGCGCATTCCTTGATCTCTTCTCTTGAAGCATCCTCGCTCATTCCGAGCTTTTCATAAGGAATCAATTCACCGAATCTAACCGTAACCTTTGTATGTTTTTTGAGATTATCGGCAGTATAAATCGAAACGGGAAGAACAGGCGCTTTCGCCTGATGAGCAATCATAGCAACACCACTCTTTGCTCTTGCAGGCTTATAATCCTTTGAACGAGTACCTTCGGGGAAAATTCCGAGAATATTTCCTTCCTTCACAACTCTGATTGCATAGTCAAGAGCTGCAGTATCGGCAGAGCCTCTTACAATGGGAAAACCGTTGAGCTTTGTAAGAAAATACTTTGCAACAGGATTTTCAAAAAGCTCTTTTTTGCCCATAAAATGAAGCTGTCTTTTTTCTATGCCAAGTCCGATAGCAACAGGGTCAAGTGCATTGATATGATTGGATGCAAGTATAAAGCCGCCCTCCTCGGGAATGTTTTCAGTGCCGACATATTCAACTTTATAGAGCATGTTTTCAAGAGCTTTTCCTACAGGTCTTAATTTTTCATAGGTTTTGCTGTCTTTGATTTCTACAGAATAATCGAAACCCTTCATTATATCTTCTCCTTAATAATTCTGATAATTTCGTTTACGGATTGCTCAAGATTGAGCCCTGTTGTGTCAAGAATAACACCGTCCTGTGCAGGTTTTAACGGAGCAATTTCTCTGTGCGAATCATTATAATCCCTTTGAATCAAATCTTCAAGCACTTCTTTATACTCAACCTTGCTGCCCTTTTCAATAAGCTCCTTATACCTTCTCATTGCACGCTCTTCGGGTGAAGCAGTGAGGAAGATTTTTACCTTTGCATCAGGAAGAACAACCGTTCCGATATCCCTACCGTCCATTATACAGTTATTTCTCGCCGCAATATCTCTCTGCAAATCAAAAAGAAAAGCTCTCACCTCTGGGACAGCCGATACATCGGATGCTGCCATTGATGCGGGAGGAGTTCTGATTTCAAAGGAAACATCCTCACCGTTGAGAAGCACCTTCTGCTCTCCATTTTCAAAAACAAGATCAACGCTGATTTCGGAAAGAGTTGCAGCTACAGAAAGCTTGTCCTTGGTATCAATGCCTTTTCTTAAAGCATTAACCCCCACAGCTCTGTAAAGCGCACCCGTATCAACATAAATATATCCTACAGCCTTCGCCGCCGCACGGGAAACCGTGCTTTTTCCCGCACCTGCGGGACCGTCTATTGCAACATTGATAATGTTATTACTCATAATCATATCTCCGTTCATTTATTATTTCTTCGGCAGCGCTTATTCCTGCAAGTCTGCCCGTGGAAAATGCTATCTGTAAATTAAAGCCGCCCGTATAGGCATCGGTATCAATCACTTCTCCCGCAAAATAGAGACCTTTGACAAGCTTTGACTCCATTGTTTTAGGATTTATCTGCGAAATATCAACTCCGCCCGAAGTGATAATTGCCTCTGCAACGGGTCTGAAGCCTGTTACTGTTATGCTCAAGCCCTTAAGAAGCTCGACAAGCGTTTTTCTCTGCTCTTTTTTTATCTGGTTAACCTTTGTCGAAAGGTTTATTCCGCCGAGTTTTACAATAACAGGAACAAGCTTTTTGGGCAAAAGAGAATTCAGTGCATTGATAAAATTCTTATTTGTGTTCTCCGAAAAATCACGGAGAATTCTTGCATCAAGCTGTTCGTATGTCAAAGCGGGTTTCAAATCGATAAGGATTTTATATTTGCCGCTTTTCATGCTTCTCATGTGTGCCGATGCACTCAAAATCATGGGGCCCGAAACACCGAAATGAGTGAAAAGCATCTCACCGAAATCCGTATAAATTGTTTTTCCGTTTTCGGTATCAACAACCTTTATCGCAGTATTGCGAAGGGAAAGCCCCATCAAATCCGAGCAGAATCCTTCATGGATTTCAAGAGGTACAAGCGAAGGTACAAGCTCTGTTATCTTATGTCCGGCTTGTCTTGCAAGCTCATAGCCGTCACCCGTCGAACCCGTACCGGGATAAGAAAGTCCTCCCGTAGCAATTATTATTTTATCGGCATAAATCACTTCTCCGTCTTCGGTTTCAACGCCTTTGACCGCACCATCTTCAACAATAAGCTTTGTTGCTCTGCCGTTTAAAAACCTTGCCCTTTCTCTTGCATATCCGACAAGAGAATCAACTATATCAACCGCATTATCCGATACGGGAAAAACTCTGTTTCCCCTTTCGGTTTTAAGCTCAACTCCCCTGCCTTCAAAAAACTCAATCACATCGGCAGGCATAAATCTTGAAAATGCACCGTAAAGAAATCTGCCGTTTCGGGGAACATTTGAAATAAGCTCCTGAAGGGAAGTGCAGTTATTTGTAACATTGCACCTGCCCTTTCCCGTAATCACAAGCTTTCTTGCAGGCCGCTCGTTGCGTTCAAGAACGATTGTTTCGGCATTCATATGTGAGGAAGTTCCTGCAGCCATAAGACCTGCCGCACCGCCTCCTATAACAAGCAGAGTGGTTCTCATCTTTTTTCCTCCCCGCCCGTTCTGTAAACATGGTATTCATCCCAAATTTCTTCAAGCGCCCTGAAATCGTTATAAACATCATCCCGTTTTTCTCTCGCACTTGCGGCTACAAGCGCATTTATAACACTTAACGGTGCAACAAGCGAGTCAACGAACGAAACCATACTGCTTTTTGCAACAAGAAGATGCGTTGCATAAGCTGCAATGGGCGACATCTCACCGTCGGTTATGGAAATAATTGTTGCTCCCCTGCTTTTCGCAAAAGAGAGTGCTTTAACGGTCTGATTTGAATATCTCGGAAAGCTGATTGCAATACAAACATCCTCGCTGCTTATGCGGAACATATGCTCAAAAAGCTCACTTGACGCAGAGGTATCGATAAGAACAACGTTTTCATAAAGAAATCTCAAATAAAAAGCCGCAAAGCTTGCAAGCGCCGCAGAGCTTCTTACTCCGAGAATATATATTTTTTTTGCTTTATTTATTGCTTCCGCACTCTTTGAAAAAGCTTCTCGGGAAATGCTGTCCCTTGTCTGCTTTATCATCTCAATATCGGTCATAAAAGCTCTGTCAATAAAATCATCGCTGCCGTATCTGCTTGCGGCAACATCCATTCGCTGAACGCTTGTAAGATGGCTTTTTACCGCCTCCTGCAAATATTTTTGCAGCTCGGGATAACCATCGAAGCCGATATTTGACGCAAAGCGAACAACTGTTGATTCGCTCACGCCAACCGCTTTTCCGAGACTTGCGGCAGTCATAAACGAAGCCTTTTCATAATTGGATTTGATAAAATCCGCAATTTTTTTATGTCCCTTTGAAAGGGTCGGATATACATTTTCTATGCGAAGCTTGAAGTTTTCCGACATAACATTACCTCACGTTTCAGATAGAATAAATTTTACACTATCGCAGATTAAAATGCAAGTTAATTTTTATGTTTTGCAGGATTTCTTTCATTTTTTTGCGATTGACTGAACGTATTATATGATGTATAATTAGTTAAATTTATTTAAAAATCTTCCAAAGGAGATATATTATGTCAAACGGAACATTATTATGGTACAACTCCCCTGCTAAAGCATGGACACAGTGCCTTCCCATCGGAAACGGCACTCTGGGTGCAATGATTTACGGTTCAGTCGACAAAGAAGTTCTCGCTCTCAACCACGATGAGCTTTGGACAGGCAAGCCGAAAAACACCGTCAAAGAAGGCGCTCCCGAATCCTTCAAAAAAGCACAGAAGCTTGCTCTTGAAGGGAAGCTTCATGAAGCACAGGATGAAATAGAAAATAATTTCCAGAGCACCTGGAGTCAGGCATACATGCCTTTGGGCAACCTTGAAATAGAATTCGGAAAATGCACAAGAGCAAAGGATTACAAGCGCACTCTTGACCTTGAGAATGCTGTTTCAACAGTCAGCTACACAAAGTCGGGCATTAAGCACGAAAGAGAATATTTTGCATCGTATCCTGCAAAGGTTATTTGTGCAAAATATACTTTCAGCGATAAGGTCAGCTTCACCTTCGGTCTTGTTTCAAAGCTCAAGAGCAACAGCTTTGTTGACGGAAACATGATTATTCTTGACGGTGAATGCCACGGTGAAAACAACGTCGGCGGTGAATCAAGCAACAAGCATTATTATGATGAACCCGAAATGAGAGGCATCCGTTTCAGGTCTGCCGTCAAGATTATCACAGACGGTACAACAAAGGCTGTTGAAAACCGTATCTCCGTTGCCGATGCAACATATGCAGTTCTTTTCTTTACAACCGAAACAAGCTTCAACGGTTTTGACAAGCATCCGTACCTCGAAGGTAAGGAATACGTAAAGCCCTGCATGGACAGAATCAATGCAATTAACGATTATGAAGCTGAAAAGAATGCTCATATTGCTGATTATAAAGAGCTTTACGACAGAGTAACTCTTGACCTCGGCGAGGGAAAAGAAGACGTTCCCACCAACAAACGCCTTGTTCTTTACAAGAGAGACAAGAGCGATATGTCGCTCATTACCCTTGTTTATAACTACGGCAGATATCTTGCAATTTCATGCTCAAGAGCAGGCTCACAGGCTTCAACTCTTCAGGGTATCTGGAACGACAGACTCACTCCACCCTGGCATTCAAACTATACCGTTAATATCAACACGGAAATGAACTACTGGCCCGTACTTATGTGCCGCATGCCCGAAGTAAATCTTCCCCTTATCGAGATGGTAAAGGAATTAAGTGTAAGCGGTGAGAAAGCAGCTAAAGGTCAGTACGGTGCAAAGGGCTGGACGTCTCATCATAACGTTGACATCTGGAGACTTGCAACTCCCGTTGCAGGCAATGCATGCTGGGCTTTCTGGCACGGCTCATCAGGATGGCTCTGCGAGCATCTTTTTGACCATTATGAATATACAAACGATGTTGACTATTTAAGAAACACCGCATATCCCGTTATGAAAAAGGCTGCGGAATTCTATCTTGACATTATGACCGAATATGAAGGCAAGCTTGTTCTTGCTCCCGGAACATCCCCCGAAAACGGCTTTGTTTATGAAAAAGAAACCTGCAATGTCGGTAAATATTCAACAATGTCCATGTCAATCGCAAAGGAGCTTTTCCTCAACTGCATCAAGTCCTGTGAAATTCTCGGCATTGACAGCGATTTTGCGGCAGAGCTTAAGGAAACCGTTTCAAAGATGGCAGACTTTAAAATCGGCAGCGACGGTCAGCTTCTTGAATATGATGACGATTATCCCGAATCTGAACCTCATCACAGACATGTTTCGCATCTTTATGCGCTTCATCCTGCACGCCTTATCACGGTTGACGAAACTCCCGAGCTTGCAAAGGCATGCCGCAGAACTCTTGAACGCAGAGGCGATAACGGCACAGGCTGGAGCCTCGGCTGGAAAATCAATTTCTGGGCAAGACTTATGGACGGCGATCATGCTCTCAAGCTCATTGAGCTTCAGCTTCGTCCCGTAAAGAGCATTGGCGTCAACTATACCAAGGGCGGCGGTACATACGAAAACCTTTTCGATGCTCATCCCCCCTTCCAGATTGACGGCAACTTCGGATTTGTAAGCGGTATCACCGAAATGCTCATGCAGAGCTATAACGGCAAGATTTACATTCTTCCTGCTCTTCCCTCAAAGTGGAAAAACGGCAAGGTAAGCGGTCTGCTTGCAAAGGGCGGAGTTATTGTTGATATCGAATGGAAGAACGGCAAGCTCGCAAGCTACAGCCTTGAAGGCAGCGGTAAGTTCAATGTTATTGTTAACGGTAAAGCAACCGAGATTGAGCTTGACGGCAAAAAGGTAAACTTCAATGCATAACAACGAATTTGACCTTTACGATTTTGACAAAACGGTTTATCCGCAGGATTCGGAAACTGTGTTTCTCTTCTACTGCATGCTTCACAGACCTTATCTGATACTGCTTGCACCGTGGTTATTATTCAACCTGATTTTGTTCTTTCTCGGCTTCGGAGATAAATACAAAGGAAAATGCTTTTCTTTTCTTCGATTTACAGACGGCGAGAAAATGGCGGTAAAATTCTGGCATAATCAAAAGAAAAGAATTTATCCGATTTTCAACCCAGAAAACCGTGAAAGACCGATTGTTGTATGCTCCGCATCACCGGAATTCTTTTTAAAGCCGATTTGTGAGGAATACAAGGTTGATGTTATGATTGCAACAAAAATGAATCCGAAAACGGGCGAAATCATCGGGTTAAACTGTAAGGATAAACAAAAGCCGATAAGGCTTGCAGAAAAGCTTCCCGATGCAAAATTCATTAATGTTTATTCCGATTCACTCAAGAATGACATTCATATTTTTGAGCTTGGAAAAAAATGCTTTCATGCTCAAAAGGGTGTTCTTACCGAAATGAGCATTGAAGAAATAAGAAACAAGGTTAATAAATAGTTTAAAGAAGGTGTGTTTCGGCACACCTTCTTTTTCTGTATTCACATTTGTTTAACCGACAGTACACAAAAGCTTCAAACGAATTTTACAAATTCAAAAAAAGCTATCTATATTTTAATGATATATTAATCATACCGATTAGCGGTTAACAAAAAGGATATAATATCCATGGGTGATATTATGTTTTTTATTATATTAAGCGCAGCTGTTCCTTACCTTATCGGCAGCATAAACTCCGCAATAATAATTTCAAAAATATTTTTCGGTAAGGATATCCGCAGTTCAGGCAGCGGTAATGCAGGAGCAACAAATGCTTTGCGTGTTTTCGGAAAAAAGGCAGGAGCGGCTGTTTTCCTTTTTGATTTTTTAAAAGGAATGATTTCGGTGTTTTTTGCCAAATTTCTTGTTGCTGCTTTTTCGGCTGATTATCTTTGCATTCCCGCAGCAGGATTTTTCGTTCAGCTCGGTCATATTTTTCCGATTTTCTTCAGATTTAAAGGCGGCAAAGGAGTTGCAACCGCAGCAGGTGCAGCAATGGCGATTATGCCTTTTACAGCCGCAATTCTTCTTGCTGTTTTTGCGATTATTGCCGTTTTATCAAAAACCGTTTCGCTGGCATCAGGAATATGTGCCGCAATTTATCCCCTACTTTCTTATTTTTTATCAGACGAAAACAAAACAGTTCATTTCATTTTTGCCGCCTGCTGTTCAGCACTTATAATTATAAAGCATTTATCAAACTTTGCACTTTTGCTTAACGGAAAAGAAAACAAAATATCCTTTAAAAAGAAAAAGGAATAATTCTTATGCGGAATTAGTAAATATTTGTAATTCTCCGTTTTGCATTGACTTGAACACACGTTGCAAAGTATAATGTGCAGGATTTAAAGATACAACTCCGATACTTTTTCTGTTTTTTAAAGCGGAAACAAAACCGCCTTTGCGGACTTAAAATATACGGGGACAAAACGGAGGTATCTTTAAAAATATATTTTCGTATAACGGAGGAAAACAAATGAAAAACAAACTTAAAAGCATGCTTGCCGTTGTTCTTTCGGCAACCTGCTTGCTGTCGGTAATGCCCCTTTCGGGCTTTGCGGCAGAGAAACAAACCATAGGCATAAGCGAAGGCTCATTTACAGGAGAGCTTACCGATGTTACAGCATTCGAGGGAGATGAAATCGTAAAAGGCGATGAAAAAGGTCTCTTTTATGTAACTGTAAACAGCGAAAAAGCTTCCGAAGGCTACGACGAAAATTCTTTTGACGGCTACAAAGAAGAAAACGCCGAAGGTGAAAAAAGCGATAATGTTTACTATGAAAGCTACACCGTGCCTGCAGCACCTAACGGCTACAAAGACGGCGCTAAAGTAAACATTAAACAGACCGAAGATTTCTATTCGATTGACAGTTCATGGTATAAGGGCAACGAAGTAAATCTCGAATACACCCCCGTCAGCTATAAGGTTATTTTTGACCTTAACGGCGGTGAGGGTAAAATTGAGGATATTGTTGCCGAATACGATTCGGAAATAACGCTTCCGTCCGCTGATTCCGTTTCATTTGAAGGCAAAAAGCTTGTCGGCTGGAATATTAACAAGGATGGCGGAGAAAAATCATATGCTCCTGCCGAAAAAGTCAAAAATCTTTCAGAAACAGACGGCGCAGAAATAACTCTTTATGCAGTTTGGATGGATACTGATACAGATACCGATTCAGGCGAAGAAGAGGTAACAGAATACAGCATCACCTATTATCTCGGTGAAGATGAGCAGTACGGTTCTGCACAGAAATATGCTGCAGGAAGCAAAATAGTACATCCCAAAGATCCCGAAAAAGAAGGCTTTAAGTTCGCAGGTTGGATTCTCGGCGAAGAGGACGGAAAGACCGTTCCCGTACCTGAAACAATGCCTTCAAATGATTTGAAAGCTTATGCTTCATGGGAAATCCGCAGCTACACAATCAGCTATACGGTTGACGGTACAACCACGGCAAAAACCGCACTTTACGGTTCGGATATTGCAAAAACAGCTCCCTCCGATCCCGAAAAAGAAGGTTATGTTTTCGCAGGTTGGTTTGATAAAAACGGCAAAAATCTTTACAGCTACTCAACTGTTCCCGCAAACGATGTTGAATTTACGGCAAAATGGCTGCGAAACGGCAATGTTACCTATCTCGTAGACGGCAAGACATATGAAGCATATGAGGTTCAGGAGGGTGAAGAAATTCCCGTTCCCGAAAACCCCAAAAAGTTTGCTCATAAATTTAAGGGCTGGTCTCCCGAAGTTCCCGAAAAAATGCCTTCGGAAGACCTTGAATTCAAAGCACAGTGGGAAATTGACAAGGATTTCATTACTCTTGTAATCGGAGGCACGGTTGTTGCAGGCGGAATAGTTGCCGCTATAGCAGGCGCAGCAATAACCGGAATTTCAATTATCGGCGGAATCATTGCAATCATCGGTGTTGCTTCAAATATCAAAAAGTCATATACAGTAACTTATAAAGTAGACGGTTCGATTTATAAAACCTACAAGCATGAAGCAGGCGAAAAAATAACCGTTCCCGCCAACCCGACAAAGAGCGGATATAAGTTCAAAGGCTGGACCCCCGAAATTCCCGATGAAATGCCCAAGAAAAGTCTTACCTTTGAGGCAACATGGTCGGAAATTGATGATAACAGCAACGATACAAACGCGCAAATACCCTCAACAGGTTCAACAAAGGCAGGTCTTGCCGCTTTTGCGGCGCTCGCAATTTCCGCAGTTGCAGCAATTATAATCAAAAAGAAAAAAGATAAATAGGACAATATATAAAATGAACCCCGACATTTGATTTTGTCGGGGTTCGTCGTATTGTTATTTGAACAAGCTTAATATCGCCTTAAAAAGGAGTTTGAAAAACTCGCCTGTTCCGTCAATATCAAAAAGGTTATCGGTCTGCATATCGGGAGTTAAATTACCCGTGCCTTCAATGGATATTCCGTCATAATCAGAGGTATGCGATGATAACCATGAAATCATTCCGTCGGGATAATCAAGAGTAACTTCTTCTCCGAGGCCGTTGACTGTTGTCATATTGGGATACTTTCCGTTTTCCAGGGAAAACATATCATAATTAACGGCAAACCATGCATGGTGATTGCTTGAAGTTTTCTTTCCGTCGTGATAACAAACTCTTGTGAGTGTTGAAAGCCTGCAATCTTCGGCAACGTTCGATGCATTTGAGATAGCTTCAAAGGTGGGAGAAACCGCAAAATAATAGTTAACAAGCGGATCTCTTGTGCTTGAAGTTATCCACACGGGCATATCGGCAAGCTTTGATATAAGTTCATCTGAAGGAGACCATGCAGGGCAAATGGGAAAAGCGGCGGCAAACATTTCAGGATAAGCAATTGCCATTTTCAGTGTCATTTTTCCGCCCATAGAATATCCGCCTACATAAATCCTTGATATATCAATGTTTGCCTTGTTTTTTAAAATAAAATCATCGATTGCAGCTCTTAACGGCTCAATCATTTCATTATCCCATGAGATATCGTTTTCTTCTCTTGAACGTGCCGCAAGGATAAATGCGCCTCCCGATGGCTTGAAGCGGGCCTGAAACTCATCGCTTGCCCAGAATGCAATATTGCTTTTTTCAACCTGTGCTCCTTCATACGAGCCGTCACCCATACCGTGAAGCCAGATAACAAGCGGATATTTTTGCGTATCGTTTTCTTTGACGGGTGAATAATAACGATAATCAACCGAATATTTTCCCGCTTTCGGACCTTCGCCGAAAACAAACTGTTTTTTAAGCTCTTCTATGCCTTTATCAAGAGGCATTGCACATGCGTTAATCATACAACCGAAAACGGTTATTACGGCAAGAACAACTGCCGTTATAATTCTTAATTTTCTCATTTTTATCTCTCCATACAGCTTGCGGACCCCAATGCAACATATGATCGGAGTCCGTAAAAAATACTATTTAACAATAAACTGTGATTCGGCTATTTCCGCAATTTCTTCCGCAGTTGTTGCATTATTCATCTTATCTGCAACCTTGCTTCTTCTTTCACGAAGCTCGCTATACATAAGGTCTCTCTTTTCAGCCGAAAGAGGATAGAAGAATTTGGGAATAATACCCAAGCTGCTCGTGATTATGGGAATACCTGTTCCGAGAGCGAAAATCCACCATTTTGTCTTGTCAGACTGCGTTCCGACTTTAAGACCCTGAATATAGCCGATTTTCTTGAGAACAATGCTGTTTATGCTGCCCATAACCGCCTGCTGAAGTTTAGAAATTGTTGATTGAGCAACACCTATCATAGCCTCTGCACGGTAACCGTTTTTCCATTCGCAGTAGTCCATTGACTCATTGCTGATTTCGGCAGGAATAACTCTTCTTAAGCCGTAAACACACATCTCGAAGATTTCTTCAATACCCATTAGCGGAAGAATAATCGGTTTTTTCATAAAATTCTTGTTTATTGAACCTATACCGAAAACAATCATCCACAATGCATCCGTCCATGCGTCCTCAAGAATCCAAAGAGCCTTTGTTGAAAATCTCTTTCTTAAAGGTTCAACGAAGCCGTAGCTGATAAATTTAATCGGGAATGCAGGAATACCGACAATTGTTTTCCATGTGATTGAACCGATAACATCGATATAAAAATTCGTTCTGCTCGAACCGATACTGAATCCCGAAAGGAACGAGGAAAGAACCTGAATAAACATGGGCTTATTCGTAACGATAGCCTTAAGTCCCTGAATTACACTGGGCTTTTTAATCGTCTGTGCAACTCTTTCTCTTGTTGTGAAGAAGAAGAACATACAGAATGCCGCACCGAGAACCGCAAATGATACACCGAAACCTGCGAAAAGCCTGGGAAGCTTAACTTTAATCTTATCGTTGATTACGAGGTCATATATAATACCGAAAATCTGTTTCGGTACGTCCTCAACAAAATGCGACATAAGGTTTGCCGTTGCTATAAGCCTTGAACGGTCCAATGGCTCGGGCGTTATTGTGGACCCAAAGCCTGAACGAGCAATAGCCGTAAAGGTGTTAGCTGTTTCGGTGATAATTGACATTGCAAAATAGAAAATCCATTTGGGAAGATAATCACCCGGGGTATCGGGGAACATAAAAGGAATCAGCCAATACCATAAGCCAAGAATTGTGAGAGGCAGCTGACCAAGAAGAAGATAAGGTCTGAACTTACCCCAGCGGGTTCTGGTCTTTTCAACAATAACACCGATAAATGTGTCGTTAAAGGTATCCCATACCGTTGCAACAACGTTCTGAATTGCAAGATAGCTGAAATCAATTTTTACGACATCGTATATGTATCTGTCTTTGAAATCGTTGATGTTAAGGCTTGCAGCGGTATCTTCAAGAACATAGGCAACCGTTTCTTTTGCACCGACAAATCGCCTGTTTTTAAGAAGAGCGGATTTATCGGTAGTTGTTTCAACATTTTCTCTTAATGTTGACATAGCTTCACCTGCCTTTGAAATTATATGTATAAATTATCATATTTTAAACTTTTTTGCAACATATTTTATAAAAACCGAATAGACTTTTTCAAAATTATATGATATTATACCCAAAAAGGGGTTGAATGTTTATGGCGTATTTGTTTTCACATTTCAGAGAAAAAATAACTCCCGACGGTGAGCAGGTTTATTTTGCATTAAGTAAAGACGGGTTTAACTGGAAGCAGCTTAACAACGGCAAACCGATTCTAACAAGCACCATGGGAGAAAGGGGCTGCCGTGATATTGAGGTTATTAGACTTAAAACGGGCGGTTTTGTTATTCTCACAACCGATTTATCCATTGCATACAGAATGGACGAAAATTATCAGGTAAACTGGAAAGAGGTAAATTCCACGGGAAGCAAATGCCTCTGCATGTGGAAAACCGATGATTTTATAACATTTTCCGAACAGAAAAGAATTTATTTCGGAAGAGACGATTTCGGCTGTATGTGGGCACCCGAAATATTCTATGATGAAATCAATGACGAATATCTTATTCATTGGGGTTCAACCGTTGCAGAAGATAATTTCACTCATATGTCAATTTATTGCAGCACAACCAAGGATTTTGAAACCTTCTCCCCGCCGAAGCTGTTCTTCACTAAAGATAACGAAATTCTTGACACTCATCTGGTAAAGTTTGACGGAATATATCATCTTTTCTATAAAAACGCCGAGCATCCTTCAATGAACATGCATGCAACATCCAAAAATCTTTACGGTCCTTATGAGCATGACGAGGCATTTGAGGATTATATGGCAACATTTGAAAAACCAGGCTCATATGAAGCACCGACAACACTGATTCTTCCTGACGGACGTTGGTGCCTTATGCTTGATTTCTTCGGCTGCGAAAAAGATAAAATGGGATATGTTCCCTTTGTCTCTTCAAAACCGGGTGACAGCAATTTTAAGAGAGCAGACGAAAGCTTTTCCTTCCCATACGGCTTCAAGCACGGCGGTATAATTGAAATTACTGACGAAGAATACGATATGATTGAAAATCATTATAATAAATAAAGAATAACCGTACAGGCAATTGCCCGTACGGTTATTTATTATGAATTCAGAAATTCAATTACTTCATCAAGCTTCGGTATCGACGGAGCAGCACCCTTTCTCGAAACGGTTATCGCAGAAGCGGCACATGCCGTTTTTATTGCTTCGGCAGGCGTTTTGCCTCTGCTTATTTCCGCAACAAAATACCCGACAAAGGTATCTCCTGCCGCAGTTGTATCAACAGCTTTAACGGAATAAGCAGGCTGAATTAATTCATTATCCTTATCAAGATAAACACAGCCTTCTTTTCCGAGCGTAACAACAGCCGTTAAATCAGGATACTTTTCACGGATAAGACTTGCAAAAGCTTTATAATCCTCCGAGCCGCTGTAGCCCGAGCTTTCAATGCTGTTAGGAATTATGCAAAACAGCTTTGAAAGGTTAAGCTTTGCCGCAGCTTCATTAAACGGAGCAGGATTGAATACAATCCTCAAGCCTTTTTCATATGCCTTTTCAGCAATATATTCCACATTGTTTATTTCATTCTGAAGAACAAGGATATCCCCTTGAGAAAAATCGGATAAAACAAGGTCAATATATTCTTTCGTTATTTCGTGGTTGGCTCCTTTATAAAGGAATATTGCGTTTTCACCGTTCTTATCAACCTGAATGGTTGCCTGACCCGATTTGCCCTCGATAACACGAAGATGTTTAAGATTGACCCCTGCATTTTCCATAAACGAACGAAGAATTTCACCGTCCGCACCTATGCAGCCTGCGTGATAAACCTCAACGCCTGCATTAGCAAGCGCAACCGACTGGTTAAGACCTTTTCCTCCGACAAAATGTTCAACACTTTCTGCGGAAATTGTTTCACCCGGTCTTACGATGTGGTCAACACCGCACACAATATCAATATTGCATGAACCGAAATTCAGTATTTTCATAGAATATTATTCTCTGTGCCACTTAACGCCTTGAGCGGTATCTTCAAGAACAATGCCCATTGCCTTAAGTTCATCTCTAATTCTGTCTGCCTCTGCCCAGTTCTTGTCTTTTCTTGCCTGAGTTCTTGCCTCAATCATAGCATCGATTTCTTCATCGAGTGTTTCTGTTTTACGGTTATAGACAAGGCCGAGAACTCCTGTAAGCTCATCAAAAATTTTTGCCGCATATTCAGCAGTTGCCTTTGATTCGCCCTTACCGATAACAAGGGAGTTGATATCTCTTACAAGCTCAAATACGGCTGCAATACCGTCAGCTGTGTTAAGGTCATCATCCATAGCTTCGATAAACTGTGCAACTCTCTTATCAAGCTGCTCCTTAATCTGTGCATTAAGCTCTCCTTCAGCTGCATTCTTGATTTCAAAATCAATGCTGTCACGGCAGGTATAAAGTCTTGAAAGTGAAGCCTTGCACTGCTCAATGATATCTATGCTGTAGTTAATGGGACTTCTGTAGGATGAGGAAATCATAAGATAACGGATAGGCTCATAGCCGTAAACCTTTGCCACATCTCTAACGGTCTTGAAGTTGCCGAGTGATTTTGACATTTTAACATTATCAACATTAATATATCCGTTGTGCATCCAATAATTTGCAAAGGGCTTGCCTGTAAAGCATTCGCTCTGTGCGACTTCATTTTCATGGTGAGGGAAGATAAGATCCTGACCGCCGCAGTGGATATCGATGCTTTCTCCAAGGTATCTGCATACCATTGCAGAGCATTCGATATGCCAGCCGGGTCTGCCCTTACCCCAGGGTGATTCCCAATAGGGCTCACCGGGTTTTGCAGACTTCCAGAGAGCAAAATCCATGGGCTCTTTCTTTATGTCGCCCACCATTATTCTTGCACCTGCTTCAAGCTCTTCAAGGGGCTGGTGTGAAAGCTTACCGTATTCAGCAAAGGTTTTGGGGCTGAAATAAACGTCTCCGTCAACCTCGTATGCATGGCCGTTATCAATAAGACCCGAAACAATTTCAATAATCTTATCAATGTTTTCGGTTGCCTTGGGATGAATGGTTGCCGGGCGGAAATTAAGACCCTTTGCATCGGTCCAGAATTCTTCGATATATTTTTCGGAAACTTCGGTAAAGGTTGAATTCTCCTCATTAGCTCTCTTGATAATCTTATCGTCGATATCGGTAAAGTTCTGAACAAAGGTTACGTTATAGCCTCTGTATTCAAGATATCTTCTCAAAACGTCGAAAACACAAATAGGTCTTGCATTGCCGATATGGATGAAATTATAAACCGTGGGGCCGCAGGCATAGATTTTGACCTCGCCCTCTTTTATGGGTTTGAACTCTTCCTTTTCTCTTGTAAGTGTGTTAAAAATCTTCATTTATTTATCCTCCTGTTTAAGTTGGCTTTTTAATATATTAATCTCTGCTTCGAGTCTCGCAATTTCCTGGGCAACGGGGTCGGGTACATGAACCTGATCAAGGTCATCAACCCTCACTCCGTCTCTCTTAACAACCCTTGCAGGTACACCTACAGCAGTTGAATTAGGCGGGATATCCGTTAAAACAACAGCACCTGCGGCAATTCTTGAATTATCTCCTATCGTTAAAGGTCCGAGAACCTTTGCACCTGCGCCTATCATAACCTTATTGCCGATTGTGGGGTGTCTTTTGCCCGTATCCTTGCCCGTACCGCCGAGTGTTACGCCCTGATAAATCGTTACATCATCGCCGATAACCGCAGTTTCACCGATAACGACTCCCGTTCCGTGGTCAATAAAAAATCTTTTTCCGACCTCAACGGCAGGGTGAATTTCAACACCTGTTTTCTTTGATGCACGCTGTGAAAGCCAACGTGCAGTAAAGAACATTTTCTTTTTATAAAATTTATTTGCGAGCCTGTGCAGTCTTATAGCCTTAAGACCCGGATACAGAAATAAGATTTCAAGCGCAGAACGTGCGGCAGGGTCTCTGTCCTTAACGCATGCAATATCCTCTCTCAACTGTTTAAACATACATACACCTCATAATAAAAAAACGCCTTCGCAGCCATATGACTACGGAGGCGTAATAAACGCGGTTCCACTCCTGTTTGTAACTCATTGGTCGGGAGAAAACTCCGAACCGAGCGGCTTTAACGCAGCCATACGCACAGAGATACTGCAACTTCCCCCTGCGTGCCGGCGGGTGCATTTCACCGAATTTGACATAAGAAGCATTTCCAGCTGCCTGCTTCCTCTCTGATATGCCGATAAGCGGTTACTCTCCCGACGATTGCATTTCAATATTTATCTCATTATATGTTTTTTATTTTGAAAAGTCAATCATTTTTTTGCCGTCAACAATATATTTTATTCCCGAAATAACAGTTAACACTGCGGTTATCCAAAGAAGAACATTGGAAACAAGTGAAAATCTATCAAAATCAAGCACTGTAAACTCACTTATAAACAGACCCAACATGATAAGAATTGAAAAAACCATTTGACTTACGGTTTTGATTTTTCCGAGAATTCCTGCAGGTATAACCACTCCCTGTGCAGAAGAAACAAGGCGGAAGGAAGTAACAAGAAATTCACGAGTCAGAACAATCATCACAACCCATATATTGCAAAGACCGAGCTGCATAAATGCAAGAAGTGCTGCTGTGGTAAGCATTTTATCGGCTACGGGATCACAAAGCTTTCCGAATGTAGTAACGATATTGTTTTTTCTTGCAATTTTACCGTCAAGAAAATCTGTAATTGAGGCAACAGCAAAAATTACAAGGGCAAACAGATAGTGATATTTAAAATCGATAAGCATAGCCGCAAGATAGATTGGAGTAAGAATCATTCTTACAACGGTTAATTTATTTGGTAAATTCATTTTCAGCCGTTAATATCCTTTCCTATAAGGTCATAATCATTCATACCGATAATTTCAACCTCGGCAAATTCTCCGACCTCGTAATGGTTATTTGTAGTAAACGAAATCATTCCGTCGATTTCGGGTGCATCCATATATGTTCTGCCTGAATAGCTGTCGCTGTAGCCGTCATAATCCTCAACGATAACTCGGTAGGTTTTGCCTATTCTTTCGTGATTTTTTACGGTTACGATTTCAAGCTGATCCTGCATGATTATCTCGCCTCTGCGAAGCTTTACATCCTCTTCAACCTGATTCTCAAAATCAAAAGCGGGAGTTCCCTCCTGAGGTGAGAAAGAGAAGCATCCGAGACGGTCAAACTCAATTTCATTGACAAATTCTGCAAGATTTTCAAATTCTTTTTCGCCTTCACCGGGGAATCCGACAATGAATGTGGTTCTGATTACGGCATCGGGCATTGCTTCACGGATTTTGGAAATAACAGAGCGGATATGTGCGCTGTCTCCCCTTCTGTTCATGGCTTTGAGAATACCGTCATCAGCGTGTTGTAGCGGAAGGTCAATATAATGGAGCACCTTCGGCTGGCGTGCCATGGTTTCAATGAGTTCATCGGTTATTTTATCCGGATAGCAATAAAGCATGCGTATCCACTCAATGCCGTCGATTTCACAAAGCGCATCAAGCAATTCAGGCAAGCGAAGCTTACCGTAAAGATCAATGCCGTAGCTTGTTGTATCCTGCGCAATGAGAATAAGCTCCTTTGTGCCTGCGGAGGCAAGAGCTTTTGCTTCTTCAACAAGTGTTTCAAACTCTACGCTTCTGAAATCTCCTCTTATGGAAGGAATTGCACAGTAGGTACAACGGTTTGAACAACCGTCGGCAATTTTGAGATATGCCCAATGTTCGGGAGTGGTGAGGAGTCTCTCGCCAACAAGCGGAAGCTCCGAATTTGAAGGCATTTCATAGATTTTTTCGCCCTCAATCACCTTCTTGGCGATATCCGCAATATTTCCGTTGGCACCGATACCTATAATGGCATCAGTTTCGGGAATCTCCTTGAGAATTTCCTCTTTATAGCGCTGTGCAAGGCATCCTGTTACGATAATTTTCTTAACAAGACCCTCTTCTTTAAGCTGCGCCATTTCAAGGATATTTTCAATTGCCTCCTGCTTTGCGGCATCGATAAACCCGCAGGTATTGATGATTACGGCATCAACTCCCTCATAGCAATCTGCAATTTCAAATCCGTTTTTTTCAAGCTGTGCAAGCATTCTCTCCGCATCAACCTGATTTTTGGGGCAACCCAAAGAAATCATTCCGATTTTATACATCGCCAAAATCCTCCGTTTCAATTTCAATCTGCCGAAGTGCGCTGTTAATATCCGACCATTTATAGCCGAGCCTTTGAAGGGATGAAATCATTCTTTTCATGCCTTTTTCATCCGACAGACAGCGTGAAAATTTGGTGTTTATTAAATCTATAATACGCAAAACAGAATTAAAGTCAAGACTTTCGACAATATTATCCGCAATTTCTCTTGAAATTCCCTTATGATAAAGCTCGGTTTTGACCCCTTGCAGACTCATGCCCCTGCGTTCAATAAGACTCTCGGCAAGACTTTGAGCAAAGCGTTCGTCATTGATATAGCCGTAGCTTTTAAGACTTTCACATGCATTTTCGGCATATTCTCTTTTATGTCCTTTTTGCACAAGCTTATTGACAAGCTCTTTTTCGCTGTGGTCGCGATAAGAAAGAAGCCTTAACCCCGCTATAAATGCACAACGGGAGCCGACGGCTTCAAAAAAAGCCGCCAACTCCTCTTCATTTTCAATATTTTCCACACCGTAATACGGACTGCTGTACCAATATTCGGCATCAACTGTAAACAAATATTCATCATCGCAAAGGATATGAATTTTATTCTGCTTACCTCTGTTTATACTTATTCTCATATATTATTCGTCATCATCAACAACTATATCAAGCTTTGCTCTTGCACCTGCCTTCGTTGTGGGTTCCGGAGCGGGAGGTGCAGGCATGGGAGGTCTTGCAGGCTTTCTTACCCTTGCAGCCTCTGCAGCTTCACGCATTGCAGCGTTGATTTTGGCTTCAATTTCATCTGCAAGCTCGGGTGAATTTGTGAAAAGCTCTCTGACATTATCTCTGCCCTGACCGAGACGCATATCACCGTAGGAGAACCATGCACCGCTCTTCTGGATAACATCATATTTTACGCCGAGGTCAACCATTTCGCCTTCCTTGGAGATACCTCTGCCGTAAAGAATATCAAATTCAGCATCCTTAAACGGAGGAGCAACTTTGTTTTTAACAATTTTGCACTTTGTTCTGTTGCCGACGATTTCGTTGCCTGCGCCCTTAAGAGATTCTATACGGCGGACATCGATTCTCATTGTTGAGTAGAATTTAAGCGCTCTGCCGCCCGTTGTAACCTCAGGATTGCCGTAGATAACGCCAACCTTTTCACGAAGCTGATTTATAAAAATAATGATGGTGTTTGACTTTGCAACGGCACCTGCGATTTTTCTTAACGCCTGAGACATAAGTCTTGCATGGGCGCCGACATGAGAATCGCCCATTTCGCCCTCGATTTCCGAACGGGGAACAAGAGCGGCTACGGAGTCGATAACAACAACATCCAAAGCGCCCGAACGAACAAGAGCTTCTGCAATTTCAAGCGCCTGCTCACCGTTATCGGGCTGTGAAACAAGAAGCGCATCAACATCAACACCGAGATTAGCAGCATATGCAGGGTCCAAAGCATGCTCTGCATCGATGAATGCAGCTTCACCGCCGCCCTTCTGTGCTTGAGCAACAACAGTAAGAGCGAGTGTTGTTTTACCCGATGATTCGGGACCGTATATTTCAATGATTCTTCCCTTGGGCAAGCCGCCGATGCCTGTTGCCGCATCAAGAGCGATTGAACCTGTGGAAATCGCTTCAACATTCATACCGTTATTCTGACCGAGGCGCATAATTGTTCCTTTGCCGTATGCCTTCTCGATCTGGGCAAGAGCCGTTTCAAGAGCTTTCTTTTTATCAGCCATCTTTTATACCTCCGAAAAGTTCTATCAAACAAATGTTCTGTATGCATTATATACCATTATTCTAAAAAAAGCAATAGTATTTTTAAATATTTTTTGCAAAGGTTTGATTTATTTGAAAATAAGTATAAAAAAATAAAAAAAACACTTGCATTTTATGCCGTAATCTGTTAATATATCATCTGTTAATGAGTAAACAAAGGAGGTGTGACACATGGCAAAATGCGATTTCTGCGGTAAAGATGTGTCATTCGGCATTCAGGTTTCCCACTCACACAGACGTTCAAACAGAACATGGAAACCCAACGTAAAGAGAGTTAAGGCTGTTGTTAACGGTACTCCCAAGAGAGTTCACGCTTGCACAAGATGCCTTCGCTCCGGTAAGGTTACAAGAGCCGTTTGATTTTAAAACGCACTGATTAAGAGACTGCTTCGGCAGTCTCTTTTTCTTCCCCTTTTTGTGGCTTTTGCCTATATTGTTGTGTTTCGCAAAACATAATTACACAATGTATTGTGATTTATTACATTATAATATAGAATATTTCACAAACCTGATTTTTTTGCGAATTTATGTTTCATTTTGATACGAAATTATGTATAATATAAGATACTGCTAATTTTTGAAACGGAGAATCATTATGAGTTATTCTGTTAACCCCTCGGTTTTCAAGTCAATATTTGCCGTGCCTACGGATATTGTGGACAAGCATATCCGCCTTGCAAATGGCGACCAGCTAAAAGTGCTGCTCTGGATTCTCCGCAATTCAACGGATAATCCGGACATAGACGAAATGTGTAAGGCACTCAAAATCAATGCTTCCGATGCCGCCGATTATCTTCAATATTGGGTATTAACGGGCGTGCTTTCCGAAAACGGCGAAACTGTTACGCCTCCGCCTGCAGATATTCCCGAAAAAGCAGAAACAGTCAAAGAAGAAAAGAAAAACGAAATCCCGGTTGTATCCGTTGCACCCTCAAAGCCTTCAAGCAGAGAAATACTTGAAAGAATTGAGGAGTCACCTGAAATCGGTCATCTTTTCAACGAAGCACAGCAGATGCTCGGCAAAACAATAGGTTACGACGGACAATGCACACTTCTTTTGTTGCATGACCATTACGGTCTTCCCACAGAAGTTTTATTTATGATGATTGACTACTGCGTTTCAATCGGCAAATCAAATTATGCTTATCTCGAAGCAGTTGGTAAGGATTGGGGCACAAGAGAAATCGACACTTTGGATAAAGCGGCAGAGCAAATAGCAATTCTCAAAAAATCAAATGCAGTCTGGAAGGAATTTGCACAGAATGCAGGAATAACTAATCCCCGACCCACGGTAAAGCAGACGGAATATCTGCGCAGATGGAGCAGCGAATGGAAATTCGGCATTAATATGATTATCCTCGCTTATGAGGAAATGGCAAATCACACTTCAAAATTAAGCATGCCGTACATAGATAAAATTCTTATGAATTGGCACAACAAAGGATACAAAACCCCCGCCGATGTTGAAAAAGCCGCCGCAGAACAAAAAGATTCGAAGCCTGCAGGCAAAACAAAAAACAGTAATGAGGCATCATATGACCTTGATAAATTCAAAGAGCAGTCGCTTCACGGCGAGCTGAAATACGAAAGGAAGAAAAAGCAATGAGCTACAGCAATCAGACCTATATAAAAGCTGCACAGACTCTTGAAAAAAGGCGCAAAAAGGCCGAGCGTATTCAGCTTGCAAGAAAACTTGAAATTTCCGAAAAAATCCCCGAAATTACTAAATATGAATCAGAGCTTGCACAAACGGGACTTGCCGTTATAAAAGGCATAGGCATGGGCGAAAATGCCAAAGAATACATAGAACAGCTTTCAAAAATCAATCTCGCTATTCAGGAAAGCATAAAAAAGCTTCTTGTTTCAAACAGTTATCCCGAGGATTATCTTGAAACTCCCTACACATGCAAAAAGTGCGGTGACACGGGTTTTTCCGGCGGATACGTCTGCGAATGCAGAAAAGAGCTTTTGAAAGAAACCGCAAAACAGGAGCTTGCGGCAGTTTCGGCAAGCGCAAAATGCAGCTTTGATAATTTTGATATTACATACTATCCTCTTCCCGTTGACCAAAATCTCGGCATATCTCCGCAGACCAGAATGAAGAGTGTTGCGGAATACTGCAAATGCTATGCGGAGGATTTTGACAGCGAATCCGAAAGCCTTTATATGCACGGCGCAACAGGGCTCGGCAAAACGCATCTTTCGCTTGCAATTGCAAACGTTGTTACCGAAAAGGGGTATAATGTTATTTATGACTCGGCACAGAACATTTTCACCTCTCTTGAGAGAGAAAAATTCGGCTACTCGGGTAACGGAGAAAGAGAAAAGGAGCTTCTTGACTGCGATTTGCTTATAATTGATGACCTCGGTTCGGAATTTTCCACCAGCTTCACCACTTCCGCACTTTATAATATTATCAACACAAGAATAAACCGTTCAAAGCCCGTTATCATAAGCACAAATCTTACTGAAACGGAGCTTGAGGATAAATACACACAAAGAGTTACTTCCAGAATAATAGGCAATTACGTTTCTCTGTTATTCCTCGGAAAAGACATCAGGCAGCTTAAAAAATAAGGAGAGAAAACAATGGATATTATTCAGGAACTTACCGCTCATTTCGGTCTGCAGAAATGGCAGGTTGAAAACACCGTTAAACTTATCGACGAAGGAAACACCATTCCTTTTATAGCACGATACAGAAAAGAGGCTCACGGCACTCTTGATGACCAGGTTATCAGAGAGCTTTCCGAAAAGCTTGAATATTTAAGAAACCTCGATAAGCGCCGTGAAGAGGTGCGTTCTTCAATCGAAGCACAAGAAAAACTTACAGATGAAATTTCCGCAAAGCTTGATGCAGCATCAACTCTTGCGGAAATAGAAGATATCTACCGTCCCTTCCGTCCGAAGAGAAAAACAAGAGCATCTGTTGCAAGAGAAAAGGGTCTTGAACCCCTTGCTGATGCAATCTATGCACAGAACGCTGATTCCGCATCTCCCATTGAACTTGCAAAAAGCTTTATTGACCCCGAAAAGGGTGTTGAAACCGCAGAAGATGCACTCAAAGGCGCACTTGATATCATTGCAGAAAACATTTCAGATGATGCGGATATCCGCCGCAGACTCCGTAACCTTTTCAGCGTTATCGGCATTGTAACATCAACTGCAACAGATAAGGATGCAGACAGTGTTTATACAATGTATTATGATTATTCCGAACCCGTCAAAACAATTGCAGGCCACAGAGTTCTTGCAATCGACAGAGGCGAAAAGGAAAAATTTCTTAAAGTAAGCGTTACTCTTGATGCGGTTAAAGCATCAAACGTTATCATCAGTGCAACACTCAATCCCCAAGGCTCACCTTGCACAGAAGCTGTGCGTGAAGCGGGCGAAGATGCATATAACAGACTGATTTATCCTTCAATTGAGCGTGAAATCAGAAATATGCTCACGGAAAATGCAGCTGCAAGTGCAATAAAAGTTTTTGCACTCAACACAAAGGAGCTTCTGCTTGCTCCTCCCGTAAAGGGCAAGGTTGTTATCGGTCTTGACCCCGGCTACAGAACAGGCTGCAAGGTTGCGGTTGTTGCGCCCACAGGCAAGGTTCTTGACACAGGTGTTATCTACGTTACTCACTCCGATGCACAGAGAAATCAAGCAAAGGAGCTTATCAAAAAGCTTATCACAAAGCATAACGTAAACTGCATTTCAATCGGCAACGGCACTGCTTCAAAGGAAACAGAAATCTTTGCAGCAGAAGTTCTCCGTGAAATCGATGCTGAAGTATCATATATGGTAGTAAGCGAAGCAGGTGCTTCGGTTTACTCTGCTTCAAAGCTTGCGGCACAGGAATTTCCGCAGTACGACGTATCTTTAAGAAGTGCTGTTTCCATTGCAAGACGTCTTCAGGACCCTCTTGCAGAGCTTGTTAAAATCGACCCAAAGGCAATCGGCGTAGGTCAGTATCAGCATGATATGCCCCCGAAAGAGCTTGACGCAGCACTCGACGGCGTTATCGAAGACGCGGTTAACTCCGTCGGCGTTGACCTCAACACAGCTTCTGCTCCCCTTCTTTCAAGAGTTTCAGGCATCAACTCAACCGTTGCAAAAAATATCGTTGATTTCAGAGATGAAAACGGCGAATTCAAAGAACGTTCACAGCTCAAAAAAGTTCCGAAGCTCGGTGCAAAGGCATTTGAACAGTGTGCAGGCTTCTTAAGAGTTCCCGAAAGCAAAAATGTTCTCGATAATACAGGTGTTCATCCTGAAAGCTATTCGGCAGCAAAAGACCTTCTTAAGCTCTTCTCTTATTCGCTCGACGATATTGGAACAGAAAAAATCAAGGATATAACCTCGGCTGTCGAGTCGCTCGGCGAAGATAAGGTTGCTGAAAAGCTCGGTATAGGTGTTCCTACACTCAAGGATATTGTTAAAGAACTTGTTCAACCTGCAAGAGATCCGAGAGACGAGCTTCCTCCTCCGATGCTCCGCACAGACGTTATGGACATAAAAGACCTTGTTCCCGGCATGGAGCTTAAAGGAACAGTAAGAAATGTTATTGACTTCGGAGCATTCATCGATATCGGCGTTCACCAGGACGGACTCGTTCATATTTCGCAGATAACCAACAAATATATAAAACATCCTTCGGAGGTTCTCAAGGTAGGTCAGATTGTTACCGTTTGGGTAATTGCGGCTGATGCGGCTAAAAAGAGAATATCTCTTACTATGAAGGAACCTAAAAAGCAGGAGGATAATTAACAGTGGCAGATAAATTCAGACAAGACTTAACGCAGGGCAGTGTAGGTAAGCAGCTTATAAAGTTTTCAATCCCATTTTTACTTTCAAATCTGCTGCAGGCATTTTATTCCGTTGCCGATATGATTATCGTCGGAAGACTCTGCGGCACTCACGGCATTACGGGCGTTAACATCGGCAGCCAGATAAATATCCTTGTTACGGGCGCTGCATTCGGGCTTGCAGTCGGCGGTACGGTGCTTATTGCACAGTATGGCGGTGCAAAGAAATTTGACGAGCAGAGAAAAACTATAGGAACGCTCTTTACAGCTTATATGATTCTTGCCGTTATCTGTACGGCGGTTATGCTTCTTCTCGGTGATACTTTGTTGAAGATTCTCAACACACCCGAGGTTGCTTATACCGAAGCATATAACTACTATATGATTTGCATGGGCGGGCTTGTGTTTATGTTTGCGTATAACGTAATCAGCGCAATTCTGCGAGGAATGGGCGATTCAAAGCGTCCGCTTTACTTTGTTGTTATTGCCACAATAGTAAATGTTATTGGCGATATTATCCTTGTAGGTCCGTTCAAGATGGGCGCTGCAGGTGCGGCAATCGCAACAATCGGTGCACAGGCATTGAGTGTTGTTCTTTCACTGATTTATCTTGCAAAAAACCATTTCTTTGTAGGATATAAAAAGAGTGATTTCGGAATTGACAGAGCAAAAATGAAGATGCTTTTAAAGCTCGGACTTCCCTCGTCGGTTCAGCAGGTTGTAGTTTCTTTTTCATTCCTCACCCTCACAGCTCTCGTTAACTCACTTCCGATTGCTGATATAGCATCAGCATGCCAGGGTATCGGCGGAAAGGTAAACTCCTTCGCCGTTCTTCCTTCGCTTGCAATGAGCAGTGCAGTTTCTTCAATGGCAGGTCAGAATATCGGCGCAGGCCAAACCGACAGAGCAAAGAAAACAATGCTCACAGGTATGGGAATCGCCTTTGCTATGTCTGCATTTGTTTTTATTATCGTTGAGCTTTTCCCGCAGCAGATTATTTCGTTGTTTGATACAAACCCGGATGTAATCACCGTAGGCAGGGAATACATAAGATTTATTGCTCTCGACTATCTTTTAGTTCCTTTTGTTTTCTGCATGAACGGACTTGCAATCGGTGCGGGCTACACAAATTTCGCTTTGTTCAACGCCTGCTTCAGCTCAATCCTCGTCAGAGTTCCGTTTGCTTATCTTATGGTTAATCTCACAGACCTCGGATTTAACGGAATAGGTATTGCAACGGGTCTGGCATCTCTCGCATCAATCGTTGTTGGTTCGATTTATGTTGCAAGCGGTAAATGGAAAAAGCCGAAAATCAAGATTTAAATTTATTGACAAATTTTGTATAATATAATAGAATTACTTTATATGTTATTTGAAAGGAAGATATAAATGGGCATTTACGAAATCAACAACATGGGCGAGCTTATCAAAGATAACACATATGTCGGAAGAGGCATTGTTATCGGTAAGAGCGCAGACGGCAAAAAGGCTGTTACCGCTTATTTCATCATGGGCAGAAGCGAAAACAGCAGAAACAGAGTTTTCATTGAAAACGGTGACGAAATAGTTATTCATCCTTTTGATGCTTCAAAGGTTGAAGACCCCTCACTCATCATCTATTCCCCCATCAGAATTTTTGAAAACAATCTTATCGTTACCAACGGCGACCAGACCGATACCGTTTATGACTTCCTTAAAGACGGAAAAACCTTTGAGCAGGCTCTTGAAACAAGAGAATTTGAGCCCGACTCACCCAACTGGACTCCCAGAATCAGCGGCATGATGACATTCGCTGACGGAAATTTCTCATATAAAATGAGCATTCTCAAGAGTGCCGATGCAGAAGGCACTGCATGCAACAGATATACATTCTCATACCCTTCGCTTGCAGGTCTCGGTCATTTCATTCATACATATAACCATGACGGCAACCCCATTCCCACCTTCACAGGTGAACCCGAAAGAGTTGCAATTCCCGATGACATCGACGAATTCACCTCTCTTATCTGGGAAAACCTCAACGAACAGAATAAGATTTCACTCTATGTCCGTTATATAGACCTTGAAACAGGCAAGTATGACAGCAGAATGATAAACAAGAATAAATAAGGAGAAGAGAAATGAAAGAATTTGAACTTAAGTATGGCTGTAACCCCAATCAGAAGCCTTCAAAGATTTATATGACAGACGGCACAGAGCTCCCCATTGAAATTCTCAGCGGCAGACCCGGCTACATCAACTTTCTTGATGCTTTCAACAGCTGGCAGCTCGTCAAGGAAATCAAAGAAGCTCTCGGCATGCCCGCAGCAACCTCATTCAAGCATGTAAGCCCCACTTCCGCAGCGGTTGGCATCAAAATGAGCGACAAGCTCAAGAAGGCTTGCTTTGTTGATGATATCGAAGGTCTTGATGAATCCCCTCTCGCAACTGCTTATGCAAGAGCAAGAGGTACAGACAGAATGAGCTCCTTCGGTGACTGGATTGCTCTTTCCGACGTTTGCGACGTTACAACCGCAAAGCTTATCAAAAGAGAAGTTTCCGACGGTGTTATCGCTCCCGGTTATGAACCCGAAGCACTTGAAATCCTCAAGAGCAAGAGAAACGGCAACTACAATATCGTTAAGATTGACCCCAACTATGTTCCCGCTCCCATCGAAACAAAGCAGGTTTACGGCATCACATTCGAGCAGGGCAGAAACAATTTTGAAATCAATAACGCTCTTCTTGAAAACATCGTAACCGATAATAAGGAAATGACAGACGATGCAAAGCGTGACCTTATCATTGCTCTCATTACTCTTAAGTATACACAGTCAAACTCCGTATGCTATGCGGTTGACGGTCAGGCAATCGGTGTTGGCGCAGGTCAGCAGTCAAGAATACACTGCACAAGACTCGCAGGCAACAAAGCTGATATCTGGCATCTCCGTCAGCACGACAAAGTTCTCAATCTCCCCTTCCTTGATACAGTAGGCAGACCCGACAGAGATAACACAATCGACGTTTATATCTCCGACGAATGCGACGATGTTCTTGCAGAAGGCAAATGGCAGAAATATTTCAGTGAAAGACCCGAACCCTTCACAAAGGAAGAGCAGAAGGCATATCTTGCAACAATTAAGGGCGTTGCTCTCGGCAGCGATGCTTTCTTCCCCTTCGGCGACAACATTGAAAGAGCATCAAAGAGCGGTGTTACATACATCGCTGAACCCGGCGGTTCAATCAGAGACGACAACGTTATCGAAGCATGCAACAACCACGGCATGGTTATGTGCTTCACGGGCATGCGTCTTTTCCATCACTAATAAAGCGATTAAGGCTTGCACAAACTGATGTGCAAGCCTTATTTTTATGCATTATCTTACTTCTGCAGGGATTTCAGAATTAAAGAGCTTTCTTGACGTGCGGTTTTTAACCGTTCTTGCATCCATGGAATTATTATCCCATGTGCTGAGGTTGGAAATGCTGCCTTTCAGGAATCCGTTCATATAAACATCAAAACATTCCTGCGTTCCGTTGAAATTATAGCCGTTAACTACGGGTTCTTCGCCCTTAAGAAACATATCTCTGATTTCAAACAAGCTGACGGGTTCTCCGCTTTCATTGCTGAACCAACATCCGAATGAAGGGTCAAAGGCGCACCATTTATCAAGCTCGGAAATATAAGCCATGCAGGTGAAATGAACCCCGTTGAATTCAGACGACATCATACATACAGGATACGCTTTTATTCCGACGGCTACAAGGCAATCGGCAAATACAATCGCCTTATATCGGCAGTTGATTGCATGGCGGAATGATTCATCATAAGCAAACTCAAGAATATCAACGGAATTATCGTTAACAATCTTCGCCTGCATTCCGCTGTAAAAAGTATGTTCAGTCAGCCATTCAAGAATCTGAAGAACCTTTTCAAAATCAGTATCTGCCGAAGCAACCGATGATAAATTGTATTTTTCGTCAAGCTCATCATGCAGTTCAAAACGTGCCGTTATGCTTTCGCTGTCAGTCGGTGTAAGCTCTTTGTTTCCGTATGTCTTATCTTTGATGCAAACAGGTTCACGCTCAAGCTCTTTTTCATAATCGGTATCGGAAACAAATTCAATATATTTTTCCTGACTGAACTGAACAATTATTTTTGTTATCCAGTTAAAACGCACGGCTGCAATTATAAGTGCAATTGCAGCGATTACGGCTGAAACTTTTACTGCTTTCAAATAATCAACTCCACATTAAAACAAATTCGCATAATACTCAACGAACTCAACTATATTGCAGAAAATCTGGAAGATTGCGTTTGTATAAAGTCCGGGAATCCAGAAAACAAGTGAAAACTTTTCTTCCCAGCTGCCTGCATATTCAAGCCGTTCGAGTCTCCATTCAAGATCTCTGTTTGCCTGATTAATCCAGTTTGAGTTTTCGCTCTTAAGCTCTTGTGTATTTTCGTCAAGTTCGGCAGGAACCTTTTTAAGATCATAGGTTTCATAAACCTCGCTTGCAAAAATAAGATCTGCTGTGAGAGTTTCTCTGTCGTAAACAACCGCAACCCAATATTTTCTGCCGTTCGGAAGAGTTATAATGGCATCTCCTCCGTCAAAATCAACAGTTTCCTTTCTGCCGTCGGCATAGGTGATAATAAGGTCTGCTTCACCAATATCATCTGCCGAAACATAGCCGTTATAATGCTCGATTACAACAAGGTCATCCTCAAGATTTACGGGTTCAAGCTTTGTGATAACATCCCTTGCTTCAACAACGTTCACAATAACATCCTTTTTGAAGCCGAAGAATTCAAATTCAACGGTATTTTCACCTTTTACAATCTTTTCTTCAATAACAAAAACATAGTCAGCAAATCTGAACTTTTTTCCGGATGAGAAAATCAAATCGCCGCATATTCCATAGCCGTATGAATAATCACGGTATGAATAAAAATCAGAATTCAAAATACCTTCAAGTGAGTTTTCATCATAAACAATATCGGTTATTTCTTCTCCGAGAAATTCATAAGTCAATGTAAATTCTTCAACGCTCTGAATAAGGACTGCAGTTTCGCCTGCTGAAAGATAATAAATGAACTCTATGGAATCTTCCATGCGCTGAGAATATTCATCATATACAAGGCTATAAGCCTTTCCGTCAACAAAAGCTTCGGAAAAATATACATAATTATTATAAAAATATTCAAGGTCGCCGAGTGTGATAAGATAATAACCGTCTGACTCTGCGGTGAAGCGATAGCAGGTTTGCTCGCCATCATCTTCAATATCATCTTCATCCCGGTCCTTACCTACGGTATTTTCGCCTGCTGTTAATTCGCCGAGACAAGGCATCTCATACATAAACTCATCTTCTTCGCCGTAGCTGTTCCAATACCACTCAATCGTTTCTTCTGCTGCAAATGCAGAGATGCATCCAAGTGCCATTATAACAGCAAGCATTGCGGAAATTAATCTTTTAAAAGTATTCTTCATTGTTTTGTCCTCCGTAATTCAAAAATCAAGAAACAGAATTAATAAGCATTACAATATTTGTATAAATATCTCCGATCGCATAAAGGAACTGGTTATTAACAAAAGAAACGAAATCACCGAATGCACGCAGAGTATCTGCAGCAGAATTCTGATTGAATATTTCCTCTGCACGGGCAGGAATTCGGCTTATATAATAAAACTCATTTTTTATGTTTGAAGCAAAAAGCTTAAGGTTTTCAGCAAGACTTGCTGTCTCCTTCTCATAAGTGATTTCGAGGAATTCATGGTTTGCAATTTTCACGGAAGCTGTACCTTCATAAGGCCAGCAGCTGACTCTGTAATTATTGGGATTTCCGTTTTTAAGGCTGATTTCATCACCGATTCTTGCTGTGATGCTTGTACCGTCCGTATAAGTAACCTTAAGTGTTAAATCATAGGTTCCTTCAACGCCTCCATCATAATATTCCTTCTGATATATATCGCCGCTTACAACTTCAACCTTCTCAATGAAATCAGTAGCCTTGGCAACGGTTAATGTTTTTGCAAATTTTTTGCTGTCAACTTCAATTTCAACATTATTTTCGCCGATTACGATTTCTTCATCACTGTAACAATTAAAATATTCGCGTACACCATTTAATTCAACTGTTTTACCTGTATCAAAATTCAAAGCAAAATCATAAAGCTTTATATATGAACTGCCGTTATATATATCACTTTCAAGAATAAGAGGATATTCCGTGCCTGCATCGAATGTTATATCGGTTATTTCAGCGCCCATATATTCAATGCTGATTTTTTCGCTTATACCCTTGATTTCGTCAAAGCAAACACCGACATAATTTTCTCCGGCATAAAGATAGATAATTTGCTGACAGTTTTCGCTTACAACAGGTTGCTTCTGACCGTAATGGTTTGAATACCACTCTTCAAAAATATATATCCAGCCTATTTCGCCATTATAATCATAGTTTACAGAATAATATCCGTCATTTTCAGCGTTAAGCACATAGTAATAATACGAATAATTTTCTTCAGCGCTTACAGATGTTTCTCCGAGTGAAATCTCACCGGCTAAATAGAAATCTTCGTCCCATAATGTTGTGATTTTATCGGGATAAGCTGCAAATGCGGAAATACCTGTGCAGCCGATAAGCATTACGGCAGCAAGAAGCAGAGAAATGATGGTTTTGAACTTTTTCATAATTTTTCCTCCTTAAACAGAACAAATAAATTAAAACATAAACTTTATAAAGTTGATCACTTCTTCATAAACAGTTTCGATATACCATAAAATATCAACTGTCAAAAGACTGAAGGCTTCGGAAATATTTTCGATATTGCCACCCTTCAATTCGCTTACAAAACAATCAAAAACACTTTTTATATCATATGCATGCCATTCCATGTTTTCACGAAACAGTTTTATGTTATCGGGAAGAGAAGTTTTTTCGATTTTACATTTCACTTTTCCGAATTCATAGTCGCCAACAGAAATGGTGATATATACATCGGAGTTTTCTTCCGAAAATGAAAATCCGCAAAAAACCTCAACTTTTCTGCCGTTTGAAAGCGTTACATCAGCAGAGTATCCGTCATCATAGGTCTGCTTTGTTCCGTCAGCAAATGTAACAATGATTTTATAATCAAGGCTTCCGATGTCTTCTCTTCCGTCATAATAAACATATATGGGGCTGTCATTTTTAAACTCAATATCAACATCGGAGATATAATCCGTAATTAAAGAAACATTAAGTATCTCTTCTTGTTCGTAATCAGCAAATTTAAACTTAACGGTGTTTTCGCCTGACTTAAGCTCCTCATCGGCTGTAAAATAAAAATATTCATCATTCAATTCGATTGTTTTACCGTTTGAAAAATTAACATCGGCATCAAGCTTTACAAGATATTCGCCGTCAAGGTAGTATTCGCTGATATCGTAGTAAAGTATAAGCTCATCATAGTTTTCGCCGCTGAAGTCAATTGAGGTTATTTCCTCGCCGCAGTATTCAAGTTCAAGAACCACGGCTTCGGATTTACCGTAAGCCAAGGCAATCATAACATCATCCGATTCTTCAATGTGAAAAATCATATAGTCGGAGGTGATGTACTCTGCATTTCCTTTTCCCCAGCCCTCATATATGCCGTCCTTCTTCTCGGGAATAACAATACCGTCAAAAACATTATCGGTTATTTCGAGAATATAATATCCGTTTTCAAGGTCTGAAATATCAAAATAATACAGTCCGTTATCTGAAATAGCAACGGTATTTGTTCCCACGGAAAGGTCTGCGAGACGGGTGCACACCTCGACACCTTCATCGTCAAACGCCTTCCACTTGATTTCCGTGCCCTCTGCGGCAAACGCAGAAACGCAGCCGAGCGACATTAAGAGAGCAAGAATTAAAGCGATAATTGTCTTTGTTCTTTTCATGTTATTTTACCTCCTTAACGGGCATTTTTTGCCCTTTCACTTATAAGACGACTTAATATGCCGATTGGTTTGCGAAATTTCAAAAAAATTTAAAAAATTTCAAAATTTTTCTAAAAGCAAAGAGCAGCCGTATTCGACTGCTCTTTTGCTGTTAATACCAAATAAATCCGAGCAGTAAAATTCTGATTATCCACTGCCACCAGGCATAGCTTACGTTCACATCGAACTGTACCGATTCGCCTGCATATTCAACAGATACGGTCTGTGTTCCGATTTTTGATGAATCAAAGCCTTTAACCGTCATCTTTGAAGGGTCGGTAACTGTCTGTGTTGTACCGTCGGGATTTTTATAGGTTAATTCAATTCCGTCAAGATTGAGACTTCCTTTATATATTACTTCTGTATTATCGGGTTTCTCGGAAAGAGTCAGTCTTGCCGCTACATAAATTTCAAATATGCTGAATTTGCCCGTTACGAACTCAAGATATCCGTTTTTGGCTGTTGCAGTAAGAACTTCGCGTCCTCCGCCTGCAAAGCGGTGAACAATTTTGAAGCTGTCATGTTCCGTGCAGCCCTCCGGAATCGGAACTCTGATTGTTACCGTTTTACCGTTTTCAGGCTGTTTTATTCTTTCGTTCTCACCCTCAACGATAACCATTTTTATTCTGTAGGAAGCTACCTGATGATGGTTAACACCGCCAGTTACATAAACCGAACCCTTATCGGTTTCACCGCTTGTTTCATCCACCTTCATAATAACCTTTTCGGTTTCCGAGCCGAAACAGTCATCATCAAATGACGAAGAAACATCAAATATGCTGTTTTGGCGTACACCCTTCAGTTTTGCGGTGAGAACAATATTTTGGGCAGGCATTGTTTCGGGTATAGCGGCATTGTTACCGTTTTCATCAACCCACTTTATAAACTCATATCCTTCGGGAATGTTAATATCCGAATCAATTTTTTCACCGTATTTATATACATGTTCAACTGTTTCGGAGCCGATATTATAAGTTATTTTATAACTTTCAGCCTCCCATACCGCATGGAATTCAATATCGCTATCAGGCATGCAAGCGGGGATCTCAGGTGACCAGCCTACAAAAATAAATCCGTATTTTTGAGGAATATCCGAAACGGGTATTTCTGCACCGTAAAGAACATTTTCAAAAGCATCAACTTCTTGACCGTCAGAATAATAGGTAACGGAATAGCTGTTTCTATTGTAATATATTTTCAAAACAAGCTCATTTTCGGGGTCAATAACGCCTGTCATAACAGATTCGGCAACATCAACATAAAAGCCTTCCTCAACATTGGGAACAACTTCAACCCATTCATATGCCGTTCCGTATCTTGTTTCTTCAATCAGCTCATATTCACCTTGAGCATTCATATAATATTTTTCAACACGGTAAGAAACATCTGTTCGAACAGCCCATACAGCCTCAAGAGTTATGTCGCAATCAGGCATCTTGAACTGTTCATTGATAAGCTCACCGTTATATGACCAGCCTGCAAAAATATACCCTGCTTTGGGAGCAGCTTCAATAAGTTCAAGCTGCTGACCGTATGCCATGCTTCTTTCTTCAATAACATTTTCACCGTCAACATACGTTACCGTGTAATTATCGGGAATCCATTTTGCGTGGAAAACAACATCTTCATCGGGCATGTAGGCAGGAATTTCAGGTGTCCAGCCGTCAAATATAAACCCATCCTTCTTTATGGGTTCGGGAACGGGTATCTCACTGCCGAACGGCACATCTTCATGCTCAAATACTGTTTTTCCGTCAGAAACAAACATAACTTTATGCTTATTAATCTCGAAAACTGCATAGAAAGCAAGATTCTCTTCAGGCATTTTATCGGGAAGGCTATTAATGTTTCCGTTTGAATCTGCCCAACCGATGAAGGTCATTCCTTCCATATCGGGAATGTCGGGGCAAACAATCTCATCACCCGCTTTATAGCTTTGAACCTTTAAAACTTCTTCCGCATATCTGTACCAAGTTACCTTATATTCCGGAATTATAATTTCAGTCCATTCTGATGTTAAACTGATATGCTCTGCAGGCATTTCAAAGGGGAAAGAAACTTTGTTGCCGTTTTCATCAAACCAGCCCTCAAACTTATAACCCTTCATTGTGGGATCAGCGGGCTCTTCAACCAAACCTCCGTAATAATATGTTCTTACAAGCGGATATTCGTCAAAAGAACCTGAATGGTCAATAAAAGATACTTCATATTTCTCTCGGCTGTAATAAGCTCTTAATACCGTTGAGCCGTCACGTTTAAGTTCAGCCTCAATCAGACTTAAATCAGGATTAAACTCATAGCCCTCAAACTCTTCAGGCTGATAGAACACAATATCTCCGGAAATTCCCTCAAAAGCCATAATTCTATCCGGCATTTCGGGATATTCACCGCTCACATCCTGAAAATAAAGCTCTGTAACATACTTATTTATAGGTTCTTCATAAATCGGAACATAAACCTTATCTTCATAACCGAAGGTGAGGGCTTCTCTGTCAAGCTCCACGGGATTTCCTGTATTCCGATCAATCCAACCGTTAAAATAATATCCGTCACGAGCAGGAGTGGAAAAGTTAAAGTCCGCAACCTCGCCTATAACGCCTTCCAGCTGAATTTCCAATTCGCCGTTTACAAATTTACCTCCGTCTGCACTGAATGTTATTGTGCCGGTTGTTACAACAGGATCACTGATAAAATTGCAGTTAACGAAGCAGTCCCACATATTAACCATATCAGACGGTCTTCCGCCGTATTCACCTACGGGAACATTTATATATCCCCAAGGGGCGTCGGGAGTGGCAGCAGTCGATTTCTCTGCAAAAAAACATCCGTACATATCAGATGTTACATCTTCCCTGACGAACAAATCAAACTCTGCAAACCATTCGTCCGATTCAATTTGGTTGCACACTCTTGTTCCGAAGTTGAAATTTATGGCAAAAGCATCATGGATTTGTGCAAACTCCTCACTGATATATCCATCATAAAGAAGATCCTCAATAATAAATGAGCCATAGTTCAGAGCAATCATATTTCCGCTTGCCTGATTGATATTTGCCGAGCTTGTCGGACTATCGTTAAAAACAGCCTCCGAGACCTCGGAGTAGGAATAATCATGGAGAAAAAATTCATTATTGAAAAAGAAAATCATTTCACCGTTAGCGGTAGGATAGTCCGTTGAAACAAACACCCTTGCTTTTACCCTGTCGCCCGGTGCTATACGCATTGTTTCAATATAATTATCATAATATTCATCATATCTGAAAAATTTAGTTACAATTTCAAGGTTATATTCTCTCTCCTGAACAGCCTGCGCTCTCACGCCAAAATCAGCGCCCGATATACCTGCGGCAGCAAGACCGATAACCATTGTAAATGCAAGAATAAGTGATATTATTTTAAAAAATGTTTTTTTCATTACGTTCTCCTCCGTTTATAATTCTGCTCGGAAGCTGTAGGTTTCGCCTGCAACGGCTTGAGTATCGCGTGCATCGCCGTAAACACCCGATTCCGCTTCATAACCGTTTGAACGCACAAGCTCCATAAGATAATCCCATGACATTGTTGTTCCTGCAGGAATTTCCAAGATCAAGGTATCCTCAACCTCATCATCATAGTTGATAATATCAATCACAAGAGTTGCAACCTGCGGCTCAGTAGTGGTTGCTTCGGTAGTAGTAGCTTTCGCAGTAGTTGCTGCGGTTGTTGCTTTCGTTGTACGCTCCGTTTCCTTCTCGGTTGTTTCTTCACGGGTAGTTGTTGTCTTTGCGGCAGTTGTTTTTTGCGTTGTTGTAACCGCAGCCGTTGAAGGAACGGAAGTTGTTGCCTTTGTATAATCAAGAGAATAATCTCTGCGTGTTGTTGAGGGACGTGTTTTCTTTGTAGAACCGACTGTTGAAGGCTCTGTTCTTGTTTGTTTCTGTGTTGTGTGTCTTGCGGTTGTTGCCGTCGGCTCTTTTTTTGTTGTTAAAGCAGTTCTCTCGGTAACCGCCGATGAAGAAACATCTGTCTGCGAGGTTTCGGTTTCCGAAACTGTTGCAAAAACCATCTCGGCTGTTATCGGAGAGGTTGTAACCTCCTCAATATATGTCGGTGCGGCAGTTGTTTCGTTTTCTCGATTGTTCTTTATAACCGTTGTAACTCCTACTGCAGAGCCTGTTACAACACCTGCAACAGCTATGCCCGCAATAACCTTTTGAGCAACGGTAAAAGCTGCAACCTTTGCCGCAATTCCCGTACCCGCCGCCGCTGCACCTCCTGCAGCTGCTGTTGCGGCAGTACCCGCCGTAGCTGCGGTAACACCGGCAAGAACCTGCGATGAAGCCGCACTTCCGGAAAAGGTCTTTGATACGGAATCCGAAAGAAGAGTGAGTGCCCAAATAACCGCTCCGATGGGTGCTGCACTGTATACAGAAGTAATTCCTCTTTTTTCAAAGCTGTTTTTGAGGTCTTTTCTTGCCGTAAAAAGACGATTTTTAACCGTGCTTACGGGCACTTCAAGGCTTTGAGCAATTTCATTAACGCTCATTTCCTCGAAATACATCATAAGAACGCAGGCACGGTTTTCTTCCGAAAGCTCATCGATTGCCTCCATAATTGCGCCGTGAAGTTCAGTTTGATCAAGATTTTTTTCAGGAACAAAAGCTTCGTCCTCATCAGGGATAACTTCAAACGCCTCATCTTCGCCGCCTTCAAAAAGCGAAGGCTTCTTTTTCTTAAGCAAATCCTTACTTCTGTTGGCAACCATCTGATGAAACCAACTGACAAAGCTTTCGGGTTTATCGAGTGTATTTATTTTTTCAAGAGCCTTTATATAACAATCCTGGAGAATATCCTGCGCATCTTCTTCGTTTTTGGTTATCTGTAAAGCAACAAAATATGCTCTTGAGCTTGTAAGCTTATAAAGCTCATTAAATGCATTGCTGTTACCGCCTTGAATTTCAAGAACCAATTCCGCAATTCTTTGCTTATCCGCATCCATAAATATACCCGCCTCTATTTTTCTGTAATTACATTATATTACCATATATATAGCATGTCAATAACTTAAAATGAGAGTTCATATATAACGATAAATCTTCTGTTCAAGTTAATGAATATTATTTATCTCGGGTCTGCCGATTTCCGAGGACTGTTCGCCTCTTAAATAAACAATTCCTTTTTTAATTGCCGTTTTCATGTAATTGCAGGGTTCATCAAACTTCTCCGCATAAATAAAAGTCGGAGCTTCATCAGGCACAATGAGATGAGCAATCACGGTTTTGTTTTCCTTATCAACAGATATCTCAAGAGAATGAAGACCGTCAAGGTTTACAAGTGTTCTGACAAATGAATTTTCCATAATATCCTCTCCTGACATAATAATCCCTTCACTTATATGACGCACAAAAAGACGGTTTGGTCTAAATGTTTTAAAAAAAATTACGGTTTTGCGAAATTTTTCACAAAACCGTATAAAATCAGATAATCAAATCGTTCAAAGAACGTTTGGGAACATAATGCGTGCCTTCTCCGTCTCTGTAATACGCAGTGCTGCCGTTTTCAGGAACAGGAACAATACAAACCTCTTCTTTAGGCTTACCCAAGGCAAGAACAAGCTCTACAGAATATTTTTCGGTATCAATCTCAAGAAGCGATGAAAGCTTTTCTCTTTGAATACTGCCGAACATGCATCCGCCGAGACCCATATCGGCTGCACCGAGCATTATAGTCTGTGCCGTTATGCCTACATCAAGATGCTTATTCTTTCCGATTGACAAATCTCCGAGAATAATAATATAAGCCGCAGGACGTTCACCTTTTTCGGGTCCGCTCCAATCCTTAAGAAGCCCTGCCCATGCAAGAGTTGAAAACACCTTTTCGTTTTCTGTTCTGTCATTAACAAGCTTAAACTTAAGGGGCTGGGAATTAACTGTTGACGGAACATATCTTGCAATATCAACAAGCGCCTTCAAAACATCATATGAGATGCTTTCTTCTTCATAAAATCTTCTGTATGACCTGCTTTTTACAGCTAAATCTTTAAGCATAACGAACCTCCCGATTGTTTTTTAAAATTATAACAAAATATTTCTGCTATTTCAATAAGCAAATTCTTTTTATTCGAGGCATCTCCGTGGATATTTTATATAGAATATGTTAAAAAAGTTTATACAATTTGTTGTTTTTGCATAAAAAGCTGTTGCTTTTTAGGAAAAATAGTTGTATTATTATATTGAACACTTTTACTGTTAAAAGTGAAAAAGCGGATAAATCAGGTTATCCGACGGAGGAGAAGTATAATGAAAAATTTTTTATGTGCGGTTCTGGGCTTTTTGATAGCCTTCGGTTCACTCGGAAACATCGTTTATGCCGTAACTCAAACAAATGTCTCGGAGGATTTGACCGCCGAGGAATTCGCCAAGGAAATCGGCGGTTTAATTTTATCGGCCGATGAGTCCGAAAATCTTCCCGGCAAAGCCGTTTCAGACTGCGATGATGAATGCTACGGCTTTGAAACTGCAAGACTAATCGTAAAAAGCGCAAACAAAATCAACACATTCAATGCACTTTCCGTTATCAGCGGATACGAGGATTTATGGGTGCTGCAGTTTGAAAACAGCCATGATGCTTCACAGGCATATGATTACTATTCAACCAGAGCGGGAATTGAATATGTAGAAGTCGACAAAGTGATAGCGACAACCGACCCGACAGATCCCGAGGTAACTCCCATGGCAGCCGATGAATCAGGCGGTTATCTTTCATGGGGTCCCGAACATATCGGCATAGATAAATTCAACAAAGCAATTCTTGAAAGTGCACCCAAAATATCGGACACGGTTGTGGCGGTTGTTGATACAGGTGTGGATTCCGACCATCCTTTCCTCGAAGGAAGAATTATTCCTACAAAAATCAACACGAGTGCATCCGGCATCAGAAACAATTCCGAAGATGACCACGGACACGGCACAAGAATTGCAGGCATTATTGCAGACAGCACTCTTGATAATGTTTACATAAAGCCATATAAGGTTATGGATGAATGGGGCAAAGGCACCGTTATCACCGTTGCGGCAGGCATAAACTGCGCCGTAAGAGACGGTGTTGACGTTATAAATGTTAGTATAGGCTTTGAAGAGGACAGCGAAGTCCTTAAAACAGCAATACGTAACGCGGAAGAAAATGATATTGTGGTTGTAGGTGCGGCAGGTAACGATGCCTCGGATACTGTTTATTACCCTGCATCCTACAGCAGTGTTCTCAAGGTTACCGCAATTAACCAAGAAAATGTTTTTGCAAACTTCAGCTCATACGGAAACGGCGTTGACCTTGCAGCACCCGGCGTTGAAATTTTAACATCGAATCTCGGAGGCGGATATATCACGGTAAAGGGTACATCATATGCATCTCCTTATGTTGCCGCTGCGGCTGCAGCAATTATTTCCATCGAGCCTAATGCTTCAAACGAAGATATCACGGAAATAATTCTCTCTTCCGTTGTCGATGTAAGCGAATACGAAGCAGAAAAGAAGTTCGGCAACGGCATATTGTTTATGCCGGAATATGACCCCGAAATCATACATAACAGAAAAACAGAAACTCCGTATTTTTCTCACAAAGATGATTACTATACCGAAAGATTAAATCTCGAAATTTTCTGTGACGATCCCGATGCTGTTGTTTATTACACAACAGACAGAACCGTTCCGTCAAAAAGCAATCCTTCCGCCATGATTTATGACGGGACACCGGTAACACTTTCCGAAACAACGATTCTTATGGCTGTTGCATACAAAGAAGGTAAATTCCGTTCATCAATTGCAACCTTCAGCGCATTCATTATCCCGTTTGCAAATGAAAACGAACTTACCATTGACTCTTCAGGAACCCTTCTTTTATACAGCGGTACATCAACAAACATAACACTCCCCGATTCGGTAGGCGGAATTCAAATCAAATCCATAGGAAGCAACGCCTTTGCAAACAGCGATATTACGGAAATTGTTATTCCGAGGTCTGTAACGCAAATAGGCTCATCGGCATTTGAAAACTGCATTAAATTAAGAACCATATCGGCTTTCGGTGCAACAAAAATCGGTGAAAACGCTTTGTTTAACTGCATTAATTTAAGAAACGTTTATCTCGGTGAGCTTTTATCAATAGGAAAATATTCGTTTTATAATGTAGGCAAAAATCAATATGCGGTTGAGGAGCGCTCATTCTCGTTAAATCTCAAAAAGCTTACCCTTATACCCGAAGGTGCATTCATGGGTTCTTCAATCTCAAGTGTTGAATTCAATGAAATAAGTAAAATCGAGAAAAACGCATTTTCGGAATGCAATGCTCTTGTAAGTGTTAAAGCAAACAGAATAAGCAATCTGAACGACGGTGTTTTCAGAGGATGTGCTTCACTTGCCGATGTTGAAATTACAAACATGTCATATGTTCCTGCAGGAACCTTCAGCACGTGCACAAGCCTTTTGAGGGTTTCCCTTCCCACGGTAATCATCGTAAATTCAAATGCTTTTGAAAACTGTATTGCTTTGAATGAAATCACACTTGAAAAAGCAGAGACTGTTTTTTCAAACGCTTTCTCGGGATGCACTTCATTGAGAATAATCAATCTCCCTGCAATGAAGGGGTTTGAAAATGTTTACAATCCTTCACTTACAATTGTTCCCGCTTTCCCTGCAAGTCTTGAAAGCTTCAGCGCACCGAAGCTTGAAAAAACGGTAAGCAACATGTTTTATCATTCACCAAGCATAAGAAATATATATCTTAATTCCGTTTCGGAAATAGCTCCCAGCACCTTTGCCCGCTGTCAGAATATATTCTTCCTCAATATTTCGAGCATCAAAACTATAGGACAACATTCCTTCAACAACTGCAAAATAGAGTTTATTGATGCAAGAAATCTTGAAACAAGCGCTGACATGCCCGATAACAGCGGTATTTTGCTTTCAAACAATTTTATTGAATCAACAGACAGTGCAACGAATCTGACTGTTTACGGAACACCAAACACATTTGTTGAGCGATATGCCAAATATAAAGGCTACAACTTCATTGCCATTCCGCTCATATACAATGAAATCCCCGAATATGTTACGGTAAACAGCGAAACGATTTATATTCATGCCGTAGGTTTTGACCTTACATATCAATGGTATAAGAACACAGTCAAATCAACGGAAGGCGGCACTCCCATTGAAGGAGCAACCACAAGCTCATATACCTTTACAGAGGCAGATAAATCCCCGTACTATTACTGCATTATGACACAGACCGATATGGAAAGCGTTTCAACAATAGCCACCCATATCATAACAAAGGATACCACACCTGCCGATTATACGGCTTATAACGAAGCCGTTAAACGTGCAAGCGAGATTAACCGCAGCATTTACGAAAACAGCTTCCTTCTTGACTCCGCTCTTGAGGTTGATGTCAGCGGAAGATACTCATGCGAACAAGATATAGTAGATGAGCAAACAGAAAAAATTCTTGAGGCAATTTCAATGCTTAAATTAAAAACCGTTAAATCGGTTTCGCTCTATGCTTCCGATGTTGAGCTTGATATTTTTGAATCCTCCAAGATAATAATTTCAGTAAATCCGGTTGACGGCTTATATGACAACGTAGAATGGTATTCGGACAATATGGATGTTATTCTTGTTTCCAAAAACGGCTTTGCAAGATGCATAGGCGACGGGAACGCCAATGTTCATGTACGCATAACAAATGCAGACGGCACGGTTACGGAAGGCACGATAACCTTCTACTGCGACCTGACCTTGCCCGAAAAAATAATCGGTGTTCTTCTGCGTCCCATATTTGTTTTTGCATATTGGATGGAAAGAATGTAAATCAAAAAGGCAGTCTCACTTCTTTGTGAGGCTGCCTCTTTATATTAACCGTATATTCTGCGGCTGTATTCCGCATATTCGCCGCTTTTAATTTCTTCAATCCATTCGGTGTTATCAAGATACCATTGAATGGTTTTTTTCATACCTGAATCAAAATCTGTTTCAGGCTCCCATCCGAGTTCGTTTGAGATTTTTGAAGGGTCAATTGCATATCTCAAATCGTGACCCGCTCTGTCTTTTACATAAGAAATAAGGGTTTCGGGCTTATCAAGCTGACGAAGAATTGTTCTTACAACCTGAATATTCTGCCTTTCGTTATGCCCTCCGACATTATAAACCTCGCCTACTCTGCCGTTATGAATAATCATATCAATGGCTTTGCAGTGGTCATCAACATAAAGCCAATCACGCACATTGAGGCCCTCGCCGTAAACGGGAAGAGCTTCGTTTTCCTGCGCTCTTACTATCATAAGAGGAATAAGCTTTTCAGGGAACTGATAAGGTCCGTAATTATTGGAACAGCGAGAAATGGTTACGGGTAAGCCGTAGGTTCTGTGGAACGCAAGTGTGAGTAAATCCGCCGATGCTTTGGATGCCGAATAAGGGCTTGAAGTGGTCAAAGGCAAATCCTCGGTAAAGAACAAATCAGGTCTGTCAAGCGGTAAATCGCCGTAAACCTCATCAGTAGATACCTGATGATATCTTTTTACCGAATATTTTTTACTTGCTTCAAGCAGACAAGCCGTACCCATAACGTTTGTTTCAAGGAAAATAAACGGATTCTCAATCGACCTGTCAACATGGCTTTCCGCAGCAAAATTAACAACAACATCAAACTTTTCCTCTGCAAACAGAGTATCAACAAGCTCCTTATCGGAAATGCTTCCCTTTACAAACTTGAAATTTTTATTATTCTTTACACCGTCAAGACTTTTAAGGTTGCCTGCATAGGTCAATGCATCAAGGCAGACAATTTCATAATCGGGATATCTGCCGAGCATATAATATATAAAATTGCAGCCTATAAATCCTGCGCCGCCGGTTACGAGTATTTTCATCAGACGTTCTCCTCGGTTTCATTTTTCTGTTCGGGTTCTTTAACGGAAACTATCTTTCTGAATTCCACCTGATCATAAAGCTTTTTAAAGCGTATGCCGACAGAATATGTCAGGTCGCATTCGCTGCAGTAAAAATTCGCCCTGAAAAACTGACAATGGAATTTCCATTTTGTAAGCTGCTCACAGGCTGACCCGCAATTTTCACAGTTATGGCAAAGCTTCTTTTTATCAACCAACGGGTTATCTATGTTTCTTATAACCTTCGCCTTATAAAGCAGACGTGAATAGAATTCCTCGTTGCATTCGATATATTCAGGCTCAACAAAGCCGGTATTATATATTTTTTTGAGAATTTCAGCAGTAAGCATGCTGTCTCCCAATGCTCGGTGATGAATATACATTTCGGGGTCAATTCCGAGCATTTCAGCCGCCGCAAGAAGACCTGTCTGCTGACCCTTACCTGCCTTGCTGTATTTTTGAAAGCACTTTTGCAAATCGCAGTAGGTTTTAAGGAAAGGAACAACCTTAATGCCGTTAAGATATTTGAAATTATCAAGAAGGACACGGATATCACCGTCTCCCCAAGTAAAAATAACCGTTTCTTCGTTACCTATCCACTTTCTGAAAAGTGAGAAAGTTTTTGTAAAGGGCATACCTGCACTTATATCGTCATTGGTAAGATGTGTAAGCTTCTTGACACTGCCGCGAAGCTTTTTGCCTATCTGCGAGCGGATAATGCAGGAAAAGGTATCAACCGTTTCAATATCTTCATCGAGCTTTACCGCACCGATTTCGATTATTTCGTTGATATATCCGTTTGCCTTTTTGGCGTATGTGTTATTCCATTCGAGGTCCATTACAACGAATTGCATTAAAACATTCCTTTTAAAAAATTATTGTACATAAACACTTCATTCAGTATACAATATTTCACATATTATTGCAAGTGAATTATTTTAACATATCAAAGCCCTCACCATAAACGGCAAGGGCTTGCATATTATTTTTTAGTGCTGATTGTTTTATATCCGCCGAAGGAAACATAATAATCATCAGGTTTTATTCCGTTTATGACGGGATAATCGGTTGAAATTATCTGCGCTCCGCTTTCAAAGGCAAGCTGTCTGCGCTCTTGTGTAACCTGCGTAAATTTATCCGCTCTTGTACGAATAATAAAATTGCCGTCATCCAACTCTTTGCCTGCCTCAATAATTTCGGCAGGCTTATTGATAATCAGAAAGGATGCATTGACATTATCGGAATCCTTTTTTTCCATCATTGGAAACATTGCCTGACTTTTCAAGGAACTGTCAATTTTTATATATTCATTCGTTAAGCTGCAGTCGTGAAGAATGACGAGCACCTTACCGAGCATATCCTTGACTTCACACCAGCCGTTATCTGCTCTTAAAGCTGCAAAGCTTTCGTAGCTGCCGAGCATATCGGCAGGCGTGAAAAGCTTATCTCCGAGACATGCTTTCAATGTGCCGTCAAAGGCTTTTATATAGTCAATGTTCGGGAATTCCATATTCTCAAGAGGAACAAAAAGCTCTTTGACCTCAATGATTATCGTTATCGGAAGATGATTCGGGTTATTATCCGACCACATTGAAATCTCCTTAAGAGCAAGCTCAAAATCATAGCAGGAAGTACCCATTTCGATATAGGGACTGTGCATGCAGGTGAATGATATTTCGCCGTCTCTGTCAAAGGTTTCAACATCAAGCTCCATGCTGTATATGCCGTTATTGAGCTGCTCTGTTAAGGTTGGGCTGACAAAATCGCCCGTTTTTGCGTTGACATACCCAAAAGTCAAATCGGAAAGATTTCGGTAAACCTTTTTAATCTCATCGGTAGATGCCGTTTGATAACTGTTATGGGTTGCGATATAACGAAGCTCGTTAAATTTAAGCCCGTTTGCAATTTCTTCTTCAAGATTTCCGTCAAAAAACACAGATTCATCAATAGGTTCAATCTCGCCGTTTTCATAAGCCTGCTCAAGAGCTGCTATTCGCTGCGCCTGAAGCGCAATATCATCCTCAAGCACTTCAAGGCTTGCGGGAAAGGCAGAGCAAAAGGCAATTATTGTTGAAATAACAAGCGGAATAAATCTGAATACATACTTTACCATTTTATTTTCTCCCTTTTACAACGTCAAAGTAAAGTATAGCATTCTTTTGCCGTTTTTCAATAATTTTTTTGAATTTTCCGAATTATCGTTTAAAAAGAGCCGTTATAAAAAACGATATATAATTAAACATCTGGTTTATAAAGCTTGTAAACCTCGCCGCAGCAGACTGATCTTCAATGTTGAATCTTACTGAAGAATAGCCGGAATAATTGCCTATACCATTGGCAACCGCAACCGCCTCGCCCACTTCAATATTATTGCGGTAGGTTATCGTGTAGTCCTTGCCCTCGGTCAGGATTTTTCCGTTATCGGTGAGAACTATTTTGGGCTTCACCTGCTTACCGGTATAAGCCTGCTCGGAAACCTCGGAGATTCTCGCAAGACCGATATGCCTTGTTACGATTGTAAAGGTTGCGGAGCTTGAAAACATCTTATAATCTCCGCTGCCCGTGATTTTAACCTTTGCCGTGCCTACATTAATGTTATTTGAATAATCGGCGGTGAAATCGATATTTTTTGTCAGAGTGTTGCCTGACATAGATACTTCAACATCAGGCTTCAAGGCATATCCCGTGTAATTTTGATTGGGAATAGTCGCAATTACAAAGGTGCTTACGGGAATTCCGCGGGCATTGGCATAATTATAAGCATAAGAATCGGTAGAACACATAATCGTCAGATTATCGCAGCCGTCAAATGCATCATCCGCAATATCGGTAACATTATCGGATATCATGGCTGTTGAAAGGTTATCGCAGTCTGCAAAAGCAAGTGACATAACAGTTGAAACATTGCCGCCGATTGAAACCGTTTCAAGGTTATCGCAGTCCATAAAGCTGCTAACTTCGATTTCTTCAAGCTTTGCCGCTTCGCTGTTTAGTGCTTCACCGAGAGTTACAACGCCGACACCGCTTTTATAAAAGCTGTTTTCATAAAGCTTTTCGATGCCGATAAAATTAAATTCAAAAAGACTTGAACAATTTCCGAATGCCAATCTGCCTATAAGCTTGCTTTCAACATTCCATTCAAAGCTTGAAAGAGAAGTGCAGAAATTAAAGCATTCATCGGGAATAAATATTATATTCGATGACATTTTAACGCTTTTGAGCGAGGTGCAGCCCTTATAAGCACATTCGCCAATGTTCTTTACACTTTCGGGCACGGTTAATTTTTCAAGAGAAGTGCAGCCCTCAAATGCGTTGTTACCGATAATCATTACGCCCTCTTCTGTTTTGAGATAATTAAGATCCGTGCAGTTGAGGAAGCAATAATCACCAATACTTTCGAGTGTTGAAAATGAAACAAAAGCTGTCAGACCGCTTTCGGCAAAAACATAGTCGCCAAGATCGGCTATTCCCGGAGGAAGCACCATTTCTTTAAGTGATTTGCACGAATAGAAGCAGTAGTCGCCGCCCTTTTTTATATTTTCTCCGCCGCTTATGTTGCTGACATTACAAAAAGCAAATGCAGCCTTGCCAAGCTCGGTTACGCTTTCAGGAATATCAACGGCGCTTACAGAAGCAAGACCGCAGAAAAAGAAATCGGGAACCGTTTTTATCTTTTCGCTCAAAATTATGCTTTCAACAGATGTGCAGGTATAGAAAGGCGAATAATAAACACCCTCCACGGGAGACTCCGCAAGACCCGTCATTTTGCAGTTTGTTGCATTATAATAAACCGTTTTAATGCTCGTGCAATTTTCAAAAGCAGAAAGATCGAGCACTTTAATACCCTCGGGAATTGTTATTTCCGTAAGTGCAGTACAATTTGCAAACGCACTTTTGCCTATACTCTCGAGTTCATCGGTAAATGTTATGCTTTCAAGTGCTGTGCAGCCGCTGAAGGTATAATCACCTATTGTTTTTACTCCGTCCGGCAATTCAAGCGACTTGAGGGATTCACAGTTTTTGAAAACACCGGTACCGAGAGACTTGAGGGTTTCGGGAAGAGTAACGCTTTCAATAAGACTGAAGCCTGCAAACATAGAATCACTAATGCTTTCAACACTGCTTCCGATGTTGAGAACTTCGGGATTCAAACCTGAAAACGGACGTTTATTGCTGCCGTCGGTTGTACAATTTACGGCATTATAATTGATTGTTTTTATGTTTGTACAGCCCGAAAACACACTTGCACCCATATAAGCTATGGATTTGGGAATGGTTATTTCTGTTGCATTCACGCAGTTTGTGAAAGCACATCTTCCGATAGCTTCAACACCTTCATCGATTATAATTTCAGATGCCTTGCAGTTATCAAACGCATATGCTTCAAGACTTGCCACACCTGATTTTATTTCAACCCTTTGGGCAGTTGATGCATAAAAAGCATCTTTTTCAACAACAAGATTTTTTCCGTAAACCGAAACCGTGCCTTGAAATTCGCAAAAAGAAAAAGCTCTGTAGCCGATATGCTCTATTCTGTTGGGCAGAATGAAAGATTTGAAGTTTACACCTTCAAACGCATATTTTCCTATTCTTTTCAAAAGCGGTGAAAAGTCAATCTTTTCAAGATCGCAGCTAAAAGCAAAACGTTCAATCAATGCAACCCTGTCAGGCAGATAAACATCGGAAAGGATTGTTCCCGCAAAGCAAAACGGATTGATTTTGGTAAGAGTATCGGGAAGAACAACACTTTCAAGCATGTCACAACTTTCAAAAAGACCATAAGAAAGTTCTGTGAGTCCTTCAGGCAAAACTGCAGAAGTAAGCAAGTCGCAATCAATGAAAATGCAGTTACCGAGATACTCAACCGAATCGGGAATAGTGATGGTTGTCAGGTTTTCACATCTTGAAAACGCATAGCTTTCGATTTTACGGAGGCCTTCAGGTAAATCAATCTCATATAGTCCCCTGCACAGATAAAACGCCCTTCCGCCGATTGTTTTTACGCCTGCAGGGATTTGAATATTTCTTAAAGCAACACAGCTTGCAAATGCGCCGTCCGGGATGTGTTCAATACCCGAAGGAAGATTAATTGATTCAAGCGACTTGTTGGCAGCAAAAGCTGAAATTCCGATTTTTGTTACCGTTTCGGGAAGAGTTATGGAGGTTATCATTTCATACGGAATAATATTACCGAAAATTGTGTTTTCATCGCCTTGAGCATGGAACGCTGTGGAACCGATTTCGGTAACGATATATCCGTCAAGGGTTTCGGGAACAACGATAACACTTTCCGTGCCGAGATAACGGGAAATAACTGCCTCTGAATTTTCATTGAGATAATATCTGTAGTTACCCGAAACAGTTTCGGCAGGGACATTTTCATCGGGATATGCAGTATAGGTCACAGAACCGTTTTCGTTGTCAAAATGAGGATAAAATTCATAATTAACAAGCTGCTTATGCGCAGTAATCCACACGCCTTCGTTGCAGATTAATTTTGCATCGGTTTCGTTTTCTGGATATGCACTGCTAACACGGTAAACAGTTCCGTTACAAACGATTTCTTCAAGAGAATCGTTCCAGGCATTGAAATTATAAAAAGTCAGATCGCTGCCGTTAAATATGACTCTTTTTATGTTTGTACCGTAAAATTCAGAAAAATCAATATCCGTCACGGAACCACCCAGAGTAATCTCTTCAACGCCTGTATTGACAAAAGCGGAGAAATCGATGTCCTCTACTGTATCGGGAATGGTGATTTCTTTGAGATTTACACAGTCTTCAAAAGCACTACCTTCAATTCTTTCAAGTCCGTAGGGCAGAATTACGGATTCAAGATTTTTCGCGCCTTTAAAAGCATGCGAACCGATTATAAGCGCCGTTTCAGGCACAACGACTGATTTCAAAAACGAATTGTCATAGCCTTCTTCGTCGTAATATTCATCCGGCGAAATATAATAGAAACCCTCAATAATTCTTACGGCATAGCCGTCGATATGCGAAGGAATAACAACATGCTCGTCATTTCCGTAATATCTTTTGAGAATTATTCCGCCGTAATTGCCGCCGTATTGATGTGCATAAGTTGAATATGCGTATTCATCGGTTAAGCCGCCGGAAATAGCCTTAACCGATGCAAAAATATCCTTAAAATCTATGCCTGAAAGGGGCAAAGCACAAACGGCAAGCACAAGCACCATAAACAGCGACAAAGCTTTTCTTGCAAATCTTTTCATATATTTACCTCCTGTGTGATTTTGTTCTTCATTAAGTAGTCAAAGAAAAAGCAAAATGTAACAAATATTTTTAAAAAATATTTATTATTCTTTAAACACAGTAAAAGAGCACGAGCAATCTCTGTATTTGACCGTTACATACACGTTTTCTTCAAACCAGCTTCGTGAGTATTCATAATCAACGGTGTATTCAACTTTGTCAAGCTCTGTTTCCGAGCCGTCGCTGTATACGGCATAGACCTGCATCATATCAAGATTGATATTATCGATATCAGATGTTGTGAAATCAAAATCTTCAGGAAACAAGGCGTAAATTGACGTAAGCTTCGGTGTTTCCTTTCCGACAAGAACTCTTACTTCAATTCTTTTTTCAAAGCCCGCATACCTGACAGTTACGGTTTCATAGCCTTCATTTTCGGCAAAATCGGGGTTCACGATTATTTCGTATTCATTTTCACCGAGCTTATGGCTGTTACGGTTATTATAAACGGCATAGACCGCAAGACCTGTTTTATCAAAGCTTTCACCAACGGTATATTCTGTCTTGAATCTTTCGTCTGTCTCAATTTCAAGCTTGGTAATCACCTGCGGCAAGGCAGTTGTAACCGCTTCAGTTGTTGTTTCGGGAGCGGTTGTTGTTTCAGCAGGTACGGTTGAGGGCTCATTATTTAAAAGCCCCGAGAGATAGCTTGTTATTTCTCCGATAATATTATAATTTACTGTTTTTTCAACATAAGCATTAATGCCGATTACCATTGCAACGGCAGCACAAACCGCTGCTATTTTTTTGAATTTTCCTCCCGAAGCCGAGCTGACCTTATTAATGAAATCCCTGCGTGAGATAACGGGTAACACCGAATCGAAATCCCCGAAACGAACAGCGTTGATTACATCTGCACATTCATCGATAAAATCAAAATCCGCATCTTCTTTTTCAAGCTCTGCATCCATGAGAGCTTCAAGCATATCACAGATATCCTTTTCAAACCCTTCATAAAAATCGGGATGCAAAAGTATTTCTTTATTTACGGTTATCATTACGTCAGCCTCCTTCCTCTAAATTTAGGTCAAGCACCATATCCCTGACCTTGTTTCGCAGACGAATAAGCCTCATTGATGCGGCAGGTCTGCTGATATTAAGCTCTTTTGATATATCTTCAACTCCGAGCTTATCGATATACCGCTTTTTATAGAGAGTTCTATCGTCCTCATCAAGCTCTTCAATAAGCCGCTTTGCAAGCTCATCATAATCAATATTGTTAACCGCTTCGGAAAAGCTCGGCTCGCTTGCGGCATAATCCCTTGCCGTATCAAGCGGGACCTCATGCGCAGCCTCCGATGCCGATTTGCTCCGTCGGCGTTTGACGAAATTATCGGCAGTCCGATAAAGAAAAGCTCTCGGATTTGAAAACTCCACACCCTCTAGCAATTGATTATAAAAAACGATAAACGCTTCCTGAACACAGTCATCGGCCGCTTCCCGTACTCCGTCAAGGCGGGCAAGGCAATAATTAAACAGCTTTATCCGATAATCCGAATAGCATTGCTTCAGAAGCTCATCTGCGCGGCTTTTTAAACTCATACCCTGCCCTCCTTTCATTTATCGCTTCAATAAGTAGTCAAGCAAAAACCGAAATGTAACAAAACTTTTTCAATAAAATTATAAATCTTTTTACAGGCATATTCAACAACAAAAAACACCGTACCCGAAATGGGCGGGGTTCGTAAAACAGTTATCATTTTAAAAGTCTGAAAATTGAATATTTTCAAGGTTCGGCGTGACTTCGGTCACGCCGATTTCTTTTGCATAAGTTCATTCAACGGTATGAATCCGATGAAATCGTATTCGATTGAAATGCTTTGTTTTCGTTTGCCGCTTGACTTGTCGGCAGCCGAAACATAAATCTTTTTGACAAGTTCTCTTAAAGCATAAGGTGTAAGTGGAACTCCGTCAGTATATTTTGATGCAATCTGAATGAACTTTTCTAAATTTTCTGTCTGTCGTTCCTGTACTTCGATATTTTTCTGTAATGTTAGCAACTCTGATTTTAGCTGCGATTGTTCTTCTTCGTATCTTTGGCTCATCATTTCAAACTTTTCATCTGAAAGAGTGCCTTTTGCATTATCTTCATAAATCTTGATGAACAATCGGTCAAGCTCTGCGATTCGCTTTTCGTTCTGTGACAACTGTTTCTTCCATATTCGGAGCTTTTCTTCGCTCTCAACCTGTAGCTTCTCGGTCATAACTTTTCTGAAATGTTGTTCGTATCTTACAACATAAGATACAACGGCATTCATATGCGTTTGCACCAAATCTTCAAGAACAACAGAACGAATAAAGTGAACTTTACACTTGTCCCTGTGCTTGTGATGTACGGAGCATTCAAAGAAAGATTGCTCAAACTTTGAATTGTTGCTTGCACAGAAATACATCTTTTCACCACAATCGGCACAATATAGCATTCCCGAAAACATACTGCTTTTACCGGTCTTTGTTTTTCGATGGCGGTTCTGACGGATTATCTGAACCTTTTCAAACACAGACTCATTAATTATCGCTTTGTGAGTATTTTCGAAAACGGCTTGTTTTTCTTCGGGGTTATGTCGTTGCTTTTTATCCCAAATGGAGTTGGTGTAGGTTTTGAAATTTACAATACAGCCCGTGTATTCTCTGCGTTCAAGAACATGAACAACCGTGCTTGAATTCCAATGATAAGGATTCGTTGAGGTAGACGTTCGAGTTGTTATCCCTTCTTTTGATTTGTATGCGGTGGGATTCAACACTTTTTCTGCCGTCAACTGATTTGCAATCTGACTCGGACCTCTGCCTTCCATACACATATCAAATATTCGTCTGACTACCATAGCGGCTTCTTCATCAATAATCCAGCGTTTCGGGTTGTCGGGGTCTTTCTTGTAACCATACGGAATATTTGTTGTAAGTGGAACACCTTTTTCACCTTTGGCTTTGGTAACAGCACGAATTTTTCTGCTTGTATCTCTCGCATAGAACTCATTGAACCCATTCTTAATTCCCGCAAAATCGTTGTTTACACTGTTTGGGTCGCTTGTGTCAAAATCATCGTTAATTGCGATGTATCTGACACCATGTTCAGGGAAAGTGAAATTGGTGTAAAGTCCTGTGAGTGATGAGTTTCTTCCGAGTCGGCTCAAGTCCTTTGTGATACAAACTGCAACATTTCCCGCTACGATTTCATCAAGCATTGCCTGAAATCCTGGTCTGTCAAAGTTTGTACCCGAATATCCGTCATCAACAAAGAATGAGGGATTAGGAAAACGGTGTTCTTTTGCGTATGTAAGTAACATACTTTTTTGATTCGATATGCTGTTTGACTCGCCGGCTAACGCATCCTCTTGTGAAAGTCTGCAATACAAGGCTGTAATTTTATTTGTTGCCCTTGACATTTCTGTATCCTCCTTCGGTTGGGCAACTGTCTGTACAGGATTGGTCGGGTTCATTATATCATCATTAAATTGATTTGTCATTCTGATTCCTCCATTTTTTCAGAAATATTTTTTGACATTATACGTTCGAGTTTTCCGACGATAGGTTCGTCACCTTCGTATGTACCGAAAACTGTGTAGTGCGTTCCGCCGATTTCCTTGTGGATCGTCAGCTCGGGGATCCAATATGCGGATATGTTTTTTGCGATGATATTATCGCTGTCATCGAAATGAATGTTGTTATTCATAAGCTAATTTCCTTTCATTATTCAATAATTTCTTGTTTTGATTTTTGTGTTGATTGCAATGATTGTTCTTGTTCCTGATATTTAACATTTGCCATAACAACCGAAATAATATATTTTGCACGTTTGAGTTCTTCAAGGCTGCCGTAATTGCTTTCGATTAAAGCTTCGTCTGTAGCTTTTTGTGTTTGAAGTTTTTCGAGTTCGGCTTTCAGAGATTTGGTTGTGGATTTCGGATTTTCGTCAATCCATCGTTTGGCTCGGTAGAATGAATTTAACTCCTTACTGTGTTCGGATTTGAATTTATCTCTGCCGAATTTCTTTTTGCTGTATTCATCTGCAACGGTTTTATATTTCGAATAATCGCCGATGAATTTAATTCCTTTTTTGAGTTCTTTGATTCTTTCATCTGCGGTGTCGATACGGCTTTGAACTACAGAAACTTCTTCAATCATTTTCCATAAAGAATCTGCGGTGGTTATGTTACGTTGATGAAGAAATGTTACTATCTGCGAAACTTGTTTCAGATCAACTGCAAGATCTTTATTGTAGAAATATCTGCTTTTACCACTGTGAGCTTCTTGTCGGGAATTCAGATAATCGATGAGAATATCTGCGATTGTCGGCTCTTTTTCTTCTTTGAATTCGGAAAGAATTTTCTTGACTTCTTCGATCCATTCTTTCAATTCCGTAAGTGCTTTTCGTAAATGCTTTCTCACAGAGTTAAATTTAACAATGTCCCGATTCAGAGTGCCGAGAATTGTTTCTTTACCCCTGCGTTCCATTTCCGATGCGGCGGGTCCGAGATGAACTGTCGGCACTAAATCTATTCCCTGACGTTCATAAGAACGCATATCAATTCTTTCGGGTCGGTTGTTTTTCTCAAGATATTCGTTGACTTTTTCTTCCCATGCGTGCCGCCAGATTTCCGCATTTTCTCTTT
>JAFTUG010000009.1 GCA_017466365.1 Clostridia bacterium | reverse complement strand
TAAATTAAAGGGTATAAACCCCTGTAATTTTTGCCCTCATATATAAATGACGAAAATCACAAAATGTTACACAAAAAAATTACGATTTTTCGCTTTCTCGGTTTTACACAAATTTTATGTCGGATTTTTGTGCAAAAAGACAGTTGTTCTGCCGTCAGGAAACATCATTTTATCGGGAAAACGAATAGAGTATTCTCCTGTAAATCAGACGACAGACACGGTGTAGGGCAGGATGACCGCATCCCGCCGAATCGACATTCAGCCGATAAAATTTTGAACGCATTTTTCAACAGCAGTTTAAGGACAAGTGTACGTTTTGTTTGTTCATAAAAAATTCATAAAGTTTTTGCAGGAATCGACCCGTTTTTTTCGTATTAGTATATGAAGGGGTGAAAAAAGATGAAAACTATCAGAGAAAGTGCATGTGAGAGAGAAAAACAGACTTTATCCCCTAAAGCGGCGCTTGCAAGCGAAAGCAAAGGCAGACTGCGCCCCGAGGAGGAGTGCCCCGTAAGAACAGCCTTTCAGCGGGACCGTGACAGAATCATCCATTGCAGCTCTTTCCGCCGTCTTAAGCATAAGACGCAGGTTTTCCTCTCCCCCGAGGGCGATTACTACCGCACCCGTCTCACCCACACCCTTGAAGTTTCCCAGATTGCAAGAACGATTGCAGGCGCACTCATGCTCAACGGCGACCTTACCGAAGCTATAGCACTCGGCCATGATTTGGGTCACACTCCGTTCGGCCATGCAGGCGAAAGAGCGCTGAATGCAGTTTGTCCCACGGGCTTTAAGCATTATGAGCAGAGCCTTCGTGTTGTTGATGTTCTTGAAAAGGACGGCAAGGGTCTTAACCTCACGTTCGAGGTGCGTAACGGCATAGAAAGACACACCAACGGCGAGCAGGCGGCAACCCTTGAAGGCAGAATAGTCCGCCTTGCCGATAAAATTGCCTACATAAACCACGATATCGATGATGCGACTATAGCGGGAATCATGCGTGAGGACGATATTCCTCTTGCTATCCGCCATGAGCTCGGCACATCAAAAAGCGCAAGAATAAATACTCTTGTTTTAAGCTGCATTGAAAACAGCGATGACGATATCCGCATGGAAAAGGGCATTCAGCAGGCGTTTGACGAGCTTCACAGCTTTATGTTTGCAAAGGTTTACACAAACCCTGCCTGCAAGAGCGAGGAAAAAAAGGCGGTTGACCTCATTCAGAAGCTTTATTTCCATTTCGCCAAAAAAGAAGAAAATCTTCCTGCGCAGTTTCTTGAAATCGCCGAACGTGACGGCATAGGCACCGCCGCATGCGATTTTATAGCGGGAATGACGGACAGATACGCCGTAAGGATATTCAACGAGCTTTATATTCCCAAGGCATGGAGCGAAATTAACGACGCTTTTCTATAATAAAAATGAAAATTGAGTGAAGAAAGAGAATGAATATTAAGAAAACGGCGATAGCCGTGCTTTGTGCGGTTCTGCTTTTTGTCAGCGGAATCGTACCGAATGCGTTTGCCGACTGGTATGACGATATCAGTTCGGGAACATATGTTGAAATAAAGGGCAAAAATTTTGTTGCCGATACATTTTACGGAGTGGATGCTCTATATAACGAAAACGGGCCCACTCTTTACTGCAACGAGCTTGTAATACGTTTTTATAAAGAGGCTTACGGTCTTGATATTTCCGCAGGCACCTCCGGAATAAAAATGAACTCTGAAGGATATAAATTCGTTACTCCTTCAAAGCCCAAGCCGGGCGATGTTGTTTATGTCAGCGCTGCCATGAGAGGCACCTCCGACCACTGGGCAATAGTTAAGTATAACAAGGGTGACCACCTTGTTTTGTTTGAACAGAATGTTGTAAACGGCGGCAAGGCGGGCGTTGAAAGAAAGCTGAAATATCCCTCGGATTCCTATAAACTTTATACTCCCGTCAGCACGGGCGAAAAGCCTGACCCCGTTTTGAAGGGTTCATCGGGTAATTCCCAAACCACCGAAAAAACAACGAAAAAAACAACGGTTACAACTACCGCGACCACCAAGGTTACCACCACCGAAAAACCGACAACAACTACCACCAAGCCCACAACCACCACAACGAAGCCAACTACCACGACCACCAGACCCACAACTGCAAAACCGACCACAACAAAACCCGTTACAACAACAAGAGTTACAACCACGAAGCCGACAACAACCAAGCCGGCAACAACGGCTGTTACCACAACAGCGCAGACAAGCCTGACCGTAACGGAAACAGCCACCTTTGCGGTAACTTTTTTAAGTGTTGAAATAACCGAAAACTATCATTCCGTTATTCAGGAATACACAACCGAGATTATTGAGGAGAAAAGCTCCTCGCCGACGGGCAAAATCGTTATCGGTGCTGTATGCGGCGTGCTTGTTACCGGCATTGCGGCACTTGTGGTTTTAATAATCAAAAAGAAATGAAAGGAGTGACGGGCAAATGAGAATAAGCGAGAGATTCATTCAGGAATTGCAGGATAAAATCGATATTGAGCAGGTTATTTCCTCTCATATTTCTCTTAAGCGCAGGGGTAAAAACCTTGTCGGTCTTTGCCCGTTTCACAACGAAAAAACACCATCGTTTACGGTTTACCCCGAAAGCCGTTCATTCTATTGCTTCGGCTGCGGCGCAGGCGGCGACGTTATAAGCTTTGTCCGCAGGATGGACAACCTCGACTATGTTGAAGCCGTAAAGGCTGTTGCACAGATGGCTGGAATGTCGATGCCCGAGGACGGATATGATGACACTCTTTCAAAGCAGCGAATGCGTCTGCTTGAAGCCAACCGTGAGGCGGCAAGGTTTTATCACACCTGCCTTATGGACCCCAAAAATAAAGATGCTCTTGACTATTTTCTCAAAAGAGGTCTTTCGATAAATACCATCCGCCGTTTCGGTCTCGGCTATGCGCCGAACGATTGGCGTGAGCTGATAAACCACCTGAAAAGCAAGGGCTTTACCGAGCATGAGCTTGTGCTTGCAAACCTTGCAAGGCGTTCGGATAAAAACGGCAGGGCGAATTATTATGATAACTTCCGCAACCGTGTTATGTTTCCGATAATCGACCTTCGTGGCAACGTTATCGCCTTCGGCGGCAGAGTTATGGACGACTCAAAGCCGAAATACATAAACACCTCGGATACCTTGGTTTATAAAAAGAGCAACGGCGTTTTTGCCATGAATCTTGCGAAAAACAACAACGATAACAAGTTTATTCTTGTTGAGGGATATATGGACGTTATTGCCCTTCATCAGGCAGGATTTACAAATGCAATCGCTTGTCTCGGCACGGCATTCACAAATGAGCAGGCAAATCTGCTTTCACGCTATGCCGAAGAAATAATTATCTGCTACGACAACGACGAAGCGGGAAAAACCGCAACGGCAAGGGCACTCGGCGTTTTGGGAAAAACAGGGCTTAAGCTGCGTGTTGTAAGAATGTCAGGCGGCAAGGATGCCGATGAAATCATAAGAAAGCACGGAAAAGAAAGATTCGCAGACCTTCTCAAAGAAGCCTCCAATAAAACGGAATACAAGCTTCTTGAAGAAAGAAACAAATATAACCTTGAAACCGACGACGGAAAGCTGCGTTTTCTTATGGCGGCAACTCAAGTGCTTGCATCATGCGGAAGCATTGAGCAGGATATATACGCAACCCGTCTTTCAAACGAGCTTGGGGTCAGCGTTGAGAGCATAAAGGCGCAGCTGAAAACGGCATCTGCAAGGCAGCGCAGGGCAGACGAAGCAAAAAAACGCACCGAAACCGCCGAAATGCTTCTCAAGAGCAACGAGGACAAAAACAACCCCGAAAGAACAAAAAATCTCGGAGCCGCAAAAGCGGAGGAAACTCTCATTGCCTCTTTTTTGCGAAATCCCGATTTTTATAATAAACTGAAGGAAAAAATTTCACCCGATGATTTTGTTACCGCCTTCAACCGCAGGATTTTTGAATGCCTTATTAAAGGACTGGAAAGCGGAGCAGAGCCGAGCTTAAGCCTGTTTTCCGCTGATTTTACCCCTGAAGAGATGGATTCGGTAACAAGAATATCGCTCATTGCACCAAATTTAAGCAACACCTTGCGTGAATGCGAGGATTGCATAAATGTTTTAAAGAATCATGCCGCCGCTTCAAAGGTGACGGATGCAGGTTCTTTAAGCGATGAGGAATTTTTAAAAGCATTTATGAAAAAATGATAATAATGAATTAGGATGTGATTGTATGGAAGTAAAAGAATTGAAAGCACCGTTTAAAACATTGGTGGAAAAGGGCAAGGCGGCAGGTAAGCTGACTACCCAGGAAATTGATGCCGTAATCATCGAAATGGACCTCGATATTGAAGAGCTTGATAAGCTTTACGAAACACTCGAAGCCCAGAATATCGAGATTGTTGATGACCTCTCAAGCGCGGCAATCGAAAACTTCGACGTGGACCTTCCCAAATCCCTTGATATCGGCGGCGGAGACGACAAGGGCATGACCGTTGACGACCCTGTTAAGGTTTACCTTAAAGAAATCGGCAGAGTTCCCCTTCTCACTCCCGAAGAGGAAATCGAGCTTGCAATCAGAATTTCAGACGATGACCAGCATGCAAAGCAGCGCCTTGCAGAGGCAAACCTTCGCCTTGTTGTAAGCATTGCAAAACGCTATGTCGGCAGAGGAATGCAGTTCCTTGACCTCATTCAGGAAGGAAACCTCGGTCTTATCAAGGCTGTTGATAAGTTCGACTATACAAAGGGCTTTAAGTTCTCAACCTACGCAACATGGTGGATAAGACAGGCTATCACAAGAGCCATTGCCGACCAGGCAAGAACAATCCGTATCCCCGTTCACATGGTTGAAACCATCAATAAGGTTAAGAAAACAAACAGCCAGCTTCTCCACAAGAACGGCAGAGACCCCTCGGCAGAAGAAATCGCCGCAGAGCTTGATATGCCCGTTGAGAAGGTTCGTGAAATCATGCGTGTGGCACAAGAGCCTGTTTCGCTTGAAACACCCATCGGCGAAGAGGAGGACAGCCATCTCGGCGACTTTATTCCCGATGACGATGCGCCCGCACCCGCAGATGCAGCTTCCATGCTTCTTCTTAAAGAACAGCTCAATGATGTTCTTAAAACCCTTACCCCGAGAGAAGCAAAGGTTCTTGCTCTCCGCTTCGGACTCGAGGACGGACATCCTCACACTCTTGAAGAGGTGGGCAGCGAATTCGGCGTTACCCGTGAAAGAATCCGTCAGATTGAGGCAAAGGCACTCCGCAAGCTTCGCCACCCCAGCAGAAGCAAGCGTCTTAAGGATTTCCTTGATTAAAAGCACAAAAATCCCCTCTGATTTTGATACCAAAATCAGAGGGGATTAAATTTTAATTGCTGTATGTTTTCAATGCTTTGGTTGATTTTACTATCATGGAAACCGAAATTACCAAAACCGCAATACATACGGCTGTACCCGTGCATGCTGTCATAATTTGTCCGAAAAGAACATCATCACCGCCGAAAGCGGAAAGCATTGCCGTTTCAAGCGTCATAACCGAAACCAGAGCCGTGGCAAACCGAATGTTTTTGGCAGCCGAAATAACGGGGCTGCCGTATTTTCGGTACTTAACTATATCGATTATTGAAACCGTAACAGTGTAAAATGTATATGCCGCCGAAGCTATAACGATTATTTCGTGGTAGCTGTAGGATTGATTAAGACGGACAATCTGAAAAACTATTCCGCTCAATGAAAGATTGAGCAAAACCATTAATATTCCGCACAGCCTGCAACGTTTCCATTCGCCGCGCATGGTCTGATTTTCACTTCTCATATAACGTAAAATCAAAAACCTGATAACGGAAAGAATAATATAATACACCGCTATTGCTCCCCACCAGAAGGATGAGTAAACAAAGCCTGCAATCAGCTTAAAAACGGAATAAGCAAGGTTAACGGCAAGAGAAACATAAAGGGACACTCTCACCTTATAGCCTATATCTGTCAGATATTTATTTCCGTAGGGATGCTCATTGAATTTCTTTTTGAAATTTTTAATATAACCCGGCAGAACGCTTGCACAGAAAAAGCAAACAGCCGTAAGGGCATATGCAGACAGAAAATATGATGCATAGGCAAAAATTTCGGAAGAAATAAATCCGCCGAAAACGGCAATCAAAGATGCCGTGCTTAACACTGTCAGAATAATTATCAGCCAAAGCGGAGGATTAAATATTTTCTTAATCGCAGATTTAAAATCATGCATATCGCAGCTTATCTTTGAACTCGACCCGAGCCGTCGCCGCCTGCAAGCTTTTCAACCTCTGCAACACCGATTCTGTTAAAATCGCCCTCAATTGAATGCTTGAGTGCCGATGCCGCAACAGCAAACTCGATTGCGCTCTGTGTATCCTTGCCCGAAAGAAGAGCATAGATAAGACCGCCGCCGAAGCTGTCGCCGCCGCCTACTCTGTCAACGATATGAAGGTGGTATTCTTTTGAGAAGCAATAGTTTTCGCCGTCATAGAGCATACCTGCCCAGTCATTATCGCTTGCGGAGATTGATGTGCGGAGTGTGATTGCAACCTTTTCAAAGCCGAACTTATCGGCAAGCTGCTTTGCAACGGATTTATAGCCCTCTTTGTTGAGCTTTCCGCCGTAGATATCGGTATTCTCGGCTTCAATTCCGAAAACGTCCTTTGCGTCTTCTTCGTTTGAAATGCAGACGTCAACATACTTGCAAAGCTCGGTCATAGCCTCTCTTGCTTCGGCTCTTGTCCAAAGCTTGCCTCTGTAGTTGAGGTCGCAGGAGATTTTAACTCCCTTTGCCTTTGCCGCAACGCAAGCCTGCTTGCAGATTTCAACAAGATTTGCGCCGAGTGCGGGAGTGATTCCCGTGAAATGGAACCAATCTGCGCCTTCAAAAATGCTGTCCCAATCAAAATCCGAGGGGGCAGCCTCCTGAATTGCGGAATGCGCTCTGTCATAAATGCAGACGCTGCCTCTCTGCGAAGCACCCTTTTCGAGGAAATAAATTCCCACTCTGTCGCCGCCTCTGACGATTTTGCTTGTATCAACGCCGAAATAACGGAGTGAGTTAACGGCAGCCTGTCCGATTGCGTGAGCAGGAAGCTTTGTTACATAAACAGACTCCATGCCGTAGTTTGCAAGCGAAACAGAAACGTTGGCTTCACCGCCGCCGAAGGTTGCCTGAAGCTGATCATCCTGGAAGAAACGGTAATATCCGTTGGGAGCAAGGCGAAGCATGATTTCGCCGAAGGTTACTACTTTTGCCATTATCCTCTTGCCTCCTTAACAATTTCAACCGACTTTTTGCAAAGGTCGATGATTTCATCCCACTTCTGATTATCGATAAGGTCTGCGGTTACCATATATGAACCGCCGCAAGCCGCAATAACGGGGCATGAGAGATATTCGCCGAGATTCTTAAGCGAAATACCGCCCGTGGGCATAACCTTGAACATGGGGAAGGGAGCGCTCATGGCCTTGATTTTTGAAAGACCGCCGCTCTGCTCTGCAGGGAAGAACTTAAGAACATCAAGACCGAGTCTGTAAGCCGTATGATAATCGGTAGGAGTTGTGCATCCTGCATAGATGGGGATATTCTTGCTCTGGCAGTATTTAACGATTTCTTCGTCAAGACCGGGTGTTACGATAAACTTTGCACCCGCTTCAATTGCTTCGTCAACCTGCGAAGTTTCAAGCACTGTTCCTGCTCCGACAAGCATTTCAGGCACGTTATCGCTCATAAGCTTAATTGCTTTTGCCGCACCTGCTGCACGGAAAGTTACTTCCGCAACGGGCACGCCGCCTTCAACGAGAGCCTTTGCAAGAGCAACTGCATCTCTTTCGGGATTGTTTAATTTAATTACCGGCACTACGCCGATTGACATTATTTTTTCTGAAATAGCGTTCATGGTTTTCTCCTTTATTTAACTGCTTTTTCGCAGGCTTCAAAAAGTCCGTTGATATAAGCCGCACCGAGTGCACGGTCATAGAGTCCGTAGCCGGGTTTGCCTGTTTCGCCCCAGATCATTCTGCCGTGGTCGGGTCTCACATAGCCGTCAAAACCTGTTTCAACAAGAGCCTTTGTGATATCGTACATATCAAGACTGCCGCATTCGGAAAGATGTCCGCTTTCTTCAAAGCTGCCGTCGGGCATGATAAGAATATTTCTCATATGCATGAATGCGATTCTGTCCATTGCGCTGTATTTGCGCACCATGGCAACAACATCGTTTGACGATGCACAGCCGAGCGAACCCGTGCAAAGGCAGAGACTGTTGGCAGGGCTGTCAACGATTGCGAGCATTCTGTCGAGATTTTCTTCGTTGGTGATGATTCTGGGAAGTCCGAAAATGGGATACGGGGGGTCGTCGGGATGGATAGCCATTCTCACTCCGCATTCCTCGGCAACGGGAATTACCTTCTTGAGGAATCTCTCAAGATTTGCCCAGAGTCCCTCTGCACCGATTTCGCCGTAAGCCGAGATAAGCTCTCTGACTTCATCCTGCGTATAGCTCGAATCCCAGCCTGGAAGGTGGATATCATCCTTAAGAGGGTCAAGGCCCTTCATCTGCTCCCAGTACATAACAAGGCTGGTTGAGCCGTCGGGAGCTTCTTTATCGAGCTGGGTGCGTGTCCAGTCGAAAACAGGCATGAAATTATAGGTTACGCACTTTACGCCGTACTTTGCGCAGCGGCGGATATTTTCGCAATAAACATCAATAAGCTTATCAACCTCGCCCCTGCCGAGCTTTATATCCTCATGCACGGGGATTGATTCAACAACATCAAAAACAAGCCCGTTATCATCGCACTGCTTTTTCATTTTTGCAAGGCTTTCCTCGGGCCATACTTCGCCGGGTTTAACATCATAAACTGCGCTTACGATGCTTTTCATATTGGGAATCTGGCGGATATACTGAAGTGAAACAGGGTCTGATTCGCCGTACCAGCGGAACGACATTTTCATAGGGTATTCCTCCTGAAGTATTATTTCTTATTTATTCTTCCTATATAACTGAATGCTTCAAGAACCGCAACAACGGAAATAAATCCGCAGGCAACTATAAGCGACCATTTAAGGTCGATAACGCCGTTAATCCAGTTGTCGAGCGTTGCTTCAAGGCATACAAGATAAAGTGCGCTTTCAAGTGAAAGAAGAGAAAGAATATGTAAGCCCTTCAATCTCTTTGAACCGATCAGCGAAACATCGATTGCAATAAATGCCGCGGTTAATATGAACATCGGCAATATAAATTTGGAAAGCCACATGAAATGCCCCGTTTTATGGACAATATAAAACGTGTAGCTGACTATTGCGCCAAAGCAGATGAATGCCGTAACAAGCGGCGGAGTTATTCGCAGAACGGGAAGCACTGCAAGAACCCAAGTTACGATAAGTGCGCCCACAACATAGCCGAACCAATAATCGTATTTGTCAAAGGCAAGGTCGATTGCCGTGCAGATTGTTGCGGGGAAAACGAGAAGCGCCGTAAAAAGAGCAGCATAGCTCTTTGAGCCTTTGCCGGGAGCTTTAAACAAAGAATTTTTCTGCTGCACCTGCGGCTCGGGATTAACAACTATAGGGTCGCAATTCGGGCAGTTAACCGTGCCGTCGGGAAGCTGCCTTCCGCATTTTGAACAATACATTAAACATTCCTCCTTTTTATATACATATGTATTATACTATCAGAAAAAATAAAAATCAATATTCAAACAATAAATTGACAAACTATTCACAGTGATGTAATATACTTATTAAGTAAACAAATTTATATAAAGGTGATACACATGGCAGTTTTCAGACCGTTTAAAGCTATAAGACCCGTTCCCGAATATGCAGACAAGGTTGCGGCACTTCCATATGACGTTATGAACAGCGCAGAAGCAGCAGAAATGGTCAAGGGCAATCCCTATTCCTTCCTTCATGTTGATAAGGCGGAAATTGATTTGCCCGCAGGCACCGACCTTTATTCCGAATCCGTTTATCTTAAAGCAAGAGAAAATCTTGATAAGCTTGTTTCCGACGGCATCTGCAAGCAGGACGAAGAGGCAAAATTCTATATTTACCGCCAGATTATGAACGGCAGAAGCCAGACGGGACTTGTCGGCTGTGTATCAATTGACGATTATATAAATTCAATTATCAAAAAGCATGAGCTGACAAGAGCCGATAAAGAAGCCGACAGAATAAATCATGTTGACTATTGCGATGCAAACACGGGCCCGATTTTCCTCACCTACCGTCCGCAGACTGAAATCGCAAAAACCGTTTCAGATTGGAAAGAAAGTCATGCTCCCGTTTACGATTTCGTGACCGATGACGGCATTGCAAACACTGTATGGGTTATCGACTGCCCCGAAACAAACGCAAAAATCGCAAAGCTTTTTGCAGACGTTGATTATCTTTATATCGCCGACGGTCATCACAGAGCGGCATCGGCTGTAAAGGTTGGTCTTAAGCGCAGAGAGCAGTATCCCGATTATAACGGCAGCGAGGAATTTAACTTCTTCCTTGCGGTGCTTTTTGACTGCGACGAGCTTGAAATCATGGACTATAACCGTGTTATGAAAGATCTTAACGGCAACACCGAAGCGGAATTCATCGAGAAACTCAGCGATAAATTTGAAATTGAAGAAATAGGCAAAACAGCATACAAGCCCGAAAACGCTCACACCTTCGGAATGCTTCTCGGCGGAAAATGGTATAAGCTGACCGCAAAGGAAGGCTCATTCAATGCCGCAGACCCCGTTGAAGCACTTGATGTTTCTATTCTTCAGAGCAACCTCATTTCCCCCATCCTCGGAATTGATGACCCGAGAACGGATAAACGCATTGATTTCGTCGGCGGAATCAGAGGTCTCGGCGAGCTTGAACGCAGAGCGAGCGAGGATATGTGCCTTGCTTTTTCGATGTATCCCACAACTCTCAAGGAGCTTATGGATATTGCCGATGCAGGTCAGATTATGCCTCCCAAATCAACCTGGTTTGAACCCAAGCTCTTAAGCGGACTCTTTATTCATAAACTTAAATAATAATCCATCCTTTCGGGGGCAAAATATCTCCGAAAGGATATCTTTATGTTGAAGGATGATAATATGATTAAAGTTGCTTTTTTTGATACCAAACCATACGATAAGATTTATTTTGATAATCTTAAAAACGATTACGGCATTGAAATTGAATATTTTGAATCCAAATTAAGCCCCCGTACCGCTGTTATGGCAAAAGGCTTCAAGGCTGTTATTGCTTTTGTTAACGACGATATCGGCAAGGAAACAATAAATGTTCTCAAGGAAAACGGCGTTGAAATAATTGCCATGCGCTGTGCGGGCTACAACAACGTTGACCTCTCCGCCGCAAAGGATGTTATGACTGTTGTGCGTGTGCCCGAATATTCGCCCCACGCCGTTGCGGAGCATACTCTCGCACTTCTTCTCACACTTGTGCGTAAAACCCACAAGGCATATATCCGCACAAGGGATTTCAATTTCAGCCTTAACGGCTTTGTCGGCTTTGATTTGCACGGCAAAACCCTCGGCGCAATCGGTACGGGCAAAATCGGCATGGCATTCATCGATATTTGCAGAGGCATCGGAATGAATGTTATCGCCTATGACCCCTATCCCTCACAGGGCTATCTTGAATATGTGCCGCTTGAAGAACTTTTTCAGCGTGCTGATGTTATTTCGCTCCACTGCCCTCTCACAAGCGAAACCTACCACATGATAAATGACTATTCAATAAAGATGATGAAAGATAAAGTTTTCATTCTCAACACTTCAAGAGGTGCACTCATTGACACCGAATCGCTTATCAACGGTATTAAAAACGGTAAAATCGGCGGCGCAGGTCTTGATGTTTACGAGGAAGAAAGCGAATTTTTCTATGAGGACTTCTCTGAAAGCATACTGAAGGACGATGTGCTTTCACGCCTTATTATGATGCCGAATGTGCTTGTTACCTCACATCAGGCATTTCTCACCCACGAAGCGCTTAAAAGAATTGCGGAAATCACTCTCGGCAACATCAAGAGCTATTTTGACGGTGAAGCTCTTGAAAACGAGATTGTGGCAAAGAAGAAAATTATCGTATAATATATCATATTGCACAAACAGCGGCAGCAATCGGCGAATTATTGTATAATTTTTGCTGATAATGCGTAAATATGCAAAACAAACTTGACTTTATGCAGTATTTTATGTATAATTATGCGTATATTATCTCAAGAGGTATATCAAAATGGAAAAGACTAAAATTTTTATAGACGGCAAAGAAGGAACAACGGGTCTGCGCATTTTTCAGCGCATATCAAACCGTGAGGATATTGAGCTTATCACCTTAAGCGAAGAGAAGAGAAAGGATACCGAGGCAAGAAAAGAAGCTCTCAACTCCTGCGACATCGCTTTTCTCTGCCTTCCCGATGCGGCGGCAAGAGAGGCTGTTTCGCTTATCGAAAACCCCGATGTAAAGGTTATTGATGCTTCGACGGCTCACCGCACTCTTCCCGAGTGGGCATACGGTTTCCCCGAGCTTTCACCCGCACATCTTGAAAAAATCAGGAATTCAAAGCGTGTTGCAGTTCCCGGCTGCCATGCAAGCGGATTTATAGCCCTTGTTTATCCCCTTGTTGCGGCGGGAATTCTCCCTGCCGACGCACTTTTAACCTGCACCTCGGTAACGGGCTACAGCGGCGGCGGCAAAAAAATGATTGCACAGTATGAAAGCGGTTCAAGAGAAGCCTACCTCAATTCTCCCCGCCAGTACGGTCTGACACAGGAGCATAAGCATCTCAAAGAGATGAAAGCGATAACGGGAATTGAAAATGCGCCCATGTTCAGCCCCATTGTTGCAGATTTTTACAGCGGAATGGCAGTTTCCGTTCCTCTTTTTGCAAAAAACCTTTGCAATGGCAAGGGTATTCGTGATATAATAGATATTTACAAGGCTTCATACAACTCGGATTTCGTTAAGTACACCGAAAACCTCGGCGAGGATGCAATGTTCTGCGCCGAAAGCATGAGCGGTAACGACGGAATGCAGATTTTCGTTCAGGGCAACGAAGAGAGAATTCTTCTGCTTGCACGCTACGATAACCTCGGCAAGGGTGCATCGGGCGCAGCAATCGAATGCATGAACATACTCATGGGAATCGACCCGAAAACGGGTTTGTCCCTTTGATTGAAAGGATAGATACATAGAAATGAAACAAATTTCGGGCGGCATCTGCGCCGCAAAAGGCTTTACCGCAAGCGGTGTTCACTGCGGTATAAGAAAGAATAAAACAAAAAAAGACCTCGCCCTCATTTTCAGCGAGAAAAAGGCAAATGCCGCTTGTGTTTACACAACAAATCTCGTTAAAGGCGCACCTATAACCGTAACAAAGAATAACGTTTCGGACGGCTGTGCACAGGCAGTTATCTGCAACAGCGGCAACGCCAACACCTGCAATGCAAACGGCATTGAAATCGCAGAAGAAATGTGTGCTCTTATTTCAAAAGAGCTGAACATCTCCGAAAAGGATATCATCGTTGCATCAACGGGCGTTATCGGTCAGACACTTGATATCGAGCCTATCGCAAAGGGCGTCCCCTCTCTTGTTAAGGAGCTTAAGGCTGAAAGCGAAGATGCTGCCGCTGCAATTATGACAACCGACACGGTTGAAAAAATCGTTTCATATTCATTTGAAATCTGCGGTGTTGAATGCAAAATCGGCGGTATCGCAAAAGGTTCGGGCATGATTCATCCCAACATGGCAACGATGCTCGTTTTCGTAACTACCGACTGCGCAATTTCAAGCGAGATGCTTCAGAAGGCATTGAGTGAGGATGTTAAGGATTCATTCAACATGGTAAGCGTTGACGGCGACACCTCAACAAACGATATGGTTTCCGTTATGGCAAACGGCATGGCAGGGAACGAGGAAATCACCGCAGAGGGTGCGGAATTCGACGAATTCTGCAAGGCACTCAATGCTGTCACAACCCATCTTTGCCGCATGATTGCAGGCGACGGTGAGGGAGCAACAAAGCTCCTCGAATGCATCGTAACGGGCGCAAATTCAAAGGAAACGGCAGTTACCGTTTCAAAATCCGTTATCTGCTCATCTCTTTTCAAGGCTGCAATGTTCGGCGCCGATGCAAACTGGGGCAGAGTTCTCTGCGCTATCGGCTACAGCGGTGCGGATGTTGACGTTAACAAGGTTGATGTTGCATTCAAATCCGTTGCAGGAGAAGTCAAGGTTTGCAAAAACGGCGCAGGCATCGATTTCTCGGAAGAAATCGCAAAAGAGGTTCTCACCGAAAAAGAAATTCAGGTGCTTATCGAGCTTAACAGCGGGGATGCATCCGCAACTGCATGGGGCTGCGACCTTACATATGATTACGTAAAAATAAACGGCGATTACAGAACATAAGATTAAATATCAGAGGTAAAATACAATGGAACTTTCAAACGCAATGAGGGGTCAGGTGCTTGTTGAGGCTCTCCCTTACATACAGAAATATTCAGATAAAATTGTTGTTATCAAATACGGCGGCAACGCCATGATTAACGAAGAGCTTAAGGATGCGGTTATGGGCGATATCGCTCTGCTTTCGCAAATCGGCATCAAGGTTGTTCTCGTTCACGGCGGCGGCCCCGAAATTACCGATATTCTCGGCAAAATCGGCAAAAAGAGCGAATTTGTTGACGGTCTTCGAGTTACCGATAAAGAAACCGCTGATGTTGTTCAGATGGTGCTTGCAGGCAAGGTTAATAAGAGCCTTGTTGCTCTTCTCGGCAGACTCGGCTGCAAGGCAATCGGTCTTTGCGGCGCGGATAATCACCTTATCACCGCCGAGGTTAAGGATGAAAGACTCGGCTTTGTAGGCGAAATCACCGATATCAACCCCGAGCCGATTCTTGACCTTCTCAACATGGGATACGTTCCCGTTATTTCAACAACAGGCTGCGATAATGACGGAAATGTTTACAACATCAACGCAGATACCGCCGCTGCAAAAATCGCAGGCATTCTCGGTGCAGAAAGCTTCATTTCCATGACGGATATTGCAGGCTTGCTCCGTGATATAAACGACCCTTCATCACTCATTTCCAAGGTATCGGTAAGCGAAATACCCGAGCTTATCAATGAAGGAATCATCTCGGGCGGCATGATTCCCAAGATTGAATGCTGCCGTGAGGCAATCCGCAGAGGCGTTAATAAAGTGTTTATTATCGACGGCAGAGTACCCCACTCCCTTCTTATTGAAATTCTTACAGATGAGGGTCTCGGCACAATGTTCGTTCAGAGTTAAGAGGAAAAATTATGTCAGTTTTTGAAAAAGATAAACAGTATATCGCAGGCACATATGCACGTTTTCCCGTTGAGCTTTCAGAAGGCAACGGCGCATTGCTCTACGATAATAACGAAAAAGAATATATCGACCTCGGAAGCGGTATCGCTGTTAACACCTTCGGTGCTGCCGATGACGAATGGGTTGAGGCAGTAACCGTTCAGGCTTCACTTCTCGGTCACACCTCAAATCTCTACTATACAAAGCCCTGCGCAGACCTTGCCGAAATGCTCTGCGAAAGAACGGGAATGAAGAAGGTTTTCTTCTCAAACTCGGGTGCTGAAGCAAACGAATGCGCCATAAAAGCAGCAAGACTCTGGGCGCTTAAGAATAAAGGTGAGGGCAATTCAACCATAATCACCCTCAAAAACAGCTTCCACGGCAGAACAATAACAACTCTTGCCGCAACAGGTCAGGATAATTTCCACACTGATTTCGGACCTTTCACCGAGGGCTTTGTTTATGCAGAAGCAAATAATCTCGACTCCGTAAAGGAGCTTGCGGAAAATAACAGCTGCGCCGCAATTATGATGGAAACCATTCAGGGCGAGGGAGGAGTTCTTCCCCTTACAGAGGAATTCGTCAAGGGCGTTTGCGAAATCGCAAAAGAAAAAAATATGCTCGTTATCATTGATGAAGTACAGACGGGTAACGGCAGAACAGGCAAGCTTTACGGATATATGAACTACGGTATAACACCCGATATTGTTTCAACCGCAAAGGGTCTTGCAGGCGGTCTCCCCCTCGGCTGCACAATGCTCGGCGAAAAGGTTCAGGATGTTCTCACTCCCGGTTCACACGGCTCAACCTTCGGCGGAAATCCCATCTGCTGTGCAGGCGCAATCAGCATTCTTTCAAGAATTACCGACGAGCTTCTTGATGAAGTTAACGAAAAGAGCGAATACATAATTTCAAGGCTTTCACAGTGCAAAAATGTTAAGAGCGTATCGGGCAAGGGTCTCATGCTCGGCATCGAATGCACAAAGCCTGCAAAGGCGGTTATTGCATCGGCAATGGAAAAGGGTGTTCTCGTTTTAAGCGCAAAAACAAAGGTTCGCCTTCTTCCTCCGCTCAACATCCCCTTCTGTCTGCTTGAAATGGCTATTGATAAGCTCATTGAAGCTATCGAAGAATAAACTTTTGGGAGGTATCTTTATGCAATCAATCAAAAAGTACATCGCAGAATTCATCGGCACCTTCGTTCTCGTTCTCTTTGCTTGCGGCACTGCCGCCGTGGTAGGCTGCTCGGCTGAAAACGGAACAGGCTATCTTCTCACAGCACTTGCATTCGGTCTTGTTATTGTTGCAATGGCTTACTCAATCGGCAACGTTTCAGGCTGCCACATCAACCCCGCAGTTTCAATCGCAATGCTCGTAAGCGGCAAGCTTTCAATCGCAGATTTCATCGGCTACATTATTGCACAGTTCGCAGGCGCAACAGCAGGTGCGGCAGTGCTTATGGCACTTGTCGGTAAAGAAAGCGGTCTCGGTGCAAACGCACTCTATAACGACAGCATCGGTCTTTCTTTCCTCGTTGAAATCATTCTCACATTCGTTTTCGTTATCGCAATTCTCGGCGTTACCTCGAAGATTGAAAATTCATCCGTTGCAGGTATCGTAATCGGTCTCACACTTACTCTTGTTCACATTCTCGGAATCTCCTTCACAGGCACTTCCGTTAACCCCGCAAGAAGCTTCGGTCCCGCACTTCTCGTTGGCGGCGATGCACTCTCAAGCGTTTGGGTATTCATTGTTGCTCCCCTTATCGGCGGCGTTCTTGCAGCGCTCGTTTATAAGTTCCTCGCAGCAGAAAAGAAATAAGAAAAATATATAGAAAAACCGGACTTTCCGATTAGGGAAGTCCGGTTTTTGTTATATAAGCGGTATTTCCGTCATACGGAGCTTTGCGCAGCCGTAGGGATAAAGCTGAATTTCTTCCGCCTCGCTTATCGGTTCTCTCGATTCGGGGATTTTTGCGCAGACGGTATCGTAGCCGTCCTCATAGCCCCAGTTAATCTTTTTAACGGTTGCCTTGACCGTAACGGGCGGATTCTCCGACGAGAACGGAATTTCGCTCACTTCGCCCCACTCAATTCCGAGCGCATCAGCGCAGTAAGCATAGTTCCAATCAGAAACGGGGATAAGCTCATAATCGCAATAGGGGAACTTTCTCTCAACTCCGTCACGCTCATATTCGAGCATATTCTTTTCAGACTTAACGGGAACAGAGAAAACGAGCGAGCCGCATTTCACGGTATTGAGGTCATGGGGTCGCTTTTCAAAATAAGGAACGGTATCAAACGAAATAACAATTTCCTTTTCTTCGCCTGCACCGATATCAAACGAAAGCATATCTCCGCTTGCTTTTTCACCGTTAACTATAAGATTTTCCGCAAATGACGGAATGCGGATTTTGAATGTAAATCCTTTTTCTGCCTTTATTTTATAATTTAATGTATTTTTAAATGGATATTCCGTTTCGATTTTTATGTGTTTATCATTGGTTTTAAGTTCGGCAGGAACGGGAACAGCATTGATAACGGTATTGCCGTCATACATGAATACCGAAAGAGCAAATTTAGGCCATGCCTGATTGAAGTTTGCAGTGCAGCAGCCGTAATTCGGTTCAAGACCGAAAAGATGGGATTCGCTGCCGTTGGTTCTGAAAATCGCCTTGCCCGGAAAATTTACGCATGCAATCTGATTACTCATCTGGTCATACTGGTGAGTCCACATATCGTCGCTTATGGTTGCGGGGAGAGCGTTGAAGGCAAGAACCTCAAGCCTTTCCGCCCATTTTTTGTCACCCGTAAAAGCATAGAGAATTTCATAGGAATACATCTGTTCCGCAACAGAACAAAGCTCCGTGCCCTGAACGGGACTCAATCCCGAAAGGCATTCGTCGCCTGTGAAAAGTCCGACGGGAGTGCCGTTATATTTCTTAAGGATTTCGTGGAGCTTTTCGGCATTGTCCATATATTCTTCGCCGAGAATACCGCATGAAACCGCCTCGCTTTTGAGCATCATTGCGATATTGACGATATGGGTATCAAATCTCCAGCGGTTGAGGGGTCTTTCCCACAAAGGGATAGCCTTGTTATAATCCATTCCCTGCTCCTTAAGGATTTTTGCAAGGTCTTTGAGCCACTCTTCTTTACAGCGTTCATAGATGAAATTGATTGCGATGAAGCACTCGAACCATCTTGCGTTGCCCCAGTCATAGAGCTTTATTTCGCCTGATTTGAGCAGATCATAATAGTTCTTAAGAGTTTTGTATATTACATCGGGGATTCTTTCGTCGTTTGAACACTGATAATAAACCGTTAATGTTTTTGTTATAAGCTGAACTGCCCATGTGTCATAGGTTTTTCTGTCCTCATCCTTGCAGGGGCAAATCCAGCCGTCGGGCTTCTGAAACGAAATAATCGCATCAATATATTTTTTCGCTCTAGCGATCATATCCTCATTTTGGAGAAGATATGCAAGGGGAATAAAGCCGTCAAGCCAATAAGGCACTCTTTCCCAACCCTCTTTATCGCCGCCGATCCATGCGCTGTTTTTAATGTCGTTCCAGATTTTATCAAGATTTCCGCTTAAGCCCTCTGCCTGAATTTCAAGCTGTTTTTTCAGCCAGCCGAGGGGTTTTATTTCGTTTGAAGTATAAAATTTCCACTTATTCATATTTTTACCTCGTTTTGAATTTCATTGGCATTTCTATGGTTGATAACGCAAGGCCGAGTCCTTTTGAGATAAAAGGAAACTTATCGCTTGTTTTTCTGTAGAAAGTGCTCTGCTCTGCATTCTTCGCTATGAATTCTTTGAAATCGGGAGTGCCTTTCATCGTCATTTTCATTGTATCGCCCGAAAACTCAATTGTAATTCTTTGCGTTGCAAGGGTGTTGAGTGGTTTCACAACAACATAAACAACATTCTTTCTTGCATAGGCATATGCCCACACCGTATAGGGATAACCCTTTATCGAACAATGGGATATACGGGGTTTTCCGTCAAGTCCGCAGTCAATAACAACTCTGTCTTCTTCCTCGAACCAGCTTATGTAAAGAACCTTTTCATCAAGCTCGAATGATACACAGTCAAGATTTTTCTTCGGCTTTTTCGCAAAGCTTGAAGTAAGCGAACGGGGAATAAGGCTTGCAGGGAACATAAATTTTGCAAGTGCATCCGATACACTTGTCATATAAAAAGTTTTGCCCGTGGGAATCGGGGGCAGAGGACCGCAGTCGGGGATTTTTTCGCCTCGGTTTGAAAGATGTTCCTTGAGCTTTTTATCCCATTCCTCGGTTGTTTCCTCCTCAAAAGCCTTGGGAAGAAGATTTTTTATCAGCTTGTTGTGCATATTATCGTTGACAACGCTGTTAAGGCTTGCAATAACGGCATCATACTTCGGTATATACGATATCTGCTGACCGAACATTCCGTTCATGCTGAAAATATCGCCTTCAAGCCAAAAAAGATATCCGTAGCCGTCCTCATTCTCTCTGCCGGGCAGGTCAACCTGCTTTTTTGTTGCCTCTTTTGTCCACCATTCGGGAATAATCTGCTTTCCGTTATACACACCGCCGTCGGCATAGCAACGGCAGATTTTTGCAAGGTCACGCAGAGTGAGATATGCACCCGTACCGCCTATACATTCGCCGATACTGTTTGTTTCCCATGCGGGAGGATTTATTCCGAGGGGTTCAAAAAGTCGGGGTGTCAGATAGCCAACAAGGCTCATGCCCGAGGTTTTCTGAATAACCGCCGCAACCATATGAGCATCGTTATTGCTGTATAAAAAACCTTTTTCTTTTCTGAAAGGAGCTTTCATAAACATCTCTGCATAGTTGCCCGTCATATCCTGCAAAAAGCTGAATTCCTTGTTGCTCTGCATGGTAAGAACGGAACGAACGGTTAAGCTCTCCCATTCTTCGCTTTCGCAATGCTCATATTCAGGAAAAAGGGGTAAAATCTTTGTATCAAGGGAAAAAAGACCTTCTTCAATCGCAAAGCCTGCCGCCGTTGCAACGATTGATTTTGTTACAGAGAAAAGAGTATGCGGCATATCGGCGCAGTAAGGATAGGCATATTCCTCAAAGAGAATTTCACCGCCTTGTTCAATCAGCAGACCATGATTTTCAATGCCGTATTTTTCAAGCTCCTGATAAAAATCATAGATACGCTTCGATGAAAGCTTTGTTAATGTTTTTATTTCTATCTCCCCTTTGTTATCAAAATCTTTACCGTAAGTAAACGCTGATTCATTCAGGCTTGCAGAATCTTCACTGCCTCCCTCTGACGAGGGAGGTGGATTTTGCGAAGCAAAAGACGGAGGGAGAGAACATCACGACCTATTATAATTCAATAAATCCATGCAAAATCTTCTCTCCTTCAGTCCTACGGACAGCTTCCTCGTCAGAGGAAGCCCAAACAGATAGCCATGTTTTAATTATATCATTTTTTCAACAAGTTACAAGTATAAGATTAAAAACAAAAATCCCTGCTCTCGAAAGAACAGGGATTGATGCTTTATTCTGTTTCGGTATCATAAACCGAATACATTACATTTATGAATTCAACAATACCTTCTACACCTGCACGTCTGGCTGAAGACAAGGTATAGTCAAGACTTTTTGACGAACCCATAACACGGATTTTTACATCTGAATCACCTGCAAACATTGCAGATATCTCATTTGCCTGCTCCGGAGTTATTGAAACATGCATATTTTCTATCCAATAACCATCATCACTTGTATCAAAGCTTCTTTCAGAAAGGGCAACAGGAATATCTATTGTTTTATCATTGCCTCTGAATCTTATGGTGTTGGGATGAACTGGTGTTGTGAATTTGTAGCGATCACCGTGTGCGAATTGTAAAAACAAAAATACCGTCAAATCAGCTGGTTCTTCTTTACTCTGCGAGAGATAAATATAGAAATACGGATCATTAAGCCCCCAATTTGTGTCCAGTTTCTTTGAATATGCCCAATGATAGTCGGACATTTCATCTTCATCCCAAAAAACATCGGCACCGGCTTCTTCGATAATCTTCTTTTCGTAATCCGAAAGAATTTCCGAAACACCTTCTTTGTCCTTTTCAGGAAGAAGCATTTTATATGCTCCGAGCTTATCGCCTGTATCATAAAGTTTCTGTGCATCTGCGATTTTCGCTTTGAGCAAAGCCTCTGCCTTATGTTTTTCTGTTTCAGCTTTAAGCTCGATTGAATCTTTATAGTCGCCAAGTTCACTGAAAATTGCTATGGCTTCATCATATGAACCTGCCGCATCAAGCTTCACTGCTTTATTATATTTTGAAGCAGGTATAAAAACATTGATTGTCAGAAGAACAAGAACAGCCACAAAAACTACAGCTGACAAAGCGAATATAATTTTTTTCTTTCTGCCTTTGTTGTCAACAGGCATTGACGGCTGAGCCTCAATGCTTGCAGACACAACATCTTCATTCTTCAAAGGTTCATTATCAGCTTGAATTTTTTCTTGTGTTTCGCTTTTTTCTGTTAATTCAGAATTTGTCTGACTATTTTTTTCTTCGCTCATTTTTTACTCCTCCATTTTAATGCTGCAACTAAAAATCACCTATTGACACATATTTCATCCAAATTATACATCTATAGCTCAATTTTGTCAACATCAATTTAATCTATAGGCGATTATATTTAAATTGCAATAAATGTATAATTATATCCATAGGTGATATTCTGGAGGCATATATGGAAAACAAACAACTTCTGAAAGATATGGGAGAACGAGCCTGCTTAAGGAGAAAAACTTTAGGTTATACTCAAGAGCAACTTGCCGAAAAAATTAACGTTTCCGTTCAAATGATATCAAATCTTGAACTCGGCAAAAAAGCAATCAGACCCGAAAACATTGTGAAATTATGTTCTGCACTTGAAATAAGTACAGATTATCTGCTGACGGGCATCATTTCCAATGACAAGATATCAAAATTGTCTGATAAATTAACACAACTTTCGCCCGAAGCATTAAAAACAATTGAACAGCTTTTGGATTTATTGACCATAAATTAAAGCCTTGTCCTCAATCAAGAGAACAAGGCTTTAATTGTTTTATAAAAGTAACCGAATGGTTACAAATTATTTCATTGCCTCTTCAACAGCAACTGCGCATGCAACTGTCATACCAACCATGGGGTTGTTACCTGCACCTATCAAGCCCATCATTTCAACATGGGCGGGCACTGATGATGAACCTGCAAACTGAGCGTTAGCGAAAACCCTTATATATCAAGGGTTTCAGCGCTTTTGAATTGGACACATCATATAAGATGCACCCATCATTTTCGTATAACCTGCACCCATCATAGCAGATTTTCATTTGAAAGTCAACACCTTTTTTCATCACAAAAAAGGCAAAAAAATAAAGGGTTAGTACGCCAAAAAAAACGCACTAACCCTACTTTTATTGTTTAGCCATAATAACTGTAATATCTGTTTTTATCTCTTTAATATCTGTTTGTATTGTTTCTAATTTCTCCGCATACTGCGCAATGGTTTCTATTGCTTTTTCATTTACTGCTCTATTTTGCGCTATCTCACTATATAATATTTCTTCTCGCTCTTTGCATCTTGCCTATACTGCCGCCATATTAGCCGCATTTTCTTTTGTTGTTGTTTGGTATATATGATAGATAAAAGCGCCCATAGCAACTACACAAGCAATAGGAAAACCAAAATTAGCAAGAAGTTCTAAAAAAGTTGTTAATTCCATTTGTTAACCCCCTTAATAACCAATTACTTTATTTAATACCCAGTTGTTATTAGGTGCGTCATCGTTTCTTTCTTCACCCTTAATAGTTGTTACTCCATCGCTTTCTGTAATTATTAAAGATTTTGCGCCACAAGTTCCGTCATCTAATACTAAAGGCATTGATATGCGCCCACCGTTATAACCTAACACACTTTTTGGTACAAAAGTATAATTAGTACAGTTTACATAAGTATTACCATTACTATAATAGCTCCACACCATTATATATCCAGTTAACTATTTACTTAATGCACTTGTACCACTTAAAGTAAATGATTGTGTGCCGTGCATATATTGATATATGCCGCTTTTTAGTGTTGTTTGCGCTCCTACATCTTTACTGTTTATACATACTCTAGCCGCATTTACAGTATTAACACAATTTACATCAAGGCTAACATTAATACTGCTATTAACTTTCACATTTTCTACTTGTAAATCAGCATTAATATCCACATCATCATTTAGTGTTGTTGCACCGTCAACTGTTAAATCATTGTAACAATGGGTATCACTTCTTAAATCAATATCATTTTTACAATATACAGTAACATAATTACCCCATATATCAGTTGCGCCTTCTCCATTACTATAACCACCATAACCTAAAGAAAGGTTATTATAACCATTACAGGGCATAAGCGCCTCTACTTTTTCTCCGCTTGTATTTGTGCCATAAATAGCATCTGACATATCCATATTCACTTTACAATGAAAAGAAAAATCCTCTTTTCCCCAATCAAAAACAGGTGTTCCTATTGCTCTAACTGGCTCTAGTTGTATTTCATCAAGTAAATCATAAGCATTAGCGCTAATTACATAAACATTTTTATAATCTAACCCAGTAATATTAACCTATCCAGTAAAGCTATTACCGCTTTTGGATAGTGTAACTGCGCCGCCCTAACTAAAGCCACTATCTTCGTGGCTGATACTATATCTAACTGTAATAGTATTTGTTGAACTTCCAAAAGAAGCATTATAAAAAGCCCCAGTAAATACTAGTATCATATCACCGCTTGCATTAGGTGGGTAAACTGTCATATTTAGTGTAGGTTTAAAATAGTTAATTAATGTTTTTGTTACTGTTGTACTAAAGTTACTGCCCCTACTGTCTGTAGCCTTTAATACAAAGCTTGCGCTTTCTACTTTATTAAATGTGCCGCTTGTTGCGGTTGAATACTATGAGCCGCAACTAATACTATTACTAGTAATTGTAGCGCCACTATTGGATTTTGCAGAATAACTATAATAAACATTACTATAGCCTTTAACTATCTTGCTACTATCACCAGTTAAAGATGTTGTTAAACTGTTTGTATCGTATATGTTATAACTGAAAGTAACAGAGGTATCGCTAATAGTGAATGTTTTTGTAACTGTGCTATAGTAATCAGTTCCACCTATTGTAGTTTTAAGATAGAACTTAACACTTGCGCTAGAGCCGCTAGTAACTAATGCTCTTAATCTGCTAATTTCAGCGCTGGTTAGATAGAAAGTATAACTACTACCAGTTTGTGAACAACTCCTATAGCTTGCTATATCATCACTAGCGCCAGTAGATGAAATACAAATTTTTAGCGAATCTACTGCACTTCCTGCTGGATTAGAATAGTAAACAGTAGGGTTATCACTATCAGTAAAATTAGGTGCGCTTGTTATTGTTGCTTTTCTGGGAATATCCGTTAATACTGCCGTTCCGCTTAAACTTGTAGAGGTAAAACTACTTCCTGTCATACCGCCAGTAGCGCTAATTGTTATACTTTTCTTTCCGTCTGAATTATGCGCTACTACTACCTCGTGTTCAGTAATATAATACCATTTGCCGTCTACTGGTAATGTTTTACTAGTGCCAGAATTATATGTGTATTTATTACCATTAATAGTAATAGTTGCATTAATAACACCGCTAGTAGCTGTAGTAGAAGCTGTTGACTTCATATAATAAAGTTTCGCCGTTACAGTAGATTTATTGTTAGCTGTGTCTGCTGTGCTACTCCACTCAATTTTAGCACTAATATACTTATTGCTCGTTGTTCCTGTTATTGTTCCGCTAGCCATTTAATACCCCCTTAATCACCAATCCAGAAGCAACCAGTTCTTGCTTCTCCGTCTGCATTAGTGTAATCTTCAAAGCGGCTATAATTACCTATAATTAAATAGGTTGTTGCGTGAAGGTTAGCCGCCTTTACTCCTTCATTATTTGCGGTTAATACTTCTTCCTCATTCTTATAAACGCTCATTCCGTCCTCGGTTATTTGCGTTTTAATCTCGCTATTTGTCTTTGATACAGTTAGTCCTTCATCATCAAAAGTAAATCCAGTTGAAGTAGTAACTTTTTCTACTCCGTTTTCTAATTCCTTCTACACTACTAACTATACATTCTCTGCGGTTATAGAAGCATCAACTTTAGTAGTTAATGTTGCTATGCTACTATTTGCCGCTTCTATTGCGGCGGTAGTATCTTCTGCAACTTTTGATACAGAAGCATTAATACTATCTGTATCTAATCTAATTGCGGCTATCGCTTCACTATTAGCGTTAGTTTCGCTTGCTACTATTTCAATTTGTTTATTAGCCTTATCAACTTTAGCATAGGTTTGTTTAATTGCATCTCCTAGTGTTGTAGGCGTTGCTTCTGTTTCTTCCTCATTGTCTGTGTAATTCCATTGTGTAGCCTCACTTAATGCGCCGTTGTAGTGTATTGTATCATCTAGTATATATGAATATACCGTATTATTATCTTTAGTTTCTAGGCTAATCTTATCTCCAATTTCAAGTAAATAATTACCTCTCCAGTTACACTCAAACTAGTTAATGGTTAAACCACCAACCGCCGCTAGTGCGTTTTCTAACAATGTTGTTCTATCTTCTCTTAAATCCCAAAATGGATTATCCCTAATATATTGAGTTGTACCAGTTAAATAATAGTAGCCGTAGGGTACATAGTCAGTAGCCGCCGTTCCTTCTTCAAGTTGTATATTTGTAATTTCTACTTGAATATCTTTTCCTACATCTGCGGCTTGTAGGTATATCCCTATTTTTTGTGTATCTTCTTTTGGTGTAAATGCTACACCATTACTTAAATACTGCTCTATATCTGGTAAATAACAGGCTACACTACTTGTTTCTTCTGTGCCGATATTAACCCAATCATAACTAATTACATAATAAGTTCCTGCTTTAAGTTCTTTATTTAAGGGTATAAAAGAAATTCTTTTATAATCTTCTCCGCTAACATCAATTACATAACCGTTATCAACTTCTGTAAAAGTTTCTCCTGCTGGGTTTACTGCCTAGTGATAATCAGCCATATTCTTGTTATATACCTTATGAGTGGTTTCTAAACTATCTCCTAATTCAGTTGCGCTAACTAAAGTTGCTAATCTTCTGTTTGTTTTACTGTCTAACTGGATATAATCAGCCTTTTCAATATTAAATACCGCATCTCCGCTAATATCTAATCTTTTAAACACCAGTATATTATTACTATCTATATAGTAAATAGTTTGTGTTGCTTCCGCCGCCGCATTTAGTGCATCTCTAATAGTTTCAGTTCCTTCAAAGTTTGCCCCTTCTGGATATGAAACACTAAAGCAATCATCAGTAACATTTACTGTTGTAACACCACTAATTCCCAATAGTGAAGCACAAGCTACAACAAACTCTTGTATGGTATAGGGAACGGTTAGCGCCAGTTCTTCTACTTTATGTTTTGTAGCCTTGTATAACGCATCATAGCAAGTTATAGAAAGTTCGTTTGTATTTTCATCTCTATTAACTTCTGTAATATTCATTTTTGGATATGTCTTAATCTCTACTGGCTCTCCGCTTGTTCTATCAATAAAGTATGGTAATACTGTATTACTTGTACTTAATTCAATTTCTCTGTTTACATCTCTTGCTTTTACATTAGCCTTGTGAACAAAGCCATATCCAAAGAATTTTGTGTTATCTCCTATGCGTTCTACTTTAAACTCTTTTAAATAGCTATCACTTCTTAAAGAATATGCGGTAGAGCCGTCACTATTATATACTTCGGCTCTACCTTCTACTGTTCTAACAGGAGTTCTTAAAGAGGCTAGCACAATATCATTTATTAACATTACTAATACCCCCTTATAACTCCGTAAAACTTAAATTAAATGCTTTTGTTAATACTTTATCTGCCTGTATTGTGTAATACTCAATAGCATTACTGGGAATAATACAAGCTATATTATCCTCTATTGCGCCTGTCTGCGGATTAAGGAATGATAGTGTAACATTAAACTAATCAATAGTTGTTAATAGAGTAGAGAGCGCCGCCGCATCAACAGGAATAATATTAACTTCTATCACTCTTTTAGAGTTGATATAATCCGCTACTGTATCTCCAGCCGCATTAGTTTGTGAATTATATATATGATTTTTAGCAACCTTCAAGCCGCTAACATAGGTTGAATAATCAACACCATTAATTTTAAAGTAACTCATTATAATCTCTACCCCCTTAAACTAGTTGTATTGGCAAGTTGCCAGTTTGTTTTATGAATTGATTTATGCTATCAAAGCTAATTTGAGCGAATGTTTTACCATCTACTTGTAGCACTACTGGAGAGCCGCCGCCCATTCTATCATTTAACATAGTAGCCAGTTTATCTAACCATTCTAAATTGTTTTCTAGTGGTACTACTGCCTCTGCGCCGTTTTCTCCGATACCTTGTAGGCTATTACCATATCCAAAAATAGTAGGCTTGTCAAAAACACCGCCTCTTGCGTTCCATTGAACACTTAATTTAGGTATAACACCCTATAATAAATCTCCAACTTTCCAGCCAACAGGAGAAATAGCAAATTTAGGAGTTTTCAACTTCGGTAACTTAAACTCAAAGTTAAAAAAGCCTTTTATTTTCTCTATAACATTTTTAACGGTATCTCTTGCGCTTTCTATTTTTTTCTTAATTCCGTCTTTGATTTTATCAAATACCCCTAATACATTTTCTTTTGCGCTCTGGATTTTCTGTTGCATACCTTCTTTAATGTTGTTGAAGGTATTGCTGATATTTTCTTTTACTGAATTAATTTTGTTTTGTATTCCTTCTTTTAATTCAGTAATTTTGTTTACTATTTTTTCTTTAGCCTCTGAAATCTTTTCTTTCATTGCGTTCCAAACTTCTATAACTTTTGCTTTTATCTCGTCCCAATGCTTAACGCAAACAACAATAATAGCGATAACTGCCCCTATTGCCGCAACTATAGCAACATAAGGCGCTAGAGAAGCCATAACCGCCGCTGCGTGTGCTGCGTGAACTGCGATTAAACCACCTAAAGTAGTAACTTGTGCCGCATCCATTGCCGCCTTAACCGCCGCAACCGCATTATATAAGCCAATAGCAGTAACAACAGTTCCGATAATACCAGCCATAACCCCTAAAATAGCTTTATGTTCCATTAAGAATGTTAAAGCGCTTTCTAGTTTCTCTGCTACTGTCTTTAATGCTTCTTGAATGTCTGGTAAATAGTTATCCGCAAAATCCTTTACATAAGGTGTTAATGCACTTAATACATCTCCTGCTAAACTGGTTAGCATTGTCATAATAGGCGCAGTTGCTTCACCCAGAGTAGCCATAGCAGAGTTTAATTTTTCTTGTGCTTCATTCTGCGCCAGAATCTATGCGTTATTCTTTTCATAGTTTGCCGCCGCTTCGCTATAAATTCCGTTTAGGGTTTCTCTAATTAATTCTTCTCTTTCTGCTTCTGTGTTGCAAGCCGCCAGTTTTTCATTAAAAGCATCTTCACTAATACCAGCCCAGTTAAGAGCATCAGCCAAGCCGCCTGTAACTTGTCCTACTTTTGCAGTTTCGTTAGCCGCTTCGGTTAAACCTTCAATAGGTAGAGAAGCGCCAAAAGTAGCATAAACACCTTGACAAATATTAGTCCATTGGCTTAACTCTTGCTCATTAGTTGTTAATTGCGCCAAGTGCGCCGCCGCTTCTGTAGCCTGTCCTGTATCTCCAAGAACTCTGTATAAATCGTTATATGTTCCTTTTGCTACTTCTGCGCTAGCGCCTGCGGTTTCAAAAGCTGTTTGTAATTTTGCCTATTCGTTTCTATATTCTTTTGTACTTTCGCCAAGAGCAAGTAAAGCAGTAGCAACACCAGTAAGCGCCGCCGCCCCTACTTTCATTCCGTTGTTTATTGCTTCTCCAGCCGCTTTAAAATCTTTATCTACATTCTTTGAAGCCTTGTTAACTTCATCTTTAAAACTGCCAACCTTGCTCTTTGCTTCATCAACATTTTTCTTTAATTTGTCTATTTCAGCCGAAATTATAATTTTTAATTGCTCATTCATTCAGTTGTTGCCCCCTTTTAGCATTAAAGGAATTTGCAAACTGTCTAAACCTTGCCGCAGATAATTCAGCCTTTTTAATGCTCTTTTGTTCTTCTATTTGTTTAGTGTCAAATAGAGTAGGATATACTGTTGCTATATCTGGCATTTCATTACTAGCGCTATATAACCTAGATATACTGCGCCCTATTAAATCTGCTAATATGTAATCAAATGTAGCCTTTTCTTGTGCTTGCCGCTTCTGGGTGCGGCGCTTGCTATCTAATAGGCGCTCCAGTTCCGCTAGTGTCATATTCCAAAAGTCAGCCTCACTAATCCCATAATCCAGAGCATTTTCTAACCATTTATACAAATAATCACTAAATAAGAATGGAGAAGGGCTAGCCTCTCCTTTAATTAGTTTTTTTCGGTTTCTTCCTTAACTTCATTTCTAATAAGTCCTGATACTTTGTAAATATCTAAAATTACTGTAATAAAGTCTGTTGCGCCGTTACCGTCTGCTAAATAAGCATCAAAAATATCATAAGCATCATTTAATGTTATTCCGTGATTAAGTGGCTGGAGCGCACAATACAATACATTAACCATTTCTGTTACTGTTGGCATTGTAGAGCCGTCACCGAAAAGCGCTAAAGGATTACAACCTAACTATTTTTCAAGTGTAACAATGTTTCTTGTATTTAATCTTAATTTGTATTCTTTATTACCTGCTGAAAAGTCAACATACATCATTTTTAATCTCTCCTTGATTTATATAAATTTGTAGTGGAGAGTGGAGAGAATACTCTCCACTACTCCCATTAATGGGTTATGTTATGCCCATTTCATCTCTGAATTAGGCTTAACTGCTAATGTATAAGTAAGAGCCGCATTAACTCCTACTCCGTCAAGTTTAGCAGAGCAAGTGCCGCCGAAGGTGCAAGTAGCGCCGTCTGGTAGTTCTACCTTCCATTCAACACTATCTGCAAGTGCGTTAAGTGTGCTAAACTATTCTTTTTCATAAAGGAATTTAAATGTTAGGCTATCACCATAGTTTTTAATGCCGTCTGTATACATATGTGCGGCATCTGCTAAAGTGGTAATTTCAATAGCCTCTGTATCTCCGCCTAACTCTGGAATCTCCTGTAGGTTTTCAAGTTCTACAAAAGTGCTACCTGTGCTTTCCTTGTATGATAAAGTAATACCTTTACTAATAACTGCCATTATAAAAGCCCCCTATATTAATAATTTTCTAAAGCCAATGCTTCATAGGTTAGTATTTTCTGAATAATTGTACTCTGGTTATCGTGCATTTCTCCGCTGGATATTCTTTTAAATCCCAGTTGTTTTAATGCCTTATCAACCTCTAGAGCATATTTAGTAACTGTTTTAATATCGTTTCCCCACACTTTAACCTAGTATGTAATGCGGCTATATCCTAGTGTATCTCCTGTTTCCGTCATATTGTTGTTTAGCTCCATATAGCTTATACACGGTGTAGCCGTCTTGCTTGTTAATACCATTTCATAGTGTGTAGGTAATATTGTCTGTAATGTTGCTACTAAATTAGGGGTATAATCAATCATTTAACAATTCCCCCTTAATAAGTTCTAATATTTTTTCTCTGTTTTCATATAGCGCAGGGCGCATAAAAGGCTCTGGCTTTCTACCATAGCTTTTATATGCTTCTAGCCCTTTACTGCGTAAATATTCTACTGCCGCCTCTGCTTCTTGTTCGGTGTATGTTTTACTACTGCTACTTTCTTTAGTTGAGCCTTCAACATATACCCACGGCACATTTTGCCGCCCCTTGCCGTCCTCTGCATAAATGCCTGTTCCGTATTCAACATAGGGCGCATAAAATAACGGAGTAAAAACTATTCCTTGATTATCTTCTACTTTGCTTGTAATACTGCGCCTTAATGTTCCTTCACCTTTTGGCGCTTTCTGTTTTGCGCTTCTTTCTACCATTGCACAAGCCTTGCCTAGCGCATCATCTAAATTTGAAGTGTCTGCTACTTGCTCTATACTTGCTAAAATATCCTCTAATCCTTCTAGCTAAATACTCATATCTTTTTAAAGAATACCTGTTTAAATCTGCCTTTTGACTGGATATAGAGAACTTTTAGTTTTTCTTCTCCGTACTGAATAACATAACTATCATCTACTGCGCTTGCTCTGGTTAATCCTATATAGTTAGCATCTCTATAGTTGATATTATCTGTTACATTTTGAGAAGTTGTATAAATTGCAATTTTAATAGAGCCTTGCACTTCTTCTGATAACTGCGGCTCTGCATATTCATTAAAGCCGCTATAGGTGTAATAATCATAAGTGCGCATATCTGCGTTAATCATTATTACACCACCTTAATCTTGCGCTTTCTGTTTAGTAGCGCCTTAATCTCGTCTGGGTAACCGTCTATGTATGTTTCACTAACTCCATTAAATCCAGTAGCGGCTAACCCTTCTGTGTCAAGTCTTAATAGCTTAATCTTTGCTATCTGGAGTGCCGCAACCTCTAACTCATAATCTAGAGTGCGTTTAGTGTATGCTTCAATTTCTGCTAATGCAAACTTTAAAGCTAGCCCTATTTGCGCATCTGTAAAGTTATCTGCGGTTTCTCCTAAATATACCTTTAGTTCATCAATCATTGTTTAACCCCCTATATATATAGGGGAGTAGGAGTTAGCCCTACTCCCTTTATAGGTTTAATTACTGTGAAAGTTTGCAAATCTTTGTATTATCTACAAGTGCTACAAGATATGCAGTACGAAGGTAAACACTATTAGTTCTTGTGTCTGCATCTCTATCCTGTTCTACTTCTACATCTTTCTTCATAAAGAGTTTAACTGCTTCTGCGCTCATTACATAAGCCGCATCGGTAAGAGCATTAGTAGCAATTACAGGAATACCGCAAATTGTGCCAACCTATCCGTTATAGATAACTTCGCCCATTCTTGCGCTCTTGTAATCTTCATCTTTTCTTAAATCAGCTTTCCAAGCATTAGGAATAACTACAAATAACTTGCTTTCATCTTCAAGGTTTAACTTTGCGATACCGTCAACAATAGCCTCATAACCAAAAGCAGTAAAAGTATGTGAAAGTGTAGCCTTTGCGCACTCTGCGATAAAATCAGCAGTCATTTTATTAACCATTACTTGATTAGCGCCCTTAATCATATTATCAACGATAGTATTATCTTTCATAAAATCCTCATCTTGATAATCAAAAGCCTACTGTACCATTTTTACTGTGTAATCAGTAGGAACATATTTAATAGAGCCTCTGTTAGTGTTGCCCTGTCCTGCTTCTACTTCTTCAGCAGTTCCGCTATATGTGTAAACATTAACTGTTTTTGTCATTCCTGCGCCCTGTGCTAACTCATTATCAATAGTCATAAGTGAACGAGTATTAACCGCAGTTGTAAGTAAATCCTTTGCTTTTGCTTCAATAATTTTATTTGAATAAACTGTATTAGCCATTATAAAAAGCCTCCTAATTAAAATAATTTGTTAAATAGTTCTGGGTTTGTTCTTTCCAGTTCTTGTAGTTCTGCTAAACTCATTTTTTTAGCAGTATCTTTTGTAATTTCTGCGGCGCTGGTAGTGTTTCCTTTTGGCGCACTTCCTGCTAGCCTTTTCTCTACCTCTGCTTTAACCGCCGCTTTAAACAGCTTGTCTAATTTATCAATGTTTGCTTGCGAAGCCTCAATATCATCATTAATTGCGATAATATCAGCAAATTCAGCGCTCAAACCTCTAGAGCCTAAAACACTTTTTAATTCGCTTCTGTTGCGCTCTATCTGAAAAGCCGCTAACTGTTCCTCTAGTTCTGCTATGCGGTTATCCTTTTCTGCCTTTGCTCTTTCATCTCCGTCAAGTTTTGATAAAGATAGCTGTTTTTCGTATTTCTTTTGTTGTGTCTTTAGCGCCTGTGATACTCTTTTATCTGTTTCACTCTATAAAAGCGCTAATACTTCATCTTGTGTGTAGGTTTTTACTTCTTCTGTTGCAGTTGTTTCTACTGCTTCTGTTTCAACACTAGTGTTAATTGTTTGTTCTGTCATTTCTATACTCTCCTAAATAAGTTGCAGTTAGAATCATCTAGCCGCCCCTTCAAAATTTTGTTGTTTCTTTTATTAGAGCCTAACCCCAAGTAAAAAAGGCTCGCTATTTATTAAATCAATCTACTACCGGAATAATAGCGCAACGGCATCTAGGGTGCGCCGGTATAGGCATATTTGCGCCTACTGGGTATCGCTTCTAGTGAAGTTTGCCGCACACTTCACATCTGCGCTCATCTTCATCAGCCCACACTTCAACCTCTTGTATTCCGTAATCGGTATATCTTTGTTTAGCCGCTTGTGTCTGTATATGCGCCGTTTCAGTTCTAACTATGCTATCTGCGTTAGAGTAACTAACATTAAATCTTTCTTGTAGCAGTTGTTTTAATTCGTTTGTATTTCTTCCAGTAGCAACACAATTTATTAATTCCTCGTTAAGAGTTTCTATTAACTTTTCTGTGTTGCCCCATATTCTCTAACTAAAGTTCTTTCCGTCTGCAACCCATATTTGATTAATCATCTGTTGCGCTATTCCTTTATCAATAGTGCTATATGCCGTTGCAGAAGGAATAGAAATAGAGTTATATATATCAAAAAACTATTCCTCAAAAGCATCACTAAATAACTTTACTTGTCTTTCTCCCAGTTTTTCTAGTTCTGTTTTTAACTGTGCTTGCAGTTCCCAGTATCTATCCAGCTTGTATAAATCCGCTGGAGTAGGCTCTACACCGTCAGCTACAGTTGCTAGTAACTTATCGTAGGTTGCTTCAAAGTCTGCTATAGTGCGCTTCATAGCTGTTGAATAGTATTTAGATAACTGTTTTTCAACATCTTCTATATGTTTCTATGTTATCTTATCTTGCGCTTTTGCCATTCGTTCAGCCCAATAATTATTACTCATTTTTAATCACTCCTGCGCCGTTCTATTATAAGTAGAAATTGTATATAACCACTTTAATAATTTCTGCCCCAGTTTTTAGGCTTCTTCTTCATCTTCTGCGCCAGAAGCAGGAGAGCCGAAGGAGTAAAGCGCAATGTTATCTTGTTTCTGCTTCTGGAGTGCTTCTAATTCTGCGTTAACATCATCAATAAATGGTAACTGGCTAATTAATGTAGCATCTGAAACAGAGCCTTTAAGGTTATTAACTAACTGGATAGTTTCAGTAATATTAACTGGTAGGTTTCTAACAAAATTAATATTAATATCTCTCCATACTGCCTCACTTGCTTTAAGGTTTAGCACATTGCAAATTAGTTCAATTCTTCTTTGTAAAGCCTTTGTAAATCTTGCTACAATGCCGCTAGCTACATTTTCAAATCCTACTAATTTATAGGCTAGCGCCGTTCCACTCTGCGCTAAAAAATTCTCGTCTGCCATATCTGGGCAAGCGGTAACTTTAAAAATATTCTTTTTAATATTGTCAAGCATATTAACAATCTGTGTATCATTAGCATTTTTGGTTAACCATTCTGCGCTTGCATCACTAGGCAATACTAACACTCTATTCTCTTTCATTGCGGCTATATCGTCTGTTTCCGCATCAACCCCTTTTAACACTAAATAGGCATCAACCCAAGCATTAAAATCATCAATTTCACTACTTTGTAATTCATTGTAAGCATCGTTAAGAGTGATAATAGAGTTAAAAATATTTTCCTCATTCTCATTAAGATAAAACACACTAACTGGAACATCTTTAAAATAGTGTTGTTCATTATCAATGTGTGTAAGTGCGCCGCCTAGTCCTGCGCTTCTGTATCTAATCTTTTCAAAAGCGCTATATACTTCAATAATATAATCGTTGCTTTCATCTAGTGTGTTTTCCTTATACCAGCGCACAAAATAAAGCAATTCACAATCTAATGTGTTATCATAAATAGCAAAGCCAGAAGTAGGGTTAACTTGTGAATAACGCACTTGCGCATATCTATCTAGCCATTTCAACTCATAGCTAACACCATAAACAAGAGCATTAGTTAAAAACTACATATCCTCTGCATTGCTATCGTTATAGTTAATTACTTCTTGCACATCTTCAATATCATTGTTGCTGGTATATGTAACAGGCTTGCCGCAAATATAGCCGCTATAGGTATCAGTAATAATCTTGCAGTAGTTTGTTACAATATGGTTACATTCCTTGCTACTGTCTTTATAACTCTTATTTAATATTGCGTGTCTGCCTTTATAGTAGTTTTCCCACTTCTTTAATCTGGGTAAGTTCTCAACAGTAAACTTGTTAATTAGTTTTTGTAACAGTTCTGTTGTTAATTCTGTTTCTTTAGATAAATAAATCACACATTTAGCCCCCTTCTATCTATTTCTAACTTTAGAATATCAAGATTAACAATAAATATTGCTTCTACACTAGGCTTTAATTCTTCTGTTTCTAATCTGTCCTTAATAATGTTGTATATAGCTATCAAGCTATTATCTTTCATTCTGTAAATATTATCTGGATTTAACAATATAATCACCCCTTATTTAAAAGACTAGATAGGTTTCCTAATTTCACATATTCAGTAATATTGTTAGTAGCATCAACAAACATATAACCATATTCGTATTGCTCTACCGTATATTCAATTTCCCAATTTAACTATTCATAAAAAGTTCCTGCTTCACTAAATATAAATTTATGTGCTATAAAACTATCATCTACTGGGAATCCGCTTTCCCAAAACCAAGTTTCCATATCCGTTGGATTAAAGCTAACCCACAAGTCAGCAAGCGATAAATAAATAGCTTTTAGCATATTTTCGGTTATATGGTATTCATCTACTATTCCTAGCTAAATTCCACTTGCAGTAACTTTTATAGTTTCGCTTGCTGGTTTTACATTAATCTATTCTCCAACCAGTTCTAATCCATTGCCAACCCATCTACTTTTATCTAGCGCTCTATCCCATTCTTGCGCTTTATTTTCTAACTTTGTTCTAGTTGGCGCTAAAAGCAGCTTGTTTGGCTCATTCTCTACTGTTGCTTGAATACCCATTAAAGTAAATTCTGCATCTTTACCTCTTAATCCGTCTGCATCTATACTTTCATATTCAATAAAATCTTTAGTTTTAAAATAAGTATTAACATTAGTAAGTATGTAATATGTTTTATCGTATGGATTAAAAGTAATGTCATAAACAGAGCAAGTTTGCGGTAAGGTATATTCAACCCATTCATTATCAGTAACACCGCTAAAATTCTTTAATCTAAAAATCCTTTGGCTATTACTTAAACCTACTATTGGATAACCTTCAATATTCACTAAACAACTAACCCTTTCAAATCCAGTAAGAGTAAGAGAAGCAAAATTACCCTCTTGACTTCCTGCGCCATATTTAAAAGTGCCTGCGGTATTGCACCAAATAAACTGGTGTTGAGCAAACTGTGTTAAAAACTCTGGAACAATAGTGCTTGTTATTGCCCCACCACTCTAAACAAAGTTTTCAGTTAACCCATATAACTTTTTAGAGGTTTTATTTATTAATGCAAAGCCCCCGATATGTGCTTGCGCTCTGCATATATAGTCAGCACCGCCAGCAATGTTATGTTGTTTTAATTGCCAAGTTAATCCGTCATCTTCGCTATATATAAAGTAACTATTAACACATAATCCATAAATCTTTTTGCTAATTGGATTATAAAACATAGATTTACAACTAAATGGCAATCTAATATTTTCAAAATCAATGCCGTTTTCACTTCTTTTGATATATATACCGCCATTATATATAACCATTACTTCATTATCTGTATAAACTAATTTATTAGTTCCAGAAGTTCCATTATCATATATTGGCTATAATCTAATATCATTATCACTAATTATATAGCCAGTATTTGTATAAACATTAATAGCATTATCTTCTACTACTGTATTATCTCCACTTGTTAGAGTTGTGCCGCTTTCACCGTCTTTAACAAAAAAGGTTTTTACCCCTTCATTGTCTGTAATAACAACATTGTGTCCTTCTTCTGCCTCAATCACTTCTACAATAGGAGAAAAGCCGCTATCTCCCTTTTCACCCTTTAGAGCCTGTTTAAAATTTAGTTCGTCTTGCTCTGATTCTAGGTTTATATTTGCTTTTTGTTTTATTAATTCAATAGCCACTTATAACACCTCACATCAAATAAACAGGCTCTTTAAAACAAAGTGGTTTATTACCTTCTCTAATGCAGTAAAATAATCTACTGTTCTTTTTACCCCTTGTTTCATCGGCTGGAATGACAAAGCGCCAGTAGCCATTAGTATCTACTGTTTCACCATTAACAATATATTTTTCTGCGCCGTCATTATCGTATAATACTAGGTTGCAATTACTATTAATCGGTGCGCCCTCTGCGCTTGTTACCTTTGCTACTATCTCTATATCTGTTTCAGCGCTGGCAACTATTGCGTTATATAAATATTCAATCATCTTTCTACCCCCATTTATAAATTTAGTGTAGATTTATTTATAGTTTTTAATTTCTGTTGTGTGTAAATATCACTATATCCATATCTGCAAGCATCTATTGCGTGCGAATATTCGTGTGTAGTATCTTCTGTAAATTCTCCTGTTTGCTTGCTCTTTATATAGCTAAAGTTTTCTAATTCCATAATAAAGTTTTTACAATTAGGGTGTACTATTATTAGGCAATCTTGCAGGAACATTAAACCAGCTTTAACACTTCCTGCACCCTTTTTACAGGCTTCTGCCCTTAACCCTTCTTGCTTGAAGTAGGCTATACTTCGTGCTTCTGCGGCATCTACATATACTTTTGTTTTTGTTAGCTACATATCTTTTAGAGCCGTAGCAAGTTCCGATAACTGGCAACCGCTTTTATAAAATTCATCAAATACATATATAGTTTTATTTGCTCTGTCATAAAGAGTATTAATAATTGCGCTTTTATCTACCCAGCCTAAATCCATTCCTGCTCTATGTTCATATCCAAGAGCCGCTAACTCCATAGGGTTAAATTCTTCTGTGCGCCAGTTGGTAATTACTAGCCCCTCTACATCTACTCCCCATTCACCCAAGCCATAAACCCTATATTTACTGGGGTTTCTGGTGCGCATTTCCTCTAATGCTTTTCTATTTTCTTCATCTAGAAAAGGGTTATCTTTATATGTGCTATGTATGTATATAAAACTCTGCGGCGGCTCTTTCTCGCAGAAATCATAAAGCCAATGGTTTTTGCTAATAGGGTTAAAAGCCATTATAATTTGCTTATTCTGGGTAGTGCCTCTTAATCGTAGGTTTAACTACTCTACTATTGGCTTTGGCACTTCAAATGCTTCCTCTATAAAAATGCAACCTATATTATTAAGGCTTAATAGTTTTGTTTCTTCATCAAGCCCACTAAAGATAATTTCAGAGCCATTAGGGAATTTAATATTAAAATCTGTTTCCCTTATCTTCACATACTGCGGATATAGCCGCCATTTGGTTAGTATATCCTTAAACAAGCTAAAACAAGTGTTTCTAATAGTTGTAGCAGTTCTGCGGCAAACTAAAACTTTTATAGGCTCGTTCCAGCATCTAGCAATTATCTTTTGTGTTATAAAGTAGGATTTAGCAGAGCCAGCGCTACCCATATAAATTTCCCACCTATGCGAATAGTTAAACAATAAAGGATAGTATTTAGGAACAAATATAGATTTATCAAGTTTTAGTGTAACTGCCATTGTTTATTAACTCCTGTTAAGGCTTAATTAACTTGCCTTGCTTTAGAAGGGTTAATAATTTAATGTTCTGTTGCGCCGTTCCTACATATCCTTTAATTCCATTAGCACCAGCTATCTTTAATCTATAACTAAAAGAGCTATTAACTCCGATACTACCAAGAGCATCAACAATAGAAGTATATTTAGCATCACACTTTTTAAAGTAATTTGCGGCGGTTGCATAAGTGATAAAAGGGCAATAGCCCCAGCTAGTCCAGCCTCTATCGCTTAACTTTGTCTTTACAACTCCGTAATTATGCCCCCTTGCTTCAATTACATAGCCGTTACCGATATATACCCCTATATGTCCTTTGTAATGTACCAAAAGCCCTACAACTTCTGGCATTGTTTTTATAGCGCCTTTTCTCTTGCAAGCCTTAATCATTCCGTCAGCGCTTAAATCCTGCGCCGCCTTGTATTTAGGAGCGCTTGTAGGAGTATCACTCCATAAATACCCCTTAATAAGTCCTACACAATCGTGTACTCTTGCGCCGTACTAGTGCGCCCAGCCTTGATTATAATTAGAGCGCTTGTATCTACTGGGATATTGTTTAGCCTTTGCTTTATAAAGCGCTTCTGTTGCCGTCTATCCAAAAGTGCCGTACCAATAAGGTAAACCTAATTGCGCTTTTGCGTATGCTACTAATCCTGTATTTGTTTTAGCCATTTCTATCTACTCCTTTTATTCCGTAATTTCAATTACTGTATCAAGTGTTACATCTGCCTCTACTTTGCTTGTAGGGTTGTAGCCGCAGTTCTTTAATACAAATTCTATCATTTTCTAATTACCTTCCCTACATAGGTTTATTGCGCCCTCTCTAGCCGCATCTTCTGCCGCTTGCCAGCGTGCATCATTTATGCGCTTTAGCTCGTCTTGAAACAGGGTATAATCGGGGTTATTGCGCCAGTCATAAAGTGTCTTTACATTAACTCCTACTGTTTCGGCTATCTCTTTAAAAGTGTAACCTTTGCCAGAAGTAAGCATTTCCAGCGCCGCTCTTTGTTTAGTTGTAATTGTTCTAGCCATATTCTCACCGCCTTATTATTTCTTCTTTATATAAGTAAAGTATTTTGCTATTCTCTCTATAACTTTAGTTCCAAAAGAAAAAGGGCATAGCGCCGCCGCTATACCCATTTAGCCTCTATTATTAGTTACTTTTGTTACTGCTTGATTTATTGTTATTGCCCTTTTTTCTCTGTTCTGCTTCTGCAATGAATAACATTGTATCCAGAAGTAAAGCCTAATCAAACTTATCCTTTAAATTGAGTTTTTCTCTAAATTCCTTTAAATAATCCTGCATAATTGCGCCGCCCCCTTATTTCTTATTTGCCTTTTCAATTAGTTTTTTGTCGTATGCTTCTATTACTGTTTTTATTGCTTCTATAAAAGCATCTAGGCATTTTAGAAAAGCTACCACCGCCAGAAGCACAAAGCACCAAGTAGGAGCAGATAACTAAACTAATACCCACCATAATAAAATTAAAATAATTGCCATTGTAATTCCCCCTTATATAATTTTTATAATATCTTTAATATCATTTAATGATACTAATAAACCTATACTTTCCTAGCCGCATCTTGCCTATCTCTGCGGCAACTGCGCTACTCTCTCTTTAAGTTCCAGAAGTGGAATAACATAAAACTTGCGGCTTGCCGCATCTCCGTATGCTATATAGTCAGCTTCGCAGAACTTAAACCAGCCTTTACCGCCTTTACTGTTTGCGCTGGCTATCTCTAAAAATAAGTTACCAGTTTTATTAATGCGGCTATCCCATTTAACCTCAAATGATTTTGTTAAACCGCTATATGGAGAAGTAACTAAAAAATCAATATCTCTATACCAGTATTCACTATTGCCGCTAACATCTTCTACAGTATAGCCGCCGTTTTCCATTATCTCCTAAAAGAGTAATTCACCAACCCTACCTATTGCACCGCTATTCATTCTACACACTCCCAATGATAACCGCCTGCGGTTTTCTGTTTTCCAGTTATACAATTACTAATATTGTATCTTCCTATTCCCGTTTCTCTTGTGGCTTCTGCCTAACTTTCATATATTGCGCCAGTTTCAACACAAATAACTTTTACTTTGCCAGTTCTACCACTCATATTAGCTAGTTTGCAGTTTTCTTTTCTAGTTACATATTCCAAGTTGTTAATATTATTATTACTCCTGCAACTATCTTTGTGGTTAACATCTCTTCCTTGTGCTTCACCTAAATAAGCTTCTGCTACTAACCTATGCACTCTGTAATGTTTCTTTATTCCGTCTTTAATAAGCACTAAAGATAAGTAACCGTGTCCATTATCTGCTGGTTTCAAAAATTTCTAACTGCGGTAACTCCATACTTTTCCGCAACTAGTAACGGCATATAAGCCCTCATATCCTTTAATATCTCTCATTGTTTAATACCCCCTATATAACTTTGTATAAATACTTTGATACTGTCATATCAGCATTTTCTGCTAATTTCTTAATTAATTCTTTTTCTTCTGGCGTAACCTTAATTGCTACACTCTCTGTTTTAGTTGCCATTTATAATCACTCCTATTTTGTTAATGTTGTTAACCTTCTCCATAAAAATATATGTGGGGCGGCTGGCATCTAGCCACCCCACCAAAGGAGAAAAATATAGCATTAGGAAAATTTAGTATTCCTTGCATAGTATTATGAAAACTCTTTTTGATTAGTTTTCCTGCGTTGCCCAATTTTTGGTTAAGGAACGGTTGAGCGCCGCACCATTGATTAATTGATTATATCCATTACTAGATATTGAGAGTGTTTTTTACCTCTCCAATAGTAAGTAAAGTTTGTTATATATATCTCTAAAAATTTCTGCCCAAAAGCCGTTAAAGTATCGGTTAATTGCGGCTTGCGCACTTGCTTCTACTTCTCTTTTGCTTTTGGCTATTACTTCACTTTTGAATTTTTGAGTTGCGCTTGCGCAACTCCAAAGGGATTTAAAAAGCCCCGAAGGGGATTTTTAAAGCCCGCATAGCCCCCCCAGAGTTCCTCATTATATATCAAAGTAGCTTCTATACGATTTTCCTTTTTTGCCCAAAGCATCGGAGAGCCGCACACATTTTATTTACACTACTACCAGTTATAACTGCTAAAGCAGTTCTTTTTCCTTCTGGAATAGATAACTCATTTAGCCCTTGTTATCTCTGCGTATTTCCTCCCCAACTTTTATAGTGTTATCCCACACTAACAGTTTTAGATACTGTTCTGACGAGCGCAGAAGGGAAGTTTAAAACAAGTCTGCTTCTCTCGCACTCATTTATCTATATCGGCTGAGTGATACCCTATTAACCCTTTAAGGCGGTTTTCTATACCTTCATTCCTTCTATTCTTTTGGCTACATATACAAGTAACTTTTTTAAATAATTCCTCTAATTTTTTCAGCAAAATTTTAAAATTTACTGAATTAATATAGTATTTCTTTCGGTAATCAAGATTTTTTTGCACTTTTGCGCTGATTTTCACTATATTTATGCAGTTTTCTTTTGGTTTTATGCAGTTTTTGTTAGTTGATATGCAGTTTTCGTTAGGAATATTCATTTTCGCTAATTTTCTATGCAGTTTCCGCTTGTTTTATACAAAAAACATTAAATTTTGCGCTCTTTTTTCTAAAAAAAAAAAACACTCAAATTTTATGCTACACTGTTACCGCATTACAGATATAATGCTAATTTTTCAAAAAAAAGGAAGGTAAAAAAATGAAAATCACACTTGATTTGGAAACAAACGAAATCGTAGTTCCCAAGAATTTCTTTGAGAAAATCGACAAAGAAAACGAGCTTATTACAAAGCACGGCGGCACAGCAGTAAAGCCCGTAGAAAGAATTAAAAAGGCTTTTGAAACTGCAATGTCTGATACAGACAAGTATCTCCACACCAAGAAATAATGGCGGCAAAAGGCACAAGAGTTACTAATAAAGAAAAGCGCAAAATGTGGGAATTGTATCAGCAATTAGGGAGTTATACCAAGGTTGCTAAAAGGCTTCGCAGAAGCCGTGATACAGTAGCTAAATATGTGCTTGAATATGAAACGGCAGTAAAAGTAGCTCAAATTTTAAGATGAAAAAAGGGAAGTTTGCACTTTTGCAACTTCCCTTTTTTTCAGATTAAGTTTTCATTTTCAAGTTTGTACTTCATCAATTCAATGATGTACTCTTTACATTCTCTTTGGTTACCTTCCCATTGTTCAATAGTTCTTTTAGGAATACCAAAATATTCTGCAAATGCTTTTTGTGTCATTCCTGCGGCACGGCGTAATTCTAAAATAGTATTCATATTTTTGACACCTTATTTTTTCTCTTGCCTTTTTATTTATTTTATGGTATGCTATAACTACCGTAGGAAGCGATGGCAAGTATCGCTCCCTTTTGGTGTTTTGCTTTGCCTTGCTTATTTATTAAGTAAGGCTTTTATTTTTTCCTTTGCTTCTTCCAAGTCTTTGCAGTTGTTAAGAATTTCAAGAATTTTTCTTGTTTGATTTTCTTCTGCAATTTCTTTAAGTAATTCACAAGCATTCATTTCTTCGCTCATTTTAATCTCCTTTCTGCACTTGCCGCATATTCAGTAAGTATCTCCCTTACTGTGATTATATTATATCACTCATTGAGTGATATGTCAATACTTTTTTGCAGAAAATTTTATATTTTTTTATCTCATTTTTATTCTTTGTTTTCCGCTAAATTTATCTAGTAAACAAATATCCTCAACTTGTTTACTAACATCTGTAACTAACAAATTAATATAATTCTGGGTAATCTGTAAACTGCTATGCCCCAGAAGTGTAGATAATGTAACCACATTGCCACCGTTTAATATCCATTGTTTAGCAAAAGTATGTCTATATCGGTGCAACCCAGTTGTTTCTACTCCTCTTGCTTTGTTATACTCATAAAGCCTATGATAACCTGTGCTTTTGGTTAGTTGTTGCCCATAGATATTAGTAAACAAATACTCGTCTGTATTTTTATGTTGTCTGTATTTCAAGTATTCAGTTAGGATATTTTTTAACCCGTTTTCCATAGGTATTACAAGAATTTTTCTATTTTTAGTAACTCTTAAAGTAATGAATTTATTATCAAAATCTATATCGGAAATTTTAATATTATTTAAACTTCTTTGTCGCACTCCAGTAGAGAAAAGAAAACAAGTCATTACCCAGCTTTGATACTCTGCAAAACTACACTTTTTAATATCTGGCTTTTTTAATAGCTTTGCTAATTCTTCTTCTGTGTATGTTTCAACTGCGGTTTTGTCAACCTTAATTGCTTGCATTTTAAATCTTTCTAAATAGCCCTCATCCATTAGAAAATGCAAGGTTGTTATTAAATCTCGTAAATAAGCATTAACACTAACATCATTATTTAAAGTTTCTGTTAAATACACTACATAATCATTATACTTTGTTTTTGTCATTTCTTCTATTGGCATTTCTGGATTGAAATATTTATAGAATTGTGTATAGCTTTGTTTGTAGTGATTAATCGTTCCTTGTCGCAAATTGCGCTGGCGGCAATTATCTAAATATAAATTGCAACCCTCTTTAAAAGTAAGTGTTTCTTTTGTTGTCATTTTGATTTTTTTCATTGTAAAACCTCCAAAAAAATATGCACACATCATTAGGTTTTTTACTAAAAATGATGTGTGCATCTATTTTTTTGTGTTGGTTTTACTTTTGGCTCTGTTAATTCTATTTAAAAATCTTAAAAGCCTTGAAAACCCTTATTTTTTAGCGCTTTCTTCAACTGCAACAGCGCAAGCAACGGTAGCACCAACCATAGGATTGTTGCCCATTCCTATCAAGCCCATCATTTCAACATGAGCGGGAACTGATGAAGAACCTGCGAACTGTGCATCTGAATGCATTCTGCCCATTGTGTCTGTCATACCGTAGGAAGCAGGGCCTGCTGCCATGTTGTCAGGATGAAGTGTACGGCCTGTGCCGCCGCCTGATGCAACCGAGAAATAGTTAACACCGTTTTCGTTGCACCACTTCTTATATGTGCCTGCAACGGGATGCTGGAATCTTGTGGGGTTGGTTGAGTTACCTGTGATGGAAACGCCAACGTTTTCAAGCTTCATAATAGCAACGCCTTCGGGAACGTTGTCTGCGCCGTAGCATATTACCTTTGCTCTGTCGCCTGTTGAATATGCTTTTTCTTCAACAACTGTAACAGTTTCAGCATAGGGATCGAACTCTGTCTTGCAGTAAGTGAAGCCGTTGATTCTTGAAATAATCATAGCTGCATCCTTGCCGAGACCGTTAAGGATAACGCGGAGAGGCTTAACTCTAACCTTATTAGCGTTAAGAGCGATTTTGATAGCGCCTTCAGCAGCAGCGAATGATTCGTGACCTGCGAGGAAGCAGAAGCATTCTGTTTCTTCGGAGAGGAGCATTTTGCCGAGGTTACCGTGACCGATACCAACCTTTCTGTTATCAGCAACTGAACCGGGGATGCAGAATGACTGGAGACCGATACCGATAGCTGCAGCAGCGTCAGCAGCCTTTGTGCAGCCTGTCTTGATAGCGATAGCGCAGCCTACTGTGTAAGCCCAAACAGCGTTTTCAAAGCAGATGGGCTGAGTTTCTCTAACGATTTTGTCGCAATCGACACCCTTTGCAAGAGTGATTTCCTTGCATTCTTCGATTGAAGAAATGCCGTATTCCTTAAGACATGCATTGATCTGGTCAATACGTCTTTCGTAGCTTTCAAATAATGCCATTATATTTTTCCTCCTCCTGCAATTATTCTTTTCTGGGGTCAATGTACTTTGCGGCGTCTGCAAATCTGCCGTAAGTACCGATTGCCTTGTTGTATGCGTCGTTGGGTGTGTCGCCCTTCTTGATGAAGTCAGTCATCTTGCCGAGTGAAACAAATTCATAGCCGATAACCTGGCTGTCTTCGTCAAGAGCAAGTCTTGTAACATAGCCTTCTGCCATTTCAAGATAACGAACGCCCTTAACCTTTGTGCCGTACATTGTATCAACCTGTGAACGAAGGCCCTTACCGAGGTCTTCAAGGCCTGCACCGACTGAAAGACCGTCATCCGAGAAAGCGGACTGTGAACGGCCGTAAACAATCTGGAGGAAGAGCTCTCTCATTGCTGTGTTGATAGCATCGCAAACGAGGTCTGTGTTGAGAGCTTCGAGGATTGTTTTGCCGGGGAGAATTTCAGCAGCCATAGCAGCTGAATGAGTCATACCGGAGCAACCGATTGTTTCAACAAGAGCTTCTTCGATGATACCGTTTTTAACGTTGAGTGAAAGCTTGCAAGCACCCTGCTGGGGAGCACACCAACCAACACCGTGTGTGAAAGCGGAAATATCCTTGATTTCGTAAGCCTTAACCCACTTGCCTTCTTCGGGGATGGGTGCAGGACCGTGGTTGGGGCCCTTGGCTACGCAGCACATTTCCTGTACTTCGCGTGAATAGTTAATCATTTTGAATTTCTCCTTTCAGAAGAGATGATAATTTATACCTGTAATATATTATACCAAAACTTGTCCGATATCAAGTGTAATTTTGCACAACAAATTGCAAAATACCCGTTTTTTTATAAACATCATATAAAAAGCATTTTCCGATTATAATTTCTTTGCCTTGTAAAGACCGAATGCACCTGCAACAGCTGCAACGATTGTGATGAACATAAGAGTTCCTACGCCCATTGTGGGGGAGAAGATAAGAACGATAACACCAACGATAACCGGAAGAGGAACGAGTTTCCAATGCTTTGCAAAATAGCTTGCACCGAGTGCACCGAAAAGTGCGGGAAGAACCCACTCAAAAGCAGGCTTGAAAGCCGAGCCTTCCGCTGTGATGAGGGGAAGAACAGGTGAGAAGGCAAGGACACCCACAGCGATGATAACCGTTGTTGTTATTGAGGAAACACCGATAGCGATTGTTGAAATAACTTCGCCTTCTTCGGTGTTTGCTCTTACGTTTGCGTTTTCCATAGCTGCGAGACCGACGGGAAGCTTGAGATTTGTGATGTTACCTGTTACAAAGCTCAAATATGTACCGCCTGCGCCGAGCATGGGAACATATGTTATAACCTCAATAACGGCTGTAACCCAGTAGAGAAGCATAAGCTTGCTTAAAACCGAGCCGAGAACGCTTAATTCGGGCCATACGCCGAGATACATTGAAATGGCAACGGGGATTGAAAGGAGCATGAGCAATGCGCCGATGTTCCAGAGGATGCCCCATCTGTGAACTCTGTCAAAATAATTTTTCTGCATAATTCATTCTCTCCTTTCTCTTATCTCCAAACAAAGTTAACGATATCTGCGGGAAGAACGGCTTCAAAAAGCATTGCCGCACCCATACCGATGAACATTGCGATAGGCATTGTGAAGGGGCGAAGCTTTTCAAGATTCCACTTTTTGCAGATTAATTCAAGAACAACCATTGCAACCATTGCAACGATAAGAACGGATATTGACATAAAGCCTGCGTTGCCTGCGCCGTCAGAGGTTGTGCCTGCGATGGCTCTTGCAATGAAAGCAGAAATGATACCGATGAATGCCGCTGCGGAAATGGCATCGCCGAGCTTTGCAGCATTTTCGTTTTTATTAACCGCATTGCCGATTTTATTCTGGAGCTTCTTGCAAACAAAGGGAAGAAGAATAAGCGGTGCGATACTGCCGATTGTCATAGCCCATGCAACGGTTGAAAACTGCTGCGGATCTGCGATCGAGCTTGTAAGTGTGCCTCCCATTGCTTCAACGGCTGTCTGTGCGGCTGTTGTTTCGTAAGCAAGGTTGCCGATAACGGTAAGTCTTATCCACGGAAGAACAATACCAAGTGCGTTTGCAAGAACGATAACTGTTGCAAGAATTGAAATAGCGGGCGCAACGGTAAAAAGTATGCTTGAAACGACCGTGTTTTTAAGCTTTTCTTTGTCAATGCCGAGCTCTTTTGCGTGCTTCCATGACTTCACGATAAAGAAAACGGACTGAAGAGTTACGAATGCGACTACGCCGAGGGCGATCACATACATAAAGGTGCTTTCTTTGAAATCCAAGGTTTCTCACTCCTAAATTCATAATAGAATAATATTATCATACATTAATATATTAAGTCAAGATTCCACAACGTTTATCTGTTAATAAAATTTCATTTTTCTTAATAATTCTTTAATGATTTGCAGCATTTAAAATTAGAAATTACGGTGCTATAATAAAGCCACAGTGAAAAGCACATAAATTTTCTGAATATTTATGCAGCAAATTCAGTTTTTCACACGCTGTTAATTGAACGGTTGAATCCGTAAAAACGAGGATAAAACAGGAGGAACAAACAATGAAAAACACAGTTAAAAAATTACTCTGCACAGCACTCGCATTTATCATGGCATTCGCAGCAATCCCTGCTTTTGCAACAGAAATCGGCAACAAGGTTTTATGGGATGAAGGCTATGACGAACCCGGATTTTATGACGAATACCGTTACGGCGGAAAACTCACAGAAGGCAAAAATCACCTTACTCCTTTCCTTGCCGAAGAAGACTCATACTATTATTACTATGAATTCACTGCAGCAAAGAGCGGATATTATTATGTTGACGGCGGCGTCTGTTACGGCGAATTCGGTGACGACGGTATTTTATACTATGCGGATTTACCTATAGAATGCAGCGTGGAAACCGACGACGGATGTTATGACATCGTTTATTTTGAAGAGGGCACCGTAATCATGGGAGCAAGCTTTAAAGACTGTGAACGGTATTACAATGAGCTTGACGTTGAAATCGGATATATAGACGATGAAATTACCGATATCATTTTCGATGAAAAAATCGTTGAAAATCTTATTATCAACGCCGATATAACATTTTTCGGTGATCTCTTTGAAATATATGATCAGGATTATATCGTTGTTTTCTCAAACGGATATGAAATTGAAGTTGAATCCAAATCCCTTTATTTCACAATGAAAAACGAGCCCGTAAACGGAACCAACACCGTATATGCAACTTTTGCGGGTTATGAAAAACCAACCGAAGCAACCATATACTACATTGATTATTTCGTTGAAAGCGTTGAACTTTCAAACGTTGAATACTATCTCAATGCTTACGAATTCTATAACGGAAGATACGGCTTTACCGATTATAACGGCGAAGAAATAACCGTTAACTATACCGACGGCACATCCGACACCTTTGTTTACGGTCGCTACGAAGACGAAGGTCAGACAAGATATATCACAATTAACGGTAAAAAATATTTTCTCGGAATCTCGCATTCCGAAACTAACCTTATTCTGAAAGTCTATATTGCAGGAAAGACGTATGCTGAATATAAGTGCAGCCCCATAAAAGCAGACGTTGTTTCAAACCGCAGTTACCTTATGGAGAACCTTGATTGGAGATGGAACCGCTTTGTTTCGGATATGGAGTCCTATGTGGGCAAAATGCTTGATATTGAATATATTGACAGGTGGTTTACCTATTTTGAAATGTTTCTGCAAAACTTTACGGAACTCGGAGATATGGCAAGTGAAATTATCGATTATATAAAGTTTTTTATATAATTCCGACCTGACAATAAAAATACTGCATACCTTCCGTTTGGTTGGTATGCAGTAATTTTTTATTCAGCTGCTTCAAGATATGCGGTATTTACCCAGCCCGTTACGGAATTATACTGAACCTTTGCCCAGCCGGGATTGCATTCGATAACCGTCAGCGGTGTGCCGTTGGGAACCTTTGCGAGCGATTCTGCGCCTGCTTTCGGTTCTGTGCGGATATTCAGAACACTGCCCTTGGTTTTAACTCTGTACTGACCGGGTTCAACAACAAGGGTGTTGCCCGAAGCAAAATCCACACTGTAGTAAACCTCGCCCGCCTTAAGCTCCTTGCCGTATGCCTTATACATTTCGCTTACCGTAACAAGCTTGAAGCCCTTCTCAACAAGACCGGGAATGACAAGCTCGCATAAATCTGCCGTAAAACCGTAGATATCGTGCATAAGAATGATATCGCCCTTATCTGCCTTTTCGATAACCCTGTCGGCTATCTTCTTAAGGTCTGCATTGCGCTGTTCTTCGCTTCTGCCCTTATGCGCCGCATCCTTATATTTCCAGTCCTCCGTATCAATCGACCATTGGATAAGCGGCATGCCGATTTTATCCGTAACACCGTTATAATTTCCGCCCGGTGCCCTGAAAAGCTTGATATCAACACCTGCAAGGGATTTTACAAGCTCATTCGGACCGCCTACCTGCTCCGAAATTTCTTCGGGAGTAAGTTTCATCAAATTTTTGTGGTCCTTTGAGTGGTTTGCGATTTCGCAGCCTAAATTTGCCGCGCGCTTAATGGTTTCTACATTCTTTTCAATGTTATAGCCTACAAGAAAGAAGGTTGCCGTTGCACCGTTTTTTTCAAGAATATCCAGAACCCTGTTCGTATAAGTCTTGTGCGGTCCGTCATCAAAGGTCAGTGCTATGAGCTTTTCGTTTGAAACAGGCTTACGGGTTGTTGTAAGGTTTTCTTCAACGATATCCGAGCCGCCTTCTCCTGCCAAGGTTGTTGTTTCATCGGCATGCGGATTTTTGTTGCAGCCGCTGAAAACGGTAAGCATAACAAGCAATGCCGTTAAAACACAAAAAATTCTCCTTTTCATTTTTTCTCCTCCGTTTTATCTCTCTGTTTCGACATTATATTCCCAATTTATTGTATTATTTTTCTGTTAGGGAATTATGACTGAATTGTAATCAAAATTTAATAATTTGTAATAAACAAGAAAAAACTCCCCGTCGCTGTTGCAACGAGGAGTGTGGTGACCCGGACGGGACTCGAACCCGTGTTACCGCCGTGAAAGGGCGGTGTCTTAACCGCTTGACCACCGGGCCAAACAATATGGTAGCGGCAGTTGGATTTGAACCCACGACCTACCGGGTATGAACCGGTTGCTCTAGCCTCTGAGCTATGCCGCCATTTAACTGCCCTCACCAAAGAGCTTGTTTATTATATTATATCATTCCCGTTTTGTCAACAGTTTTTTCAAAAAATTTTCAAAAAAATTTTCAAAAAAATTTTTTAAACATTATATTTTACCTGTTTAATTGAATTATTTTCTTGCTTGTGATAAAATAATTCCTGTGTAAGGAGGTTATCCCATGAAAAAAAGAAAGATTTTGCTCGGAGCCGGCGCAATTTCAGCCGTTACCGCCGCATTGGTCGGTGCGGAGGGCTACAGACAAGCTTGCATAAAACGCCCAAAGCCAAAAATTGATAAAGACCCGAAAAGAATGCTCCGTGCGGAAATAAGGAAGAAAAACAACAGCTATCTCTATTCCCTCAATCCGGAGGACCTTGAAATAATCTCTAAAGATAACCTTCGCCTTAAGGCATGGTATGTGCCTGCCGAAAAAGAAACAAAGCGTTTTGCGATATGCGTTCACGGTCATAACTGCAACGGCCCCGATGAATGCAGCCATCTGCTCCCGTTTTACCGAAACACAATGGGCTTTAACTATCTTTTGCCCGATTTGAGAGGTCACGGACGAAGCGACGGCAATCTTATCGGCTTCGGCGCACTTGATTACAAGGATATAAAGCTCTGGATTGATTATCTCATTGAGCGCTTCGGCGAGGATATCCAAATCGTGCTTCACGGTATTTCAATGGGTGCGGCAACGGTTATGCTCGTCAACAACACAAATCCGCAAAGGCAGGTCAAGGCTGTTATTGAGGACTGCGGTTATACAAACGCATTTGAGCAGGTTGTCGAAACAATGAAGGGCATGGGGCTTGCTCACACGGCAAATTTCTTTACGGAAATAACCAACATATACTGCCGCAAGATTTCCAAATACGACCTTAAGAAGGATGCAGACCCGCTCGGCACCATGCCTAATGCCGTAAACCCCGTTATGTTCATTCACGGCGAAGAGGATAAGCTTGTTCCCTTCCCCATGTGCCAAAAGCTCTACGATGCCTGCCCTGTTGATAAGGAAATTTTCACCGTACCCGGTGCAGTGCATGCATACAGCTACTACGATGCAAAGGATGAATATGACCGCAGAGTAAAAGCTTTTATAGAAAAATATTTATAATTACATACAGCTGTCGGGCAGGAAAAATCCTGCCCGATTTTTTTAAGCCATTTACAATTTTTCAGCATAGTATGGATTGGAAGTGTTTACTTCCGAAAATAAGGCGGATGCGTCAGACGGTGGCATTTTGCCCATGGGGAGCCGGGCAGACATTGCATCCGCCATAATTATAGATTGTCCTTGACCTTATTAAGGGCTTTGAGCGGGTCAACATTTTCGCCGTCTATGAGTATTTCAAAGTGAAGATGGTCCTCCTCGCCTATTTCCACGGGAATATGACCGAGCGAGCCGATTTTATCATACATCTTAACCTCGCTCCCTTCAGGCAGACAGCTTCCGCTTTTCATTCCGCAGTATCTTGCCGTCATTCCGTTGCCGTGGTCAATTTCCACAACCGTACCCCAGAAGCTGTCATCATAAACCTTTGTGATTTTTCCGTCGGCAACCGCAACAACCTCGTTGCCTGCGCTTCCCGAAAAATCAATGCCGTTATGCACTCTCCAATCGCCCATGGTTTTTGAAAGCACCATTTCGCCATTGCTGTAATCCTTGATGATATCCGTACCCATAGGCATGGCGAAATTTCCCGAAAACGGCTTGTTTCCTTCAATTTCTGCAGTTGTTTCGGGTATGAATTCACGCTCATCCGCAATGCCGCTGACTCCGATGTTTACATCATAGGTCAGCGGTACACTTGTTTCCTCGATTTTCCATTCAATCGTCATTCTTGTAAAACCGTCGCTTTCAACCGTGCCGGATGAATTATCGCGGAGTGTTGCCGCCGCACCTGCACCTACAGCAATAAGGCAGGCAAAAAGCGCAAGGTAAATATTGGGTGATTTTTTAATTCTTCTTTTCATAATTAACCTCTTCTCACTTATATATTTCACCCGTATTTTTGGCAATTGAGTCTGCCATTATTCCGCTTGAGGATAAAAACAGAAAAAAAGAGGAAAACAAAGGCAAAAATTTGAAAATTCCTCTTGATACTTGCGCTGTTTTCTGCAATAATAATAGGGTATAAGTAAAATTATAATTATATTGTATAAATAGGAGTGCATAATTTTGGATAACAAAAAATTGGCGGAGCTTCTTTTTCCGCATATTGATAAAACGCCAGATTATTATGAGAATCTCTATCCTGCAAGAAATCTTCCCGAAGGTGCAAGAGTAGCAAGATTCGCTCCCTCACCCACGGGATATCTCCACATCGGCGGACTTTTCAGCGCACTTGTTGACGTGCTTACCGCACAGACAACAAACGGCGTTTCATTCTTAAGAATTGAAGATACCGATAAGAAGCGTGAGATTGACGACGGCGTTTCCGCAATCATCGAGGGCTTCAACTATTTCGGCGTTGAATTTACCGAAGGCGTTACGGGCTACGGCACTGAAAAGGGTGCTTACGGTCCCTATACGCAAAGCAAGAGAGCTGAAATTTATCAGACAGTTGCAAAGAGCCTTGTTGAAAAAGGTGCTGCTTATCCGTGTTTCTGCACGGCGGACGAGCTTTCCGAGCTTCGCAAGGAGCAGGAGCAGGGCGACGCACTTATCTGGGGCTACTTCGGAAAATGGGCAAAGTGCCGTGACCTCACTTATGAGGAAATTGAAAAGAATATTGCAGAAGGCAAGCCCTGGGTGCTCCGTCTGCGTTCAAGCGGAAGCGAAGACAAGAAAATTGTTTTTGAGGATGTTATCAGAGGCAAGATTGAAATGCCCGAAAACATAATCGATGAGGTTCTTCTTAAGTCTGACGGCATTCCTACCTATCATTTTGCACATGCCTGCGATGACCATTTTATGAGAACAACTCATGTTATCAGAGGCGAGGAATGGATTTCCTCCGTTCCCAAGCACATTGAGCTTTTCCGTGTTTGCGGATATAAAGCACCTAAATTCGCCCATACTCCGCAGGTTATGAAAATCGACGAAGAAACAGGCGATAAGCGCAAGCTTTCAAAGAGAAAGGACCCCGAAGCTGCCGTAAGCTATTTCTTTGAGCAGGGCTTCCCGAAGGAGAGCGTGCTTGAATATCTTCTCACCCTTCTTAACTCCAACTTTGAAGATTGGCGCAGAGCAAATCCGAAGGAAAGCATTGATAAATTCCCCTTCAACCTTAAGAAAATGAGCTCAAGCGGCTGCCTTTTCGACCTTGTTAAGCTCAACGACGTTTCCAAAAACGTTATTTCGGTTATGACCGCTCAACAGGTTTATGATAATGTTGCAGAATGGGCAAAGACATATGACCCAGAGTTCTATGATATTTTCACCGCAGACCCCGAATTCTCAACCGCAATTGTCAACATTGACAGAGAAAATCCCAAGCCCCGTAAGGACATTGCAAAATGGAACGAGGTTAAGGATTATGTTTCATATTTCTATAAATCACTCTATCAGCCCGATTACACCATGCCCGAAAATATAGCAAAAGAAGATGCGGCGGCAATTATCTCAAAATACGCCGAGACCTTCTCTCTTGCGGACGACAAGGATATGTGGTTTGCAAAAATCAAGGAGATGTGCGAGCCTCTCGGCTTCACTCCCAATGTTAAGGAATACAAGAAAAATCCCGAGGCATTCAAGGGTCACGTTGGCGATATTTCAACGGTTATCCGTATTGCCCTTACCTCACGCAAAAACACGCCCGACCTTTACTCAATCATGCAGCTTCTCGGCGAGGATGAAATAAAGGCAAGACTTAATGATGCATTGAGCAATTTATAATTGAAAGGACACATAACAATGGACGAAATCAATACCTCTTCAAATTTTATTTATGATTTTATAGACGAAGACCTTGCAAACGGTGTAAATTCCCGTGTTCAGACCCGTTTCCCGCCCGAGCCCAACGGATATCTCCATATCGGTCACGCAAAGGCTATCACAATCGACTTTGCAACAGCCGAAAAATACGGCGGCATTTGCAATCTCCGTCTTGACGACACCAATCCCTCAAAGGAAGATGTTGAATACGTTGATGCAATCAAAGCTGATATCGAATGGCTCGGCTTCAAGTGGAACAATGTTTTCTATGCTTCAAGCTATTTCGATTTCATCTATGAGTGTGCAATCAAGCTCATCAAGAAAGGCAAGGCATATGTTTGCGACCTTACTGCCGACGAAATCAGAGAATACAGAGGAACTCTCACCGAGCCCGGCAAAAACAGCCCCTACCGTGACCGCTCGGTTGAAGAAAACCTTGATCTTTTCGCACGCATGACCGCAGGCGAATTCGCAAACGGTGAAAAAACTCTCCGTGCAAAGATTGATATGGCATCGCCCAACATCAACATGCGTGACCCCGTTATTTACAGAATAGCTCATGTTACTCACCATCAGACAGGCGATAAATGGTGCGTATATCCCATGTATGACTTCGCTCATCCCCTTTCGGATGCAAGGGAAAACGTTACCTATTCACTCTGCTCGCTTGAATTTGAAAATCACAGACCTCTTTATGACTGGTTCATCCAAGAAATCGGTTTTGAAGAGCCTCCCAGACAGATTGAGTTTGCCCGCCTCAACCTCAACTACTGCGTAACAAGCAAGAGATATAACCTTGCAATGGTGCAGAACGGAACAGTTGACGGTTGGGACGACCCCAGAATGATTACTCTTTGCGGTATGAGAAGAAGAGGCTACCCTGCAGCAGCGGTTCGTGATTTCATAAACCGCATCGGCGTTTCAAAGGCAGACAGCGTTGTTGACTACGGTCTGCTTGAAGCCTGCGTAAGAGATAATCTCAACGAAAACGCACCCCGTGCAATGGCTGTTCTCCGTCCTCTTAAGGTTATTATCGACAACTACCCCGAGGGACAGAGCGAGGCAATCGAGGTTGAAATCAATCCTCTTAAGCCCGAACTCGGCACAAGAACCGTTCATTTCTCAAGAGAGCTTTTCGTTGAACGTGATGACTTTATGGTTGAGCCTCCCAAGAAGTATTTCAGACTTTATCCCGGTAATGAAGTACGTCTCAAGAGCGCATATCTCGTAACCTGCAACAGCTGGGAAACCGACGAAAACGGCGAAGTTACCTGCCTTCACTGCACCTATGACCCCGAATCAAAGGGCGGCAATGCACCCGACGGCAGAAAGGTTAAGGGCACAATTCACTGGGTCAGCGCTTCGGACTGCAAAAAATGCGAAATCCGCCTTTATGACCGCCTTTTCAACGTTGAAGACCCCATGGCAGACGGCAAAGAGAATTATCTCACCCATCTCAACCCCAATTCTCTTGAGATTCTTGAAGGCTGCCTTGTTGAGGGCGGTATAGGCAACTCCAAATGCGGTGACACCTTCCAGTTTATGCGTCAGGGTTATTTCTGCGTTGACAAAAACTCAACCGATGAAAAGCTCATTTTCAACCGCACCGTTGCACTCAACACCTCTTGGAAATAATTAAAAGAAAGGATTTTTGCCATGAAATATGTTTATCGCATCGTGAATGCGCTCCTTGCGGCAATAATCTTCCCCGTAGCACTTCTGCTTGAATTTGTTCTTGTAAGACTTTCAACAACACTTGTTGATGCGGGTATTGAAGAAACATTCACCCTTAAGCAGATTATCGGATTTTTCCTCGGAACCGACACAATAGTCGGCTTCACATATGAAGACATTAAATCCTCCGGACCCGTTGAATTCCCTGCAATTCTTGACCCCATAAAGGGAGAGCTTATTGCAACGGTTATCGCTTTTGCAATTGCAATTATTGCGGCAATTTTTATTATTATATGGTCAATTTGCAGTGACAAGAGAATTCCTGTTATTATCGCCTCCGTTGCAGGCATTGCGGCGGTTATCACAATGACAGCCTGCTTTAACGCTGCTGCAGCTCCGATTTTGGACGGAACAATCAATGTTGTCAAAATTTTCTCCTCAGGCTGGCTCGTTTCGCTTCTCGGCGAAATAGTTCTTGTTGATACTCTTGCCTTCGGCGGATTCCACAATGGAATGATAATTGTTTTCGTTGCTCTTCTTGTATGGACAGCCGCATTCTACATCGTCGAAATCGGCGAACCCAAAGAAGAAAAAGCTCCCAAAAAGCTTAAGAAAGCAAAAAAATAAAAACATATGAATATTATGCTCCCGTACGGTTAAAATAATCGCAAACGAAAGTTGTGACTTGGTCGGAAAGGAGTAATGATATGAAAAAAACAACATTTATTCTTTCAGTTGCGGTTATTCTTATTGCTCTTGCATTTGCAGGCTGCAACGGAGCAGAGGGCGGCAAAGTTACCGATAAGAGCGAGGATTCTCCCGTTCTCACCGAGCTTGAAACCGAGCTTTCATCCCTTGCGGATGATATGACGGACGTTATGCCTGATATGACGGGCAATATAACCGACAACAGCAATACAACAATGTAAGCACATTAAACAAGGGACTGTGAAAACAGCCCCTTGTTTTTTTGCGACAAATAATATCCGCCTCTGCAGTACGATTAATTGCAAGCATATTAAAACTCCCCTGCGTTTTCACGCAGAGGAGTTTTGTTTAGCTTATTGTGTTCGGATTAATCCGTTAATCAGATAGCACCGCCGAAGCCTGATGAAAGACCATTGAAGAGAGCTTCAAGAAGTGCGCCCCAGTTTGCGGGATTGAGCCATGCCTTTGAAAGGCTGATAGGATCAACTCTGATGCTGATATTTGCCCACATGTCAGCTTCAAAGAATCTGTCGAATGAGAAGCCGTCAAGCTTGGGAAGGAAGCCAAGAATGATAAGTCTTTCGGGAAGAGCGTTGAGAGGCTCTGCGTTTTCTTCATCAACAGGCTTATTCATGTACCAGAAATGTCTCTGGAACTTCTTATCGATAGCGCTGCGAAGAGCACCGTCTGTATTATAAACTCTGAAGAGGAAGTCCTTATGTGCCTTCCACTCTACCTGGAAGATAAGGTTATATTTAGCAATTGTGGAGCCTTCGATATCGCTGATACCTTCGCGCCAATTTTCCTTGTTATAAATATCTTCTACGTTGTCGCTTTCAACATAATAAATCTTCCAGTTTACAACTTCATAGTCTTCTCCGGGTCTGTTTGCTGAAGTAACAACTGACATTCTGATCATGTTAGCGATTGAATTAAGCTCGCCTTCGGGAATATCATTTTCAACGTCAACGCCGTCGAAGAGATACTTGCTGTACTGTGCGCTCTTGATCATTGAATCCTTAAGTTCAACGGGAGCTTCTTCTGTGCCGTAGTTGTAATCAAGGTAAATTGAAAGTGATCTGCCGCGATATGTTGCATAAACCTCAACGCCGTATGCAGGCATGTTGTTGGGCTGCTTTGAACCGTCCTCAAGCTTCCAGAGTGAGAATTTCTTGCCTTCGGGAAGGTTTGCGTTAACTGTTTCAAGAGCTGCTGCATAAGCTGCATCAAGGCTCTTGCCGGTCTGAACCTGAACAGCGGGCATTGCCTTATAAACAAGGTTGCCTTCTGCATCAACTTCGCCTGTGCTGTAGTGAGCTACGAAATCGTAGTAAAGTGCTTCCCAGAAGCCCTTAATGCTGATTGTTTCGTTGAGTGTTACTGCACTGATAACTGCGGGAGTGATTTCAACTTCTGTTGTGATATCGAAATCTGTAAGGTTTGCAGTCTGTGTACCAACCTTCCAGCCGGTGAACTTATAGCCGTTAACGTTTCTGTAGGGACCGCCTGCCTGTTCACTGTTTTCAATACCGATTTCGGGAAGAATGCCTTCTGTGCCGTCTTCCTTAACGAGTGTCATTTCGGAAAGCTTGAATGTATCGCCTACAGTGTATGTGCCTTCAGCCTTGATGGTTTCCTTAAGTGCCGATGCGTTATTAACGATGAATTCGATTGTATATTCAACCTCTTCATACACTGCGGTGAATTCATAAGCTGTGCCGTTTGCATAATCAAATGCGATGTTGCCTTCGGGGTAAACATTGCCTTCTGCATCAGTCCAGCCTGTGAACTTATAACCTGTCATCTTTGCGGGAGCGGATGCAAGTATGGTAGCGGTCAAGTATTTATCGTCTGTTGCTGATGATGTAACGCTCTTTACTTCATCTTTGTATTCTTCTGTAATGTAGCCGTTTTCATCGAATACGGGAACCTTGAATGTTACGTCAAACTTAATGCTTGTGTAAATATAAACATCCTTGTTGCCTTCTGCCATTACGAAATCATTTCTGATTGCGGTATCGGAGCTGTATGTGCTTTCTGAACCTGCAACAACATACTGTGCAGCAGCTGTGCCTGTGGTTTCTTCGTTAACATAAGCCTTGAGGTCGTTAATCTTAAGAGTTGTGCCTGCATCTGCGTACTTGGTTCCGAGAACCTTCCAGCCGCCGTTTGCATAGTCACGGCCCCAAACAGTTACTGTGCTGTTATAGGGAGTCCAGTCGCCGTAGAATTCTGTATCTTCTGTGAAATTGTAAGCACCGATAGCAACCTGTGAGCTTACCTTTTCGCCTGTTGCAGCATTAATCCAACCTGCAAACTTGCTGTCAACCTTCATTGCTGCGAGCTCTGCTGCGCTGCCGTATGTAAGAGTTGCCTTGTAATCAACATCAATTGATTTGAGTGCTTCTGCGTCTGCTTCATATGCAGCCTTATCAAGATAGAACTTTGCAGTGAATGTGTCTGCAGTCCACTTAACCTTTGCTGTTGCACCCTTTGTGCTTTCAACCTTTACGGTTGCGGGATCCCATGTTGCCTTATAGCCTGCCTTTTCGGGAACAGGAAGAGCTGTGAGGTCATATTCCTCACCGAATGCTGCCTTAACGGTTACGGAGCCGTCAGCATTCTTAACTGCGCCTTCGGGAAGAGCTGCGTCTTCTGCAAATGCGCCGCCGTCAAGATTAATCTTAACATCAAACTTATCTGTTGAGAGAACTGCTGTGTATGTGAGAGCTCTCTGACCCATTGTTGTATTGATTTCAACAAGCTTACCTGTTGAATCAGCCCAACCGATAAGGTTTGCAACCTCGGGGATAACGATTGTTTCGCCTTCGGCATATTCGGTTGTTTCGATTACTGTGCCGTCAACATAGTTGAAGGTAACAGGCTCTTTTTCGATAACTTCGGGGTTATCAGCGGGATTTACGCCGATAGTGAATGTGTGTGAGCAGTCGTCAAGAAGAACGTGCTTAACAACATTATATCTGAGTGCGAGTGATGTTGAAGATGCGTATGTGCCCTGTTTATCTGCTGTGAAGATATCAGCAAGTCTTCTGGAGTCACCCTTACCTGTTGAGGGGTTGATGTTGTGCTTATAGATTGCTTCGGGTGAGAAGGATTCACCTGTTTCGCCATCTTTAAGGCCTTCCTTAACTCTTACGTACCATGAAAGAATCCATGTGTCTTCTGTCATGGGGAAGTTTGAGTTCCATGCTGTTGTGGTAACACCAAGGTTTGCCTTAACAAAGTCCCAGTTTGAATATGTTGCTTCGTCGATTTCACAGAAGCCCATCTGGGTTACAACGTTTGTATAGGGAAGTGCTGTAAGTGTGTTGTATGAAGGAACATTGGGTGCTGCATAGGGATGATCGGGGTTCATAAAGGAACCGTCAGGGAACTTCTTGTTGCCTTCATAGTCTGCCTTCTCAAATGTTGTGGATGTGCTGGGTGTTGTACTTGTAACAACACGAACATCGAAGAAATCTCTTTCATATACGATATGAGGAGCGGAGTTACCGACATACATATCGGAAAGGATTGTACAACGGTATTCAAGCCAGTCACCAGCGTTAACATAACCGTCGGTGAGTTTGCCGTTTGCAACTTCGATAACATCAAGTCCGACATAGACGTACTTGTCGTATGCTGCATCTACTTCTGCAAATGTTTTTACGTTTGTTGTACCTTCTGCTGCACTTGCGGAAGGTGCGATGAGATCACCAAGGAATGCAAATGTTCCTGCAAAAAGTGCGAAACAAAGCACAAGGCTGATGACCTTTTTCATTTTGGACATAAGTTTTCCTCCTTAAAATTTTGAATTTCAGATGTAAATCCGAAGAAGTTTTAACACTTCAGTCCATTTTTACTGAATAATTATTGCATATTTTATAAAATAAAGCAATAGCAAAAAAACAAATAAATATTACTGCAACATTTTTTGTTTATTTTTGCTAAACTTTATCCGTTAAATTCGTGCAACTTTACTGTCTCCGGCTGCAGCTGCGACAGCCTTTGCAACGGCAGGTCCCACCCTCTCATCAAACGCCTCGGGAAGGATATATTCGGGGCAGAGTTTATCTTCCGAAACAAGGTCTGCTATCGCATGAGCGGCGGCAAGCTTCATTTCCTCATTGATATCCGATGCCCTCACGTCAAGCGCACCTCTGAAAATTCCCGGGAAGGCAAGAACATTGTTGATCTGATTGGGAAAATCGCTTCTGCCCGTACCGACTACGGCAGCACCTGCGGCAAGCGCCTCATCGGGCATAATTTCGGGCGAAGGATTTGCCATTGCCATAACAACAGCGTTTTCAGCCATGGATGCAACCATTTCCTTGCTGACTATTCCGCCTGCGGAAACGCCGACAAACACATCCGCGCCCCTCATTGCATCGGCAAGAGTGCCGGTAATACGGTTTTTATTCGTAAAATCGGCAAGTTCATCAAAAGCAGGTGAAAGAGGCTGACCCTTGCAGATAATCCCCTCTCTGTCGCTCATAATAATATTCCCCGCACCGCAGGCATTGAGGAGCTTTGCGATAGCCGAGCCCGCAGAGCCTGCACCGCTCATTGCAACTGTGCAATTTTCAAGCTTTTTACCGACACAGCGAAGCGCGTTAAGCACAGCCGCAAGCACAACAACCGCAGTGCCGTGCTGATCATCATGGAATACGGGAATATCGCAGATTTCCTTTAATTTTCTTTCAATTTCAAAGCATCTGGGAGCCGCAATATCCTCAAGATTTATGCCGCCGAAGCTTCCTGCAAAAAGCGAAACGGATTTAACGATTTCATCCGTATCCTTTGAGCGGATGCAGAGAGGAATTGCATCAATATCGGCAAAAGCCTTGAAAAGAAGGCACTTACCCTCCATAACAGGCATACCTGCTTCGGGTCCGATGTCGCCCAGACCGAGAACAGCCGTGCCGTCGGTTATGACAGCAACGGTATTCCATCTTCTTGTAAGCTCATAGCTTTTATTAATATCCTTTTGAATTTCAAGGCAGGGTGCGGCAACGCCGGGGGTATATGCAAGCGACAAATCCTGCTTGCAAGCGGCATCTGCTCTCGCTTTTGTTTCAAGCTTGCCCTTCCATTCGTAATGAAGCCGCAAAGACTCCTTTAAATAATCCATTTTAACATCTCCAATTTATTTTGCCCAGCCCATTGAGCATTCAACAGCCTTTTTCCAGCCTGCATAAAGTTCATTTCTTTGGTCAAGCTCCATTTCAGGCTCAAAAACTCTTTCAACCTTGCGGTTATTCTGAATTTCTTCTTTGCTTTCCCAAAGACCGACGGCAAGACCTGCAAGGTAAGCCGCACCGAGAGCCGTTGTTTCAACGTTTTTGGGGCGGTTCACGCTGCATCTTATCATATCCGCCTGAATCTTCATCATAATGTTGCTGACACTTGCGCCGCCGTCAACACGAAGCTCCGTGAAGTCGATACCCGAATCGGATTTCATCGCTTCAAGAAGGTCTGTTACCTGATATGCGATTGCTTCAAGCACACTTCTTGCGATATGCGCTCTGTTTACGCCTCTTGTAAGACCGACAAGAGTTCCTCTTGCATACATATCCCAATAAGGTGCACCGAGTCCCGTAAATGCAGGAACAAAATAAATTCCGTTTGCATCGGGAACACTTTCCGCAAGCTCGTCGCAGCGCTTTGCGGTGTCAATCATATGAAGCTCGTCACGCAGCCATTTGATAACCGAGCCTGCATTGAAAGCCGAGCCTTCGATTGCATATTCAACCTCATTTTCGATGCCCCATGCAACGCCCGTTACAAGATTATTCTTTGATTTTACACGGGTTTTGCCTGTATTCATAAGCAGGAAGCAGCCTGTGCCGTATGTATTTTTAGCCTGACCCGCTTCAAAGCAGCCCTGACCGAAAAGTGCGGCGGGCTGGTCGCCGATCGCACCGCAGATGGGGATACCTTCAAGGAATTCAAGGCCGAGAATGCCCTTTGAAACTCTGCCGTAAACCTTGCTTGAGGGAACGGGCTCGGGAAGAATTGACATGGGAATTCCGAGCTTTTCGCAAAGGAATTTATCCCAGCAAAGGTTATCAACATCAAAGAGCATTGTTCTTGATGCATTTGAATAGTCGGTAACATGAACGCTTCCGCCCGTAAGATTCCAGATAAGCCATGTTTCAACCGTTCCGAAAAGTAGTCTGCCCTGCTCGGCAAGCTCTTTTGCGGCGGGAACATTATCGAGAATCCACTTTATTTTTGTTGCGGAAAAATATGCGTCAACAACAAGACCGGTTTTTTCTTTTATGTATTCTTCAAGACCCTGCGCCTTAAGCTCTTCGCAGATTTCCGCCGTTCTGCGGCATTGCCATACGATTGCGTTATAAACAGGCTTACCCGTCTGTCTGTCCCAAAGAATTGTTGTTTCACGCTGATTTGTGATGCCTATGCCTGCGATATCCTCGGGGCTGATTCCGCCCTGCATTATGCATGAAGATACCGCCTGAAACTGACTGTAGAGAATTGCAAGAGGGTCATGCTCAACCCAGCCTGCACGAGGATAAATCTGTTCAAATTCGTTCTGTGCCTTGCTTACGATGTTGCCTTTTTTATCAAAAACTATCGCTCTGGAGCTTGTTGTACCCTGATCGAGGGCAAGAACATATTTTGCCATGGATTTCATCCTTTCTGTTTTGTTATACGCCGAAATATTTTATCGCATTGTTATAGGAAATATCCTCTGCAATTTTACAGAGCATTTTTTCGTCATAGGGGTAAAGACCCTGTGCAACCATATCACCCATGAGTCCGCACATGATTCTGCGGAAATATTCGTGTCTCGGATATGAGAGGAATGAACGTGAATCCGTAACCATACCAACGAATTTACCAAGCGCACCGAGGTTTGCGAGAGCCTTCATCTGCTCTCTCATGCCGTCGATATTATCATTGAACCACCATGCCGAGCCGAACTGAATCTTGCTTTCCGCTTCGGCTGTCTGGAAGTTTCCGAGCATTGTTCCGAGAACGTAATTATCCTTGGGATTGAGGGTGAAAAGCACGGTTCTGGGGAGCTTTTCTTTAACCGCAAGGCTGTCAAGAAAACGTGAAAGCTTGCCTGCAATTTCTCTGTCGTCAATTGAATCAAAGCCTGCATCGGGTCCGATTTTATTGAACATGAGAGTGTTGTTATTTCTGATAGGTCCTATATGAAGCTCCATTCCCCAGCCTCTTTCGGCATATTCAGCCGCAAGAACAGAGAGGAGTGCAGTTTTGAATTTATCAGCCTCAAGAACGGAAACCTTTTCGCCGTTCTTTGCCTTTGCAAAGATTTCTTCAAGCTCCTGAACGGTTGCTTCTTCATAAGGTACATATGAAAATGCATGGTCGCTCGCACGGCATCCCATGGATGCAAAAAACTCAATTCTCTCTTTGAGAACATCGCAAAGAACCGCATAGCTGCCGATTTCTCTGCCTGCGGTTTTTTCCATATCGGAAAGCCAGGGCTTCCATGCGGGAAGGTCGATACCGAGAGCTTTGTCAGGTCGGAATGCGGGGAGAACCTTGCACTTGAAATCTGTTTCAGCGATAAGCTTGTGATATTCAAGGCTGTCTGCGGGGTCATCGGTTGTGCAGAGATGGGAAACATTCGATTTTTCGATAAGCTCCCTCGGAGTAAAACCGCCCGCTTTTATTGCGGCGTTTGCTCTGTTCCAGATATCGTCGGCGGTATCGGCATTAAGAATATCGTAAATGCCGAAATATCTTCTCAATTCGAGATGGCACCAATGATACATGGGGTTGCCGATAAGATAAGGCATAATCGACGCAAAAGCCTTGAATTTTTCATAGCCGCTTGCATCGCCCGTTATATATTTTTCCTCAACACCGCAGGAACGCATTGCACGCCATTTATAATGGTCGCCTGCAAGCCAAAGCCATGCTATATCCTCGGGCTGCTTGTTTTCGTAGATTTCCTTTGGTGAAAGGTGGCAATGCCAGTCAAAAATCGGCATTTTATCCGCCGCCTCAAACATCTTTACCGAAGGCTCATTAAAGAGCAGAAAATCTTTATCCATGAATTCTTTTATCATTAATATTACCTCCAATTATTTGCCGTTTTTGCGAAGAAGCTCCTGCTTCATATCCCAAAGGGGCTGCGAAAGGTCAACATAATAGTTATGCGGGTTTTCAAATCTCGTAACCTCGTCCCAAAGGGTATCAACCTGCTGCTTGCAATAGTTTTTGATTTCTTCTATATTCTTTTTCTGATAAACACACTTGCCGCCTGCAAAAATCGGTTCAAGAAGCTCTCTTGCAACATAATTTGTTACGGTTTTGCGTTTCCAAGTATAGTCAGGGTCAAAAAGCTCATAGGGCTGTGACTCATCAACCGTTTCATCGGCAAGAGTAATAAGGTCGGCTATAGCCTTGCCGTCCTCTTTATCAAAAAGTCTGTAAACTCTCTTGTTGCCGGGCGTTGTAATCTTCTGAACATTCTCGCTCAATTTGATTTTCGGAACAACCTCGCCGTCTTTTTTAACACCGACAAGCTTATAAACACCGCCGAGCACGGGGCTTGCCAATGAGGTGATAAGTCTTTCACCTACACCGAAGGAATCAACCTTTGCGCCCTGAATAAGCATGTCACGGATAATATATTCATCGAGCGAGTTTGAGGCAACTATTCCGCAGTCGGGATAACCCGCCTCATCAAGCATTTTTCTTGCTTTTCTTGAAAGATATGTGATGTCACCGCTGTCAATTCTGATACCCTTGGGACGTTTGCCGAGGGGTTTGAGAACCGCGTCAAAAACCTTTATCGCATTGGGAACACCCGATTTAAGAACATTATAGGTATCAACAAGAAGGGTGCAGCTGTCGGGATATTCCTTTGCATAAGCAGTGAATGCTTCAAGCTCCGAATCAAAAAGCTGAACCCAGCTGTGAGCCATTGTTCCGAGTGCGGGAACACCGAACATCTCATCGCTGATTGTGCATGCAGTGCCCGTGCAGCCGCCGATATAAGCAGCTCTTGCGCCGTAAATTGCGCCGTCCGCACCCTGCGCACGTCTTGAACCGAATTCCATAACCGCTCTGCCGTTTGCCGCCATAGAAATACGGTTTGCTTTTGTTGCGATAAGGCTCTGATGATTGATGCAAAGAAGCACCATAGTTTCGATAAACTGCGCCTGAATAACGGGACCTTTTACCTTCACTATAGGTTCACCGGGAAAAATCGGAGTTCCCTCGGGAATCGCCCACACATCGCAGGCAAACTCGAAGTTTGCAAGATAATCGAGAAACTCCTTGCCGAAGCCTTTTTTACGAAGGTATTCAATATCCTCTGCAGTAAAATTAAGGTTTGAAAGATAATCAACAAGCTGTTCAACACCTGCCATGATAACATAACCGCCGCCACTCGGAACTTTTCTGTAAAACATATCAAAATATGCAATTGTGTTCTTGAAGCCGTTTTTCAGATAACCGTTTGCCATGGTGATTTCATAGAAATCGGTAAGCATTGTCAGGTTGCGTTCAGATTTGATGTTTTCCATAGCGATTCCTTCTTTTTTCCTTTATTTTGTCAGTCGACGGACATCATCCTCTTTGCCGAGAACAAGAAGATGCTCGTCTTTTTCAAAATGTCTTTCGCCCGTGATAACAGGCTTTACCTCGCCGCCCTTTTTGGTTGCAAGAACAACAAGGTTATATTTCACTCTGAAATTGAGGTCTTTTACGGTTTTACCGACCCAGCGGTCAAGAACGTCAATTTCAAAAATCGAATATTCACTGCCGAGATTGATATAATCAAAAATATGCTCGCTGCTTTCACGCACAGCATATCTTTCCGCCATATTTTTTTCGGGATAAATTACCGCATCAGCGCCGTTGCGAAGCAAAAATTTCTCCTGAATATCTCTGTCCGCCTTGCTGATAACTTTCTTTGCGCCGCACTCTTTAAGCAAACTTGTTATTTCGAGGCTGTTCTGGAAATTCTCGCCTATGCAGACAAAGCAGGTGTCAAACGACGGAATGTCAAAGGTTTTCAGCACTTCTATGTTTGTGCAGTCGCCGATTTTGGCACTGACAACATAGGGAAGCATATCCTCGATTGCCGCTTCGTCACGGTCAACTATCATAATTTCGCAGTCATATTTGGCAAGGCTCTGACAAAGATGATGTCCGAAGTGACCCATGCCGATAATTAAAAATGATTTCATATATTTCACCTTATCCTATCGTGATTTTTTCTCTCGGATTTTTAACGGGAGGTGCGGCTTTTTTCTCCATAAGCGCAAGTGCAAACGATACACTTCCTACCCTGCCGCAGAACATAAGAAATACTATAATCAGCCTTGACGCAGTTGCAAGGTCACGGGTTATGCCCGTTGTCATGCCGACTGTTCCTATAGCCGAAACACACTCAAAAATAACATCCGATATATTTAAATCGGGCTGAATTGCAAGAATTGCTATAATTCCGAAAATCGCAAGGCTCATATTTGTGAAAACAACGGAGCTTGCCTTATGAATTGCGTCCTTTTCGAGCCTTCTGCCGAAGATACCCTTCGACTGACGGCGTGTTATACCGTTGAAGGTTGAAACAGCTATAACGGCAAGGGTTGTTGTTTTGATACCGCCTGCCGTTGAACCGGGTGAACCGCCGATAAACATGAGGAAAACGGTAAGAATTTTGCTTGCAGGGGCGAGTGATGCCGTATCCGTTGAATTCATGCCTGCCGTTCTTGCCGTTACCGAATCAAAAATTGCATTGAGCAGACTTTCGCCAAAACCGAGACCTTCATTTGTAAAATTGCGCTCAAACACAAGGAAAAGTATGCACGGAACAACAAGCAATATTGCCGTTACCGTGAGAACTATTTTTGTGTGGAGCTGATAACGCCTGAATTTCAGCTTCTTTTTGCTGATATCATCCCATACAAGAAAACCGATACCTCCGACAATTATCAGCATTGATATCGTCAGAATAACCACCGCATCATCGGAAAAGCTCACAAGCGAGGAATAAGGCTCTTTTATGCCCATGAGGTCAAAGCCCGCATTGCAGAATGCCGAAATCGAATGAAAAACGGAATACCATATTCCTTTTGCAAATCCGAATTCGGGAATAAATCTTGTTGCAAGCAAAACAGCACCCGTGCCCTCGAAAATTGCCGTTCCGATAATAATTTTCTTCGTAAGCTTTGTTATGCCGCCGATATGCTCGGTATTGATGCTTTCAACCATGATTTCACGCTCACGCAAGCCCATTTTTCGCTTTAAAAGCATGGAAAACATCGTTGCAATCGTCATAAATCCGAGACCGCCGATTTGTATGAGAGATATGATAACAACCTGACCGAAAAGCGACCAGCTTGTTGCGGTATCGAGAACAATAAGACCCGTAACGCACGAAGAGGAAACCGCCGTGAACAATGCGGAAACAAAATCCGTGCTTTCGCCGCTCCTCGATGATATCGGAAGCATAAGCAAAAGAGTTCCGATTAAAATTATGCTCATATATCCGAGAGCGATTAATCTTGTCTGTGAAAATTTTCGTTTCATAATAAAGCCTCTGAAATTTGGTTTATATTATATGATACCATATAGATATCTCTTTTTCAATAAAAAAATCAGGCTGTTTCAAAGAATGAAACAGCCTGAAAAACATTATTTTAGATTTCAGGAATATCAAGCTCGATTTCTCTGCCAAGCTCTGCAGAACGTGAAATACCGTCGATGATAGCCTGATTATAGAGAATCTGGCTGCAGGGAACGGGTGCTTCGCCGCCTTCCTTGACAGCATCAACGAAGGAACGGATTTTGATATCGAAGCAGTCAACATCATTCTTCTTCATGGGAATATATGTTTCAATCTGCTCGCCTGCGATTTCGTGATAAATTACAAGAGGACCGCCGATGCTGCCGTTCCAGCACTCTGTTGAGGGGATTCTTACGGAGCCCTTTGTACCCATGATGATTGTGTCACCCGGAGTGTCGAGGTTCATTGCCCATGCAATTCTGAAGTCGAGGATTATGCCGCCTTCAAGACGGATAAAGCCTGCAGCAAAGTCATCAACGCCGAAAACATCGTGATGCTCGTAATCGGGGCTCTTGCCGAAGAAGTCTGACTTGTAGCCCGAAACAGTGAGGGGCTTGGGATATCCGATTGAATTGAGAACCATATCAAGTGAGTAGCAGCCGATATCGCCGAGTGCACCGATACCTGCGGTTTCCTTTTCAATGAAGGATGTGCCGAAGGGAGTGGGGATACCTCTTCTTCTGCCGCCGCCTGTCTGGATATAATAAATCTTGCCAAGCTCGCCCGACTGAACAACCTTCTTGAGCATCTTCATGTTCTCATCAAATCTGGGCTGGAAGCCGATTGAAAGAACTGCATCGCTTGCCTTTTCTGCCTTGCAGATTGCAACAGCTTCTTCAAGAGTTACGCACATGGGCTTTTCAAGAAGAACGCTTACACCGTGTTCAAGAGCATAGATTGTGCATTCTGCGTGAGTTGCATTGTATGTGCAAACGCTTACTGCATCGCAGATACCTGCATCGATAAGCTCCTTATGGCTGGGGAAGAATTTAACATCACCCTCAACGCCGTATCTTTCGCAGAAAGCTTCTGCCTTGCCGGGAACAAGGTCTGCAGCTGCAACGATTTCAACATCGGGGCATTTCTGATATGCCTTAACGTGAGCCTCTGCAATCCAGCCTGTACCGATGATACCGACTTTGATTTTTTTGCTCATGTCTCTTACTTTTTCTTCTGCAGGAGCTTCTTTGAACTTATCAAGAATATTTGACATAATATTACCTCACTTTATATGTAATTGATTACCAATTCAAAGTTTTAAGATATTCTCTGCTGAGTCTCACCGAATTTTCGGGAGTTTCGCCCTTTGCGGGGTTATCCTGCTCAACAACAACCCATTCTGCGCCTGCTTCTTCGCAAGCGGCAAGAATCGCGGGCATATCCTGAACGCCGTAGCCTACGGGCATGAAGGAGAATGAATCCTCTTCCTCCTGCTCTGCGCCTTCATCGTCAATACCGATAAGGTCATAAAGCTTTCCGAGCTTTTCGCCGCTTCTCTTGAAATCCTTAAGATGAACAACGGGTGAACGTCCGCTGTATTTCTCTATGTATTCGGAAGGATTGACGCCTGCAACATTTACCCAGCAGGTGTCAATTTCGGTTTGGAGAAGATCTGCGGGAACACTCGAATAAAGAACATCAAGAGCATATTCTTCACCGATTTTAACAAATTCAAAATCGTGGTTATGATAGAGAAGCTGAAGTCCGAGAGCCTTTGCAGCCTCGCCGATTTTGCGGATTCCCTCAACAGTTGCGGAAAAGCCGTCTGTTCCGGGTCTGCATTCTTCGGTAAGATAAGGAACAACAACATACTTGCAGCCGATTGTCTTATAGTCTGCAAGAACAGCCTCGGGATTTTCGAGCATGTCATAATAAGGAACATGAGCGGAAATGGGAACTATTCCGATTTCCTCGCAGAAAGCCTTGATTTCCTCGGGATTCTGTCCGAAAAGTCCTGCAAACTCAACGCCGTCATAACCGAATTCCTTCATTTTACGGATAGTGCCGTAAAAATCCTTTTCCATGTCATCTCTGACAGAATAGAGCTGAACCGCTACGGGCAGCTTCATATTAAAATCACTCCTAATATTTATAGTTGCACTATATATAGTAGCATATATTTTTCAATGTTACAAGTGTTATTTTATTCTTCTTTCAGATACTTCTCCGCTATTTCGGCTGCACAGTGCACCAAATCGGCACAAGGACGTTTCTTATAATATTCCTTTGTTCTTTCCTCCGGCACGGGTGATGATTTGCCGTCGGGAAGTCCGAGAAGCTCACGGCATATTATAGAGCCGTTTTCCGCTTTGAAATCCCCCGCCGCCTTCTGAATGAGAGCATAAAGCTCTTTCTTTTTTTCGTGGTCGTTGGGGTCTGTTGATGCAAATTTATTTGAAAGCACCATTGTCATTCCGCTAACGGCACCGCAAACCTCTCGAAGCCTGCCGAAGCCGCCGCCGAAGCCTGCCGAAAGCTTTAACGCTTCCTCCTGTGTAAGATTTGTTTCATCAAGAAAAGCGCAGAAAACTGCCTGACAGCAGTTGCATCCGCCTTCAAAAAGCTCCTTTGCCTTATCCGCTCTGCTCATAACAGCACCTCCGTTCAGTATAAATTTTAATATAAATGAAACAATCTGAAAAGTCAATACACAGCATTTTAAATAGGTTTTAATTGAATAATAAAGATTTATTTCCCGAAATTTAATAATTTATTAAAAAAATACTATTCCATTTTATGAAATCATGTGTTATAATTCAAACAACACTCTCAAAAAGAGAAAAATAAAACGGAGGAAAATATAATGAAACTCACAAAAAGAATCCTTTCATTACTCATGGCAGTGCTTATGCTTTGCTCGGGCATGGCGGTAACCGCATTTGCCGCAAACGAGCTCGTTGATTACGAACTCAACATCGAAGCTAAAACTCTCGAAATCGAAAAGCTTGTTGATAACGCAACCGATTGGAACATCAGCTTCACAACAAGCCCCGAAACAGTCGCTGCACCCACACTTCTCACTGAAACGGAAGAAGCCTTCTTCTATTGCAACCTTGTTTACGGTACAACCTATACCGCAACGGTTGTTGCAGTTATTGACGGCGCATCATCAATCCAGACTCTCAACATTAAGCTTCTTAAGCAGGCTAATGCTCCCGCAGCACCCGTTCCCAAGAAGGTTACATCAACCACAATCGAAATCGGCAACGTTTCGGGCTGTGAATACAGAATCGACGGCGGCGCATGGGGCAGCAAGACTGTTTTTGAAAACCTTGCTCCCGGCTCTGCACATACAATCGAAATGAGAACAAAGGAAACTTCGACAACATATGCAAGCCCTGCTTCATCTGTTACCGTAAAGACTCTTTCTCTTGCAACCAAGGGTATCCCCGAGCAGCCCGTATTTGTTGATAAGACCAACAAAACAATCACCGTTATGGAAATTGAAGGCGTTGAATTCTCAATCGACAACGGCAAGACATGGCAGGAATCAGGCGAATTCACAGGCCTTAAGAGTGACACAACATATCCCATCATCGCAAGATATACATTTGACGAAACAGTTCAGGAACCCAACCCCGCTTGCGCACCCGTTGAAATCAGAACAAACACAAGAGCAAGCTATCCCGCAGAGCTTAAGAACTGCAAGTTCACCGCTTCCGAAGGCGAAAACTATGCAAACCAGTCAATCGCTATTTCGGTAACAGCCGATGTTGCCGCAAACTATTATGATACACAGTACGGCGATACAAAATATGTTCCCGCATATTTCACCGTTGGCAGCTCCACTGTAGAGAACAATTTCACATCCTCTGACGGTAAGGTTTTCAAGGCAAGCTTTGTTCCCGGCGAAAGCAACGCAAACACCAAGCTTGCAATCAACGTTTACTTTAACAAGATGAAGTGCATCGGCGAAGATGAAAACGGCGATGCAAAATGGGTAGTTGCAGGCGAAATCGAAAGCAAGACATATTATGTAAATGTCGGCGAAAACTACACAATGTTCACAGACGTCAGAAACTTCTTCCTTCAGATATTTGATTTCCTCTTCAACGCACTTCCCGGCGCAATCAACGATCTTATCAAAGACTTTGATTTGGCAGGAACTCTTGAAGGTCTCAACGATCTTTTCAAGGCTCTTGAAGGTGTTGACCTCGGCGGTCTTACCGGCGGCGCAACAGCATAAGTAAACAACCTAATAAAAATCAGACGACTTACACCGAGTGTAAGTCGTCTTTCTGTTTTAACTACTTATTCAATATTATCAATGAAAAGCTGTGACCAGCAAAGCTTTCCGTCGGGGTCAGGGTCGGCTGCAACGCCGATTCCTATTCTGGTAAACTCGGGATTCATTATGTTTTCATAGTGGGTTTCGGAGTTTTTCCATGCCTCACACACGGCGGCTGCAGCAGGATAGCCCCAGCCTATGTTTTCGCCTGCATTGCCCTTTGTGATTCCCGCATCCTTAAGAATGGAGGAGAAAAATTTATTGTTGGGTCGGTAATGCGAATGTTTGCCTGACCATGCAATTTCCTCTGCTCTTGCACAGGCTATGGTGGTCAGCTTATCATCAAGAATAAGAGGCTCAAGCCCGCCTTCTGCTCGGTATGAATTAATGATTTCAAGCACCTCGCTGATTTCGGAGGAATATTTCTCTTTGTTTTCCTCTGCGGCAGGAAGCAAATCCTCATATGAGGCACTGTAGCCTATGCGGGTATAAACCTCCGTTACCTCTTCATCATAGACCTCCTCGGAGCCGTCTTCAAGCTTGATATAAGTGGTGGTTACGGCTCTTGCGCAGTAAACTCCGTACTTAAGCTCGATATTATCCGTATGCTCCTCGGTGCGGTAGTCGGCAAAATAATTTCTTCTTGTTGTTTCTTCGCTTGCCGTTTCTGCAATGGTTGTTACAACCTTTTTCACAGTTGTTGTTACCTTTTTCTTCGTGGTGGTCGGCTTCTTCGTCGTTTCCGTAGGTTTAGCCGTGGTCGGTGCAGCGGTGGTTGCAGCCGTGGTTGCTTCTGTGGTCGGAGCCTGCGTAGTGACAGCCTCGGTTGAGGTTGTTATTTCAGGCGGTGTATCATCTTTTCCGCACGATGAAAGCCCCGAAATGAGAAGAGCTGCAAGCAGGGCGGAAATAATTTTTCTGTGCATATATCCTCCGTGGTTTATTCAGTAATATCAAATTCAAGAATTGCAGCAAATCGGTTGCCCTCAACGGAAATATCCATTGTTCCGCCCTGCATCTCGGCAAGGCTTCTTGCAATTGAAAGCCCGAGTCCGTGACCCTCGGTATGTCTTGAGCTGTCGCCTCTTACAAAGCGTTCAAACAGCTCACTGCCTTCAACGCTGAATTCGCTGTTGGAAATATTGGAAATTTTTATTCTCGCCCTGTCGTCAACGCAGTCAAGGCATATTTCAAGGTCGGTATCAGGGGCTGCATATTTGCATGCATTATTGAAAAGGTTTGAAAAAATGCGCCAAAGCCACTTGCCGTCGCCCATAATATAAATATCGTTTTCGGGCATGGAAACTCTCGGAATAAGCAGGCTCTTTTCAAGCTTTACCGCAAATTCCTCAACAGTCTGCTCAATTATGATATTAAGGCTTGTTTTTTCAAGATTTATTTCGATATTTCCCGACTGAATCCGCGAGGCTTCAATCAGGTCATTAAGAAGCATGGAAAGCTTATCTGTATGCTTTGAGATAATTTCTATATATTTTTTGCGCTCCTCATCGGTAAGATTATCGTCGCTCAAAAAGTCAACATAATTCTTTATAGAGGTAAGAGGAGTTTTGATATCGTGAGAAACATTGGTGATAAGCTCGCTCTTGAGCTTTTCGCTCTTAAGCTCCTGCTCCATAGCCTTGTTGATTTCTTTCTTTATGCGGTCAAGATTCTGACCGTGCGTGCGTATGGCGGCAACGGAAAGCTTATCTGCAATTTCATCGCCCATAACGCCCTCTGCAAGGCGTCTGCCCTCTTCTTTAACATAGTTGAGGTTAATTGCTATCATAACAATAATCGGAATCATTATGAGTCTGGTTACTGCCCAGGCAACAAGGAACAGACCGAGAACAAGCTTCGGGTCTGCATAGTCATTGCTTAACATTCCGAAATATGCCATAACGGCAAGCAGCGCACCTTCAAAAAGAATATATATGATAACGCCGAGAACTATTTTTCTGAAAAGAGTCATTTCTCCGATGGCTCGTCTGACTTTTCGTGGAGTTTTTCTCTTGAACTTATGAAAAATCGAATAAATAACGGTGTTTCTGTAGAACTTACCCATCTTCACTCTTATTGAAAGCGTTGTGAGGTAAGACATAATGACAAGAACTGCCGCAACACCGATTATCATATAGATAACGTTGTTAAGAACCATACCCGTATCAGCCGCCGAGGTAAGACCCAGAACCATTCCTGCAACCGTGAACAGTAAAATCGTAAACAAGGTGACGAAATCAAGCGGCAGCTTATCGATAAATCCGGGAATGATATCGCCGGTTTCCTCGTCAACCGTGCCTGCGTTAATTGTAATCACGGAAAGAAGAATAACGATAATAGCGATTGATAAAAAAAGAACAACAAAGACGAAATAACGCAGGGTATACGCAATGTCTATCCATTGAAATGCGCTCGTGTATCTGTCGTTGGTAATCTGAAGCTCGGGAGTAAGAATAACATAGTCAATCTGAAGCGGAACAAAGTCGCCGTCCTCATCAAAAAAATAAAAATCGGATTTGCCCGTATACTCTGCAGCGAGCTTTGCATTCTCAAAGGTAAGACCCGTTGAATTGATTCCGTCAGGACTGAGGCTGTCAAACAAAACCTCGCCGAGAACATTTTTTACCGTAAACACAAAGTTGGAATTTTCCCTTGTAAACTTTGTTTCGTAATAGTCAAGCCTGTATTCACTTTCTTCTCCGATACGGCAAAGATAATAGTCCTTGGCAAGCTCCGCATCGTCAATTGAATAAAGACGAACGGCAACACTCTTTGCCGTCTGCCCCTTATTGCCTTCTGCGTAGAAATTATACTGCTGAAGATAGACTATGCCCATAATACAGCCTACCGCAACAATCGTCATACACACAAGCACTATAAGCGATACGATACGGTCACTTTCGGAGCGCAGCTGACCGTTTTTCATTATGAATCACTCCTTGTGATTTTCTCGAGAGGCTTTTTCTTTTCCATTTTATAGCCGTGGCCCCATACAACCTTAAGATAATCGGGCTTTGCAGGGTCAATTTCAATTTTTTCGCGGAGATGTCTTATGTGAACCGTAACAACGTTTTCGGCACCGAACGGATCATCGTTCCATACATTGCGATATATTTCTTTAGGTGAAAATACCTTATCGAGATTTTCCATAAAAAACTTGAGCAGCATCATTTCCGTAGGAGTAAGGCTTACAGGCTCACCGTCACGGGTAACTGATTTTGCGTTATCGTCAAGCTCGAGACCGCCGTTGCGGAGAACGGAGGAATTGGTTTTTTCCTGCGATTCACTGTTTCCGCCGAAGCGCATATATCTGCGAAGCTGCGACTTAACTCTTGCAATAACCTCAACGGGGTTAAAGGGCTTTGTTATGTAATCATCGGCACCTGCATTAAGCCCGAGAATTTTATCCATATCCTGGCTTTTTGCAGTCAGAAGAATAACCGGTATGTTATTGTTATTCTCCCGGAGCTTTGCAAGAGCGGTTATGCCGTCAAGCACGGGCATCATTATATCCATAAGAAGCAAATGGATATCCTCTTTATCAATCATTTCAAGAGCCTCTCTGCCGTTTTCCGCCTCGAAAATGTGATAATCCTCCCCCGAAAGATAAACCTTCAGCGCAGAACGGATATCAGCCTCGTCATCACAAATAAGAATATTATACATTGTTTTCTCCTCTTTCTTTAATCACCATTTTTTATCCGGACATTTCTGCTTTTTGAATGCCGCCCTGAATTCGGGGTAACATCCGCATTTGAGGCAGGTGCCTTCCGAAAGGTATTCGCATTCCGAGCATAAAGAAACCCTCTTTTTGTATTCTGCGTCGCTCGCTTTATCTCTGTCGGACAGTTTTTTTATCCGCTCGGAAATACTTTTGAAGGTATCGCCTCTGCCGCAGTCACGCAGCAGACATCTTAAACAGATTTTCTTTTCCATAGCATTCGCCTTAATAAGCAATATTTAATATATTATATCAGTTATTTTTCAACAAATAAATAGGTTTTCAAAATATTTTTAACAGAAGTTCAAAAAAAGTTTAAAAAATCCTCTTGACAACATCGAAACTCTTTGCTATAATCTCTCTTGCAGTTGCGGATGTAGCTCATCTGGTAGAGCGCCACCTTGCCAAGGTGGAGGTAGCGAGTTCGAGCCTCGTCATCCGCTCCAGAAAAAACCTTTGTCGATTGACAAAGGTTTTTTGTTTTATCTATTAAAATTTTTCGCATAAAAAGCCTCCGCACCGAAGTGCGGAGGCAAATCTTATATTAATTTAAAATTAATACTTGATGTTGGAGAATTCAGCCTTTGTAACTGCTGCGCCTGAACCATTGATTGTAATGATTGCCTTGAGAACAAGAGCTGCATCAAAAGCATATGAATATTTGATATTTGTGATCTTGCCGTTAGCAACTGTAACTGTAACCTTGATGTTTGTGTAGTTAACATTTGTTTCGTTAACCTTGATAACGCCGCCTGCTGCTTCGTCAACACCTTCAACAACTTCCTGATGTGTGATGAAGTCGTTTGTGAATCTTGCGATAGGAGTCTTGTTGTTCTTCTGGGGATTTGTTGCGTTTGCAAGAGTAAAGGTGTAAACGCCGTTGTTAGCTGTGAAGTTGCCAAGGTCAGCTTCTGTAAGAGCTGTTGCCTTGAGCTTGTAGTTGCTCTTGAGATCATCCTTGGGAACTGAACCCTTCTTTGTGCCGATTCCGAGGAAACCGCCAACTACTGAGTTGATATCTTCTTTGCCGTCTGAAAGACTGCCGATAAGGTTGTTGAGAGTATCTGTTGCACTACCAACATCGATGGGGTCTGTGTATTCGCAGGTTCTGTTGTAGTTGTATGAACCCTTTGCTGCCTTTGCTGTTTCAGCATTGATGAATGCAACGAATTCAGCCTTTGTCATGTCAGCTGCAGGAGCTGCTGTTTCGCCTTCAGCAAGAGTGGTTTCTTCAGCTGCTGCTGTTGTGTCTTCAACTGCTGCTGTTGTATCGTCGGCAACGGGAGCTGCTGTAGTATCATCAGCAACGGGAGCTGCTGTGGTATCTTCAACTGCATCTGTTGTGTCTTCAACTGCGGGAGCTGTTGTGGTTGTGGTATCCTCTGTGTTTCCGCCGCATGCTGCAAATGCGAAGAGCATTGAAGCTGCGAGGAGAATTGCGAGAAGTTTTTTCATGTTTCTTCCTCCTGAAAATGTTTTTGATTTTGTGCGGCTTGGAAAATTCCGCACATTTACTTATATTAAAAATACCTCATAAATATCATTTTGTCAAGTAAAAAAGCCAAATCGCAGTCACAAAAATTAAACCGAAAATTTATGAATATTTACATAATATTAATATTTATAGGTGACATATTTAAAAAAATATGTTATAATACTCTAAATATATACTGGAGGTTTGTGCGTATGGCAGTAAAAAGATTTGTTTCATGGAACGTTAACGGAATAAGAGCGTGCCTCGGCAAGGATTTTTACGAAAGCTTTGCATCTCTCGATGCCGACATTTTCTGCCTGCAGGAAACAAAAATGCAGGAGGGTCAGGCAGAGCTTAATCTTGACGGCTATCACCAGTATTGGAACTACGCTGAAAAAAAGGGCTACTCCGGCACAGCGGTTTTCAGCCGTGAAGAGCCGATTTCCGTTTCTTACGGTCTCGGAATTCCCGAGCATGACACTGAAGGCAGAGTTATCACCCTTGAATTTGATGATTATTATTTTATAACCGTTTATGTTCCTAACGCCCGTGACGGACTTGTAAGGCTTGATTACCGCATGGAGTGGGAGGATGCTTTCAGAAATTATATAGTTGAGCTTGATAAGAAAAAACCCGTTATTTTCTGCGGCGATTTGAACGTTGCCCATAAAGAAATTGACCTCAAAAACCCAAAAACCAACCGCAAAAATCCCGGCTTCACTGATGAGGAAAGAGGCAAATTCTCCGAGATGCTTGAAAGCGGATTTGTTGATACCTTCAGATATTTTTATCCCGACCTTGAGGGAGTTTACAGCTGGTGGTCATACCGTTTTTCGGCAAGGGCAAAGAATGCCGGATGGAGAATTGACTATTTCATCGTTTCGGAAAGACTTAAGGAAAATCTTAAGGATGCAAAGATTCACAACGAAATCTTCGGCTCCGACCATTGCCCTGTAGAAGTTGAAATTGAGCTGTGATGTTTGCTGCAGCAAACACAATGAATTGCCTTCGGCATGATTTGCAATTTTTTATTGCATGAATTGACTTCGTCATGAATTGCACTTCGTGCATTGTTAAACCGGGCAATTCAAATCATGGAGCGAAGCGAGAAATCATGGCGAAGCCAAATCATGCGAAAGCAAATCATTCAATGTAAGGAGAAAATAAGATGAATTCAAAATCATTAAAAATACTCACCGCCGTTTTAGCGGTTGTTGCGATAATCTCGGGAGTTGTTTTCTTCGTCACAAGCGGAGAAAAAGCGCCTGAAATAATTGAAAAAGAGCCTGTTGCATATTCCTATGAGCAGAGCGAATACACAATGAGCACAAATCTTTCCGTAAAAGGTGCAAACGGTGAAATCTATCTGCCCACGGATTTTGATAATATTTACTACACCGCTGACCTCAAAGGCTCCGTTAAATTCTTTGAATATTCGGGCGGTCAGATGATTGCAAGCACTCTTGCGGTAAAGCAGGTTAAAGCAAACCTTGCCGCAACATACGAAAAAATTCCCGTAACCGTAAATTATATTGAAAAAGATGGCAAAGCATGCGGCTACGGTGTTTTTACCTCGGATATGAGCGCCGACGTTGACGTTTATTCCTATGCATTCGTAAAACTCACCGCAAAGCCCTCGGGCTACGGTGAGGGCTATCTTCTTCTTGCCGATTTCGATAAGGATAATTTCTATAAAGCGGATAAGATTTATTCCGAAATTTATAATCTTGACCTTGCAAGCGGCAAAACCTCAACCTATGTTTCAAATAACACCCGTCTAATCGACAAAAACGGCTCATTCCGTCAGGACTGGACAATGCTTACCGATGATTTCATCAGAAATCTCGGCGGCGCAAAATATTTTATCTCATCAAGATACTATAACGAAAGCGAAAAAGGCAAGCGTGCCGATATCATGGAGCTTTCCAATGCTTACAGACCCAAAATTATTGTTGAAGATATTCTCGGCTTGTGGTTTGTAAACGATGCAAACGGTATGCATTTTCTCCGCAAAACAGAAAACGGCTTTGCAAACATCTGCAACGACCGTGTTCTCACAGAGTTTGAGGGTGACTATTTTACCGATTATATGCAGAGCGGAAAGTATCTTATAAACAAAAAGAGCCTTGAAATCATCGACCTTTTAACAGGCGAAATCAAGACTCTTAAGGATATCAACATTGCATCGGCTGATGTTTTCTCCGTCAGCCCCGACGGCACAAAGGCTGTTTTTGCTTCATACGGCAAAACGAACGAAAACGGCGCACCGATTCAGACCGTTATTTATTGCACAACCGATAATTCCACCGAGCCCGTTATTTTCAGCGAACCCATGCTCTTTGATGAAAGCGCAGGATTTGTATGGGTTAACGGCGGCGTTATGAGTGTCCGTGCACTTGACGGAACGGGCGCAAAAGTCGGTTCGGTTGTTTATGCGTTTTAATTCCTGATTCGTATTTGTATATTGCTCCGCAAAAGCTGTATCTCTCCTTCAGTCCTACGGACAGCTTCCTCGTCAGAGGAAGCCCAAGGAGTAAGCAAGATGTATGCAGAAAAGTTTTTCAGCAAAGAAACTTTCTGTACAGGCTCCCTCTGACGAGGGTGACTCCCCACAGTGTGGGGAGATGTCTGCGAAAGCAGACAGAGGGGACCGCCGCCGTCAGCGGCTGGGTCATGGACCCTGAGGGAGAATGGCAGAATTTGATTTTAGTAGTTTAAAGACAAAAAATTGCAGTAAAAAATTTAAAAAAGTTGTGAATTATGAAAAACAAATTTTGTTTGATTGCATCTGTATTTCAATCGATAGTCGGTATAGCAGGTATATTATCTTTTGCTGTTTTGGTGGCAGATGGTGAGATTGAGCTTTTGTCAAAGTGGACAATTACATTTGCTTTGACTGTATGCTTTGTTATAATCGGAATCAAAGGAATAAAAGATTACAAAACCGTTCAATAAAAAACGGCGAGAGAAAGCTCCCGCCATACAAATCCGATTATATATTTTCTTCTCTGAAATCAACAGTCAGCTCCTGTCTTTTGGGCTTGAGCTGAGTATATTTTATTCCCGCGGCGTCAAACATTCTTTTTGATGCTCTTGTGCCGGGAGTGTCGGCATATTTATCCGAAATATAAACAACCTCTTTTATTCCGCACTGAATGATAGCTTTTGCGCATTCGTTGCAGGGAAAAAGAGCAACATAAATCTTGCAGCCTTCGAGGTTTGAGCCTCTGCTGTTGAGAATAGCGTTCAGCTCGGCATGGCAGACATAAGGATATTTTGTGTCATATGTTTCGCCCGTTCTTTCCCAGGGGAATTCGTCATCGCTGCAGCCGAGAGGGAATCCGTTATAACCGACGGACATAATTTTGTTGCGGTCATTGACAATGCAGGCGCCGACCTGTGTGTTGGGGTCTTTGCTTCTGTAGGAAGAAAGCATAGCAATACCCATGAAATATTCGTCCCACGAAATATAATCTTCTCTTTTAGGCATGTCGAAACTCTCCTTTTTGTTTAATCTGAAAAAATATTAACACAAACAACAAATTATTACAATAGAAAAATTTATTCCGAAATAATCAGAGGTGTATTATGGGTCTTTTGAAAAAAATCTTCGGCGACTATTCCCAGAAAGAAGTCAAGCGAATCCGTCCGCTTTGCAACAAGGTTCTTGACCTTGAAGAGGAATACTCAAAGCTTACCGATGAACAGCTTCAGGCGAAAACTCCCGAATTCAAGCAGCGCCTTGCAAACGGCGAAACCCTTGACGATATTCTCCCCGAAGCATTTGCCGCCTGCCGCGAGGCATCATGGCGTGTGCTCGGTCTTAAGCATTTCCCCGTGCAGATTATCGGCGGCATTATTCTCCATCAGGGCAGAATTGCCGAAATGAAAACAGGTGAAGGTAAAACCCTCGTTGCAACCCTTCCCGCATACCTCAACGGTCTTTCAGGCAACGGCGTTCATATCGTTACCGTTAACGACTATCTTGCACGCCGCGACAGTGAATGGATGGGTAAGGTTTACCGTTTCATGGGTCTGACTGTCGGTCTTATCATCCATGAAAAAGAAAACGCAGAGAGAAAAGAAGCTTATGCGGCTGATATTACTTACGGCACAAACAATGAAATGGGCTTCGACTATCTTCGTGATAACATGGTTGTTTATAAGGAACACAAGGTGCAGAGAGGTCACAACTTTGCAATTGTTGACGAGGTTGACTCCATTCTTATCGACGAAGCGAGAACTCCGCTTATTATTTCGGGCAGAGGCGAAAAGTCCACTGACCTTTATAAAATGGCGAACCGCTTTGCTCTTTCTCTTAAATGCACAAGAATCAAGGAAGTTCAGTCCAAGGAAGAGGTTGACGATCTTGTTGACGAAAGCTGCGATTTTGTAGTTGACGAAAAGGCAAAGACCGCAACCCTCACAAAGAGCGGCGTTGCTAAGGCAGAGGCTTTCTTCAATCTTGAAAACCTCATGGACCCCGAAAACATGACAATTCAGCATCATATCAATCAGGCTATCAAGGCTATCGGTGTTATGAAGCGTGACGTTGACTATGTTGTTAAGGATAATCAGGTTCTTATCGTTGACGAATTTACCGGCAGAATTATGATGGGCAGACGCTACAATGAAGGTCTGCATCAGGCGATTGAAGCAAAGGAAAACGTTAACGTTGAACACGAGAGCAAAACTCTTGCAACCATTACATTCCAGAACTATTTCCGCCTTTATAAAAAGCTTTCGGGAATGACGGGTACTGCGATGACGGAGGAAACCGAATTCAATCAGATTTATAACCTTGACGTTATCGAAATCCCCACCAACAAGCCCATGATAAGAAATGACATGGCGGATGTTGTTTATAAAACAGAGCAGGCAAAATATCTTGCCGTTATTCAGACAATCGAGGAATGCCACGCAAAGGGTCAGCCCGTGCTTGTAGGTACTGTTTCAATTGAAAAATCAGAGCTTTTGAGTGCGCTTCTTAAAAGGAAGGGCATCAAGCACGAGGTTCTCAACGCAAAGTATCACGAAAAGGAAGCCGAAATAGTTGCACAGGCAGGTAAATTAAATGCCGTAACAATCGCAACCAACATGGCAGGCCGAGGCACGGATATCAAGCTTGGCGGTAACTCCGAATATCTTGCAAAATCGGAGCTTCGCAGAATGGGCTATTCCGAAGAGCTTATCTCGGAAGCAACAGGCTTTGCGGAAACCGATAACGAAGAAATTCTTGATGCAAGAGCGCAGTATTCGGCTCTTGAAAAGAAATATGATGAAGAAATCGCACCCGAGGCACAGAAGGTGCGTGATGCGGGCGGTCTTTTCATAATCGGTACGGAGCGCCACGAATCAAGACGAATCGATAACCAGCTCCGAGGCCGTGCAGGCCGTCAGGGCGACCCCGGTGCAAGCCGTTTCTTTCTTTCGCTTCAGGATGACCTCATGCGTCTTTTCGGCGGCGAGAGAATAACTACGGTAATGAACACCCTCAAAACTCCCGATGATATGCCCATCGAGGCAAAGATGATAACCAACACAATCGAAAGCGCACAAAAGAAGATTGAAGGCAGAAACTTCGCTATCAGAAAGAGCGTTCTTCAGTATGACGATGTTATGAACCGTCAGAGAGAGCTTATTTATCAGCAGCGCAATCAGGTGCTTGACGGCGAAGAGCTCAAACCCGTTATCACCCGCATGATTGAGGGCAGCATCAACGAGGCAGTTGATTTCTTCTGCTCCGACAGCCTTCCCAAGAGCGACTGGAATATCGACGGTCTGCGTGATAAATTCAAGGGCTGGCTCACCGTTGAGGACGATTTTAAGGACGGCTTTGACAAGGAAGAGGCTCGTGAAATGCTTATTGACAGAGCGCACAAGAGCTACGAAGCCCGCGAAAAGCTTTTCGGCATAGGCGAAAACGGTGAACCGATTATGCGTGAGCTTGAAAAACAGATTCTTCTTCGTAACGTTGACAGACAGTGGATGGACCATATCGACGCCATGGACCAGCTTCGCAGAGGTATCGGACTGCGTGCTTACGGTCAGACAGACCCCGTTGTTGCTTACAGAAACGTCGGCTCGGAAATGTTTGACGGCATGACAGAGGCTATCCGTGAGGATACCGCAAGGCAGATTCTGACCGTTATGATTAAGAGTCAGGAGGATACAAAGCGCGAGCAGACCGCAAAGATAACAGCAACAAGCGGTTCAACCGACGGCAGCGACAAAAAACAGCCCGTAAGGAAAAAGGAAAAGTCAAAGCCCAATGATCCCTGCCCCTGCGGAAGCGGAAAGAAATATAAAAACTGCTGTGGCGACGTAAGAAAACAGTAAAAAATATCCGCAGTTGGTACAAAAAGTATCAACTGCGGTTTTGCTTTTTCAGGGAACGTTAATGGCAGCGTTCCCTACGGAAAAACCAATGAAAAAAGGCATCCGTTTTCGGATGCCTTTTGCTTTGTAAGGTTTAATTATTTAAACTTACGCTTACGAGCAGCTTCGGACTTCTTCTTTCTCTTTACCGAAGGCTTCTCATAGTGTTCTCTTTTGCGAACCTCCTGAATAACGCCGTCTCTTGATGTCTGTCTCTTGAATCTTCTGAGTGCGTTTTCGAGTGACTCGCCTTCCTTAACTTTTACCTGACTCAATGTATTCCCTCCCCTCGTCTGATAACAGGGACTAATTTTCATAGCTTATTTGCTATTATACAATAGACCTACCCGAATTGTCAACCATAAAAATATGAATTTTTTTGCTGTTTTTTCAGGCAATTACGGTCTTACGACAATATTTACAAGTCTGCCCTTGACATAAAGCTCCTTAACGATTGTCATTCCGTTGATAGCGGCGGCAATTTTTTCATTAGCCTTTGCAGCGGCAATAACCTCTTCCTGGGTTGCTTCTGCAGCGATAACAAGCTTTTCTCTTACCTTACCGTTAATCTGAACGGCAATTTCAATCTCGTTATCAACGCACTTTGCTTCGTCATAGGTAGGCCAGCTTTCGAATGCGATTGTTTCCGTGTGACCGAACATCTCCCAGATTTCTTCGCAGATATGGGGTGCAATGGGGCTGAGCACTCTGATGAATCCCTCTGCAAATTCCTTGGGACAGCTGTCTGCCTTATAGACAGCATTAACAAAAATCATCATCTGGCTGATTGCGGTATTGAAAGCAAGATTTTCAAAATCCGATGAAACCTTACGGATTGTGACATTATAGATTTTTTCAAGCTCAGCATATTTGCTGTCATTTATCTTTGATTCATCGGTAAAGAAATTCCATACTCTTGAAAGGAATCGCTTTGCACCTTCAACACCCTGATTGCTCCAGGGCTTTGATGCTTCAAGAGGACCCATGAACATCTCATAAAGGCGGAGAGTATCTGCACCGTAATCTCGAACGATATCCGACGGATTTACTACAAATTCAGGGAATCTCTTACCCATCTTGATACCGTTCGAGCCGAGAATCATGCCCTGATGAACAAGCTTTTTGAACGGTTCCTTAACGGGTGAAACACCCTCGTTATATAAAAATCTGTTCCAGATTCTTGAATACATAAGATGACCTACAGCGTGTTCGGGACCGCCGACATAAAGGTCAACGGGAAGCCAATGTTTAAGAAGCTCGGGATCGCAGATTTCTTTATCGTTATTCGGATCAATATATCTCATGAAGTACCAGCTTGAACCTGCTGAACCGGGCATTGTTGATGTTTCTCGCTTGCCCTTGACACCGTTTTTCTCAACATATTTCCAGTCCTCTGCATTTTCAAGAGGTGCCTGACCGTTTTTGCCCTTGTATTCTTCCAATTCAGGAAGAACAAGAGGAAGTTCTTCATCGTCAAGAACATGGATTTCGCCGTCCTCCGTATAATAAACGGGAACGGGTTCTCCCCAATAACGCTGTCTTGCAAAAATCCACTCACGGAAGTGATAGTTAACCTTTCTCTTGGCAACACCCATCTCTTCGAGCTTCTGAGTGATTGCTTCCTTTGCTTCCTCAACCGTAAGACCGGTGAATTCCTCTGAATTGATAAGCTTACAGCCCTTGCCGAGATAACTGCCCTTTTCAAAAGCGCATTCGGAAACATCAGCACCGTCAATAACCTGAATCATGGGGATATTATGTACTACCGCATATTCAAAGTCACGCTGATCGTGGCTGGGAACAGCCATAACAGCACCTGTGCCGTAGCTTGCAAGAACGAAATCACCGATATAAACGGGAACTTCCTTGCCGTTTACAGGGTTTATTGCATATATACCCTTAAGAGGACAGCCCGATTTTGTCTTGTTGAGATCGGTACGGTCCATATCGGACTTCTTGATTGTTTCCTGAATGTAGGCATTAACCTCGTCTTTGTTTTCGATTCTGGGCATAAGCTTCTGAACAAGCTCACCGTCAGGAGCCATAACCATAAAGGTTATACCGTAAATAGTTTCAATACAGGTTGTAAAAATCGAGAATTTATCTCCGCCGACAAGTTGAAATTCAACCTCAACGCCTGTGCTTTTTCCGATCCAATGGCGCTGCATATCCTTTGTTGACTCAGGCCAATCGATTTCATTAAGGCCGTCAAGAAGTTCCTCTGCAAACGCAACCTGGTCTATAACCCACTGCTTCATGTTCTTACGGACTACGGGATAACCGCCGCGCTCACTCTTGCCGTCAATTACTTCGTCGTTGGCAAGAACAGTACCGAGCTCCTCGCACCAGTTAACGGGGATATCAACAAGCTTTGCATAGCCTTTAAGATAAAGCTGTTTAAAAATCCACTGTGTCCACTTATAGTATGAGGGGTCTGAGGTGGCAATCATCTTTGACCAGTCATAGTCAAAACCGAGCTCCTTGAGCTGTTTTGAGAAGGTCTGTATATTATCCTGAGTAAAGCCGTTTGGATGATGACCTGTTTTAACGGCATACTGCTCTGCAGGAAGACCGAATGAATCGTATCCCATAGGATGAAGAACGTTGTAGCCCTGCATTCTCTTCATTCTTGAAACAATATCCGTTGCGGTATAGCCTTCGGGATGACCTGCGTGAAGACCTACACCTGAGGGATAAGGGAACATATCAAGAACATAATATTTGGGCTTTGAGAAATCCCATACATCCGTTTTGAATGTTTCGTGTTCCTCCCAATATTTCTGCCACTTTTTTTCTATATTTTTATAGTCGTACTGTGCCATTTAATTCAACCTCTTTTATATAAATATCAATCTTCTGTCAAAACATCGCTCAAATCAACGACGCTTGCATCTGCCCAAAGGCGTTCAAGATTATAATAATCTCTGTTTTCCTGTGTGAAAACATGAAGAATAACCGTGCCGTAGTCAAGGAGAATCCAGCCCGTTGCTCTGCCCTCGATATGCTCGGGGTCAACGCCGAGGCGCTGCTTGATTTCATACTCAACATCATCGGCGAGCGATTTTGCATGGGTGTTTGAAGTACCCGAAGCAATAACGAAATAATCCGAGACTATTGTTACTTCTTCGGTCTTGATAGCGGTTATATCAATCGCCTTTTTCTCGTCAAGCACCTTTGCTATTTCTTTTACAAGTACATTTGAGTCCATATATTTTATCCTTTCAAAAGGGTTTTGGAATTTATAATCATATCGTTATAGCATTCCACGGTTGCGGGGTGAATAGGCAGATTATTTGATGCCAATTTATTCACGGTGTAGCGTGAGGTGTAAAGTATCGCCTCTTCAAGGCTCTTTTCCGCAAGCTTTCTTACAACTCCCACATCGGGATAATCTCTGTCCGCAGAAATAAAATCCGCAACATAAACTATTTTTTCGATAAGCGTCATTCCTGCCCTGCCCGTTGTGTGCCATCTGACCGCACCGAGAATTTCTTCATCGGTTATTATTCCGCTTTCTTTGAGATACGCCGCACCCGATATCTGATGCCATACCTTCGGATTTGATATATCAACATCATTCAGCTTTTCGCCGCTTTTTTCGATATACTCAAAATGACCGTCGGCATCCGCATTTTTCATAACATCGTGCATAAGACCCGCAAGGCGTGCCTTTTCGGGGTCGGCACCGTATTTTTCGGCAAGCACGGCGGCGCATTCGCTAACGCACTCGCTGTGATACATTCTGTAGTCATCGAGCTTTTGCGTGAGGATTTTGCGGTAATCCGAAAGACCGTCATCATAAAGCCCGTTTTCTTCGATATATTTCAGCACCTCGGGATTTAAAAGCTCGGGAGTGCCGTTTTTTGCAATTTCAACCCTTATTTGAGTTGAGCTGACCTCAAGCGGCTCAATATCGAGAAAAATTATTCTTTCTCTCTGCTTGGCAGTGTATGCCGATAAATCCGCCTTGAAGCCCTCTTCTCTTGAAGCCGCGCAAATGGTTGCAAGGGTCAATATTTCTTCCCACTTATACCACTTTGTGAAGGTTTCAAGCATATCCGAGCCGATGATGAAATAAAGCTCGCTGTCGGGATAGTTTTTTTTAAGCTCCCGAAGGGTTTCAACCGTGTAGCTTTTATCGCCTCTGTCAAGCTCCATGGATGATATTTCAAAAATTTCATCATCAAATGCAAGGCGGCACATTTCCATGCGCTCATCTCCGCTTGCAAGCTTGCCGGGCATTTTATGGGGAGGTATGCAGGAGGGAATAATCAGCACCTTATCCGCACCGATTTTTTCAGCCGCCTGCTTTGCAAGGCGCACATGACCGAGATGCGGCGGATTGAAAGTCCCTCCGAAAATACCGATTTTCGTCTTTTTTTCGCTCATTATTTGATGTTAACCTTTGAGTTCATAAGCTTTGCGGTTGCAACAAAAAGAAGAGCCGCACCTGCAACGTTGAAGATTGTTCCCGCAAGACCGAAGCTCAAGCCGAGAGGGTCAGCCATGGTTGACTGCGTGCTGTAGAAAATACCCTCGCTTGTGAGAACAATTGAAAGAGGAACATACTGTGCAAGAAGCACGCCGATAACCTGCATAACGATGAATACGGCAAAGAAAACTACAACCGCCGCAAAGCCGCCGAGCTTCTGCATAACTCTTGTGTTTGCAATTGTGATTGCGAAATAAAGCTGTGCAATAAGAACAACTATTCTGATAAAGATGATAAGAGCAATGAATGCAACAGCAAGCTTAACGGTGTCTCCCGAAGGCATGCCCTCAAACATTGAAAGCATCATCTGAATTGCAAATTTGATATCCTCGCCTATCATCGCCGTTGCATAAAGATAAATGCCTACGAAAATACCGATTGCCACTGCGTAGCTTAAAAGCATCCAGCAGAAGGAAGTGATTGTTTTTGCGGCAAGAAGCTGACCGCTTGTTACGGGAAGCGTAAAGCTTAAATAGCCCTGACCGCCGAAAAGGGTCTTTTTAAAGTTTGAAACAACGCTTACGAATGTCATAACAACGGCAAGAACTCCCGTTGCTGCAAGAACTATTGTTGCAAGCGCACTGAGCCATGTTATTTTAACGATAAAAGCTGCCATCATAACAAGAATTGCCGCTGCGGCAACAACATAAATCATGCCGATGGTATGGATATTCGCCTTAAACTCATTCTTAATCAACTTGCCAAGCATTAGCGAACACCTCCTTAAACAAATCCTCAATTGTTCTGCCCGAAGCCGTGATATCGTCAACCTTTGCCTTAACAAGCACCTGACCCCTGCCAATCATAAGTACGGAATTGAAAATCTTTTCAACATCGTAGATAAGATGGGTGGAGATAAGGATTGTTGAGCCTTCGGGGTGATTTTTCATTATGGTGTCAAGAATGAAAGCTCTTGCGGCAGGGTCAACGCCGCCGAGGGGTTCATCAAGAACATAGAGCCTTGCATTTCTGCACATAACGAGGAGAAGCTGGAGCTTTTCCTGCATGCCCTTTGACATGGTTTTAATTTTCTGCTTGGGCGGAAGCTGGAAAATATCGAGCATTTTATATGCCTTTTCCTTGTTGAAATCCTTATAGAAATCCGCCATGAATTCAATTGCATCCTTGCAGCGCATCCAGTCTGCAAGATATGTCTTTTCGGGCAGATATGCAACCTTTGCTTTTGTTACAACTCCGGGTGCATCCCCTTCGATAAGCACCTCACCCGAATAATCGTGGATAAGACCTGTGAGAATTTTAAGAAGCGAGGTTTTACCGCTTCCGTTGGGGCCGAGCAAGCCGATAATCTGACCGCCTTCAAAGCTGAACGAAACGTTCTTGAGCACCTGATGGCTGCCGTAAGACTTGCTGAGATTATTTACAGAAATAATTTCGGACATCTTTTTTCCTCCCTAATACTTTTGGACATACCTTAATAGGATATATTATATCACTATCGATTATAAAATAAAAGACCTATTTTACGATTTTTTTGACCGAAAATTAAGTAATTGTAAATTATTTGCAATAAAAATCATCCCCATGCATAAAGCACGGGGATGAAACGGATAAATCAATTAAAATTTTCTGCCGAACATCTGGGAAACTGTTCTGTTTATGCCGAAGAGGTTCTTGAAGAATGAAATAATCTGCTGGAAGAAGCCTGAATTCATAGAAACATTTTCCAAATCGGCAATTTCCGTGCCGTATTCATTTTCAAGCACGTCGCCCGTTGACTTATCAACAAGCTTTACGGTAACAGCCTTTGTTCCGCCGTCGAATGTGAGGTCAAAGGTCTCTCCCTCGCCTCTCTTTACGCCGTCAACATACCAACAGATTGCCGTGTTTTCGGGCATATTGGTTGTAACAGCGGTAAGGCGGAGGGTATCGCCGTAATCAATTGTCTTTGAGCCTGTGTTGTTTTTAATTGTTACACCGGCATTGCAGGTATAGTTTGCATAAACCGTAATGTCATTTGCAGGCATTGTTGAGGGAAGAGATGACCAGCCCGTAAACTTATAGCCCTTCTTGACGGGTGAAGCGGGAGCATTGAGCTTTGAGCCGTAAATCTGTGTTACGGGTTCAACTGCCGAACCGCCGTTTGTATCAAAGTAAACGGTTACAAGCTTTCTGTCAAGATAAACATTGAGAACAAGTGAGCCGTCTGCTGCGATAACGCCGCTTGTTGAATTATTCTGGGTCTTGCTCAATTCAAAGCCTGCGGGAATGCTGTAGCTTGCGTTCACAACTTCGCCCGTTGCGCCTGCAAGGGTCGAGGTCTGCTTCACATAATTGCCGTCTGTGCCCATTGTGAAGATGTTAACGGTATATTTTGTATCCGTTGCAGGCTTCCACTGTGCCTCAAAGGTGCAGCCGCCGACTGTGTTCATTGTGCCGACAGCAGGAGTCCAGCCGTTGAAGATATAGCCTGCTCTTTCGGGGTCTGCGGGAGCTTCGATTGCCGCACCGAAAACGGTGGGAACTCTTGCTTCACCTGAACCGTCTGCGAATTTACCGCCGTTTGCCTTGAACACCGCATCATAGGTGTTTGCGCTCCAGAGAGCGGTAACCGTAACATCATTTGCAGGCATTGCATCGGGGATATTATCCCAGCCGAGGAAGGTGTAGCCTGCTCTTTCGGGGCCTGCAGGAACATTTTCAACTGTCTCGCCGTAATAAGCAACAACAGTTTTTTCTTCGGTGCCGTCTGCGAATTTACCGCCGTCTGCCTTAAAGGTTACATTATAACCGTTAAGGGTCCATTTTGCGGAAATTGTGATACTTGATGCGGGCATGGTTTCGGGAACCTTTCTGTCCCAACCTGCGAAGGTATAGCCTTCTCTTACGGGAGCGGCGGGCTCTTCAACCGCCGTGCCGTAAAGCTGCGTTATTTTTTCGGAATATGTGCCGCCAAGTGAACTGAAATGGATTGTAACGGTCTTTCTGTCAAGGTAAACATCAAGAACGAGTGAGCCGTCTGCCTTAACCGTTCCTTCGGTTATGCTGTTTGAGTTAAGCTCAAAGCCTTCCGCAACCTCATACTGTGCATATACCGTTGTTTCGGTTGTGCCTGCAAGCTCCTGCGATGAGGTTACATATTTGCCGTCAAGACCCATTGTGTGGATATTAACAATATATTTTGTATCCTCTGCGGCGGTCCACTTTGCGGTGAAGGTTACATCGGAAGCTGACATCTTCATGCCCGATTTATAGCCTTCCCAGCCTGCAAACACATAGCCGTCTCTTACGGGATCTGCAGGAAGCTTGATTGTTGTGTTATAGTTAACACTGTTTACTCTCTTTTCAGCCATTGTGCCGTCGGCAAGAGCAATCTTACCGCCGTTTGCATCGAAGGTTGCGTTATATTTATTGATTGACATTCTTGCTTTGATAACAAGATTTTCGGCGGGCATTGTGTCGGGAATTTCCTTATCCCAGCCGAGGAAGGTGAAGCCCGTTGCAACATTAACCTCGGGTGTTTCAACCTTATCGCCGTAGAAATAAGTCACAACGAGAGGCTCGTTATTGGGACGTCCGATATTCTCAAAGGTGATTGTATATTCCTTTTTAACCCATGTTGCTTTAAGAGTAATATCCTCTGCAGGCATTGTTTCGGGCAAGCCGTTTTCCCAGCCCGTGAATTCATAGCCCGTCTTTTCGGGTGCTTCGGGAGCGGTAACTGCCGAGCCGTAAAGACCGGTAACGGGTGCAACAGCGGTGCCGCCGTCGGAATCAAATGAAATTGTAAAGGTCTTTCTGTCAATATAAACAGTAAGAACGAGCGAGCCGTCAGCCTTGATTGCGCCGCTTGTTATGCTTTTCTCGCTGTTGAGCACATAGCCGTTCGGAACGGTATATTCGGCACTTACCACCGTTTCGGTTTCGCCCGCCTTGATTGAAGCAGAGGGGCTGCCGTAGGTGCCGTCAGCTTTCATTGTGTAAATAAGAACTCTGTATTTTGTATCATCGGAAGCTTCCCATGAAGCCGTGAAGATAAGATTTTCGGCAGGCATCTCGGCAGGAATTTCTGCATCCCAGCCTGCGAAAATATAGCCGTCCTTATCGGGAACGGGAGCAACGATATCTTCGCCGTATTTATAGGTTTCAACGGTTTCTTCGCCGTCAACAATCCATGTTACGGTGTATTCGTTTACGGTCCATGATGCGGTAAAGGTCTTTTCTGCACCGTTATCGCCGAGGTCGGGCATGGCTTCAGGGATTTTCTCACTCCAGCCTGCGAAGGTATGACCTTCCTTTTCGGGGTCTGCGGGAATTTCGATTGCCGCACCGTATTCTGCGGTAATATCGGCAATTTCGTTGCCGCCGTCGGTATTGAACTTAAGAGTATAGCTCTCAATTTCCCATACAGCGGTTACCGTAAGCGCCTGTGCAGGCATCTTTTCGGAATATCCTTCCCACTCCTTGAAGGAACATCCCTCTTTTTCGGGGTTTTCGGGATATGAAACCGTTGCTTCAAAATAATATTTTTCGGTTGTTTCTTCGCCGTCAACATTTACGGTGAAATCATACTGATTGCGTGAATAATAAACCGAGAGAACAAGTGAGCCGTCTGCGGCAACATATCCCTCAAGAACGCTTGCCTCTGCATCAAGAGTGAAGCCTTCCTTCTCCTCGGGAGTGATTGCCACGGTTGTGTCGGCTGTTCCTTCTCTTGCTTCGGAAACGGGCTCGCCGTATTCGCCGTCTGTGCCCATTGTGTAAACATCAACGGTGTAGTTTACGGAAGATGCACTGTATGCTGCGGTGTAAACCGCGCCTTCAACTCCCATGGGAACAAGCTCGGGAGTCCAGCCTGTGAACACATAGCCTTCCTTTTCGGGAATTTCGGGAGCTTCGGGAGTTTTGCCAAAGCTTACGGGAACGGTTTTTGAGGTTGTGCCGTCTGCATACACGCCTTCGCCTGCATCAAAAACGGCATCATATTCATTGGCAGTCCACTGTGCGGTAACAGTCATATTTCCGGCAGGCATTTCCGTGGGGATATCCTTATCCCAGCCTGCAAAGGTATAGCCTTCCTTTTCGGGATCAGCCGGAGCTTCGATTGACGCACCGTATTCTGCGGTGATATCGGCAATTTCGCTGCCGCCGTCGGTATCAAATGTTATTGTGTACTGATTAATATTCCACGAAGCGGTGTAGGTTTTTTCAGCGCCGTTATCGCCGAGGTCGGGCATAACTGCGGGAATTTCGGCATCCCAGCCTGCGAAGGTATAACCTTCCTTTTCGGGGTCTGCGGGAATTTCGATTGACGCACCGTATTCTGCGGTGATATCGGCAATTTCGCTGCCGCCGTCGGTATTGAACTTAAGAGTATAGCTCTCGATTTCCCATGTTGCGGTTACGGTATAATCCTCCCAGGGCATGGTTGCAGGAACTAAAGGCTCCCAGCATGCGAAGCTATAGCCTTCCTTTTCGGGGTCGGCAGGAATTTCAACCGCATCACCGAATTTATAGGGAACTTCGGTCAGAACGCCGTCGATATCAATGATAAGGTTATATGTGTTAACGGTGAATACCGCATAATACTTAAGAATCTCGCCTTCGCCGAGTGCAGGCATTGCTTCGGGAAGAGCGGCTGCCTCACCGTCATCCGTCAGCGACCAGTGGCTGAATGAAAAGCCGTTCTTTTCAGGGCTTTCGGGAACTGCGAATGCATCACCCTCGTTAAGGGTATAAATCGCATAGAGTGCGCCGTCAAACCAATATTCAACGTTTCTTTCGGCATCGGTCCATGTTGCCGAAAGCTCAATATTCTCCGCAGGCATTTCGGAAGGAACTGCGGGTTCCCAGCCTGCAAATTCAAAGCCGAGCTTTTCGGGATTTTCGGGTGCCTGAACAGCTTCACCGTAGTTGGTTGCAACTGTCTTTGAGGTTTCGCCGTCTGCAAATGCGCCGCCGTTGGCATTGAACACCGCATTATAAGCATTTACTTGCCATACCGCCTTGAATTCCGCATCCTCTGCAGGAATGGTTTCGGGAACGGCAGGCTCCCAATTCAAGAATGTATAACCTTCCTTTTCGGGAGCTTCGGGTGCAGCAACTGCCGAGCCGTAAAGACCGATAACGGGTGCTGCAGCGGTGCCGTTTTCGGAATCAAATGAAAGTGTAACGGTCTTTCTGTCGATATAAACATCAAGAACAAGTGAGCCGTCTGCTGCGATAACGCCGCTTGTTACGCTCTTTTCCGCATTGAAGCTGAAGCCTTCTCCGACATTATAAACAGCCTCGGCGGTTTCTTCGGTTGTGCCTGCAAGCTCCTGTGTTTCGGTTTCATATTCACCTTCGGTATTCATTGTGTGAATATTTACGGTATATTTTGTGTCTGTTGCGGGAGTCCATGAAGCCTTGAATGATATACCCTCTGCAGGCATTGCTTCGGGAATCTGATTATCCCAGCCTGCGAACACATAGCCTTCCTTAACGGGTGCCTCGGGAGCAGTAACTGCCGAGCCGTAAAGCTGTGTTATATCGGCAATATCGTTGCCGCCGTCGGTATCAAAGGTGAGTGTTACCGTATTTCTGTCAAGATAAACATCAAGAACGAGCGAGCCGTCTGCTGCGATAACGCCGCTTGTTACGCTCTTTTCCGCATTGAAGCTGAAGCCCTCTCCGACTTCATAAACAGCCTCGGCGGTTTCTTCGGTTGTGCCTGTAAGCTCCTGTGTTTCGGTTTCATATTCACCTTCGGTATTCATTGTGTGAATATTTACGGTATATTTTGTATCGGCTGCCGCTTCCCAAATGCTTGTGAATGTAAGGTTCTCATCGGGCATTGTTTCGGGAATTTCCCCATCCCAGCCCATGAACACATAGCCTTCTCTTTCGGGAACGGGTTCAACGATTTCCTCGCCGTAGCCGTATGTAACCGTTTCTTCTTCGCCGTTGACAATCCATGTAATGTCAAAGGTGTGAAGCTCCCATGCTGCCGTGTATATTACTGAATCACCGCTGTTGCCGATATCAGGCATTGTATCGGGAACAACGGGCGACCAGCCTGCAAAATCATAATGCTCCTTATCGGGGTCGGCAGGCTTGACGATTATATCGCCGTATTTATATGTTTCGGAGGTCTGAACTCCGTCAACATCCCAGATTACGGTATAAACCTCTGCCTCCCAGATTGAAGTAAAGGTGATATTTTCTGTTGCGGTTGCAGGAATTTCCTTATCCCAGCCCTTGAAAATCTGTCCTTTTTTGGTGATTGCACGGGGAACAACAATCTCTTCTCCCTGCGTATAATAATCATCGGTCTGAAGATCGTTACCCCAATCCCATATAATCTGATACATGGGAGCCCATGCATAGGCAACGGTCAGAGTTTCCGAAATTTCGTTTCCGCTTATTCTTTCAGCCTCATTGCCGTTGATTGTTGCGGTTTTAAGGCTGTCGGAGAAAATATATTCGCCTTCAACGGTGATTTCACAGCATACTCTGTAGCAGAGACCTGTTTTGAAAACCGCAGAATCCATTGCTGTCCATTCCTCGGCATCCTCCGCCTTCTGCTCCCAGTAAACCGAAAGACCGCTGCATTCGATAACCTCGCCGTCGGCAACGAGAGAAACCTCAGCTGATGTTGAGGGAACTTCGTTAACTTCAGGGGCGGTTATACCTGTGATTTCAGCACCTTCAACCTTCTCAACCGCCGAAACGGAAACCTCATCAATCTTAAGGCTTCCCTGTTCGGAGCAGTTATGATGAACAAAAACCACTTTCACACTCTTGCCGATATATGAATTATCAAAAGCGCAAGCTTTATAGCAATATTCATTGCTCTGAAGGCTTTCGCTGTAAACAAGAGACGAAACGGTTTCGTCTGAAAGCTTTTCGGCAATGTTTTCGGCAGTAAGCTCCTCCTCGCCGCCGTAAACATATACGGAATAGTAATCCGCATAAAAATCTTTATCTGCATTGCCTGTATACCAGCTTACAACAGGCTGATAATATTTGCCCGCAAGCTCTATTTCGGGGCTTACAAGATAGTTTTCGGGGTTAATAACCGTTTCGTTTGCAAACGATGCGGAAACCGCGCATCCCTCGCTTTCCATACCCGAATAATCTGCATATCTTGTGGACTCTGCGGCTGTTTTATGCTCCCAGCCGTAGCCGTCGCTGTCTGCGTCGATTGAAGTCCAGCCGTCAATGCCGTCTTCAAATGAGCTTGTCCAAAGCACCTTGGCATTGCCCGCAATTGCGCTCAAAGCGGGAATCGCGGATGCAACCATAAGTACAGAAAGAATCAAAGCCCAGATTTTGGTTGTTCTTTTCAAAATAAACCCTCCTTATAAGGATATAAATATACATAATAAAATATATCACAAGTTTTGGTAAATGTCTATTGCAAATTTTAATTAATTCCATTTATTTATAATAATAATTTACAGTTGAAAACAAAAAACGGCCCGCACCCGTATGAGTGCAGACCGAAGGTCAGCCGCCATTGCAAGGTTTATGCCTTTTCTTGCGCCGAAAACGCCGATGTTTATTTTTTAACCTCGTTGTTCACGCAAAGAACCTTTGCAAAATTATAATTGTTATCAACAGCGGAAATATCCGCATAGTTATTTTCGTTGAGCCATTTTATCCAGCGTGCCTCAGCCTCATCATCGGTGATAACGGGTATGAAACCGCCCCTGAGATAGCTCTTTACCGCAGGAATGCGGAAAATATCGGTTGAAAGGGTTGCAATTTCGCATCCGCTTTCATATGCCGCAGCATTTGCGATATCGGCAAGATATTTGCCTACACCTTGACCTCTGTAATCGGGATTCGCAGCAACCATGTGGACTCTTGCGGTTTTGTTTTCCCAGAGAAGAACAGAAGTTGTTGCTATGATTTTTTCATCTTTCATAACAAAGAAAACATAGTTTTCGTTATAGCCGACCTCGTTGGTCATGCATCTGTCATAAGCTGTTATATCGTTATTCTCGCCGATAAGTGAACCCTTGCAGATATCAACCCATGCCTGCTTATCCTCATCGCTGCCGTTGAAGCGGCGAAAGGTGAAGCCTGCATAAGCCTCGGGGTATTCGGCAGGAACTACTTTTTTAAACATTATTAATTGGCTCATGTTGCACCTCCGTTTTATGGTAACAAACCGATTTTATCACTTTTCAGGAAAATATCAATAGTTTTCGGAAATTTAACCGAACAAAGAAGAGACCGCATCAAATGCAGTCTCCGCAGATTATTGATTATTTGTTTTTGCAGGTGCTTTATTGAGGAACATATATGCCGTTATGGAAATAATCAGCATAAGAACCGTTACCGCAAGGGGCGATTCTATGCCGTAAAACGGAGCGCAGATAAGCTCAAAAACAACCTCAAACATCTCGGAAATTCCGATTGCCCTCGTCATCATTGTTATAACGCTTACCGCAAGACCAACCATGGAATAAATATTGACTATCTTTATCCAGAGCATTTCACCGAGCTTGAACGCAACGGCAACCGAAGCGATAACAAGGATTGCATAGCCTGCAGCTGCAAGGATTTCCGCCGCATTCTCAAGCTCTGCAAGAATTTCGGGAATGATTTTGATTATTCTCCATATGTAAGGCGCACCGAGAAGAAGTCCGCACACAACATAAAAAGTAAGCCTTATGTTTTTCTTGTTATCCATTTTCAACCGCCTCCTTGAGAGCCTTTGCAAGCTGGTCGGGGCACGAGGTGGTTTTAAAACCGCAGCGAATGCCTTCAAGCTTTTCAATAACATCCTTTGCATTCATGCCTTCAACAATTGAGCCGATGCCCTTGAGATTGCCGTTGCAGCCGCCTTCAAAGCGAACGTTTTTCACAACCTCGCCGTCAAGCTCAAACTCGATTGTTCTTGCACAGGTGCCCTTTGTTCTGTATTTATAAACCATTTTTATCACTCCTTGTATGTTTGTTGTTTTATTTTACAACAGAACAAAGAATTTTTCAACCGGTTTATTAAATCAGTATATAAATCATCGCAAAAATCAGCGAAAAATCCGCTTTTTCCGCAAGGAGCAGAATTGTGATCGGCAAAATAAGATTGCTGTCGGAATCAGTTGTTATGGTTATCACCGCCCATAAGATTGGTAATCATGGGTAAAAGCTCAAAAAGCTTCATCATCTGCATGGCTTCATCGGCTTTACGCCGTCTGTTTTCGGATAAAAGAGGCTTGAGGGCTTCAATCAGCCTCGTGCGGCTGTCGGTTTGGTTCATTGCTCCCATTATTGCACCGAGGCTCGACATAAGGCGTGCATTGCCGAGTATGTTAGATAAATCGGGCATACCGCCAAAGCCGAAGCCCTCCTTCTTCTCCGTTTTCTCCTCGGAAGAAAAAAGGTTTTCGGCGGCGGCACGGAGGTTTTCCATATCCTCATCGGAAAGCCCCGATAATATTTCGTTTATGCTATCCATATTTATATCCATATTATTTTTTACCGAACTGCCTCATAATTTTCTGCGCCTGCTCGCTTTTGAGAAGCTCCTCAAGAGCCTTTTTATCGCCGAGTATGCGCTTTATTTCGTTTACGCCGTTTTCGGGGAGCTTGCCCTTCATTGCCGAAAGAATATCCTCGGGTCGGCTGCTTTTTGCCGATTTTGCAATTTTAAGAAGCTCCTCGGGAGAAAAATTTTGGTTACCCGTTGCAATCACCGCCTTTATCCAATATAATTGATATGTTAAAAAACCATTGTGTAGAACGGAGATGACATAATGAGAATCCTCGTTTTTTCCGATTCGCACGGCTCAACATACCGCATGCGTGAGGCAATAATTCAGCACAGCGAAGCGGATATGATTATCCACCTCGGTGACGGAGAGAGGGATATCGACCTGCTCAAAGAGGAAATCGGAAGGAGAAAAGTGGTTCAGGTCTGCGGCAACTGCGATTTTTATTCACTTCTGCCCTATAACGAGCTTGTGTCTGCTTCGGGAGTAAAAATTTTCTGCTCTCACGGTCATAATGAGTTTGTGAAGCACGGCATAACGCATTTTGTTGATAAGGCAAAATCAACGGGTGCCGCTATTGCATTATACGGTCATACCCACGAAAGCGTTACCGCTTATGACGACGGACTTTACATTATGAATCCGGGCAGCATTGCCAAAGGCGAATACGGTGCAATCGATATCACTCCGCAGGGAATTATGCTTCTTCCGATGAAAATATGAATATTGCCGTTTCCGTGTGAATATATATTATTCAGGCGGTGAGATAAATGTTTGTATTTTCAGTAAAAACATCAAAAACAAAAATTGCGGCTCTGGTTATTGCGATAATTGCGCTTGCCGCGGCGCTCTTTATGATTATCGGCAAAGGCAAGCAGCCTGCGGCAAACGATTCGGTGATAAACTACAAGGCAGAAACGGCTGCGGAGAGAAAAGCCTTCCTTTCGCAGTTCGGCTGGAAAATCTCCGAGGACCCCGTTGAAGTGAGCGAAGTAATCATTCCCGAGAATTTTGACGACGGCTACACGGAATACGCCGAAATGAACAAGGCGCAGGGGCTTGACCTCGAACCTTTCAAGGGCATGCGTGCAAAACGCTGGACATATGCCGTTCTGAATTATCCGGGGCTTGAAAACACAGAAACCGTTCAGGCTAACCTGCTCGTTTTTGACGGCAGGGTTATCGGCGGAGACATCTGTTCGCTCGAACAGGGCGGCTTCATAAGAGGCTTCGATTTCCCCGTGAACGAGCCTCCCGCAACAACAGCCGCACCTCAAAGCGCGGTAATAATCGAAACTGAAAAAGAGGAAACAACCTCATAAAGGAAGTTTAAAATGAAAAACATTGTACTTATCGGAATGCCGGGTGCGGGAAAAAGCACCATAGGAGTTCTTCTTGCAAAAAGCATGCTCATGGATTTCTGCGATACGGATTTGATTATTCAGAAAAAAGAGGGCAAGGCTCTTTGTGAAATTATAAAAGAAAAAGGCACCGAAGAATTCATCGCAATTGAGGATGAAATCATCGGTGCGCAGAGCTTTAATAATTGTGTTGTTGCCACGGGAGGCAGCGCCGTCTACGGCGAAAACGCAATGAAAAAACTCAAAGAAAACGGCATCACCGTTTATCTTAAGGTGAATGCAGAAGAGCTTGAAAAGCGCATCTGCAACATTCATACTCGGGGCATAGCCATGAAGGAAGGCACAACCATTGCAGAGCTTTATGCAGAGCGTGCGCCTCTTTATGAAAAATATGCCGATATCACGGTTGACTGCTCCGAAAGCACTCCCGAAGAATGCGTTGATGCAATAGCTGAAACGCTTTAATGCTTATCACATAAATACACATTGCACGTCGTTTTTTCGCCCTTCCAACGGTTTGAAAAGACGGCGTGAATTTTTATTTTTTTACCCTCGAGACCCTCGGGAAGCTCAATAAAAAATGTGTTGTTTGAGTCCGTACCGCAGACACGGTGCTCCCATTGATTTGCCTTATAATCGGGAGCTCTTTCAGGGAAACCGCAGAGCCTTCCGCCGATTTCGGCAACGCAGTAAACGCCTTCCTCGCCGTGAACGCCTTCAACCGCAACGGCAAGCCTTGAGCCTGCACGGTATTCGGGCAGAATAACCTCGCCGCTCTTTGCAAGCTGAATTTTTTTGTGGCGGTAATGCGCCTGCATGTTATTTGCAAACGGCTCTTTGATATCAACCGCTTTTCCGTCTTTTATAAGCCTTACGGCGTAAATTCTGTCAACGGGATTATCAATGCGGAGATATCGGATTTTGCCGTTTATTCCGTAGCTTGCAACAAGCTTTTTGCCGTGCAAATCATAGGTAGTATGAACGGTGAATTTCACGATTTTTGCAGTAAAATCATCATCGGCAATGCTTGTTTTTACAAGCTCCGAGGTGTTCCATTTCTCAAGGTCGGCTGAATATTCGGCACGAAGCGGAAGCTTCTGTATTTCGACCTCTCTTGTCTGATAATCGGCAGAGAAAAACTCAACCTCAACGCTGTCGCAGTCATATTCTTCACCGAAATCAACACGCAGACAGCCGCCGTTGATACGCAGGTTTTCGTCAAGATACGTCTTGCTCTGTGCATCAAAGAAAGTATCGGGTTTTCCGTCAAACATATTCTTCGCTTCGCAGCCTCTTAATTTATATGTTTCCTGCTCAAAAAATGCATCTCTTGCCGCCTTTACCTCGGGGATTTTCGTTTCGCCCGAGCGGTGCAGCGACCTGCTTTCAAGCGAATCGTTGGTGATTGCATACATCGCCGATTCATAAAGAAGCTCACCGTTTTCGGGGTTTCTTTCTTCTTTATCAAGAGTGCCGAGATATATCGGCGCTTTTTCTTTTATATCGGTATTTTCGTCTTTGAGGATTTTCACCTCGACGGGAGTGCCGTCTTTTTCTTCTTTTATTATTTCATATTCGCAATTTGAAAGCATCGGCTCCGCTTCATTCCGAACCGCAATCTCAATGAGCGATGCACGGAAGGGCATTAATTCAACCTCAACCGTATCACCTGCTTTGAAAATTCCGAGATGCTTTTCATAGGGATGGTGAATATTCACACAAAGCGGCAAATCCGTTGATATGCCTATCTCCTCGCCGATGTTGATTTTAACCGTTTTTGTTTCCCACGAATTATTGCCCGATGCTATAAAACGCTTTGTTGCCGTTCCTCTCGAACATGCATTGTCGCCGTATTCTTCGGACAGAGTTTTGCCGTTCACAAGAATTTGGGCATTTCTTGCATGGAGATTATAAATTCTTGCAAGCTTCGGCAGCTCATCATCGCGCATAAGCCATGGATTACCGTAGATTTCGGGCGCAAGAATGAGCGAGCGGTTGAACGCCTGATAGATAAGCTCGTCCTCAAAATAATCAATATTTGAAGAAATGCATACACCGTGGTCCTCGGCAAGGCGTTCAAGATTATCGGTATGACCTCTTGTGAACATAAATCCTCTGTGGTGCATGGCGGTCTGCTTGTTGCACGAAAGCACGTCAACATATGTTTCATCGCCGTTCCAGAGATATGTTGTTATATGTTTCTCCGCCTCATAGAAATTAAGGCGGTGGTTCAGAACAACCAAATCGGGCGAATATTTACGGCATTCCTTAAGCATATCCGCAAAAACTCCCGCTTTTTCGGGGCGGAGATGACCGCAGACGCCGTCAAGCTTGAAAAGCGCAAAATCATAGTCACGGCAAAGGTGAACAAAGAAATCAAAGCGGTCTTTTTCTTCCTCGGGAGTATCGCCGAAGCCGTCGGGGCTGCCCCATAAGCCGAAGCGGATTCCGATTTCCTTTGCCTTTTCCACAACATTTTTATAGCCCTCGGGATACTGCGAGAGGAATTTTTCGCTTTTCACATTGCCGTAGCCTTCGCTTGCGCCGTCATAGTTGCCCGCATCCCACGCATAAATACGCAGATTCATGCCGTAGGTATCCTTAAGATACCTGAAAAAATCAAGATTGATAAGAGTCTGCTTTTCGGTTGCACCCTCATTTGTATTGTTTATCCACGAAAAATACTGCGGAATTGACGGAGTGAGATTATCCGCACCCGCATTTTTTGCCGTTTTTTTCATAAGCTTTCTCCTTATCGAGATATTGCAACCGTTATTATAAATCATGTTTCCGATATTTTCAACGGTATGCGGAAAATCTTTGCTCAACACCCGTTTTTCAGCATCCGCCGTATTTTTTGATTACACCCTGTGCGATTTTTTCTCCCGAGTCGCCCGACGGCTGCGATGTGAAATCATCTCTTCTGCCGTGTATTACAACGGTTTTGCCGATTATTTCTTTAACATCAAAGCGTTCCGACAAAAAGGCGCACCATGCATCCGAGCCGCTCACAAAAAGAGGCGGCATATCGCCTGCATGATTTGGATGAGGCTGATTATCAGGGTTATAGTGCATGCCCGTTTCGGGGTCGTGAATATGCATTCCGAGAATGCTGCTTCTGCCGAGCTTTTCGGGTATTCCTCCAAGCGAAACAACCGCAAAAACTCCTGCATGCGACTGATAAAGCATAAGAGTGCCGCAAACGGTGGGATAATCCGTACATCCGCAAATCTGCGCCGCCGCACTCGGTCTGCTGCGTGAAAGATATTCTATAATTCTTCTTGAACGGCTGTGATAAGTAAACATTACGCTGCCCCTTCTGCATTAAAATTCTCTACAGTAATTTTATGCATTTATTATTGCCCGTGCCACCGTTATTATTTGTTTTTTACATTCGCAAGGTTTTGTACGGTTGCAAAAAATTTGCAAATGTGTTACAATAACGTCAAATATGTTCTCGGATTTGCGAGAAATGTATAAAATGGGACAAAAAATTTAATGGAGGACAAAAAAATGGCGAGTGATACCAAAAACTTGATTTATCACACATTTATCGACCTGTTGAGCACAAAACCGTTTGACAAAATAACGATTCGTGACATAGTCGATGCATGTGAAATCAACCGAAACACGTTTTACTATTATTACAGCGATATTTACGATTTGCTTGAAGAGATTTTTACAAAGAAAATCAATGAAATGATTGAAGCGCACGGAAACGGTAAATCATGGGTTACGGCATTTATAAAGATAGCCAACGAGGCATATGAACACAAAAAAATGATTTATAACATATGTTCGTCGCGAAGCTATGAATATCTCGAAAACTATATGTACAGAGCCTGCAATCAGATTATTATTGAAGTGGTCAAGAATGTTGCTGAAGATATGGACGTACCCGATGAGGATATCGAATTCATTGCATCGTTCTACGAATACGGCTTTGTAGGCGTTCTTTCCGAATGGTTCAAAACGGGCATGAGAGAGGATCCTTTTCAGCTTGCATCGCAGCTCTGGCTTGTTGTTGATAACATCAGGTACGCACTCAAAAGAAGCCAAAGAAGAATGAAGAGCAGGATTGAAAATGAAGATTTTGTTTGAGGATAAGCATATTGCAGTATGCCTTAAGCCTGCCGGAATTTTAAGCCAGAACGGAAACGGAAACGGCACGGATATGATTTCTCTGCTGAATGAGCATTTTGAGCAAAGCGGCGAAAAAGCCGAGGCATTCCCCGTTCACCGTCTGGACAGAGAAACGGCAGGGATTATGGTTTATGCCAAAAGCTCAAAAGCGGCGGCAGCTTTATCAAAGCAGATTGAGCAGAACACCGTGAAAAAGCATTATTATGCTGTTGTGAAAGGTTCTCCCGAGGAAAAGAGCGGAGTTCTTAAGGATTTGCTTTTCAGGGATAAGCAGAAAAACAAATCCTATACGGTAAAACGCATGCGTAAGGGTGTGCGTGAAGCCTCGCTTGAATATGAGGTTATCGGCGAAAACGGCGGCTTTTCTCTTTTGGATATCCTTCTGCATACGGGCAGAACGCATCAGATAAGGGTTCAGTTTTCAAGCAGAAAAATGCCCCTTTACGGCGACGGAAGATACGGCGGAGGCGGAGGCAGCCTTGCACTTTTTGCACATACACTCGAATTCTGCCATCCCGTCAGCGGCGAAAGGCTTGTTTTTTCGGATAAACCCGATATGTCAGCCGAGCCTTGGAATATGTTTTAAAACGAAATATCCCTGCCAAAAGGAAAAACTTTCGGCAGGGATATATTATTTTGCTTTTGTCAAATCACTCATGGGCATTACAATATATTTAAGTGCGCTTTCATTATTAATCAGGTTATAGATGATATCGGAGATTTCGTCAACCGATTCCACCATGCCGTTATCAAACCACAGCTTGAATACCGAAAGGATTGCGCCCACATAATAATGAACGGCATATCTGCCCTCCTTTGCCGTTGCGGCAACGGGAAAATAGCTGTAAACTCTCTCTTCAAGCATTTTGGTAAGAAGATGGGAAAGACCCGCATCATAAACAGCCTGAATAACCTCGGCGTTTTCCTGAAAGAAGCCCGAAACATAACCGATTGCACCTCTGAAGGTTTCCGCCTTTTCTCCGCCTACCTCCGTAAGCAGGATTTTTTCCATATCAATCAGGTGCTTAATAAGAATTTCGTCCTTGCTCTTATAGTTGCGGTAATAAGCCATCCTCGAAACACCTGCAAGGTTTGTTATGTCCGTTATCGAAATGCTTTCGTAATTCTTCGTCTGCATAAGACGAAGCAAAGCGGTTACTATGCACTCCTTTGTAAGTGCATTGATATCGTTTTTCTTTTGCATTACACTTCCCCCGAATTTGTAACGTTTTGTAAGTAATTTTTAAAAATGTATTATTTTGTTATTGATTTGTTCATAAACTAATGCTAAACTTGCAACTGTTACAAGTGTAACAGTTATAAATCTGTTTGTCAAGGGGATTTTACTTTTTATGCTGAAATTAAAAAATATCGTTAAGGAGTATGTTGCGGGTGACAGCAAGGTTGTCGCTCTTAAAGGCGTTAACATTGAATTCCGCAAGAGCGAGTTTGTTTCCATTCTCGGCCATTCGGGCTGCGGTAAAACAACCCTGCTTAACATCATCGGCGGTCTCGACCAATATACAACGGGCGACCTTATCATCGAAGGCAAATCAACCAAGGATTTCAAGGACGGTGATTGGGACAGCTACCGCAACCACTCAATCGGCTTTGTTTTCCAAAACTATAACCTTATTCCTCATCAGAGTGTGCTTTCAAACGTTGAGCTTGCGCTGACTCTTTCGGGCGTTTCAAAGAGCGAACGCAAAGAAAAGGCAAAGGCGGCGCTTGAAAAGGTGGGTCTCGGCGACCAGCTTTCAAAGAAGCCCAATCAGATGTCGGGCGGTCAGATGCAGAGAGTTGCAATTGCAAGAGCTCTTGTAAATGACCCCGAAATTCTGCTTGCAGACGAACCGACGGGCGCACTCGATACCGAAACAAGCGTTCAGATTATGGATTTACTTAAGGAAATTTCCAAAGAAAAGCTTGTTATCATGGTTACTCATAACCCCGAGCTTGCCGAGGAATATTCAACAAGAATAATCAGACTTGTTGACGGAAATATCGTTGACGATACCGACCCTTACACAACAGAGGATGTTGAACGCAAGGAAAAAACAAGAGCAGAAAAGAGATCGGAGAAAAAAGCGGCAAAGCAGATGCCCAAAAAGCCCTCGATGTCCTTCTTCACGGCTCTCTCGCTTTCACTCAACAATCTTATGACAAAAAAGATGAGAACCTTCCTCACCTCTTTCGCAGGAAGCATAGGAATTATCGGTATTGCTCTCATCCTTGCTCTTTCAAACGGATTTCAGGCATATATTGACTCAATTCAGCAGGAAACCCTCACATCCTATCCCGTAATGATAGAAAAAACCGCCATGGATATGAATGCCATGCTCGGCGGAATGACGGGCACGGTATCGGGCGAAGTAAACCACGGGCTTGACAAGGTCTATTCAAACTCCATGTCATCGAGCATGATGGAATCCTTCACCTCGGAAATCTGGCAGAATAATCTCGGCGAATTCAAAAAATATCTCGAAAGCGAAGAATGCACAATTGACGATTTGGCAAGCAGCATCAAATACAGCTACGGCGGAACGCTCAATATTTTTGCTTCGGATACAAGCAACGGCATAAATCAGGTTTACCCCAGCCCCGTAATTTCCATGATGGAAACCATGATGGGAAGCATCAACATGGGCGGCATGCAGATGGATAATTCCGCAATGGCTTCAATGCAAGCTATGATGGACTCATGGCAGGAGCTTATCGATAACAGAGAAATGCTCGAGGACCAGTACGAAATCGTTAAGGGCGGCTGGCCGCAGGCATATAACGAGGTTGTTCTTATTATTGATAAGAATAACGAAATCAGCGATATCGCCATTCAGGGTCTCGGTCTTTCAACAAGCCAGGATATGATGCAGGCATTCATGGCAATGCAGAGCGGCGAGGAATATACTCCGAAAAAATATGAAATCGAATATGACGATATTCTCAATATGACCTTCAAGCTTGTGCTTGAACCCGATTACTACAGCTATAACGAAGAAACCAAAACATGGGATGACATGCACGGCGATGACCTCTACGTTCAGAATCTCATCAATAACGGCGAGGATATCAAAATCGTTGGTATCGTAAGACCTGCAGACGATTCGATTATGGTAACCACCATGGGCGCAATCGGCTATACCGCAGAGCTTACAAAGCATGTTATCAACGCAACAAACGAATGCGAAATTGTTAAACAGCAGAAGGCAAACCCCGAAATTGATGTTTTCACAGGCATCCCATTTGCAAATGCCGAAATAAATAAGCTTAAGGCAGAAGCAAGTGCAAATTCAGCTGCACAGACTCCTGCCCCTGCAGTTTCAGGCGTATCTCTTGACCCGCAGATTGATTCTTCAATCGAAGCGGTTGCGGATACCGCTCCTTCTGCAAGCTCGATGAAATTCACGGGTGAAGCTCCCAAGGCAACACCCACCGCAACAAACGGAATGCCCGATTTCAGCCAGTTCCCCGCAGTCAGCGAAGAAGAAATCTATGCTGAAATTGATAAGAACTACAGCGGCGAAGAAGCCGAAAAAATGAAGCGTACCGTTGAGCTTATGCTCAAGAGCATGCTCTCACTCTCCGAAAGAAATGAGCTTATCGGCTACCTTGACGAGATGCTTGCGGGTCAGGAAATCGAGGGCATGGGTCAGATAGACGGCGCACAGGCTCTTTCCTTCCTCCAGATGATGGATAAGGAAACAAAGCTCAAGATGCTCAACGCAATTATGAGCGGCGAATTCGGCGAGGTTGCACCTCCTCCTGCAGGCGGCGAGGAAACACCGGGCGAAGATAAGCCCAATGAAGACAAACCCAACGAAGAAAAGCCTTCGGAAGATAAAAAGCCCGAGACGGTTGAACCCGAGCCCGAACCCGAGCCCGAACCTGAACCCCAGCCCCTCACAACAAGCTGTGAAGAAGCACTCGCTCTGCTCGGTGTGGCAGACCTCAATAACCCCAAGTCAATTTATATTTATCCCAACGATTTCGAGTCCAAGGATTTGATTTCGGATGAAATTGAAAAATACAACGCCGCATCAACAGCAGCCGGCAATGAGAAAAATGAAATCAAGTATACCGACTATATCGGACTTCTCCTTTCTTCGGTAACAACAATCATCAACATCATTTCTTATGTTCTTATTGCTTTCGTTGCAATTTCACTTGTTGTTTCATCAATTATGATAGGAATTATTACCTATATCTCCGTTCTTGAAAGAACAAAGGAAATCGGCATTCTCCGTGCAATCGGTGCATCGAAAAAGGATATTTCCAGAGTTTTCAATGCCGAAACGCTCATTGTGGGCTTTGTTTCGGGTGCAATCGGTATCGGCTCAACGCTGCTGCTGACAATCCCCATCAATGCGATTATTGAGTATCTTGCAGGCTTGCCGAATGTTTCGCAGCTTCCCGTAAACGGCGCAATTGCACTTATTATCATCAGCATGTCGCTCACTTTTGTTGCGGGACTCGTTCCCTCAAAGATTGCTTCACGCAAAGATCCCGTAGAAGCACTCCGAACAGAATAAAACGGAATATGGACTGCTTTTTTTAACGAAAGCAGTCCTTTTTTAAATAATTTTTCAAATGCTACGAAGAAATATAATTGACATATTATTCAAAAAGTGGTTTAATTAATGTATATATTATCAGGAGGTCTTTTTATGAAAATGTTCAAAAAGGTTCTTTGTGCAGTATTAAGCATTATGCTCGTTATGCCTCTCGGCATTCTTGCAGCAAATGCGGCAAGCGGCGACTATGTAATTGTTTCCCCTTATAAGGATGTTATATGGGAAGGCAAAAACGCATGGGGCGCATACAAAGGCACCCTTCATTCACACACTACCTACAGCGACGCAGACGAATCCCTTTCGGTTATGGTTAAGGAATACTATAATCAGGATTATGATTTCCTTGCAAATGCTGACCACGGCGTTACAGGTGTTGACTGGGACAGAGCTCCTTCGTTCCCCGCTCTCTATCTCTATCAGCCCATCATCGGCTGCAAGTATGAGCACCTTACAACAGAAGAATATACAGCTATTCAGAACGGCACATATCCTCTCTATGACGGCACGGTAAGAAACAAGAAGATGGTTCCCGTTCTCGGTGCAAACGAATTCAACTTTATTTCTCTCACCAAAAATCACGTTAACGGATACTTCCTTCCCGAAAATGTCGGTACCGGCTTCCCCGGCTGCGAAGACGAATGGGGATATGAGCAGGCTCTTGCTTTTATCGAAGAGAACGGCGGTCTTTCCCATATCAACCATCCCGGTGACTGGCTTGATTCCAACTCAAACCCTCAGGTTGTAAATGACCCTGAAATGGTAAAGACTTTTGGTGATTTTATTCTTAAGTATGATTCCTGCCTCGGCACAGAGGTTTTCAACGAAAGAAACGGCACAACCGGTTACGACAGAGTTTTCTGGGATAACCTTCTCATGTATACTCTTCCCTACGGCAAGAACGTTATCGGCTTCAGCAATACCGATGCTCACCACAAGGGAACAGTTGACTCATCCTTCAGCATCTTTATGATGGAGGAAAACGATGTTAAACACATCGAGGAAACCATGCAGAGCGGTGCATTCTTTATGGTAACAAGAAAGCTCCGTGAAAACACTGTCAACGACATCGGACCCGACAAGGAATTTGATGTTATCGACAGCGGTCTTCCCTATCCTATGTTCACAAAGGTTGTTGTTGACGGCCACAAAATCACCGTTGCCGCAAAGGATGCAGATGAGCTTCAGTTCATCGCAAACGGCAAGGTTATCAAGGCTTGCGAAATCGGCGATAACGAGGTTACTCTTGACCTTGACACAGTTGACGGCGCAGAAGATTTCCTTTACGTAAGAGCAGAACTCCTCGGCGAAGGCGGTATGACAATCACTCAGGCACTCACTATTGACAGCGGTGCAGAGCTTCTTGAATATGAAGAAAAAACAGGTATTGAAGCTCTTTGGGAGAATATTCTCACCGTTCTTAAGAGCCTTCGTGCAGGCGTTATCATTCAGGAGCTTATCAGATTAATATAATTTTTTAAAGGGACTGTCTCAAGGCAGTCCCTTTTTTATGTAAAAACGGCGGGAGCAAGCCCCCGCCGTTCGCAGTAAAGCTTATGAATTTTCGGTTCAGAAATTCTCTCTGTTCTTCTGATTTTTGCTGTTCTGCTGATTCTTATTGTTCTGCTGGTTCTTGTTGTTCTGCTGATTATTCTGCTGATTATTCTGCTGATTATTCTGCTGATTATTCTGCTGATTCTTGTTGTTGTTTTCCATTGTGAGATTCTCTCCTTAAATTTTTTGAACACAAAGTTCACTTTTATTATGCCACGATTGACCGCTTAATACTTATTGACAAAAAATTTTCATATGATAAAATTGAAAAGGTGATATAAATGGTATATTATTTTTCCGCAACCGGCAACTCAAAGCATGCCGCAGAGGTTATCGCCGAAAAGACGGGCGACTCGGCGGTTGACATAGTTGAGGTGCTCAAAAACGGAATTCCCGAAAACAATTCGGATAAAACGGGCTTCGTTTTCCCCGTATATTTCTGGGGTCTGCCCGAAATTATAAAAAGATTTGCTTTAAAAATCAAAAATTCGCTCGACGGCTATGTTTACTGCATCATAACCTGCGGTGCGAACACGGGTTCAGCAGACAAAATGCTTGAAAAAGCTCTCGGCAGAAAGCTTGACTACAGCTTTTCTTTAAAAATGCCCGATAACTATGTTGTTATGTATGACCCGTGCGAAAAAGAGAAGGCAAAAAAATACCTTCGCCATGCAGATAAGGAGCTTGAAACAATCTGTGCGGATATCTCGGGCGGCGTCTTTAAAAAAGGCGGCGCTTCGGGCGGAGAGCTCAACAGCATTATAGTTTCAAAGCTTTATGATCCGTTCAGAAAAACCAAAAAATTCTTTGCGGATGATAACTGCATTTCCTGCGGACTTTGCGAAAAAATATGCCCCGACAGCGTTATAGTAATCGAAAACGGCAAACCCAAATGGGTAAAAAGCAAATGTCAGCATTGCACGGCATGCATTAACCGCTGCCCCGCAAAAGCAATTCAATACGGAAAAAAGACTGCCGAAAGAGGCAGATACAATTATTGGGATACAATAAAGGAGAATTGACATGATAGTTAAAAATTATTTCGGAGAAACCGCAGACGGCAGAGCCGTTGACTGCTACACCATAAAAAACACAAAGGAAACCGCCGTTGACATCATCACCTACGGCGCAACAATCAACAGCATTTATGCAGCCGACAGAAACGGCGTTTTTGCCGATATTCTTGCAGGCTTTGATACCGTTGAGGGTCACGAAAAATATTCGGACTACGAGGGCATGACCGTCGGCAGATATGCAAACCGTATTGCAGGCGGCAAATTCAGCATTGACGGCATTGAATATAACGTTGAAAAGAACGAAAACGGCAAAACCTGCCTTCACGGCGGTGCAGAGCTTTCAAGAGCGGTATGGAAGGCAATCATCATCGATGACTGCTCCCTCGAAATGAGCTATTCAAGCCCCGACGGCGCAATGGGCTTCCCCGGCAAGGTTGATTTTAAGGTAACCTTCACTCTTTTTGAGGATAACTCTCTCAAGGTTGATTATTATGCCGTCAGCGATAAAAAGACCGTTATCAACATGACAAATCATGCTTATTTTAACCTTGCAGGCAAAGGCGATATTCTCAATCACGAGCTTATGATTAATGCAGATGCCTATACTCCCATTGATGCAGACAGCATTCCCACGGGCGAAATCAGACCCGTTGAGGGCACTCCCTTTGATTTCAGAGTGTCAAAGCCCATCGGCAGAGATATCGGCGCAGAAGATGAGCAGCTTGCAATCGGCAAGGGCTATGACCATAACTTCTGCCTTAACGAAGGCGACGGACCTGCAGCCGTTGCGTATGACCCCGAAAGCGGCAGAATGCTTGAGGTTTTCACCGACCTTTGCGGCGTACAGCTTTATACGGGCAACTTCCTCGACGGCACAAAGCCCGGTAAGAAGGGTGAAGGGCTTATCAAGCATGCAGGCTTCTGCCTTGAAACGCAGTATTATCCCAACACACCCAACATGCCCGAATTTCCGCAATGCACAATCGATGCAGGCGAAAAGTTCACTTCCTGCACCGTTTTCAGATTTTCGGTTAAATAATTCCACACTTATTTCATAATTTGTTAATTTATGCGGCTAAATGTAACAGATTATTTTTGTGCTATTCACAAATTTGTTAAAAAGCGGAGTATAATTATAATTGTAAACTAAAATTACAGGAGGGGGATAAAGTTATGGCAGCAGAAAAAATTCTTGTTGTTGATGACGATACCAATATTTGCGAGCTTTTAAGACTCTATCTTGAAAAGGAAGGCTACGAGGTGGCCATTGCAAACAACGGCGCAGATGCCGTTACGGCTTTCAAAGAGCTTTCACCGAGCCTCATGCTGCTCGATATCATGCTGCCCGTGCTTGACGGCTGGCAGGTTTGCAGAGAGGTCAGAAAGTTTTCCGATAAGCCCATCATTATGCTCACCGCAAAGGGCGAAACCTTCGATAAGGTGCTGGGCTTTGAGCTTGGCGCTGACGACTACGTTGTAAAGCCCTTTGATGCAAAAGAGGTTATGGCGAGAGTCAAGGCGGTTCTTCGCAGAAGCGGCTCTGCGGCACAGGCAGATATCAAGGAGGTCCACTACGATAAGCTTTCCATTAACCTTACCAATTATGAGCTGCGTGTTGATAACAAAAAGATTGACACTCCGCCCAAAGAGCTTGAGCTGATTTATCATCTTGCAAGCAATCCCAACAGAGTTTTCACAAGAGATCAGCTTCTTGATGAGGTATGGGGCTTTGATTATTACGGTGACTCAAGAACGGTTGACGTTCACGTTAAACGCCTTCGTGAAAAGCTTGAAGGTGTTTCGGAAAAATGGGAGCTCAAAACAGTATGGAGTGTAGGCTATAAATTTGAAACAAAGGACTGAGAATAATATGCACGGCAGAAAATATTCGGGTCTTTTCCGCAAATACTTCATCGTAACCATATCAATAATTCTTGCAAGCTTCGTCTTTATAGGCGGAGCTCTGCTTCTTTTAGTATCAAAACTGTGGATGGACGAAAAAAACGCCCTGCTCATGGAAAACACCTTGAGCATTGCACAGAATACAAGCGACGTTCTCGAATCGGACTACATGGGCGAGAGCAGCAGAGGCTCCGTTATCGTTATCTGCAATTCACTCATGCAGATTTCAAACGCAATTGATTCGGATGTGTTTATAACCAATCTCAAGGGCGAGGTTGTTTACTGCAAGGAAATTCTTCAGTCCAACATGGCGCTTTATACGGGAAACTGCCTTGTTCACAACAGCTACAAGGTGCCCGAAAATATTCTTAAGGCTGCCTCAAGCGGCATTTACAGAGCTACGGGCAATCTCGGCGGCTCTTTGAGCGATATACATTTCGTTGTTGCCGCACCCGTTGAGGTTAACGGAGTTATTGCAGGCTATGTTTTCTCAACCCAACCAGTTGTCGGCGGACTTACTCCCTATATTTCGGGAATATTCAAGATGTTCTTTTTTGCGGCGCTTTTTGCGCTTGCGATAACCTTCATTTTGGTTTATCTTGTTTCTTACCGCTTCACAAAACCGCTTCAGCAGATGTCGGCGGCGGCAAAGCAATATGCAACGGGCGATTTTTCAACCCGTATCAACATAAAACGGGGACGCATAAGAATTTTCGGTCAGGACGAGGTGGACGAGCTTGTGCAGGCATTCAACACCATGGCGCAGGCGCTTGCAACCCTGGAAATGAGCCGCAGAAGCTTTGTTGCCAATGTTTCGCACGAGCTGAAAACCCCGATGACAACCATCGGCGGCTTCATTGACGGAATTCTTGACGGCACTATCACCGAAGATAAGGAAAAGCAGTATCTTAAAATCGTTTCCGATGAGGTAAAGCGTCTTTCAAGGCTCGTTACGGGAATGCTCAACATGAGCAAAATCGAAGCAGGCGAGCTTGACCTCAAGCCGCAAAGATTTGATATTTCCGAAATGCTGTTTATGACCCTTTTAAGCTTTGAGCAGGTTATCGATAACAAACATATCGAAATCAGGGGTCTCGATACCATGCAGCCCAATCCCGTGACCGCCGATAAGGATATGATAAATCAGGTTGTTTATAACCTTGTTGATAACGCTGTTAAATTCACTCCCGATTCGGGTTATATCGAGGTCAGCTCGAAAGCCGATTCGGAAAAGGTGATTGTTAAGGTCAGAAACAGCGGAAAAGGTATACCCAGCGAAGAAATTGAAAAAATATTTGAGAGATTTTATAAGGTTGATAAATCCAGAAGCTACGATGTCAAGGGCGCAGGAATGGGTCTTTATATCGTCAAAACGATAGTCGAGCTTCATGGCGGACATATTTCCGCAAGAAGCGAAGACGGTGAATACGCAGAGTTTATTGTTCAGCTTCCGCTGAATTAATCCATTTTTCAACTAATGTTCAAACTTATTTAATAACAGTAAGTTATTATTTCATCATAAACTTACCCCATATTATCCCCATTGGAGGAATAAACATGAACGAAGAATTCAGAAACAACTATGAAAACGAAGAAGCTTCCGCTTTCCCCGCGGACAGCACCGAACCCAAGCCCTCGGCAAACGATATGCCCGGCTTCGGTGCAGAGGTAAATGATGTGCCTACTGTTGAGGCAGAAATTGTTGAAGAACCCAAAGCTACCCCCAACCCTCCCGAAAATCCCTCATATCAGCAGCAGACCTATTCCGCACCCTTTGAGGGCTACTATGCTCATCCGAGCAACTCACAGCAGCCCTATTATTATAATCAGCAGAGCTACACTCCTCCCCAGCCCCAAAAATCGGGCAAGGGCAAGAAGATTTTCTTTGCGGTTATTGCAATAATCGTTGTTTTTGCTCTCGGCTTCGGTGCCGCTTCAATCTCAAAATCGGCTGATAAAAAGCCTTCATCATCAACTTCGGATAAAACGGTTAACAAGGACCTTCCCGAGGTTGACATAAACGAATCTCCCGTTACTCCCACCAAGCTTTCAAGCGGCGGAGTCCTCACGGGCGCACAGATTCATGCAAAACTCAGCAAGAGCAACGTAGGCATTGTTGTTTATGCCCGCAACACCAACTCCTCCGCAGGCGAGGGCTCGGGCATTATCATGGGTGAGGACAGAACGGGAACTTATACCTATATCATCACCTGCGCTCATGTTATCAACGATGCAGGTGTTAACGTAAGCGTTCAGACCGAGGACGGCACAACCTACGAGGCTGAAATTGCAGGCTTTGACACAAGAACAGATATCGGCGTTCTCAAAATCAAGGCAAGCGGTCTCCCTGCAGCAGAATTCGGTGATTCAAATTCACTCGTTGTAGGCGATGCGGTTTATGCTATCGGCAACCCCGGCGGCATTGAATTTTTCGGCACACAGACAACAGGCTATATTTCCGCTATTGACAGACCCGTAAGCAGTGAAATCGGCTACACCATGAAGTGCATTCAGCACGATGCAGCAATTAACCCCGGTAATTCAGGCGGTATGCTTGTAAACTCCTACGGTCAGGTTATCGGCATCAATTCACAGAAGATTGCCGCAACCGAATACGAGGGCATGGGCTTTGCAATCCCCATTTCCTCCGCAAAGGAAATCATTGAAGCACTCATTCAGTACGGCTATGTACCTGACAGACCCAAGCTCGGCATCACTTATTATCCCGTCAGCGCAAGCGCACAGTACAGCATGATTGCACAGATTAAGGGTCTGCCCGCAGGCACACTTATTATTAACGATATTGACCCTGACAGCTCACTTGCAAACAGCCAGGTAAGACAGTACGATATGATTACAGCGGTTAACGGTCAGCCTCTCACCACGGCAGATGTTCTTCTTGAGCTGATTGACAGCGGCAAGGTCGGCGATAAGCTCACCCTCTCAATTTGCAGAGTCAACAGCAACTATACCTTTGAGGAATTTGAGGTTGAAATCACACTCATCGAGGATAAGAGCAGCTCCGAACCCGTTACCACAACCCAGCCGCAATATGTTGACCCGTTTGAGTATTTCTATGACCAGTTCGGTTTTTGATTATTTTGATTGCCGATAACGGTAACAAAGCATAAATATTTCGGGCGGATATTATCCGCCCCTACCGCAGAAATCGTGCATTATTGTAGGGCGGGATGCCCACATCCCGCTGATAAACTGCAAAAATATGAGGTTAAATTATGAAATTTCTTATAGTTGTTGACATGCAGAATGATTTTATTGACGGTGCTCTCGGCACAAAGGAAGCCGTTGCAATTCTCCCTGCCGTAAAGGCAAAAATCGAGGGCTTTGAGGGCAGAGTGCTTTTCACCCGTGATACCCACGAGCCCGATTATCTCTCAACGCAGGAGGGAAAAAATCTTCCCGTTGAGCATTGCATAAAAGGCACCGACGGCTGGCAGATTCATTCCGAGCTTGATGCACTCCGCAAGGAAGAGCCGATTGATAAGCCCACCTTCGGCAGCGTTGCGCTCGCTCAGCTTCTCAAAACCTATGATACCTATGACGAAAAAATCGAGGAAATAACTCTCATCGGTCTTTGCACCGATATCTGCGTTATCTCAAATGCAATGATTATCAAGGCTTATCTCCCCGAAACTCCTATTTTTGTTGATGCAAAATGCTGTGCCGGTGTCACTCCCGAAAGCCACGAGCGTGCATTGGACGCTTTAGCTGTCTGTCAGATAACCGCTTTAAATCGCTAAAACTTTTTTATCAAAAACTATTGACAAACTCATTTCAAAGTGCTATTCTGTATGCAACAAATTATTCAGAGGTAATTCTCAATGACTAAAAACGTTTTCACAGCTGCATACTTTTACTTTTACTTTATCAAGTAATTTGATAGGGTTTAAGTAGGTTTTGCTGAAAACGGATATTAAGGATTATTCCCCGCAGTGAAATTTACACTGCGGGGTCTTTTGTTTTTTGGAATAATGTATTATAATATACGGAGGTCACAGAAATGATTGTATCAATTAAAAAAGGAACGGACGAAGCTCAAATCCAAAATCTTGTTGAATGGCTTGAAAGCCTTAATCTCGAAATTCACCGCAGTAACGGTATGTATGACACTATTCTCGGTCTTGTAGGTGACACAAGCCGTGTTGACATGGACCTTATCAGCGGTCTTAACATAGTTTCAAACGTTGCACGAATCAGCGAGCCTTATAAGAGCGCCAACAGAAAGTTTCACCCCGATGATACAGTCATCGACGTATGCGGCCACAAAATCGGCGGCGGCAATTTCCAGTTTATCGCAGGCCCCTGCTCCGTTGAATCTCCCGAACAGATTTGTTCCATTGCAAACGACATCAAGGCAGCAGGCGCAAACCTTCTTCGCGGCGGTGCATTCAAGCCCAGAACCTCTCCCTATGCTTTCCAGGGCATGAGAGCCGAGGGTCTCGAGCTTCTGCGTGAAGCGAGAAAAGCAACGGGCGCACCGATTGTTACCGAAATCATGGACCTTTCGCATCTCCCTCTTTTTGAGGATGTTGATGTTATTCAGGTCGGCGCAAGAAACATGCAGAACTTTGAGCTTCTCAAGGAACTCGGCAAAACGGATAAGCCCATTCTTCTCAAAAGAGGTCTTGCCGCAACAATGGAGGAGCTTCTTATGAGTGCCGAATATATCATGGCAGGCGGCAACAGCAAGGTTATGCTTTGCGAAAGAGGCATACGCACCTTTGAGCATTACACAAGAAACACCATGGATATTTCCGCAATTGCGCTTCTTAAAGAAAAAACACATCTTCCCATTATCGCAGACCCGAGCCATGCGGCAGGTATTGCAAGAATGGTCAGACCCCTTGCTCTTGCGGCAGTTGCTGCAGGCGCAGACGGTCTTATGATTGAAGTTCATAACGACCCCGCACATGCTCTCTGTGACGGTCCGCAGGCATTGAGACCCGAGGAATTCGCACAAATCGTGGGCGAAGTTAATGCTATAAGAGAAATTATCAATAAATTTTAAGGTGTAAGATATGAAAATAGGTATTGCAGGTCTCGGACTTATCGGCGGCTCTCTTGCAAGAGCTCTTTCCGAAAGCGGAAAGCACGAGGTATACGGTCTTGACAGAAACAGAAGCTCCCTTCTTGCCGCAAAAATGGTTGAAGCAATAAAAGGCGAGCTGACGGAAGAAAATATCGGCGAATGCGACATGATTCTGATTGCTCTCTATCCGCAGGCAACGGTTGATTTTGTTGAGAATTTTGCAAAGAAAATTAAAAAAGGGGCAATTGTTGCGGACTGCGGCGGCGTAAAAAGGCTCATCTGCGCTCCGTGCGAAAAGCTTGCCGAGGAAAACGGATTTATCTTTATCGGTGCACATCCCATGGCAGGCACGCAGTTCTCGGGCTTCGGTCACACAAGAGCAAATCTTTTCAAAAACGCAACAATGATTATTACTCCGAAGGATAACACGGATATCCGCATTCTCCAGAAATTCCGTGATGTACTTACCGATGCAGGCTTCGGCGAGGTCAATTTCACTTCTCCCGAGGAGCATGACAAGGTAATCGCCTTTACATCACAGCTTCCTCACATAATTTCAAATGCCTATGTTAAGAGCCATACGGCAGTTAAGCAGAAGGGATTTTCGGCGGGCAGCTACAGAGACCTGACCCGTGTTTCAAAGCTCAATGAGGCAATGTGGTCCGAGCTTTTCTTTGAAAATAAGGACAACCTTACTGCGGAAATAGATTTTTTGGTCGAAAGACTTACCGAATACAGCACAGCTCTCAAAAATGACGACAGAGAAGGTCTTATCGAGCTTCTTAAAGAGGGTACGGACAGCAAAAAACAGGCAAAGTAGGGATAAAAATGAAAGTTATCAACGTTAACGCTTCTAAAAATTATGATGTTATAATCGGAAAGGATATTCTTTCTTCTCTCGGCGAAAAATGCGTTTCTCTTTTCGGAAAAAGCAGGGCGGTTATCGTAACGGATACCAACGTTGCCGTGCATTGGCTCGAAAAAGCAAAGACAAGTCTTGAAAATTCGGGAATTCAGACTCTTGATTTCGTTTTTTCCGCAGGTGAAGAGTCAAAAAGCAAAGAAACCCTCTTTGAGCTGATTGAATTTGCAGCCGAAAATAAGCTTACACGCAGCGATTTTCTTGTTGCACTCGGCGGCGGCGTTACGGGCGATATGACGGGTCTTGCAGCATCACTCTTTTTAAGAGGAATCCCCTTTGTTCAGGTGCCGACCACTCTGCTTGCGGCGGTTGACTCTTCAGTCGGAGGAAAAACGGCGGTTAATCTCACCGCAGGCAAAAATCTGATGGGCGCATTCTATCAGCCTTCGCTCGTGCTTTGCGATATCAACACTCTTTCAACTCTTCCCGAAACCGAATTTGCAAACGGCATGGCTGAAGTCATAAAATACGGCGTTATCTTTGATAAGGAATTGTTTGACAAAGTGCAGTCAGGTGATGTAAAATCCGATATGGAAAATATCATTGCCCGCTGTGTTGAATTAAAGCGTGATGTTGTGGCAAAGGATGAATTTGACACGGGCGACAGACAGCTTCTCAATTTCGGCCACACCATGGCACATTCCATTGAAAAAATCAGCAATTTTGAAATTGCTCACGGAAATGCGGTTGCAATCGGCATGGTTATTGCGGCAAAAGCATCTTATGCACTCGGCTGGAGCAAGGAGGACTGCACAGCGGCGATAATTGAGGCGAATAAAAACAATAATCTGCCAACCGCTTGCGATTTTGCACCGAATGACCTTGCAGATGTTGCTCTTTCCGATAAAAAACGCACGGGCGGCACGATAAATTTCGTTGTTCCCGAAATTATGGGCAATTGTATTCTTAAAAAAATTCCCGTTGAAACATTGTATCAGATTGCGGAGTATCAAACGCCTTCCCCTTGAGGGGAAGGGGGACCGCTTGCGGTGGATGAGGTGTTGATATATATTTGTTTTCAGAACCACCTCATCACCGCCCATGGCGGAGCTTCTCCTCAAGGAGAAGCCGAAACATATAATTTCATTTTAAAAGTTAGTTTTATGAATAATTATAACAACAAAAAATTGACAGCAAACTCTCAGAAGTTAAGAAAAAACATGACTAAAGAAGAAAGACATCTTTGGTATGATTTTCTTAAGGAAATACCTGTTACTTTTCATCGTCAGAAGGTAATCGGTAATTACATTGTTGATTTTTACTGTGCAAGTGCAAAAATGATTATCGAGCTTGACGGTTCACAGCATTATTATGACGAAGGAAAACAGAAAGACGAAAAAAGAGATAAATATTTATCTTCTTTGGGTTTAACTGTTTTGAGATATTCAAATGACGATGTAAACAACTCTTTTGAAAGTGTTTGTCAGGATATATTCAATAATCTTATCTCGCGGGGAGCAATTTCCCCGCCTTCTCCTTGAGGAGAAGGTGTCACCGCAGTGACGGATAAGGTGGAATTCTGAAATCGGAGAAACCTATGAACATTCAAATCATCCCTGCTCCCATTTCGGGCGGCATAGAGGCAATCTCCTCAAAATCTTTTGCACACCGTGCATTGATTTGTGCCTGCCTTTCAAAGGGCAAAAGCAAAATAAAAATAAATACGACCTCCGCCGATATCGAAGCAACCGTTTCGTGCCTTCGTTCTCTCGGCGCGGTCATTGAAAAAAACGGCACGGTTTATTCCGTGATACCGTCTGATACCCCATGCGAAACAGCAGAGATTGACTGCAACGAAAGCGGCTCAACTCTGCGTTTTCTGCTTCCTGTTGTTTGTGCGCTTGGCACAAAAACCGTTATCCATGGCTCGGGCAGACTCCCCGAAAGACCTCTTTCTCCTTTAAAGGAAGAATTAATCCGCATGGGCGCAGAAATCTCCGACGAATTTCCTCTCAAAGTTTCGGGCAGAATTTCTGCAGGAGAATTTACAATGAGAGGCGACGTCAGTTCGCAGTTTGTGACGGGTCTGCTCATGGCTCTTTCATACCTCGGCGGCGGAAAAATCCGTCTGCTGCCTCCCGTGGAATCCCGTCCCTATATCGACATGACCGTTCAGGTTTTAAAGCAATTCGGGGCGGACATCAAAGAAGAAAACAATACTTTTTATATAAATAATTCGCCTCTTCACGGCTGTGATTTCACCGTTGAGGGCGACTGGTCAAATGCCGCATTTCCCCTTTGCATGGGTGCAGAGGTGACGGGTCTCAACCCCGACTCAACCCAAGGCGATAAGGCGATAATTGATGTACTCAAAAAAATGGGTGCTGTCATAACCGAAAATCTCGGCAGCTATAAAGCCGATGTATCTTCGCTTCACGGCTGTGAAATCGATGCTTCGGATATTCCCGATGCCGTACCCGTTATTGCGGCAATCGCTTCAACCGCAGAAGGCGAAACCGTTATTTATAATGCACAGCGTCTCCGCCTTAAGGAAAGCGACAGAATTCAGACCGTCTGCGATATGCTGCGCTCGCTCGGCGCGGATATCTCCGAAACCGACGACGGAATGGTGATAAACGGCAAAAAATCACTCTTTGGCGGCGAGGTTAATTCATTCAATGACCACAGAATTGCCATGGCTGCGGCTGTTGCGGCAGTCAAATGCGAAAATCCCGTTATAATCCGTAATGCCGAAGCCGTCAACAAATCCTATCCTGAATTTTTCAATGATTATAACAAACTGGGAGGTAAAGCCCGTGTCCTGTAATTTCGGAAACAACATAAAAATCAGTATTTTCGGTCAGTCACATTCCGAGGCAATCGGCGTTGTGATTGACGGTCTGCCCGCAGGCTTTAAAATAGATACGGAGAAAACCGCCGCATTCATGGCAAGGCGTGCACCGGGTCAGAATGACCTTTCAACTCCGAGAAAAGAGGCTGACGAGGTTAAAATCCTCTCGGGCGTTGTTGATAACGTAACCTGCGGCGCTCCTCTTTGTGCAGTTATTTTTAACACAAACACCCGCTCGGGCGATTATGACAAGCTGAAGCTTGTTCCCCGACCCTCACACAGCGACTTTGCCGCATGGGTAAAGCACGAGGGTTTCAATGATATCAGAGGCGGCGGAAATTTCAGCGGCAGACTCACTGCACCCCTCTGCTTCGCAGGCGCGGTATGCATGCAGATGCTTGAAGAAAAAGGCATAAAAATCGGCGCACATATTGCCTCAATCGGCAAGGTTAAAGATGAAAAATTTGACCCCATTAATGTAAATGCAGATGATTTTGATAAAATTCTCTCAAAACCTTTCCCTGTTATCAACGATAAGCAGGGCGAGCTGATGAGAAAAGAAATTTACGATGCAAAGGCTCTCGGTGATTCCGTAGGCGGCACAATCGAGTGCGCAATAACAGGAATGCCCGTCGGCATCGGCGACCCGATTTTTGACGGAATTGAAAACAGAATAAGCATGGCGGTTTTCGGAATTCCCGCAGTCAAGGGAATTGAATTCGGTTCAGGCTTTGAGGGAAGCACACTCCGTGGCAGCGAAAATAACGATGATTTCATCTGCGAAAACGGCAATATCCGCACCGCCACCAATAATCACGGCGGAATTCTCGGCGGTATTTCATCGGGAATGCCGATAGTTTTCCGTGCGGCGATGAAACCCACCCCGTCAATCGGAATGAAGCAGAATTCAATCAACGTTGAATCTCTTGAAAAAGAAGAACTCGTTATCGGCGGCAGACATGACCCCTGCATCGTGCCGAGAGCAGTGCCGTGCATTGAAGCGGCTGCGGCAATAGTTATTGCAGATTATATATTAAAATGAGGTAAATCATGGAAATTAAGGAATTAAGAAATAACATAGACAGAATTGACTCGGAGCTGACAAAGCTTTTTCAGGAGCGCATGGAAACGGCGGCACAGATTGCGAAATTCAAGCAGGAAAATAACATGCCCGTTTTCAACCGTGAACGTGAAAGAGACGTTATCAATAAGGTAACTGCAAATGTTTCTCCCGAATTTGAAGGATACACAAAAACCCTTTATGAAACCCTTTTTAATTTGAGCCGTTCATATCAGAAAAAGCTGATAAACCCCACCTCTCCCGTTTCAAAAATGATTGAGGATGTCACAAATCATACTCCCTGCCTCCGCCCCGAAAGAGCTATGGTTGCCTGCCAGGGCGTTGAGGGCGCATACTCACAGCTTGCCTGCGACAAGATGTTTGCATTCCCCACAATTTTCTATTGCAGAGGCTTTGAGGATGTTTTCAAGGCGGTTGACGGCGGTTTCTGCCGTTATGGCGTACTCCCCGTTGAAAACAGCACAGCAGGTACGGTTAACAAAGTCTATGACCTCATGGAAAAATATAAATTCTATATCACACACAGCCTCAAGCTCTTCATTCGCCACTCAATTCTTGCTCCCGAGGGCGTTGAAATGAGCGATATAAAGGAGATTTTCTCCCATGAGCAGGCTATAAATCAATGCTCCGAATTCCTGAATACGCTCGGCGTTAAGGTAACCGTTTGCGAAAACACGGCAGTTGCGGCAAAAATGGTTGCCGAAAGCGGAAGAAAGGACTGCGCTTCAATCGGCTCAAAGGACGGCGCGGCACTTTACGGTCTTAAGGTGCTTAAAACGGGAATTCAGAATACCGATAACAACTACACACGTTTTATCTGCATTTCAAAAACGCCCGAGATTTATCCCGGCGCAAAGAAAACGAGCTTTATGATGACAATTCCCCATGAGCCCGGTTCACTTTATAATATTCTTTCAAGATTTGCCGCCCTCGGTCTCAACATGACGAAGCTTGAAAGCCGTCCCATCCCCGGCAGCAACTTTGAATTTATGTTCTATTTTGATATTGATGCTTCCGTTTATTCCGAAAATCTCAAGGCTCTTTTCAGCGAGCTTGAAAACGATGCCGAAAAATTCATTTACCTCGGAAGCTACACGGAGGATTAACATGTACGGACTTTTAGGCAGAAAGCTCGGTCATTCCCTTTCGCCCGAGATACATTCTCTGCTCTGCGATTATGAATACAAATTATATCCCACCGAGCCCGAAAATCTTGACTCGTTTTTTTCGGATACCTCGTTAAAGGGATATAACGTTACCATTCCATATAAAATTGAAGCATTCAACCGCTGTGACGAACGAAGCGAAACCGCTGAGAAGGTCGGAAGCGTCAACACCGTTATCCGCAGAAGCGACGGCACTCTTTTCGGCGATAACACAGATTATTTCGGCTTTTCCTATATGGCGGAAAAATGCGGCTGTGATTTCAGCGGTAAAAAAGTTCTCATTCTCGGAAACGGCGGTGCAAGCCTCACCGTTCGCCATGTTGCGGCGGATAAAGGCGCAAAGGAAATCATTGTTGTTTCCCGCACAGGCGAAGATAATTACGAAAATATTTCCCGCCATTACGATGCGGATATAATTATCAACACAACCCCCGTGGGAATGTACCCCAACAACGGCGAAAGACTCATTGACCTTTCAAAATTCTCAAAATGTAAAAAGGCACTTGACCTTATTTATAATCCCGCACGCACCGTTTTCCTTCTTGATGCCGAAAAGCTCGGAATTGACTGCATAAACGGTCTTTATATGCTCGTTGCACAGGCACTGCGTGCTGCCGAAATATTCACGGGCAAGGAAATACCCCTTTCCGAAATCGACAGAATTTACGATATCATAATTAACAGACAGAAAAATATTGTCCTTATCGGTATGCCCGGCTGCGGAAAATCCACCTGTGCCTCACTTCTGACGAAAAAAACAGGTCGTGATTGCATTGACACCGATGCGGAAGTTGAAAAATCTGGCAAAAAAATTCCCGAAATCTTTGCAAAATACGGCGAAAACGAGTTCAGAAACCGTGAAACAGAGGCTGTGAAGTCTGTTTCAAAGCTTGCAGGCAAAATCATTGCTACGGGTGGCGGTGCAATTCTCCGTGAAGAAAACCGAATTGCTTTAAGAGAAAATTCAACCGTAATTTTCCTTAAATCCGATATTGATAACCTCGCAACCGACGGCAGACCCCTCTCAAAGGATGCCGAAGCACTCAAAAAGATGCTTGAAATCCGCTTACCTCTCTATCTTGAAACGGCGGATTTCACAGTTTCGGTTGACCCCGACCCCGAAATAACAGTAAGGAGGATTCTCGAATGCGTATCCTTGTAATAAACGGACCGAATATCAATATGCTTGGCATCAGAGAGCCGGGAATTTACGGCAAAAACACCTATGCCGACCTTTGTGAGCTGATTGAAGGCTATGCCGCCGAAAAAGGCATTGAGGTTAAGCTTTTTCAGTCAAACCACGAGGGCAGCATTGTTGACGAAATTCAGGCTGCATACGGAAATTTTGACGGCATTGTCATAAATCCCGCCGCTTATACTCATACAAGCGTTGCAATTCTTGATGCTCTTAAATCCGTTGCTCTCCCTGCTGTGGAAATTCATATTTCCGATGTTTCCAAAAGAGAGGATTTCAGGCAGATTTCCTATGCAGGCATGGCATGCGAAAAATCTTTTATAGGTCTCGGATTTGAGGGGTATTTAAGAGGTATTGACTATTTGATTGAAAGATAAAAACATTAAATATAAACGGATATTAAAATGGCTTGCACAGGTTAGTTCCCATGCAAGCCATTATTTTATTTATTCAGTTTCTTTTGGCCTTCACTTCGTGAGGCAACTGTTAATCAGTCAGCCTTGGGAGCATAGAGGTCCTTAAGACGAAGGAGGTGTTCATATCTCTCAACTGATGTCTTCTCTGCAAGAGCGAAGAGTTCTTCTGCTCTTTCGGGGAAGGAACGTGTGAGTGATGAATAACGAGCTTCGTTGAGAAGGAATTCTCTGTAGCTGCCTGTTGCGGGCTTGCTGTCGATGGTGAAGGGATTCTTGCCTTCAGCCTTGAGAGCAGGGTTATAACGGAACATGTTCCAGTAACCGCAGTCAACAGCCTTCTTCATTTCGCTCTGGCAGTTGATCATGCCGCCCTTGATTGAGTGCATTTCGCAAGGTGCATAAGCGATGATGATTGAGGGACCGTTGTAAGCTTCTGCTTCTGCAATAGCCTTGATTGTCTGGTTAGCATCTGCGCCCATAGCAATCTGTGCAACGTAAACGTAGCCGTAGCTCATTGCGATTTCAGCAAGGCTCTTCTTTGCGATGCCCTTACCTGCTGCTGCGAACTGTGCAACCTGACCGATGTTGGAAGCCTTGGATGCCTGACCGCCTGTGTTGGAGTAAACTTCTGTATCGAATACCATGATGTTTACATCTTCACCTGCTGCAAGAACATGGTCAACGCCGCCGAAGCCGATATCGTATGCCCAGCCGTCGCCGCCGAAGATCCAAACTGACTTCTTGGCAAGATATTCCTTGCTTGCAAGGATTTCCTTGCAGGTGTCACAATCACAGCCTTCAAGAGCTGCAACGAGAGCTTCTGTAGCTGCGCCGTTCTTTGCACCGTCGTTAACTGTTTCAAGATAAGCGTTAGCTGCTGCCTTGATTTCTTCTGTTGCACATTCTGCTGCTGCAACTGCTTCAACCTTAGCGATGAGAGCATTGCGGATAGCATTCTGACCAAGGTACATACCGAAGCCGTGCTCTGCGTTATCTTCAAAGAGGGAGTTAGCCCATGCAGGACCGTAGCCCTTCTTGTTAACTGTGTAGGGTGATGTTGCTGCGGGACCGCCCCAGATTGATGAACAGCCTGTAGCATTGGAGATGTACATTCTGTCGCCGAACATCTGAGTGATAAGGCGTGCATAAGCTGTTTCTGCACAGCCTGCGCATGAGCCGGAGAACTCAAGGAGAGGAGTCTTGTACTGGCTGCCGATAACGGTGTTGTCAGCAAGGTCAGCCTTAACTGTTACGTTTTCAACCATGTAATCGAATACGGGCTGCATATCGTCCTGGCTTTCTCTTGAAACCATCTTGAGGGAGTTTGTGGGGCATACGCCTACGCAAACGCCGCATCCCATACAATCGAGGGGTGAAACTGCGAGTGAGTACTTATATGAATCCTTGCCCTTACCCTTCTTGTCAACGATGATTGCGTTGGAGGGAGCAGCAGCTGCTTCTTCAGCTGTAAGAGCATAGGGTCTGATTGTTGCGTGGGGGCAAACATAGGAGCACTTGTTGCACTGTGCGCAGGTTGAGCCGTCCCATGCGGGAACCATAACTGCAACGCCTCTCTTTTCGTAAGCGGAAGCGCCCTGCTCGAAAGTACCGTCAGCATGGTCAACAAATGCTGAAACGGGAAGTGCGTCACCGTTCATAAGGCCAACGGGCTTCATAATGCCGTCAACCATCTTAACGAGCTTTTCTGCACCCTTTGATGCTGCGGGAGCTGCATCGTCAGCTGCATCTGCCCATTCTGCGGGAACGTTGATCTTAACGTAAGCTGTTGCACCTGCGTCAATAGCCTTTTCGTTCATTTCAACGATTTCCTTACCCTTCTTCATAAACTTCTGTGCTTTTTCCTTCATGTAGCCGATTGCTTCCTCTGCGGGAAGAACCTTTGAAAGTGAGAAGAAAGCGGACTGAAGAACGGTGTTTGTTCTCTTGCCGAGACCGATCTGTGCAGCAAGGTCGATAGCATTAACTGTGTAAAGCTGAACATTGTTCTTTGCGATGTATCTCTTTGCTTCTGCGGGAAGCTTTGCAGCAAGCTCTGCTTCATCCCACTGGCAGTTGATAAGGAATACGCCGCCGGGCTTAACATCGTTAACCATCTTATAGCCCTTTTCTACATATGAGGGGTTGTGGCAAGCAACAAAGTCTGCCTTGTTGATGTAGTAGGGGGACTTGATGGGGCTGTCGCCGAAACGAAGGTGAGAAATTGTGATACCGCCGGTCTTCTTTGAGTCATACTGGAAGTAAGCCTGAACGTACTTATCTGTATGGTCGCCGATGATCTTGATTGAGTCTTTGTTAGCACCAACTGTGCCGTCGCCGCCGAGACCCCAGAACTTGCACTCGATTGTGCCTTCTGCTGCGGTGTTGGGAGCTTCCTTCTCTTCAAGAGAAAGGTTTGTAACGTCATCGTTGATACCCATTGTGAACTGTGCCTTGGGAGCATCCTTTGCGAGCTCTTCATATACTGCGAAGATGCTTGCGGGAGGAGTATCCTTTGAACCGAGACCGTAACGGCCGCCGATTACCTGTGCGCCTGTTCTGCCTGTTGCAGCAAGAGCGGCAACAACATCAAGATAAAGGGGTTCGCCGAGTGAACCGGGTTCCTTTGTTCTGTCGAGAACAGCAATCTTCTTTGCTGTTGCGGGGATAGCTTCAACGAGCTTTTCAGCTGAGAAGGGTCTGTAAAGACGAACCTTAACAAGACCAACCTTCTCACCCTTTGCGGTAAGATAGTCGATAACTTCTTCTGCTACGTCGCAAACTGAACCCATAGCGATGATAACTCTCTCTGCATCGGGAGCGCCGTAGTAGTTGAAGAGCTTGTAGTTTGTACCGAGCTTTGCATTAACCTTATCCATGTATTCTTCTACGATAGCGGGAAGAGCATCATAGTAGGAGTTGCAAGCTTCTCTGTGCTGGAAGAAGATGTCGCCGTTTTCGTGTGAACCGCGCATAACGGGTCTTTCGGGGTTGAGAGCTCTCTTTCTGAAAGCCTCAACAGCGTCCATATCGCACATTTCCTTGAGGTCCTCGAAATCCCAAACAGCAATCTTCTGAAGCTCGTGGGATGTACGGAAACCGTCAAAGAAGTTGATGAAGGGAACTCTGCCCTTGATTGATGCAAGGTGTGCAACAGCACCGAGGTCCATAACTTCCTGTGTGTTTGTTTCAGCGAGCATAGCGAAGCCTGTCTGACGGCAAGCATAAACGTCTGAATGGTCGCCGAAAATGTTAAGAGCATGTGAAGCAACGCAGCGTGCCGAAACGTGGAAAACGCTGGGAAGAAGCTCACCTGCGATTTTGTACATGTTGGGGATCATAAGAAGAAGACCCTGCGATGCAGTGTAAGTTGTGGTAAGAGCACCTGCTGCGAGTGAACCGTGAACGGTACCTGCTGCACCTGCTTCGGACTGCATCTCGGCAACCTTAACTGTTGTGCCGAAAATGTTCTTCATGCCCTGTGCTGACCACTGGTCAACATAGTCTGCCATGGGGCTTGACGGAGTGATGGGGTAAATGCCTGCAACTTCTGTGAAAGCATATGACACCCATGCAGCGGCGTTGTTACCGTCCATGGTCTTCATTTTTCTAGCCATAGTCTTTTTCCTCCTAAAAATTTTAAGCCTATTTAGTATAATTGGTTAATATAATACACCGCTAATTATACTAACACTTTTCTTTCGGTTTGTAAACCCTTTATTTAATCCAAATTAGTGTATTTTTTTGCAAAGAATTTGTATAATCTTGTCAATTGGTCTTTGCACGGAACATAATCGTTTCGATATAATATGATTTTTAAACTTTGACAGCCGGATGATAAACTGAATAAAACTTAATCTCATCTGCCGTGATCCATACACATATTGCTGTTTTGTTTATTGACTTTTTATCCTTTTAGTGGTATTTTATTGTATATATATTATTTGGAGGGAAATGAATTATGTGTTTAAACGCAGTTCAGCAAATCTTCTTTAAACTTTTCGCATTCATCATGTCAATCATCTATTCCGTCAACGGCGGCGTTGTTGCTCCTTCAACGGATGATGTTATCAAAGCTGCAAAGTCCGATGCAAAGCTCGTTTTTGCAACCGTTGCCGACCCGCAGGTTTCAAACTACATGTTCGGCAGATATCAGGATTTTCAGGAAGCTTGCATTGACCTTCGCAACGCCGAAAGACTTGATGCTATTGTCGGTATCGGCGATATTGCGGAAAACGGTCTTGCAGAGGAATATGACCTTGCTTATGATGAGCTTGCTCCCATTGATACAAGATTCATAATGGCAACCGGTAACCACGATATCAGACTCCGTCTTTATCAGCAGAGCACAAGCCGTGTTTATCAGTTTATCGATGCACTCAACGATGAGGACACCATCGAAGGCAGAGTTTACGCAGAAGGAAAGCTTGCTTATTCCGAATATGTAAACGGCTATAAGTTCATCGTTATGGGTTCGGACAGAACCGAGTTTGAAGAGGCATATATCAGCCCCGAACAGCTTAAATGGCTCGATAACGAGCTTGCAACAGAAAAGGGCAAGCCCGTATTTGTTATTCTTCATCAGCCCCTTAAGCTCACTCACAACCTCCCCACAACATGGGGTAACGGCACCAACAAGGAAGCAGGTTCAGTAGGCGACCAGAGCGACGATATCAAGGCAATCCTTGCAAAGCATGCAAACGACAGCACGGTTGTTCTTATCACAGGTCACCTTCACGCAGGCTTCAGCCAGTACAGCTACGAAAAGATTGAAGGCTTCCATTCCTTCAACGTTCCTGCTCTTTCAATTGAAAACAAGGATGGCGAAGAAGGCGGAAACGGCTCGGGTCTTACATACATCGTTGAGGTTTATGACGATGAAATTCTTTTCAGAGCAAGAAACTGCCGCACAGGCGAGTGGCTCACAAAATGGGATTCAAAAATAGCATTATAATTTGTATTTGCAGGGCGGGGGCATGCTCCCGCCGTAAGCAATAAATTAAGTTTTGAAAGGAAAACAAAAATGATTAACATTAAAAAACTCATTGCTGTTATTCTCAGCATTTCCCTTGTTTTCGGCATTGCAACCGTTTCGGTTTCCGCTGATGAAGCACTCGCAGAGGACACAGCTGCAGTAATCGCAGAGGACGCAGCCGCTGCAGAAGAAACAGCCGAAGCAACCGAAGCTGAAATTGCAGAGCCCGCAGTAATCGGTGACACAACTCCATTCCGCATTTCCGTTGCAGTTTACGGCAGAAACGCAGACAAGGGTATCACATGGTACACAAAAACCAACACCTCAAGCGTTGTTGAAATTCTGCCTGCAAATGCAAAGGTTGAATACGCAGAGGTTATCGAATGGGAAGGCAACTACCTTCACAAAGCAACCGTAACAGGTCTTACCGCAGGTGCTCTCTATGCTTTCAGAGTCGGCAACGGCACAGAGTTCAGCGAATGGGGTAAATTCGTTACAGATAACGGCGACAGCAAGTTTGATTTCATTACCGTTGCAGATATTCAGGCAAGCAGCCTTGAAAACTTCCAGGCAGGCGCAGATGTTCTCAATGCCGCATTCAGAACAATGCCCACAGCTGAATTCATGGTAAATCTCGGTGACTTCACAAACGACAGCACCAACGAAGAATGGGATTACTATGATCAGGCTCTTGCGGAAATCAACCGCAACACAACAATCGTTCCCGTTTCAGGTAACCACGACGGTCTCGGCGTTTGGGATTGGTTCAACAACATGTTCTGCCTCGATACTTCCGAAAGCGTTCAGAACCTCAACGGCGTTAACTATTCATTCGATTACGGCAACGCTCACTTTGCCGTTCTTAATACAAACGACCTTCTTGCCGTTTCATTCGCACAGCTTCAGTGGCTCAAGAATGACCTCAACAGCACAGACGCAGACTGGAAAATCGTTTGCATGCACAAGTCACCCTACACACTCGGCAAGGACGGCAAATGGCCCGATGCTCTCTATCTCCAGAGCAGCCTCACAAAGGTTCTCGCACAGTGCGATGTTGACCTTGTAATGAGCGGTCACGACCATCAGTACCTCAGAACAAAGCCCCTCACCAACAACAAGCTTGATGATAACGGTGCAACTTTCGTTCTTGCAGGCACAGCAGGTACAAAGAGATACGAAGTTCGTTCCTTCCTTGCAAACCATTTCCTTAAGACCGATTTCATCGCTGCAATGACAATCCAGAAGAACAGCTACGGCAACTACTGGGACGGCGAAGATTGGGATCAGACAAAGCAGACCAACATCGGCGGCTGCTTCAACACAATCTCCGTTGACGGCGGAAAGCTCAACTTCAAGTCATATATCCTTGCTGACGAGCCCGGCGCAAACGGCGAAGAAATAATCACCGTTATCGACGAATTTACTCTTGAAAAGGAAACAGGCAAGAACGAAATCACCTTCACAGGCGACAATACAACAAGCGAGGTTGAATATTACCTCGGAGTTATCCCCAGCTTCTTCGGTCTTGCAGCTTACGCATTCGGCGAATGGCTTCCCAAGTTCCTCTTCATGGTTCCCGAGCTTCTTAATGTTGTAATCAACGAAGGTACATTCTAAAAACAAAGACGGCTTGCAGCGATGCAGGCCGTTTTTTATCTGAAAAAGCATAAATTTCAACCGAACTTTACACTTATGTAAATCAAAGTTGATTGACTTTTGTTTAAAAATCACTTACAATAAACAATAAATAAGGGGGGATTTAAATGGGTGCATCAATATGGATGATTTTTCTTTTTCCGATTATATTGATAGCGGGAGTTTTTGGAAATTTCTTTACCAATATTACAGGTGGAAAGCAGGATAAAATAGCTTTTCCCTATGATAAATCAAAAGGAATCGTATGGGAATACGATAACAAAGATGATTTCTATATTGATCTTCTTGAAGTCAAGGTTGAAGGTAATGAGCAGATTTTTGTTTTTGAGTATAATGGGTCTGAGTATGATGAAGTTGAGGCTCAGGAAGGTAAAATTGGATGTTGCATGGACCTTGTTTTCACCGATAAAAACGGAAATTCAAAAACATATTATGCCGATATCGGTGATTACGGTGTCTTGAATTTTTATGAAGAAAGCAAATGCCTGATAACCGAGTATACAGCCGTTGTTCACGACCCGTTTGAAAATTTTCACTGGGTTCCGGGCAGCGAAATAGACAGGGTTCTTATTCAGCCGATAAGCTATGATACCGAAGTGACATTTACCATTGTGTGTATGCCTGATAATATTGAAAGGTTGGAAGCGAAAGAAGATTTTGCTTTTAATTTATCATTCAGATATGTAAATGAAGACGGCGCATCTATTGAAGATGTTACTGTTGTATATGAACTTACCGATGAAAAGCTTCAGGTCAAAGACGAAATATGGACGATAGTGCATTATAGAGAGTCGTTATAAAGAGTGAAAATCGCAGGTCAGCCTCCATGCTGCCCTGCGATATTAAAATTATCAAAAATTTTTCAAAAAATGCTTGACTTAATCGAAAATATATGATATATTAGTCAAGCGTTCTACGGAACACAGCAAAATGCTGGTGTAGCTCAGTTGGTAGAGCAGCTGATTTGTAATCAGCAGGTCGGGGGTTCGAGTCCGTCCACCAGCTCCAATTTAATATGGAAGAGTTCCCGAGCGGCCAAAGGGAGCAGACTGTAAATCTGCCGTCAACGACTTCGGTGGTTCGAATCCACCCTCTTCCACCACATTGGAGAAATCCGAACTTAATGCCAATCGGCAATGGGTTCGGATTTTTTGTTTTTATTCGGGATATTTCATTTTGAGGTTGTAAAAAAAGCAGGCGGGACTTTCCGTCTCGCCTGCATCTGTCTTACTCATTCTTCAGCAGTCTGTTCATATTCCCTGAGTTCCCGCTGTCCTTCCTCGCTTTCAAAATATTCCTGCATTATCGGAAGTAAGCATCTTGCAATTCTTTCAATTGCGTAATCGGGAATTTCCATACCGCTGTTTGATTTTTCTGACGTCAAATTGGTTTTGCGCTCCTTTCACATTTAAAAGGAGATCTTTTAATTATGAAAAACACATTTTTCCTCGCATTTATATTTTAAACTTTTTCCGGAAAAATGTCAAACTTTTTTCACTGTTGCAAATCGACTGATTTTTTACAACTTGAAATTTAGCCATTGGAACAATAGAACCGCAAAATCGGGGTAACAGGTCAAACTATACGCACCCCTCAATTACCGCACTTTGAGACCGTTGATATACAACGGTTTCAGAAGCTCTATTTGGTTAATTTTTAACTGTAACGAATATGTTTGATTTTTGCAACTTAAAATTCATTATGTGGAAAAAGTAAACGCAAAATCGGGGTTACAGGTCAAACTATACGTACCCCTCAATTACCGCACTTCCAATCCCTTATATATCAATGTTTTCAGGCTCTACTTTTCCTACGTTTTTTAACAAATAAAAGGAGTTTTTAGATTATGATTAATAACATTATTTCTTGTGAATTTAATGTTGATACCGCTTGTGTTGAAGTCAAGCTCACCGACGGTTCAATGGTATCAATCGACTGCGATGCAGTCGAAAACGAATATTCAAACAATATGTACGAAACATCAGAACTCGACTATCTCGTCTACAACGAGCCTATGAGCTATGTCAGATTACTACTCAGCGGCAAGATGGAAGAATACCTGCGAAACAATACGGATTACACTTTGTTATCTGATTTGAGTTTCAAGCTTTTCGCCTGCCGCAATTTCAAATGAAAGCTCCTCCGCATTTGCTGCTTTTCCGTTAACGGTAAGATTTTCCGCAAAAGACGGAATGCGGATTTTGAATGTGAAGGCTTTTTCTGTCTCGACAGTATATTTGAAGCTGTTTTCAAAGGGATAGTTTGTTTCAAGCTTTATGTATTTACCGTCTGCTTTAAGCTCTGACGGAACGGGAACGGCATTGATAACCGTATCGTCGCTATGCATAAATGCCGAAAGAGCGAATTTCGGCCATGCCTGATTGAAATTTGCGGTGCAGCAACCGAAATTAGACTCCAGACCGAAAAGATGAGCTTCGCTGCCGTTTGTTCTGAATAACGATTTACCGGGGAATTTCACACAGGCAACCTGGTTGCTCATCTGGTCATACTGATGAGTCCACATGTCATCGCTTATAGTTGCAGGAAGAGTATTGAACGCAAGCATTTCAAGCCTTTCCGCCCACTTTTTATCGCCCGTGCATGCGTAGAGAATTTCGTATGAATACATCTGCTCTGCAACGGCACAAAGCTCCGTGCCTTGGATGGAGCTCAAACCCGAAAGGCATTCATCGCCTGTGAAAAGTCCGACGGGAGTGCCGTTATAATTTTTGAGAATTTCATGTAGCTTCTCGGCATTGTCGGTATATTCCTCGTTAAGAATACCGTACGAAACCGCTTCGCTCTTAAGCATCATACCCATGTTGACAATGTGAGTGTCAAATCTCCAGCGGTTAAGCGGTCTTTCCCAAAGAGAAACAGACTCATTATAATTCAGTCCCTGTTCTTTCAGTATTTTTGCAAGGTCCTTGAGCCATTCTTCGCCGCATCGGTTGTATGTGAAATTAATGGCAATGAAACACTCAAACCATCTTGCCTTTCCCCAATCAAAAAGGGTGATTTCGCCCACTTTGAGCATCTCATAATAATTTTTGAGAACTCTGTAAATAACATCGGGAATTTGCTTGTCTTTTGAGCATTCATAATAAACTGTCAGAGTTTTTGAAATAAGCTGAACAGCCCATGTGTCATAGGTTTTTCGTTCTTCATCCTTGCAGGGGCAAATCCAGCCGTCGGGCTTCCGGAACGAAATTATTGCATCAATATATTTCTTTGCTCTGGCAATCATATCTTCATTTTCAAGCAGATATGCAAGCGGAATAAAACCGTCAAGCCAATAGGGAACTCTTTCCCATCCCTCTTTATCGCCGCCTATCCATGCGCTGTTTTTTATATCGGGCCAGATTTTGTCGAGATTTCCGCTGAGGCCATTCGCTTGAATTTCGTCGGCATTTCGCTTGTGGACAGCACCCAATCAAGCCCCTTCATAATAACAGGCTTGAATTTTCCGCTGTTTCTGACAAATGAGCTTTGCTCCGCATTCCCTTTGATAAATTCGGGATAGCTCGGAGTGCTTTTCATTTGAATTTTTATGGTATCTCCCGAAAATTCAAATGTCATCCTCTGCGTTGAGAGCGTGTTAAGCGGTTTAACAACGGCATTAAGTTTTCCGTTTTTCATATAAGCATAAGACCATATTATATATTTATATCCCTTGATTGAGCATTCGGAAAGCCTCGGATTTCCGTCAAGACCGCAGTTGATTATAACCTCATCATCTTCTTCAAACCACCTGACGGTAAAAACATTTTCGGAAAGGTCGAAAGACACACGGTCAAGATTTTTCTTGGGTCTCTTAGCAAAGCTTGAGGTAATTGATCGGGGTATGATACTTGCTGGGAACATGAATTTTGCAAGCGTATCTGAAACGGGAGTCATATAAAATATTTTTCCTGTCGGAACAGTCGGCAAGGCTTCGCATGCAGCAGGTTTTTCACATCTGTTCTTGAGATAATCGTCAAGCTTTTTATCCCATTCTTCGGTTGAATCTTCTTCAAATGCTTTCACAAGCAAATTTTTAATCAGCTTGTTATTCATATCGTCTTTGACAACGCAGTTGAAGATTGCCACAACAGCATTGTACTTCGGGAAATAAGAAATCTGCTGGCCGAACATACCGTTCATGCTGAAAACTCCGTCTTGAAGCCAGAAAAGATAACCGTAGCCGTCCTCGTTTTCTCTGCCAGGCAGTTCAACCTGCTTCTTTGTTGCTTCTTTGGTCCACCACTCGGGAATAACCTGCACGCCGTTATATCTGCCGCCGTCGGCGTAGCATTGAGAGATTTTTGCAAGGTCGGAAAGAGTCATATATGCGCCCGTTCCTCCGATACATTCGCCGATTGAATTTGTTTCCCATTGAGGCGGAATTATTCAGAGCGGTTCAAAAAGTCTGGGAGTAAGATAATCAACAAGATTCATACCGGAGCATTTCTGAATCAGCGCCGCAACCATGTGGGCATCATTATTGCTGTATAAAAAGCCCTTGTCTTTTCTGAACGGTGCTTTCATGAACATTTCGGCATAATTACCCGTCATATCCTGAAGAAAGCTGAATTCCTTGTTGCTCTGTATGGTCAAAATTGAACGGACAGTAAGATTATCCCATTCATCGCTTTCGCAATGCTCATATTCGGGGAAGAACGGCAGAATTTTTGAATCCAAAGAAAAAGCCCTTCGTCAACGGCAAAGCCCGCCGCTGTTGCAACAATTGATTTTGTAACGGAAAACAAGGTGTGCGGCATATCGCCCGAATAGGGATATGCATATTCCTCAAAAACAGTTTCACCGTCTTTCATGATCAGCAATCCGTGGTTTTCTATGCCGTGGTTTTCTATGCCGTGGTTTTCAAGCTCTTTGTAAAATTTATAAATCCATTCGGAGGAAAGCGTTGCTTTTGTTAACATGATTTTCTACTTCTTGAAAAAACTATCTTTTGATAATTCCATGATAAACACCCATCCAATAAGGCAGAGTGTAGGTTGTAGATGCCTGCATACAGTTAGAGCGGTGATATGTATCAAGATAATAAGAGCATTCATTATATTTATGAAGAGAGCGCTCGTCAGGTGCCGCAACGCACCATTCAAGCTGTGATGCTGTAAGGGCATATTTAACTATATCCGCAATTTCAGGATTTTTGCCGAGGTCAGGCAAATATTCGCTTTTGCCGAGGTCATATGTAAGCGTTGTTCTGAGATTTGATGCAATTGGTCTGAAATTGATTTCCGCAACATCGTCGCGGGCAGAGTTTGAAGCATGATACATAACCGTATCGGCGGGGTGCCTGCTCAAAGACCACACGGCAGTTTCGGCTATATCGTTTCCGTAAGCATCATCAATTTTTTTGTCGGGATAAGCAAGCTGATAAACAAAATACCACAGGGGATTTTCGCTGTACATCATCGAAATCCACCAATCATCTATCGCTGCTCTGTAGCAGCCAAGAATTTCTTCATCATCTTCAAGGCTGAACAGCGTATAAAAAGCGAGCATTGCCATCTCTTCGCTTGAATAGTTGACTATGAGTCTGTAAATCATTTCCACCAAATTTGTGTTTTGGAGTGCACCGACTATATTGCCGACTAACGGCAGAGTTGCATCGCCGACGCTGTATTTGATTGCAGCCATCATTCTCTCGTAGTGCTGTGCAGATACCTCGGCGTATTCATATGCAGGGTCGAGCGCCGCCATGCGGTATTCATTTTCCCATTTCTGATAGCCTGTTATGTAAGCTGCGGTTTTAAAAATGCAGAGAAGAACAAGCGAATGCAGACTGACCTCTGCAACGGAGCTGCCCGTGCAGAAAAGAGTTCTTCCGAAGTTTGCCCATGTTGTCGGTTGACCCGTTGCGTCAACAAGCATGTAGCTGTTGTCGCTGATATGCTGTGCAAGGCTGTCAACCGCCTCAACAAGAAGCGCTTTTATTTCGGGATCCTCGGGAGCAATAACATCGTAAATAAGCTTGAATAAAAACATATGACCGATAAGCTCATCAGCACTTGTATCGGTTTTATAGATTATATCCTCAACGGAATATTTCGGGTCAATCAAATCGTTCCAAAGTCTTTCGGGAATTTCGCCCGATGCATCAACGGTAACTCCGCGGAGATTTTCGTTGTTGAGAAGATAACCGCTCTGCCCCTCTTTTTTATTTGAAACACCCGTTGCAGTTTTGTCGGAATTTACCGACCAATAAATATTATCGGGAAGTCCGCTGTTTTCGTCGCGGAAGGTAAATGTTCTTGCAGGGAAGCCCTCAAGCAGTCTTGTCTGTTTTTCATATTCGGCATTTCCCGTTGCGGGATTCGACCAATCCTCGGGGGAAACGGCGGTATAAAATCCCTCATTTTCAAGCTTTGAGGTTGAATTAAGCAGAGTGAAAGATGCCATAGCCTCATCAAAAAGCTTTGCAGGGCTCTTTGCAGGAGTCATAACAGACGGATTGCCGTCTTTTTCAAGAGCTTCGGCTGAAAGCCAGCGGTCATCCGTTGTTCCCGGAATGGTTTTGGTTGTCTGCCTGCGCACATATGCCTCGGTTGTTCCCGTGCGCATAGTGATATAATAGAGCAGCAGAACTGCCTCTGCGGAGGAATACGCCGCCTTCTTTGCTTTTTCAATTTCTTCAGCACTTGCATCGGGGTCATTTTTCAGGGCTGCATATCGCATAAGCTCTCCTGCGCTGTACATGGAAGTCCACAGACCGTCATTATCGCTTTCAACGCCCTTCCATTGACCGTTGACTAAATATGCCTCATTGATTAAGCCATGTCTGTTGATGCTGTTCTGCGTAATTTCGCTCATATATGATGCCTTTAAAGTTCCGTCGGCAACAATCATCTGAATGTGAGTAACGCCGCTTTCCATTACAGTCCAGATACCGTATTCACCGTCGGCAAAAATCGCAAGAACATTGCCCGATGAGGTATCATCCGAATAAAAATATCGGTTGCCCATAAATCTCTGCTCAATATCACGCGAAGTGGGCGCATTTTTATCGGTACGCAGAATACCGTAATCAGTTATTTCCCAAACTGCACCGTCAGCGGTCACAGCTGTCTGATGATTTTCGTAATCTGTTGCGGATGCAACAAACCCGGGAATATCTGCGCTACCGTGCGGATGCCTTGAAACAAGCTTCTGAAGATTTGAAACTTCATCAAGTGCCTCGTTCTGATAGCGAATTGTTTTTGTTTCGCAGTTTTCGATAAGCGTCGGAGTTTCGACAACATTAAGCTCAACGCTGTCCGAAAAACTGTTTCCTTTTGCGGTAACTGTTGCTTTGCCGACCTGCTTTGCCGTTACTCTGCCCCATTTATCAACAGAAGCAACTCTTTCGGGCTTAACGCTCCATTCAAGCTCTCTTTCAGTGATTTTTTCAGAAAACACGCATTCAAGAGTGCGGCTGTCGCCAACGCAAAGCTCCCAATCCTCGGGAACAACTATGCGGAGCTTTTCATCAACAGAGAAAAGGCCCGTAAACAGTGATGATATCATAATGCACACGGACATCACCGCAGAAATAAAACGATTTAACATTATTTTCACCCCAACCCAAGCTTTTATATTTAAATTTCTGTTGCTGTTATTCTCTCAATTTCTATTGATTCCGAATAAATATTTTCAGGATTATTTTCATCGAGAATTATGAGTCTGCCGCCTCGCTCATTACCGTAGGTGAAATATCCTGCGCCAAGTGTCTGATAAAGATTTATTCCGTCAATTTTTATATGGAAATCATTCACATGGTCATGGCCGAAGAAGGCAGCAATAATATCGCCCGTCTTTTTCCAGCTTTCAAACTGATTTCTGTGGTTATTCTCAAGGTACGGAGGGCACGGACACTCCCTGATTCTTCCCTCAATTATATCATGACCGAATTTGAAATGTTTTCCGTCGCGGGAGAAAGTATAGTCATCATCTGCCGTAACCTCTTTGAGTCCGTCACACATCTGCTGAACGGGCATATGCTGAAAGAGGATTGCAGGCAGGGGCTTGCCGCAGTTTGAATCTTTGAGTTCAGCAGCTCTTTTTTCATACCATTCAATCTGGTCATCGTGAACACAGTCACATGAAAGTCCACCCTGCGAATTGCGCTGATAATCGTTGGAATCAATGAGCCATATTGCAAAGGCATCCTTATCACCGCTGCTGTTTTTTATCGTTACGCAACAGTTACCGCAGCCGTAAACATCGGCATCGTTGAGATTTGAGCGGCAGTTATGGTATTCCATATACTGCATCAACTGAAACTCGGTGTGAAAGCCCTCTTCACCGTCGTGATTGCCGAAAACAACGCAGAGTGGAATATTGCGTTTTCTTATGGGAGCAGTTATTTTTTGAATTGTACTCTTAACAAGGTCATAGGTAAATTCTTCCCAATATCCGCTGATGTTGTCGCCGCCGAAAACAACAAGGTCGGGGTTAGTTTTTTCAACAAGTTTTTCGATAACGTTTATTGTTTCTTTATCACGGCTTTCGGGGATTTCTCTGTTTTCATCATCATCCATTTCGGGCTCAACATCGTGAATATCCGTAATATGAAGAATCCTGAATTTGCCGTCAGCGCCGAATTTCAGCGGTTCGGGAGCTTCTCTCTTGAATTTGGCAGAGCTCCATTTATGCGGCATACCCATTGCACTCATGCACGGCAGCGCAAGACCTGCAAGAAACATTTTAAAAATCCTATTCATTGTCAACACACCTTTACTGATATTTTTCTGCAATAAGCATCGCCTGATTTTTCATTTCGCTGCGCACATTTTCGGGTGAAATAATTTCGGCATCTTCGCCGAAGCCAAAAACCCACGCAAGAAACTGCTGGCTGACAACAACGTTTACATTCACGGTGAAATGCTCATTACCGTCTTTTATAACAATAATATCTCTGCCGAATCTGTCAAAAACAGCGCCTGCAAGATGATTTGAAAATCGCAGCTTTACTTTTTGCTCTTTTCCGCCGAACATGCCGAAAACAGATTTTGTATAAGCCGACATATCTGTTTTTTCAAATTCTTCAATGCCTTCACGTTCCGTTTCTGTCAGAGTGGCGCCAAACATCTTGTCAACTCTGTAATGCTTCATCTTAACTGCGTTTGAATCCCATGCGAGCATATAATAGTTTTCATCATCCCATATGAGAGCAAACGGACTGACTTCATAATCCGCACCGTCGTGCCTGAAACGGCGCTCCTTTTCAACCGTATATTCAAAATATTTATAGCGGATTTTTCTGTTCTGATTGATTGCATCGGAAATAACGTCAACTGCATAATAGATGCTTTCATTCATGCTCTTGACTCGGTTGCTGACATAAACCTGACGTTGCAAAAGCTGACCGTCATAAACGCTTGCAAGGTTTTCTATCTTACTGATGAGCTTATATGTTTTTTCCTGCGTTATGAATTTTGATGACTGAACGCTGTCAACGAGGAGCTTTAACTCAGTAATTCAAAGTCACGCTCACCTATGTAATATCCGCCGTTTTCGCCTTTGACCTGAACAATATCAAGGGTATATTTGCTTGTGCCGCCGCCTGCACCGTAGGTAACGCTCATAAATGGAGGGCGCAGCTTTGCGATTTCTTCCGTTGCGGATTTAACGCTTTCAAAACCTGCCTGAGTTTTGGGAGGAAAAACCTCAAACGAAAGCGAGAGAGAAACTTTTTTCAGCAAATCAATTATTTTCATAACATCATCTCTTTTGGTATGTTTTTCTTGATTATACTACAATTAATAGTCAGATTCAAGTGCTTATATAGCATATAAACACAAAGTATACAAATTTTATGTGTTGTTTGCAGTGTCATTGTTAAGCCCAACGGGCGCAGCTTGGAGAGAAGATTTTAAAATTTTCTCTCCGATTTTTGTTAGGGGTTTGGGGAAGAAATTCACCAACAAGCGGTAAAAAACCGACGAGAAAAATTATGAACGAATTGCAAATCGGCATAATTTAAAAATGAGGTTTTTGCAAAAGTGGGTATCCACTCGCCCTGCTTGCAAAGATAGTGAACGGTGAAAGCGGGAACGATTTTGCAAGCGGGTTTTGCGAGAGTGTATACACACTTGCCCTGCTTGCAAAGAATGTGAACAGGTGAAATGGGCACGATTTGCAAGCAACTTTTGGCAAGCTGTATCCACATTTGCCTTGCTTGCCAAGTTACAAACATGAGCAAATTGGCAAGCAAAAATGCAAATCCTACGTAGGTTTGCACTGCTTGACAATAAACGAAAAGCCTTATGTATCAAGCAAATCAGCAGTTCAAAAAGCAAACATCACCGATACAGTAAAATTTACTGCTCGGTAATGTTTGTGTTTACTATTTTATTTCAGAACTTCGTAAAGGCACTTCTGAAATTTCGGGAGCCACCATTCTTTATAGCCTGCTTTTGTCGGGTGGATATGGTCAACGAGATAAAGATTTCTTTGTTCTTCGGTGATTGAATTTATCTCTGCATCGTTCCAGAAATCAATTATTGTCATATCCCATTTCTTCTGAATTTCGTAAAGAAGGTCAACCATTTTTGCGTAATGTTCGCTGTCATATTTTGATTGCGTGTAAAAAATAACAGGGCAATCCCAAGTTTCTTTTGCGTATGAAATTATAAATTCAATTGCACCTGCAACGGTATATGATTGATACTGCACATCAAAATTTTCTTCAACAACACCAAGCGGCATATTTTTTGTTGCATCGTTTGTTGAAAGCTGACATACAACGGCATCGGGTTTGATATTTTTATCGATTGCTTGTATTCGATGAACATAAGAGTTTCTGTAATAGTCAACAAGAGTTGTACCCGAAACAGCTTCCTTGATTGCGGTTATGCCGTCTGTCTTTTCAAGAAAATCTGCAAAGCTGACACCAAGCGAACCGTAGCCTGCAGTGACGGAACTGCCGAGGAAAATAATTGTCTTTCCATTCAAAGGACTGTCGGAAATTGTTTGTGTGTTTTTCAAAGAATATTCTCCGTAGTTGCCTTCATTAAAAACTCCGAGCATATTACCGACATAACCTCCTGCAGCGATTACAAGTATCAGAAAAATTGAAAGAATTATTTTTAACTTTTTCATTTTTATCACAACATTTCGTTTTTGTATTACTGAAATTATATATCAGAGCCGCCGTTAATTCAAGTGTTGCAAAATCTGTCATAGGGAATTATAATGAAAATGTAAAACAAAAATTAAATAGATGATAAAGGAGTGTCATGTTATGAAAACAGGTCTGATAGTAAAATTAAAAAACATTTTCACGTGCATTACTTTAATTTGGTCGTCTGTTATGTTAGCGGTATATTTAGTTGTTCTTTTTGAGATACCTTTATTTGCTTGGATTAGTTATTTACCATTAGGCGAAGCATTTTGTGAACTATTAAGTTTTTTGATGTTATTCGGCATATGGATAGTTCCTGTTCTTTACATAACAACGGTATTTCTTATGATTTTTGTCCGTAAAAAAATAAAAGAAGATAGTCAAAGCAAAAGATTATTCCTATTTGTTATAATATTACCGTTATGTCTTGCAGCTTTAATGCTGGCAACTAATTTTATGGAACTTTTAGCATAAAAGATTTTTGCACATTACTCTCTAATTAAAAATTTCATTTTGTAACAATTTTTGAATCCTTCGGCGGTTAATCCGTCGGAGGAATTTTTTGCATAAACCCTTTTCGATGCTTATGTAAAATTGTAGTTGACAACTATATTTATTTGTGCTACAATGATTACACAATAAAATATGGGAGGTGAAACGATGGAAATCATCAGCAAAAGGCTGAAAGCGCTCCGTGAAAGTGTGGGTCTTTCCCAAAACAAACTTGCTCAGATTTCAGGTATGAAACAGTCGAGCATCAACCGATATGAAAACGGTTCGGCAACACCTTCGCCTGAAAATATGGTTAAGCTTGCAGATTACTACGATGTTTCTCTGGATTATATCTACGGCAGAACGGATAATCCGCAAGGCAGACTGTATGAGCATAAAACAAAGTACAGTCCCGAAATGGAAAAGTTTGTTGAAATGTGCTTTGACCCCAACTCCAGAGCAAACCATCAACTCAAGGCAACTCTTCTGAAACTTCTGAGTTCTGAGGGGGTGACAGATGATTGAAAGCAGTTATCT
>JAFTUG010000008.1 GCA_017466365.1 Clostridia bacterium | reverse complement strand
CCTGTTGCGGGGTCACGGGTGAAAGCAACGCCTGTGCCGCAGTTGTCGCCCATGTTGCCGAATGCCATCATCTGAACGTTAACTGCTGTGCCCCATGAATAGGGAATATCGTTGTCACGACGGTAAACGTTTGCACGGGGGTTGTCCCATGAACGGAAAACAGCCTCAACAGCGCCCATGAGCTGTTCTTTGGGATCGGTGGGGAAATCTGAACCGATCTTGTTCTTATATTCAGCCTTGAACTGACCTGCAAGAGTCTTGAGGTCGTCAGCAGTAAGATCAACGTCCTGTGTAACGCCCTTTGCTTCCTTCATCTCGTCGATGAGTTCTTCAAAGTACTTCTTACCAACTTCCATAACAACGTCGGAATACATCTGAATGAATCTTCTGTAGCAGTCCCAAGCCCAACGGGGGTTGCCGCTCTTAGCTGAGATAGCTTCAACAACTTCTTCATTAAGACCGAGGTTGAGGATTGTGTCCATCATGCCGGGCATTGATGCACGAGCACCTGAACGAACTGAAACGAGAAGGGGATTTTCCTTATCGCCGAACTTTTTGCCTGTGATTTCTTCCATCTTAACGATGTATTCCATGATCTGAGCCTGGATTTCATCGTTGATCTTCTTGCCGTCTTCATAGTACTTTGTGCAAGCTTCAGTTGAAATTGTGAAGCCCTGAGGAACGGGAAGACCGATCTTTGTCATTTCTGCAAGGTTTGCGCCTTTGCCGCCGAGGGTGTTACGCATTGTAGCATCGCCTTCGGAGAACAAATAAACATACTTGTAAGCCATTGGAATCTACCTCCATATAAAATAATAAACATATTTAACACGGTCAATTCCGCAATTGCGGACTTAACCATTACAAATTATAACAGATGCAAAAACAAATTTCCATATCTTTTGTAAGAAAATATATAAATTTTTTCCATTAAATTTTAGTAACTATATACATATTGGGTCGGAAAACGCGGATTTATGCGGAATATATTGAAACGATATGCATAATTGATGTATAATCAATTCGGAATTGCATCGCTCCGCAAAAGCTGATATCTCTCCCTCAGGGTCTATGACCCAGCTCCCTCATCAGAGGGAGCCATGACAGAAAGTTTCTTTAAAACAATTTGTTTCTTTGATAATTTCGCTCGCTCCTTGGGCTTCCTCTGACGAGGAAGCTGTCCGTAGGACTGAAGGAGAGACAGCAAAATTTAAATCTGTTCAACATTCTGCAAATAAACAAGCAATTTTTCACTTTTCTCTTGACATTTACCTTGGGTGAAATAATAAAATACCCCCGAAAGGAGGTCGGTTTTTATGAAGATGAAAGAAGTAATCGAAAAAACGGGACTGACCGACAGAGCTGTGAGGCTATATATAGACGAAGGACTTGCCGTGCCGAATATCGAGGAATCATACAGCGGAAGAAAAAGCATTGATTTTTCCGAAAGCGATGTTGAAAGGCTGAAAAATGTTGCGCTTCTTCGCAAAGCGGGATTTTCGATTGCAGACATAAAAAGCATGGTTGACGATAATTCAACCGCAAAAGATATTATTGAAAAATTCATCAAACAGACAGAAAATAATATCGCACACGAAACGGAAATAGTTGAAAAACTTAAGGGAATTTCGTTCGATGAAGAAGTGACACTCGAAAAAATATGTAATTCACTTTCCGAAACGGTTGAAGAAAAGGAAATTCCGAAAGAGGATTTGAAATCTGCCTTATGGAATAAAATCGAGAAGAATACATACAAGGCAGTCGGAATTGCATCAATTGCGATAACCGGAATTATTTATGTTTTAACATTTGCTTTCTGGCTTCATGATTACAGACATCTTACCTTTACGGACTCATGGTTTTCATGGATGCTGCTTGTCTATTCAGGATGGATAATCATTGATATTTTCGGTGTTTTACTGATTTTGCTCAACCGTGACAAATCCCCGAAAAGAAACAAAAAAATCCGAAGAATAATCTCGGGAATAATCACCGTGCTGATACTTCCGATAGGTTGGTTTGCATTTGTCCCGACGCTTTTTTCGGCACTATCCCCTCCCGTTTATTCAATGACAACCGACATAAAGGATTATATGGTTCTGGACTATTGGGTTGAGGAAAACTACGGGGATGAAATCCACGCTCTTTTCCCCGATGAAATTCCCGAAGAAGCTCTCGAAACATCGGATAAACATTATTCTGACATTCCGTTCTCAACAAAATATTATTACAAGCATTCTTATGACCTTGACCAATTTGCGGATATCGTTGCAGAATGGGAATTACCTCTGTATGAATTTGAAAAATCGAAAAGAATAGCCATGTCAGATATGAAGCGCACGGAACAAAAAGGCGATTGGATTCTTGTTTACTACAACGAGGAAAGCGACGGATACGTCGATGAATTTATTTTTGCATATAACGATAAACAGAGAAAAGTGAGGTATATCGCAGATATCACCATTGGGACCCGTTCCAAAGCCTATTACCTCACCCTTGACTGGTAATATCGCTCTTGAAAAAAACAATAACATGATATATAATCGGTGTGGAATAATTCCGCACCGATTTTTATTTGGAAAGACATTTATATGGAAATTCTTACATTGGCACTTTTTTGTGCCGTTCTTCTGCTTTGCGTTATTTTTGACGCATCCGTGCTTTATGCACTCACGGCAGGGCTTGTTATTTTCTCTGCCTATGCATTAATCAAAAAGCACTCTTTCAAGTCGATACTCAAAATGATTTTTGACGGTGTCAAAACCGCAAAAAATGTTCTGATTGTTTTTCTCATCGTCGGAATGCTCACCGCTTCATGGCGTGCAAGCGGAACAATTCCGTTCATCATTTCATCGGCTGTAAAGCTCATAAATCCCAATGTTTTTGTGCTGATGACATTTCTGCTCTGCTGCGGTGTTTCGTTCCTTATGGGAACATCCTTCGGTTCTGCCGCAACAATCGGTGTTATCTGCATGACGATGGCTTATTCAATGAATATCAATCCCGTTATCGCAGGCGGTGCAATGCTTTCGGGCGTTCTTTTCGGTGACCGATGCTCCCCCGTTTCAACAAGCGCACTGCTTATTTCGGAGCTGACGAAAACCGACATTTTCACCAACATAAAAAATATGTTCAGAACTGCACTTGTGCCGTTTATTCTCACCTGCATAATGTTTGCAATCCTCGGTTTTTCGGCAGGCAGCGGCGGCGAAATCCCCGATTTATCAACGATGTTTTCATCGGAATTCAATATGCATTGGACTTCTGTTATCCCTGCGGTTGTGATACTTGTTCTTTCGCTTCTGAGGGTCAAGGTACGGTATGCGATGCTTGCAAGTATTGCTTCTGCACTCATTGTGGGAATTACCGTTCAGGATGTTGAATTCCTTAAATTTTTCAAAATAATGATACTCGGATATGAAGCAGAAACGGCTGAAATCAAGCACATGATTGACGGCGGAGGACTTGTTTCGATGCTCAAATCGGCGGCGATAGTCTGCCTTTCGTCGGCATATTCGGGAATATTCTCGGCAACGGGACTTCTTCATTCACTCAAAGAAAAAACAGAACTTCTGAGCAAAAAAATAACGCCTTTCGGCGCAACGATGGTAACATCAATTTTCACTTCGCTCATTTCTTGCAACCAGACTCTTGCAATAATTCTCACACATCAGCTTTGCGAAGGTAACGAAAAGAATGCTGATAAGGCAGCAATTGACCTTGAAAATTCGGCAGTAGTTATCTCCCCTCTTGTGCCGTGGTCTATTGCAGGCGCAGTGCCTCTTGCTTCTGCAGGCGCACCGACCGCCTCGCTTCTTTTTGCAGGTTATTTATACATTTTACCGATATTCACATTTATCGTTGCGCTGATTAAACGCAGAAAGGAAAATAAACATGAACAGAATAACAAGCTTCACAGTTGACCATGACCTCCTCACGGAGGGCATCTACGTTTCAAGAATTGACGGCGATATCACTACTTATGATATGCGTACAAGAATCCCCAACGGCGGCGATTTCATGGACACAACGACAGCTCACACGGTTGAGCATATGTTTGCAACATTTGTCAGAAATTCCGAAATCAAAGACGATGTTATCTACTTCGGACCCATGGGATGCAGAACGGGATTTTATCTGCTCGTCAGAAATGCGGACAACGCAAAAATCCTTGAAATAACAAAGAAAATCCTTGCCGACATCATCGCATATGAGGGCGAAGTTTTCGGCAACACGAAGAAGGAATGCGGCAATTATCTTGACCTTGACCTCGAAAAGGCAAAGGAAGAATGCCACAGATATCTCAAAGCTCTCGAAGCACCGCAGACATTTGAATATAAAAAGCCTTCCCCTTGAGGGGAAGGGGGACCGCTTGCGGTGGATGAGGTGCCGATAAAAACACGCAGTCGCTTCGCAACCACCTCATCAGTCACTTCGTGACAGCTTCTCCTCAAGGAGAAGCCTCGTTTGACAACAATATATTGGAGGACTTTGAAATGAACAAAATATCTCTCAGAGAAAAGCTCGGCTACGGTGTCGGTGCGATAGGTCTTGACCTGAGCTACGGAATGTTCTATTCTTATCTCTCGATTTTTCTCACGAACGCTCTCGGCATAAGCCCCGCTTTTCTTCTGATTATCACTCCCCTTGCAAGACTTTGGGACGGCATCAACGACCCGATGATGGGCATGATTGTTGACCGCACCAACACAAAAATGGGCAAATACCGTCCGTGGATTATAACGGGCGCAACGATAAATGCCGTTGTTCTCTGCCTGCTTTTCAACAATCCCGGCTTTGCGGCAGGCTCTGTCGGTCTCTATGTTTATGCCGCTGTTCTTTATGTTCTCTGGGGCATGACAAACACCCTTGCCGATATCCCATTCTGGTCAATGGTTCCTTCGTTTGCAAGCGAAGAAAAGGACAGAAACCTTGTTTCAACAATTGCAAGAGCTTTTTCGGGTCTCGGTCAGGGAATAATCTCAATATTCACCCCCATCGCCGTTGCATATTTCGGCGGTGTTGCAGGCAGTAAGCTTGACTCGATGACCTCGGACACATTAAGCAAAGGCTTCGGAAAATGGTCAATAATCACTGCTGTCGGTCTTATCTTCTTTGCTGCAATCAGTGTTCTTTCAACAAAAGAAAGACGAATTGTTGTCAACAACGATAAATTCTCATTCAAGGGCGCCATCAATATTATCAAGCAGAATGACCAGCTTCTTGTTTTCATGCTTTTTGCAATGATTTCAAATGCAGGATTCTATATGACATCAGGCATCAGCAGCTATTATTTCACATCCGTTCTCGGCGACCTTACTTTGCAGTCAAAGTTCAACCTTATGGGAACAGTCGGTTCGGTTCTTGCAATTCTTGTTGTTCCCGTATGCTCAAAGTTCATGAATAACCGTTCGATTTACAAGCTTTCACTTTCCATGGCGGCGGCGGGTTATATCGGCATGGCAATCATGGGTTATCTCATTCCCGGCAACGTAACTCTTCTCGGCGTTTGCTACATTCTCACCTCGCTCGGCACGGGCAGTATGTTTGTTAATCAGACCGTTATGCTCGCAGACTGCGTTGACTACGGCGAATACAAAACGGGAAGCAGAAATCAGAGCCTCACATTCTCGATGAAGGGCTTCCTTCAGAAAATGGCATACACAATTCAGGCAATTATCATGTATGCAACCTTTACTGTTACGGGATATGACGGCGAAGCTGTTGTTCAGACTGCCCAAGCAAAGAGCGCAATTTCGTTCCTTATGTTCATCGTCCCCCCTGCAATGATGATTATTTCACTCATCATTTTCTCAAAGAAATACAAAATTTACGGCGACTTCAAGCAGGAAGTTCTTGAGGCTGTAAGCAATAAATAACTTTCAAAAAAGAAGTGACAACAATGTTGGAAAACTGCCTTGAAAAATATATTGAAGCATGCAAAATTCACGGTAGCGGATTTAAAGACGGTGACGACCATAGGGTAGTCAACAACGCTCACGCTACTCTTATGAAAAACTTCAAGATATTAATTAATGATGAAAGCGGAAGGGAAATGCTGAAAAATCTGCTTAATCATGAGGATATATATGTTTCTGCGTGGACTGCCTGCCTTTTAATTTTTGATTATCCGAAAGAATGCAAGAAGATTATAAAAAAGGTTGCAAAAGGAAAAGATGTGTGGGCAGGAAGCATAAGAACCTTTTATGATGAATGGAAAAAAGGTAATCTTAAAAAAATGTATTGATAAAACAAAAAATGCCGTCCGTAAGGGCGGCATTCTTCGTGAAAAAATGTTATGAAAAATTATTTCTGGCTTTCTTTTCAGGAGGTTGAAAACCGTTTTATGTAAGTTAGTCTCAACTAACTGAATTTATAATATCATACTGCTCTTGCTTTGTCAATAGTTTTTTTGAAATTTTTTTAAATCAGACAGCTTTAAAATAAAGTTTTAAAAAATCTATTGACATCCTCGAAATGTTGTGTTAGAATATCGTAGCAACAAACGGAGAGATACCGAAGTGGTCATAACGGAACGGTCTTGAAAACCGTCGTACCCTTACGGGTACCGTGGGTTCGAATCCCACTCTCTCCGCCATTTTAATAATTATATAAATTTATATATAGTTACCAATGGAGAAGTACTCAAGTTGGTGACGAGGCGCCCCTGCTAAGGGCGTAGGTCGGGTAACCGGCGCGGGAGTTCGAGTCTCCCCTTCTCCGCCAGAATAAAACCAATGCATTTGCGTTGGTTTTATTTTTTTGCAGAAAGAAAACGACCGTGCCGGGGACCGGCGTGGGGCGAACCGCTGAAGCGCCGCCGGTGGCGGATAAAGCGAGGCGGTGAGGTGAAGAAACAAGGAGAAATGCGAACAACTGCAGCATATAAAACAACCGAGCTGTTTTTAGGACAACTCGGTTGTTATTTTATTTAGATTGTAACATTAAAAAACTGCATAACCTTTGCAACTGCGGAAATTATGAAGTTAGTTATCTGCCATGCAAAGCCGAAGTCAAAGCCCGTAAGTATGCCTTCGATTGTTCCGCTGAATGCACCTGCTTTATCGGAGAGAGACTCATTTTCAGTCTTTTCAATTGCAAAATTATCAACTCTTACCGCCTTGCCGTTTTCGACCTCATATGCGTTATAGTAGAGGCTGTCACCCTCAACGGTGATTGCGGAGAACATGGAATTATCCTTATTCTCGGGAAGGAGCTTTTCCGCTCTGGGGAACGACTCATCCGTTTCCGCCTCATCCTTTGTCTGATAAACCTTAACACCCGAGGTGCCGCAGATTGAATAAATCGTTCCTTTGGGATTATTCTTTACATAGTATTCAAGCCCGTCAAACTCCGTAATGCTCGTTGTTGAAGGAATAACGGAATTTGCCGCCATGGCATCGGTACGCAGATAAACATGGTCGTGCCCCTGAAGAACAAGGTCAACTCCGAGGTAGGGAAGAAGCGTATTAAGCTGCTTTCTCATTCCTTCAACCTCGCCGTCATCAAAATGAGAGCCATTGGAATAAAGAGCTTTATGGAGAATAACGATTTTCCACTTTGCATCGCTCGATTTTATATCATTCTTCAGCCATTCAAGCTGTGCATCACCGAGCTTATCACCCTCATCATCGTTTGTATTGAGAACGGTAAAATGGACATCGTTATAATCGTAGGAATAATAAACGCCCGTTTCCAAATCCTGTTCGGGAACATTGGGAAGAACAAAGTTTTCTGTTATTACCGCAGCCTCATCCTCGTGGTTGCCCGTAGTGGGCATAAAGGGCAGGTCGAGAAGCTTATCGGTTGAATTGAGAAGATAATTCCAATGCTTTATATTCTTGCCCTCGTCAACCTGATCGCCTGCGGAAACAATGAATTTTGCCTCGGGATATTCGGCTGATGCCGTTTCGATAACCTGTGCAAATCTTTCATAGTGGTCAGGGCGCTGTGCCTGCGGGTCGGTCACATAGAAGAATGTGAAGCCCTTATCATCTCCGCTTGCGGTTTCGATAACACCCGCTTCACTCCACCAGCCGCGCTCTGCATCGCCGACACGATAACAATACTTCGTGCCCTTTTCAAGACCCGAAAGTTTTATTGTATGCTTAACATAGTCCTTGGTAAAGGGCATAAGACCGAGAATACCGAGGTCAGCACCAAAATAGGTTTTGCCGATTAATTCATATGAAGCAGTAACCTTTTTGCCACTTGTGGGTATGCCCGTGAATTTCGGGTTTTCGCTGTAAGGAACAAGTTCAATATCCGTTCCCGTAACACTGTATTTAGTGAGCCATGTAATGCTTACCTCGGTAGAGGAATCCTCTCCGAGAGAAACGGCGATATGCGAAGGTGCACGGTAATTATCATTCGTTACCTCAACATCTTCCGCACCGTTATATGTGATAACCGCATTGCTGTCCATTTTCTCGCCGGGATCGGAGTCAAAAACAAAGCTTTCGAGCATCCATCTGATTGTATAGCCCCAGGATTCATACTGACTCTGCGTAATATATTCGCCCATGAGGTGGTCGATAATTGCATCAACCGAGCTGTAATTTTCGGGAACAACAGGAAGCGAAAGCACGGAATCGATAAGATTTCCGAAGCTGTTATCTCCGCCGAGAAGAGCCTCGGTTATGCCCTGAAGAATTCTGCCGAAAACATAGAAAACGTTGCCGTTCGGGAAAAGCTCACCGGGATTGAATTCAAGCGTTGCAAGAATCTCACCCTGAACAAGGTCAGTCACAAGCACTTCACGGAGAAGGTTGAAAACTTCCTGTGCAAGCTCGCCGCTGCAGAAACGGTCAAGCACATCCTCAACGTAAGGATAAGCCGAAACATCCTCGTCGCCGTTATAGTAATAATAAAGAACAGTAAGTGCGTATTCGCCGAAGGTGCAGCCCTCTGCAACATCAATGCCCAAAACATCCGTAAGCATTGTTGCAGGCATATCGGAAAGCTGATAGTTGAGCACCTTGTCAAGCACATCATTGACAATTCCCATAAGCTTATCGGGGTCATTTACATAAGCCTCGTCAATCTGATTTGCAAGGTCACCTATAAAGCCCATGATATTTGAGCTGACGGTAAGAATTTCAACAGGTCCGAGCGCAAGTCCGTTTGTACCCAAAGCATCAATAATAATCTTTTCAAGGTCAAGATTCATTGTTTTGAGAAATTCAAGCAGACCGCCTGCCTCACGAATAGCGGGAAGATATTCGTCAAGTAAAGGCTTGACCGCACCGATTGCCATATCCTTAAGACCGTTTTCGCCGAAGGTGCGTGCGAATGAATATGTAAGCTTAAAAGGCTTTTCATAAACCGTGCCGTCATCGCTGACAACGGGCTGATATTCGTCAATATCAATCGACTTCATATCCATTGTAACCTTCTTACCGTCGGAAACGAAATCAACTATTTTATAGTAGTTGGGGAAACCTGAAAGAGTTGGAGTAAGGATATCGTAAACCGCTTCGCCGTTATCGGAAACATGCTTTGCAACATTATTTGCATGAAGATGTCCCGTGAAAACATAATGCATTCCTGCATTGGCATATGCTTCTGCAATTTTAAGCCAATCCTTGATAACAAATGCAAAAAGAGTTGCTTCCTCAATATTTGTATGAGGAACAAGATTATGGTGCTGCATACCGATAACGGTAAGACCGTTTTCTTCCGCTTTTGCACATTCATCAAGAATCCAGTCAAGCAAGCCGTCGGCAAGCTGACCTGCGGTCTCGTGCTCATTATTCTCTGCGCCGTTATCGTTGCTGTAAATACAGCTGTCAATGGCGATAAGTCTGAAATTGCCGAGAGTTGCGGCATAAGAAAGCATGCCGCCCTTTTTCCCTTCCTCGGGAACAAAGAAGCTGTCCGCAAGGTCAAAGCCGAGATTATCATAGATTTCCCTGAATTGCTCGGGAGATGTTTTTTCCGTCGGCTCCTTTGTGCCGTTTTCAAATGTTACGGCATTGCTGTTATTGATATCATGGTTGCCGGGAATAACAAGCACCTGAATGCCTGTTTCCTCTTCAAAAACTTCAAGCTTTTGAGCAAGCACCTCATGGCTTTCAAGCTCGCCATCCTTTGTAAGATCGCCCGGAATGAGAACATAATTCTCTCCATTCTCGACAGCGTTCCGAAGAACACCGTCGAGAGCGTTATCAACCAAAGAATCAAGGTCATTGTATTCCTTGTGTTTGTTATAAACAAATTCCTGCCATTCGGGGCTGTCTCCGCCTTTAAGAGACGGAGCAAGATAATGAATATCCGAAATCACACCGAAACGTACAGCCGATGAGTTTGCACTTACAGTCATCGGAATGCATGCGGCAACAACCGCAACGGCAAGAATAATGCTTAAAACCTTTAACATTAAACTCTTTTTCATTATTTATTCTCCGAATCAGATATTTTTAAGAAGGGGTCCGATACCCTTGATTGCAGCGGGGATGCCCTTGAGAATCTTGCGGATACCGCCCTTTTCGCCGCTGATCCACATAACAAGACCATTTGCCATATCTTCGCTCATTACACCGCCGCTCATGCTGATGAAATCACGGAAGGGTGTCTGAAGAGCGATTGCCTGGGCAAAGCCTGCAGGGATAACAGTTGAAAGAAGCTTATAGAACTTCTTGCCGTTCTTTGCGTGGCGGCAGCTTTCAAATGTATCCTGAATGCTGAGCTTTCTGTTGGGATCGTAGTCTGCGGGAGGAAGCTCTCTGCCGAGAACAGCAACAAACTGCTCCTCGGGAACAGACTGAACATTACCTGTATAATAAATTGGAGCAAGCTGTGAATAATCGGGAATTGAAACCTCGGGAGCGGTAACATTAACCGTTGCGGAAAGCTTGATATCAACACTTGAAGCACCTACGAGAATATCGAAATCGCCGCTCTCAACACACCAGTCATTGATATTTACATTATAGAAAGCAAAGGCTCTTTTGTTGAGTGAAAGGGTGATTTCCTTTGTTTCACCGGGGTTGAGCCATACCTTCTTGAACGCCTTAAGCTCTTTGACGGGTCTGTAGATTGTGCTTTCTTTATCAGCAACATAGAGCTGTGCGATTTCATAGCCCGAAACCTTGCCTGTGTTCTTGATTTTGAAAGAAACATTGAGAATATCGTTCTCGCTCATTGCAGTCTTATCGAGCTTTATATCTGAATATTCAAAGGTTGTGTATGAAAGACCGTAGCCGAAGGGATAACGAACTGCCTTGTTTGCCTTTTCATAATATCTGTAGCCGATATAAACACTTTCACGGTATTCAACCGAAGCGGGATTGCCGGGGAAGTTGTTCTTTGCGGGAGTGTCCGAATATGTAACGGGATATGTTTCGGAAAGCTTTCCGCAGGGATTAACGGCACCTGAAATGATATCTGCAACCGCGCCTGCACCTGCCTGACCGCCGAGATATGAATGAAGAACAGCTGCAACGCCGTCATTCCAAGGCATTTCAACGGGTGAACCGCCTGCAAGAACAACAACAACATTCTTGTTAACCTTAAGAATTTCGCTTACAAGGCTGTCATGCGCTGCAGGAAGAGCCATGTGGCTTCTGTCAAAGCCCTCTGCCTCATAATCATCGGTAAGACCTATAAAGAGAAGTACGGTTTCGCATCTTCTTGCAACCTCGATTGCCTGCTGAAGATGCTCGGCATTCTTCTTTTCTTTCTTCTGCTTAAGCTCATAGCCCTGTGCAAATTCAACGTTATATCCGATTTTTGCAAGCTCATCGAGAGCATTGTCAAGCTGTGTGGGATTGATATGAGATGAACCTGCGCCCTGATATCTGGGAGTTCTTGCAAGCTCACCGATAACAGCTACCTTGCCGTTCTTTTTAAGAGGAAGAATGCCGTTATTCTTAAGAAGAACCATTGACTGTGCAGCAACTTTTCTTGCAAAAGGCTGATCGTCTGCATCGTTATATGCATAGTTTGCCTTTGAACCGTCGGCAGCTTTCTTTATAAGGTTGAGAATATTGAGAGCTCTTTCGTTAACAACAGCTTCATCGAGTGCGCCGCTTCTTACGGCATCAACAATCTTCTGTGCGCCCGAGCCCGAGGATGAGGGCATTTCAAGGTCATTGCCGTTCTTAAGACCGAGAACTCTGTCATTTACTGCGCCCCAGTCACTTACAACAACGCCGTCATATCCCCATTCATCACGGAGAATTTCAATCTGGGTGTGCTTGTTTTCGGAGCCGTGCATACCGTTAATCTTGTTATATGAATTCATAACAGTCCAGGGCTTTGCCTTCTTGACTGCGATTTCAAATGCGGTGAGATAAATTTCGCGGAGCGTTCTTTCATCAACAACGGAATCGCAGGTCATTCTGCGTGTTTCCTGGCTGTTTGCACAAAAATGCTTAAGAGAAGTGCCTACGCCCATGGACTGAACGCCGTTGATAAATCCTGCGGCAAGCTCACCTGCAAGAATGGGATCTTCGGAAAAATACTCAAAGTTTCTGCCGCAGAGGGGAGAACGCTTCATATTGATTCCGGGTCCGAGAAGAACGCCTACCTCTTCCTTAAGGCACTTCTTACCGAGAGCAACACCCATTTCATAGAGAAGCTCAGGGTCCCATGAGCAAGCTGTTGTTGCTGCTGTGGGGAAACTTATTGCGGGAACGCTGTTTGAAAGGCTGTCACCTTTTTTGCTGTAGTCCTTTTTACGGAGTCCGTGAGGACCGTCACATACCATAATGCAGGGAATGCCGTATTTTTCCATGCCCTTCATGTGCCAGAAATCGGCACCGTCACAGAGAGATGCTTTTTCTTCAAGAGTCATCTGAACGAGAATTTCCTTGGGGTCTTTCATAGTTTTTCCTCCTTATGTATCTGAAGTATCATTAATTCCTAATATTTCTTCGGCGTCGCCGCCGTCGATTGCTTCAACATTTTTAAGCTTTTTGCGTATTATCTCGTTACGCTTTCCTGCTTCATCGAGGGATTTGCCTGCTTCATCGATCTTCTGCCTTGCCTTTTGGAGCACAACACCGAATTTATCATACTGAACTTTTGCGGCAGCAAGAAGAATTCTGACTTCGTTTGCTTTTTCATTTATCGCAACCGCCCTGAATCCGAGTGAAAGCGAGTTAAGCAGAGCTGTTATTGTTGAAGGCCCCGCTATCATAACGTTAAACTCGCTCTGTATTTTTTCTGCAATACCTGAACGGGAAGATGTTATTTCCGCATAAAGACCTTCTGTTGCAAGATACATAATTGCAAACGGAGTGGTCAAAGGCACATTTATATATTTGGTAATCGTTTTCGCTTCGCCGAGAACTCTTGCTTCGAGAGCCTTCCTTGCGGCTTCCAATGCAACGGGGTCTGCCGAATCCGCAGCATTGCAAAGACGCACATAATCCTCCATGGGGAACTTTGAATCGATGGGGAGATATGTCATGCTTCCGCCGTCGCTTGCCGGAATATGAACCGCAAACTCGACTCTGTCCTTTGAACCCGGAACACAAACAAAATTCGTTTCGTACATACCGGGAATAGTCTGGTCAAGAATTGCGCCGAGCTGAACCTCCGCCCACGTTCCTCTTGCCTTAACATTGGTAAGAACACGGTTAAGACTTGTGACGTTCGCAGTAACTCCGTTTGAAAGCTCCTTCATCTCACCGAGAGACTTATAAACATTTTCAAGTCTGTCCGAAACGGTTTTGAAAGAGGTATCAAGCCTTTGAGTAAGAGTTTCATTGAGTTTTTCGTCAACGGTCAGACGCATCTGTTCAAGCTTCTTTTCGTTGCTCTCACGCATTTTGTCAACCGCTTCGGTCAAAGCACGGCTCTGCTTTTCGTTCTGCTCAATGTTGTTGAGTCTTATCGAATTGAGCGAATCGGAAAGTGCCTTTTCCGTCCTGCCCTGATGTTCGGTGTTATCAAGCCTTAATTTCTCGATTTTTTCATTCATTTCGCCGAGAGACTTTGCGGTTTCCGTTCGCATATTATACTGACTTGACTGCATCTCACGGCGGCTGCGTTCAAATTCCGTTCCGAGAGTCTGTGACAGCTCCGCCGTTTTTTCCGCTATGCTGTCAAGCTTATGCTCAAGAACGGGATTTTTGCTTTTCCCCTGCCTCGCAAGAAGCACAATCAGCAAAATTATAACTGCCGCAAGTAAGGCGATAATTATGTATGATTCCAACGCAACATCCTCCATTTTACTATATATGGTATATAATAACATAAATAAAACGGAATATCAATACTTCACCCGACTAAATCCGCACAATTTTCTTTGTATTGAAATTTCGGCTTTGTTATGTTAGAATATTTATAATCACATTTTAATCCGAAATACGGACAAAGTATATCAAAAATCCGTTATTTATATTAAAAACGAGGTGCTTATATGACAGGAATTATCGGTGCTATGCACATTGAGGTCGAAACTATTAAGTCTCTTATGAAAAACAAAACCGCAGAAACAATAAGCGGAGTTGAATATGTAAAAGGTACTCTTCACGGCAGAGAAATCGTTATTGCTGTATGCGGAATCGGCAAGGTTGCGGCGGCAATGTGCACACAGACAATGATACTCAAATATGCACCCGACTGCATCATCAACACAGGTGTTGGCGGAAGCCTTTGCACAAAGCTTGCAATCGGCGATATTGCTGTTGCCGAAAGCCTTGTTCAGCATGATATGGACACCTCTCCTTTAGGCGACCCTATCGGTCTTATTTCGGGCATAAATATCGTTAATATTCCCGCCGATAAAGAGGTAATCACTCTGCTTTCGCAGGGCATTGAATCCCTTGAAAACGTTAAGGGAATGAAGGGTGTTATCGCTTCGGGCGATCAGTTCATAGCAAGCGATGAGAAGAAGAAATTCATTACAGAAAATTTCGGTGCAATCGTGTGTGAAATGGAAGGTGCAAGCATTGCACAGGTATGCTTCACAAACGGCGTGCCTTTCGGAGTTGTGAGAGCTGTTTCCGACTGTGCAGACGGCTCATCTCACATGGACTACGGCGAATTTTTACCGATAGCGGCTGCAAATGCTGCAAAGCTGATTGAATATTTTGTAAAAAACAAAAACTGATTACGGCGGCAGGATTAATCTCCTGCCGTTTTTTGTGACATTTTGCATATATTTTTAAAAATAAACCTTCTTATTTGTTGACAACATACAATATATTTGTTAAAATAAGATGACTATATTATAATTAAAGGAGGAAAACCAAAATGATTGATCAGAAAACCTTGGCATACATCAATCTTTACGGTGTGCTGGGCACTCTCGAAAATCTCTGCGAGCTTGCTCCCGAAGCAAGCAGTATCCTTACCAACAAAAAGCCCATTTCTGTCGGCTTTGAGGTTAAGGGCGGTCCCAGTGCAACAATAACCTTCAAAAACGGCAAGTGCAGAATGGAGCAGGGCTGTGCAAAATGCGATGTTAAGCTCCCCTTCAGCTCCTGCGAAAAATTCAACGGTCTTATTGACGGAACAACGACACCCATCCCTTCAAAGGGATTTCTCCATATCGGTTTCCTGCTTAAAGATTTCACAAAGCTTACCGATTTGCTTAATAAGTATATGCGTCCCGACCCTGCTGACCTTGAGGATGAAGATTTCTTCAGAATCAGCACCACTCTTATGATGTATACAATTTCCGTTGCAATCGCACAGATTGGTAATAACGACGAAATCGGCAAGTTCTCCGCACAGCAGATGGTTGACGGCGAAATCGCATTCAGCATCAAGGACGGTCCTGCCGCAACTGTAAGGGTTAAAAATCACAGACTTCTCGCTCTCAAAAAGCCCTGCGAGGCTCCCAGAGCGGTTATGGAATTCTCAAGCATCAAGCTTGCAAGAGATTTGTTTGACGGCAAGGTTAATGCTATTGCCTGCATAGGCACCGGCGATATAGTTATGAAGGGCATGATTTCAATGCTTGATAATCTTAACAGAATTCTTGACAGAGTTGCTCTGTATCTTGCATAAGGAGGTTTCTGAAATGAGTATGAAAATCAATACACACGCAAAAAGCGCAGAGCTCTTTCAGAGAGCCGCAAAAGTAATTCCCTCGGGTCTTTACGGTCATCAGGGTCCCGCAGAGGGCTGCTGCATCCCCGTATCGGCATATCCCCTTTTCAGCCAGAAGGCTCAAGGCTCATATTTCTGGGATGTAGACGGCAACAAATACATAGACTACATGTGCGCATACGGCCCCAATGTCCTCGGTTATAATGACCCCGATGTTGATGCGGCTGTTATGGAGCAAATGAAAATAGAAAACTGCGTTACCGCTCCCTCAACAAAGATTATAGATTTTGCAGAGCTTATGGTTGATACCGTTGCTTCCGCAGATTGGGCATTCTTTGCAAAGAACGGCGGCGACACAACCACAGCGGCTATTATGACTGCAAGAGCAGCAACCCACAGAAAGAAGATCATCTTCGTTAAGGGTTATTACCACGGCGTTGCTCCCTGGTGCCAGAAGATTGACTATCCCGGCGTTATTCCCGAGGATGTTGCAAACAATCTCTATGTTGAATGGAACAACTTTGAAGCTCTTGAAAGACTCGTTGCGGAAAACGAAGGCGAAATCGCAGCTTTCATTTCAACACCTTATATGCACGGCAACTTCATTGATAACGTGCTTCCTGCAGAAGGCTATTGGCAGAAGGTTCGTAAGCTCTGCACAGACAAAGGCATCGTTCTTATCGTAGACGACGTTCGCTGCGGATTCAGACTTGACCTTGCAGGCTCCGACCATCACTACGGCTTTGAGGCAGACCTTATCTGCTTCTGTAAAGCTCTTGCAAACGGTTGGAATGTTTCCGCTCTTTGCGGTAAGGATTGGCTCAAGAGCTCAATCAGCGGTCTTTCATATACAGGCAGCTATTGGATGAGCGCAGTTCCTTTTGCAGCCGCAATTGCATGTATCGAAAAGATGAAGAAGATTGACCTTCCCAAGCTTTGCCTTGAAAAAGGCACAATGCTCACCGAAGGTCTTAAGGCAGCCGCCGCAAACAACGGCTTTAATCTTAATGTTTCGGGTGAACCCGCACTCTTCTATCTCATGCTTAAGGATGATGATTCACTCATGCTTCATCAGGAATGGATTGCAGAGGTTGTTAAAAGAGGCGTTTATATGACCAATCACCACAACCACTTCATCAATGCTTCTCTCTCCGATGAGGATATCAAATTCACAATCGAAGTTGCAGAAGATGCATTTAAGGCAGTACGTAAGAATCACCCTGAACTCGGCTGATTCACAATATAAAAGGAGGAATTTATTATGGCATTAACCAAGCAGGAATGGCTTGAGCTTGAAAAGCAGGCGTATGAGCTTCGCAAGCTTTGCCTTGACACTACTTACTGGGCAGGCTCCGCTCATATCGGCGGCGGCATGAGTGTTATGGATATGCTCGCCATTCTCTATTACAAGTACATGAAGTATGATGTTACAAATCCCCAGTGGGAAGACAGAGACCGCTTCATTCTCAGTAAGGGTCACGCAGGCGTTGCTCTTGCAAGCCTTGTTTGTCACTTAGGCTTTGACGATAAAGAAAAGCTCAAGACCTTTAACCTTTCAAACTCAACAATGGGTATTCACCTTGACTCCAATAAGGTTAAGGGCGTTGACGCTTCAACAGGTTCACTCGGTCACGGTCTTTCAATCGCTCTCGGCACCGCTCTTGCAGCAAAGGTTCTCGGCAAGGATTACAAGACTTTCTGTATCCTCGGCGACGGCGAATGCGACGAAGGCTCAAACTGGGAAGCAGGTATGGCTGCTGCTCACTTCAAGGCTGACAACCTCATTTCTTTCGTTGACCGCAACAAGTGCATGATCGACGGTCCCACAGAAGAAGTTATGAAGCTTGAACCCCTTGCAGACAAGTGGCGTTCCTTCGGCTTCGAGGTTATCGAAGTTGACGGCCACAACATGAACGCTCTTGCAGACGCTATTGACACAGCTCTTGCAACAAAGGGCAAGCCCTGCATGATTATCGCAGACACAATCAAGGGCTGCGGCGTTGACTACATGGAAGGCGACTACAAGTGGCACTACGGCGCACTTAATGAAGAAAAATATGAGCTTGCAAAGGCAAGCCTTGAAAAGCATTACGCAGAGCGTGTTGCTCGTGCAGAAAAGGAGGGCATCTAATCATGGCAGGAGGACTTACATATACCGCTACCGAATCAACAGCTTTCTCAACAGCTGAAATTTACGGTAAGGCTCTTTGCGAGCTCGGCGAAAAGCATCCTGAGGTTGTTGCTCTCACAGCTGACCTCGGTAAATCAACCAAAATCGGTATGTTCGGCGAAAAATTCCCCGACAGATATTTCAACGTAGGTATTGCAGAGCAGAATATGTTCGGCATGGCTGCAGGTATGGCAAGAGCAGGACTTGTTCCTTTCCTTTCAACCTTCTCGGTTTTCGCTTCTCTCAGAAGTGCAGACCAGCTTCACACCGACATCTGCTATCAGAACGTTAATGCAAAAATTATTGCTACTCATGCAGGTACTTCCTTCGGTCAGGCAGGTTCAACTCACCATGCTATCTGCGATATGGCTGTTGCTCGTTCAATTCCCAATCTCACCGTTATCTGCCCTGCAGACGGTATCGAAACTTACAATGCGGTTCATGCTGCATATGATAACTTTGGTCCTTACTACATCCGTATCAACAGAGGCTTTGACCGTGTTCTTTATGAAAACAGCGATTACGGCTTCGAGGTTGGTAAAGCAGTAACAATTAACGAAGGCTCCGATATAACAATCATCGCCTGCGGTTCATGCGTATTCCAGGCATATCAGGCTGCAAAGTTCCTTGAAACAAACGACGGTCTTAAGGTAAGAGTTCTCAACATGCATACCATCAAGCCCATCGACAAGGAAGCTATCATCAAGGCAGTTATGGAAACACGCCGCATTATCACCGCTGAAGACCACAATATCGTTGGCGGTCTCGGTTCTGCAGTTGCAGAAGTTATCGTTGAAGCAGGTAAGGGCTGTGCATTCAAGCAGCTTGGTATCCCCGATAAGTTTGCACCCATCGGTCTCCACGAAGACATCATGTCATCACTCGGCATCGACCAGAACGGTATCATTGCTGCAGTTCGTGAAGTTATGGGTAAGGACTTTGAGCTTGACGACGACTGGGATGACGAAGCTTGATTTGAGTTCTTTTCACTTTCTCTCGCTGCGAAAGCAAAAAATAATCTCAAATCAACAAACAGAAAGGAATGATTTATATGGCTTCAAGAGAAGACATTTTAACTAATAAAATTTTCCTTTGTGCGGTTCTTCCCCTTATTAAAACAATTGCCATGGATGACCCCAAGCTTGCAAAGAAATTCGAGCATGCTCATGCTGTTATCCAGGTAAGTGCAAAAGACCCCGAGGCTCCCGAAGGCAAGGTTGCAACTCATTTTGTTGTTAACTGCGGCGAATGGGACTGCCACACAAATAAGGTAACGGACAATGCTCATATTGAACTTGAGTTCAAGAGCATTGAAACCATGAACGCATTCTTCAAAGGAAAAATCGGTCCTGCAACTCTCCCTGCAATGAAGGGCGTTGCAAAAAAGCCCGCCGTTTTCATGGCATTTATGATGACTCTCCTCAAGATGTCATCGCTTCTTACAGCAACAGAAGCACCTGCTGATGAAGAAGCAAAAAAACTCCTTGTTAAGTGCTATTTCTATCTGCTTTCAAGCGGTATCAGCACACTCAACAAGCAGGGTCACGAACAGATTCATAACTGGACTCTCAAGAGCCCCGACAGAGTTTATGCATGGGCTGTTAACGATTATCCCGATATTTCGGCGTATATCCGTATCAAGGCAGGTAAGTCAAAGGCAGGCAGAGGCGTTTATAAGCGCGCTCTCCCCTTCTTCACCATGAGATTTGACAGCCTTGACAGCGCGCTCGGTATTCTTATGGGCACCGCAGATATGCTTGAATTCACAAAGACAGGCAAGCTTATCATGGACGGCGCGCCCGAATTCGGTGCAGAAATCGGCAACTACATGATGATGGTCGGCGACTACGCAAGATAAAACAGCAAAAATGCCCCGAAGCTTCAAGCCTCGGGGCATTTTTTGCTGTTTCACAGTATTATTGAAGCCTTAAGACAGGCTTTTGTACAACAATAGATTTCATCAGATTTTTCGGGCGACCACACAGGGTCACCCCTACACAAAAGCGGAAAGCCTTTGGTAGGGGCGGATATCATCCGCCCGCATCAACATTATGCTTTAAAAATATCGGAGTATGTTTTTGTCAAACCGAACAGACCTTTGAAGAATGCAATTATCTTATCAAAGAAACCTGCTTTTGAGGTCATTATCTGTTCGTCGCTTGAAACGGGGTTGTCTTCTGCATCATAGATTGTTGCTATAAAGGTTGTATTGCCGCTTGATTTGGGTGAAATCTTGCAGGTTTCGCCGTCTGCTGTCCAACTGAAATTGCCGTTTGATGCAGTCCATTCAACATAATATCCGCTCGGTAATTCACCGTCAATATCCGCATGAAGAATTATCGAATCACCGTAGCTGATTGTTGTTGTTGAGGGGTTGCGAATTTCAAAGTTTACGGTAATTTCGGGAAGTTTTTCAATCGACTCTTCTTCAATAGTTTCGCTGCAAACGGTACACTTCTTAATTTTCTTGCCCTCTGTTTCGGTTGTGGGCTCAATAACCGTTATCCACTCACCGGGTGTATGTTCTGTATGGGTTACCTTGCTGTCATCATAGGTTATTTCAACGCCGTCGGAATCATGAAGATTATATTCGTTCGCATCGGGAACGGTTTCCGATACTATTGTTCCGGTAAAACATTTATCCGTGACAAGAGGAATATCTTCATAAACAGTCTTTCTCAACTCGTTTTCAGAATAATATTCCGTAACGATATAATCCATTGTACCGTCGCCTGTTGCTATGATTTTTATATCATAGTCGGCATCGGTGGGCAGATAAATTATCTTGTCATCTTCACATACAAATGCGTGGATTTCTTTATCCGATGCAGTTATTATATTATCGACTATCGACAAAACCTGTTTACCGTTTTTGTCATAGATATAGATATCAATAGGACAACGACCTTCTACTTTTGTGTTTAAATTGTTTTCGGTGTTCTTCTGGTCGTAATACCACTTGATAAATGTATTGAATTGTTCGCTGTCACGGAGTTCATCCATGACTTGTTTAACTACTTCTTTTAATTTATCATCGGCTTCATCTGCTTCATCAACTATAGCATCAAGCACGCATTCACCGGCAATTTCATAATAACTCTTATCAAGATTTGAAATATAGCTGCTTAATTCATAAACTTTTTCAGCTGCATTTAATGCGTTTTTCAGATCTGATATTTCCAAAGCTGCTATCTGAGCTGAGATAATAAGATCAACCTGACTTTTTTCGGTTCCGTTCAGAGCATCACATTTTCTTAATTCACTTCTCATTTCCTCAAGCAATTCTTTGACGGATCTTTTTTCAAAGGATTCGGGAGCTTCCTCAACATAATCCCCGTTGATAAACGTCACACTTTTGGTGTCGCTCGGTGAATTTGCAGAGGTTGAAATGTTGCATGAGAAGCCAATCGTTTCCGACTCAACTTTTTTATCCATTTTACGCCATGTATTAACATGATAAGTTGCTTTGAATTCGGTGCTTTCACCTGCACGAAGAACAACATCGGAATTTTTTGATTTTATACCGGCATCTTTCAGAAGCCTTGATTCATCGGAGTTTATTTCAATTTCGGATACGGTAATATCGTAATCTGAAAACTCCTTAAGCTTTGATGAATTGCCCGTAAACGATGAAGGAATTTTGTTTGTGACTCTGACAGTTGCTTCAATGATTTCGGAATCATATTCTTCTTCGCTGTAATTAATTTTCGGATTCATAACGGTAAAGGAAACCGTTGCATAAGGCTCATAAAGCTTATCTTTGATTTCAATGGGAGTTGAAGCAGACACGCTGTCTTTTCCGTCTGCTGTTGCGGTAACATCAAGCGTTACACCGTCTGCAGGTATTTCAGCTCCGTTGGGAGTAACATCAACAATTACCGTTTTTGACTCATTGTATTCAAGGTCGCCTATATTGCGAAGCTCGTCAAGGGCATTAATATCAATCAGCAGATTTGAGTAATCCGAAAGAGATGCAGTTGCACTTACATTCTCTATTTTAAGTTTTGCTTTTGTTTCTTCATCAAGCGTTGTTCCCGTCGGAGCAATATAGAAATTTCTGACCGTTACCTTATATTGCAAGGATGAAACATCGTTGAGATTTTTGTCATATAAGCCGCCGTCAATAAGATAATACGAGCCGCCGAGAGGCTCAACGGTAACTGCAAGCTCACTTTCGGGGGTTTTCATAACCTCAATGACACAGCTTGCGGTTTTTCCCGAACCGGTTGAAACCGTAACGGTATGGATTCCCTCGGAAACGCCCTTTGCTTCAACGCTGAAGCTTGCATTGTTTGCATCGGAATTTATGATTGAAGCGGGAGTGTTGAGCTGAACGCCGTCACCGTAACTCCAATTGAGCGTTATGTTGCTTATGCCGTCTTTGGCATATAAATCACCCGAAATATAAACGCTTTCGCCTTCATAGCAGGTATACGAGCTTTGCGAGAATGATATTTTATCGGAGGAGCCTGTGTCGCAGTTATAATAGATAAATTCAGCAGAAGGTCTGTTGGAAAGTTTTTTCCATTCTTCTTCTGAACCGCCGTAGTAAATTGTTATAATATTTTTGCAACCAGAGAACGCATTAGAGCCTATGCTTGTCACACTGTCGGGGATTGTTATACTTGTGAGGCTGGTGCATCCAGAGAACGCATCCCTACCTATGCTTGTTACGCCTTTGCCGATTGTTACGCTTGTGAGACTGTCGCAAACATAAAACGCATAATCGCCTATGCTTGTTACGCTATCGGGGATTATTACGCTTGCAAGGCTTGTGCAATGTTTGAACGCACGATAGCCTATGCTTGTTACACCTTTGCCAATTGTTACACTTGTGAGACTTTCGCAATATTCGAACGCATAAATGCCTATGCTTGTTACGCTGTCAGGGATTGTTATGCTTGTGAGGTCGCAAGCAGAGAACGCCAAATCGCCTATGCTTGTTACGCTGTCGGGGATTGTTATGCTTGTGAAGCCGCAACCAGAGAACGCTTGATTGCCTATGCTTGTTACGCTGTCGGGGATTGTTACGCTTGTGAGGCTGGTGCAACCACAGAACGCATAATCACCTATGCTTGTTACGCCGTCGGGGATGGTTATGCTTGTAAGTTCTATGCAAGACCGGAACGTCCAATCGCCTATGCTTGTTACGCTGTTGCTGATTGTTACGCTTGTGAGGCCGGTGCAATATTCGAACGCATAAATGCCTATGCTTGTTACGCTATCTGGGATGGTTATGCTTGTAAGTTCTATGCAAGACTGGAACGCATAATCGCCTATGCTTGTTACGCTGTCGGGGATTGTTACGCTTGTGAGGCTGGTGCAACCACAGAACGCATAATCACCTATGCTTGTTACGCCGTTACCGATTGTTATGCTTTTTATACTACCATTATTCAAAGGACTCTTATACTGTTCATAGTTATACATTTCCCCCGTACCGCTGATTTCAAGCACACCTGTAGTTTTATCAAGTGTCCAGGTAAGATTTTCGCCGCAGGTGCCGCTTGTTGCAGCCTCCGCCTTTGTTGCAAAACCGTCGAAGAAATCCGACACGGAATCGGCAAGCTTTTGAAATCCTCCGAATTCGGGCAGGTCGAGGTCGGCGATACCCGAAAGCGGTGCACAGCAGAGGATCGTCGCTGCCGCAAGAATTATTGCCAATGATTTTTTGAGAGTATGTTTCATATGTTTTCCTCCTGATGCGATTTCTGTATACATAATAACACCAAACAATTCAAAATGCAAACAAAAAGAAGACATGCCGAAGCACGCCTTCTTTTTGCAATAAAATATGAAAGAAATTTATGCAACCTGATGAGCACTGCCGGTGCCGTGAACAAGAGTAAGAACGGGCTCTTCCTCAAAGATTTCCTCACATGCTCTTGACTGAATTCTTGCGCGCATGGCAGCCTTTTCTCTCTGCTTGCGTACACGGCGGTTGCGAAGATGGATTTTGATAGCTCTTGCAAGCTTAACCTCAAACGCAACAACCTTCTTTTCGTTAATAAATCCAACAATAAGCAGTATAACTGCTGCAAATTCCAATACTGTTCTGATAATATCTGCAAATGTCATTTTAAATCCTCCCTTGCGAACAAACATAAACATTTGTTCTGTGATTGTTATTATAGCAGACGAACATTCGTTTGTCAATACAAATGTTCGATTTTTTGCACTTTTTATTTTCATCTGTATTATACCACAACATATGCGTTATGTCAAACAAATATACCACAATAAGTAGTGGAGCGCAGAGAAAAATCATCTGCATACAGCGAGTTTTTTCAACAAAAATCACAAAAAATCTTTTATTTTTTACCGAACATCCTTTTGTTCGTCTGTTTTATTGTCTTTATTATAGCAAGAGAGGTGTCCCATAAAAAGGACTTTCAGAATTTCATTTTTATAAAAAGGGCTGCCTTGTTAAAAGACAGCCCTTCGTATTCATTATTTAAAAATGTCCACCTCTGATGGCTACTGTAATTTTATCACCTTCAAGGTATACCCAGCCAAGCACTTCAACAACCTTATAAAGAAGTCGGTGGAATTTCTTGAGAATACCGTCATCGTTATGGTCATCGTCGGTTTTTACAATTGTGAGCGAATCAAGTAACTCGCTGTTATCGCCTCTCATGGTTTCGATTTTCATTGTATCACCCTTGAAATCGAGGGTTGTGTATGTTGTAACATCATTTTTTCCGAAGCTGTAAGCAACATAGGGAAGATTAAGAAATTCGTATTCTTCAAAGCTGCTGTGATCGCAGAATGCATTTGTGTTGAGATATACCGTACCGAGAGGGTCGGTATATGTTTTTCCGCTTTCAGCCCTGCCGATTGTCATGCTTTCATACATGAAGTGTGAGCGGCCCTGCATATGACTGTGACCGGTAAGAACAAGATCAACATCAAACGTATCAAAAATCGGAGTAAACACAGCATTGAGAAGAATCTGTGTTTCGGTGCTGAACGCACATACCGAAGGGCCGAACAAAGCCTGATGCATGATGCCGATTCTCCACTTCGCATCGGGATTCTTTTCCGTTGCTTCCTTTGCCATTGCCATATGATCCGCCGCAGAAGCGGAGCAGGCATCGAAAACAAGATAAAGTACATCGCCGTAGCGGAACCAGAAATCTCTGTCAAGACCTTCAAAATACTTGCCGAAATATTCGTTGGGCATATTTGTGTAGTAATTATAGGTCATACCTTTTTTATCGTGATTACCGATTGCGAGAGCCATGGGAATGCTTCTGACGCCTGCAGGCATGAGAAGAGTCTGCCATTCATCGGCTGTTTTGCCCGTTGAGGTGTTATCACCGGGAGAAACAAGATAGCTGATATCGGGATTTTCCTGCAAAGCCTCTGCAAGAACGTTATTCCAGTTATAGCCTACATCGGACTGAACACTTGAATCCTCCGTCTGTCCGCCGATCTGAATATCGCCCACAACAAGCGCCTTATGGTCGCTGAACGACTTTGTTTCGTATTTATAAGCCTTGCTCCAGCCGTTATCGGAATACCATTTATAATAGTATGTTGTGTTTTCCTCGAGACCATCCATAACTACACGGCAAACAACCTGCTCATCGTTTTCCGCTTCAGTGGTTTTGCCTGTAAACTCAACATAGCCGCTCATGTTTTTATTCTTTGCGAGGCGTACCTTGGGCTGTGCCTTTTCTTTATCGGCATGCCACACAAGGCTTACGGAGTTTTCATCTGCGCCGACGCAAAGCATGGGAAGGGTATTTTCATCGCAATATTCCTCATAAAGCTCATCCCACTCGCCTCTTGTGAGGGCAGGAGCATCAAAAGCGGCATTTGCCGCAAACGGAATTTGCATAAGCATAAGAATTGCCATAATAAGAGAAACCGTTTTTAATATTCTTTTCATTTTTATACCTCCTTTGAATGATTTTATATTACCACATTATTCTTATTTCGTAAAGAAAAATTATGCAAATTCAATTTTAATTATTTTAAGCGATTCGAGGTCTGTATAGACACGGTAATAACAGCCCTCACTCTCACACAGCGAAAGAACACATATTTTTTCTTTGCCGTCAAATTTCGTAAAGCAATAAAAGCTTTGCTTTAAAGTGAGATTTTCAGGCAGAAATGTTCTTATATCCGGCAATTCTTCGGGAGGAAAAATATCATCCCTGTATTTTTTCATGTAACCGAGGGCATCAAGAAAAACAGTATCTCCGCTTGCCCTGCAAAGCTGAATTTCAATGGGAGAAGTCATAAGCAAAACTCCGTTCACCTCCGGATAAAATAAAAAAGAGGCGGTGAATTCGCTGATTTCACGTTTCACCGCAACCGCATCTGCATAACCGAGTTTTTCCAGATATTCCGCCGCTTTTTCTTCCGCTTCGTCAACAGATAATTCGGCTGTTTTGCAGGGCTTGGGATTTATCAGCCTGCAAACATGCCCCGATTTGCTTATTTCAACCGCAACATCACCGTGACAGAATGAATAGGCAGCATTTTTTATTTTATTTTCTCTCCAAAGTGCGGAATTTATGCCCGTAACAGAGCTTGCAATATTTTTTGCTGTCTCCTCGGTTATTTCCTCTTTCCCGCTGATAATCGAGCCGTTTTCACTTGCCGATGCAGGTGCCGCCGCACCGAAAAGCTCTTTCTCATTTCCGTTTGAATAATCAACATATTCTTCAAAATACGGCAGCCCTTCATTCTCGTAAATGCTTCCGTATTCGGTAAGTGAATATGCGCCGTTCATTATTGCGGAAGAAACATCGTTAAGGTGATAATAAACCTCCTGCGCATATTCTGAAAGGTAAATTGCAATTTTTCTCTGCTCGCTGCTTCCCGAAAAGCTGTCCGTAAAGCTTGCAACGGTATTTATGAATTTATCCGTATTTTTTATCTTTTTGCTGTCGAAGCCGTTAAGACAACCTCTTGCTCCCATGATTCTCGCCGTGACATAAGAAATGCTGTCATTAACGGACTCACCCTCCGAAACAGCAAGAAGCCGAAGCCCTGCACTTATATCACGAAAGTATTCGCAAAGAGAACCGAGATTTGTCATGCGTACCTTACCGAGTGTTTCTTCATATCCCGCTTTTGCTCTTTGTGAAAACAGACCCGTTGCCGCAAAAATCACGCATACGGCAACCAAATATGAAATAACTCTTATAAATTTTCTTCTTGTAACACTCAAAAAAATCACCCTGCCTTCACTTTTAAGTGTTGCAAGGTGATAACTGTTTATTCAAGGTAATTTTTTAACAACTCGGCACTTTTTGATGCCGTAATACTTAAAGCATTTTATTGCGGATTTATCAATAATTTCACCGCATACCGTTATCGGAATTGCGGGCGGACAACTTATTGCCGCAGAAGAAAGAATTCTGCCTTCGCATTCCGAAATATCGATTTCTTCCGATGCAGAAAAAACAGCTTTTCTTACAGACAAAGCCTTTTCGGGCATTGACAAAACGGGAGGATTTTCGGTTATCGCTTCTTTCTTTTCAATTGAAAGAAGAATATTTCCGACAAGCTCAATTTCATCATTACCGATTTCCGGAGTGAACATCATAACGGTAAAATCAGGGTCGGAAAATTCGCATTCAATTCCGTTTTCCGAAAGAACACCTGCAATTTCTTCGCCCGTATATCCAATATTTTTCGGAGATAAGGTAAGCTTCATCGGTTCGTTTCCGATAAGCTCAAAGCCATATTCCGAAAGCTGATTTTTCAGTTTATTGACTGCATTGGCAGTTTTTTCAAGCTTTTCGAGATATCCGTCGGCAATATATTTATTTGCCATATCAAGCGACTGCATTATGATATATGACGGGCTTGTTGATGCAAAAAGCGACATTGCGTTTTCAGCATAAGCGCTCATTATATCGGGCGCACCATCCGAAATATGAAGATATGCGCCGCCCGTTAAAACGGGCAGAGTTTTATGCGAGGAATCGCAGCAAATATCCGCACCGAGCGAAATCGGGTGCATGTTTTCAGGCAAAAAACGAAGATATGCACCGTGGGCATTATCAACAAGAAGCAATACGCCGTGTTTTTTGCAGACCTCCGAAATACCTTTTATATCGGCGATATTGCCGAGATAATCCGGGCTTGTGATATAAACCGCAACGGGTTTTTCCGTTATTTCGGAAAGAAATGCATCGAGATAATCGGGCGAAATATCGCAGGAAATTATATTTCCGCTCTTTTCGGGAAATATCCACACAATTTCAAAATCAAGAAGTGCAGCAGCGGTCATAAAAACTCTGTGGGCATTTCTGCCTGCGGCGATAATCGGTTTTCTGCCGTTTTCTTTTGCATAAAGAGTTGCCAGATAAAGCATTGCACGGATAGAAAGCGACGAGCCTTCGGCAGAATAAACCGTTTTTGCCGTGCCGAAAAGCTTTGCCGCATTTTCTTCGCTCTCTCTGATTATGCCGTTTGCATTATAAAGCACGTCCGCGCCGTCGATTTCTGTTATGTCATAACCCTCAATGCCGAGAAAATCCTTGCCCTTATGACCGGGCATGTGCAAACGGAGTTTACCGCTTTTGTTATATTCATTTACAAAATTGCAAATCGGGGTTTTCATTATTCCTCAACTGCCTTTGCGGCTTCAAGCATAATAGCACATTCCATGCGTTTTCTGAAAAGCTCACAGCCGTATTCATAGATTCCTTTGACAGAGCCTGTTGCATGATAGCCGTTTGCGGCGCAGCCGCCCGAGCAATAGAGCTTTGCCCAGCAATCCTTGCATTCGGGTCTTGCGTAAACGTTGCAGGACTCAAAATCTTTCTGAATTTCGTGGTTGTCAACACCGTTCCAGATATCGCCGAGCTTAAATTTTTCTTCGCCGACAAACTGGTGGCAGGGATAAAGATCACCCCACGGAGTAACAGCCATATATTCTGTTCCCGAGCCGCAGCCCGAAATCCTCTTGTAGATGCACGGACCGCCCTTGAGGTCTATCATGTAGTGATAGAAGGTAAAGGGCTTACCCTCTTTATGTTTTTTAAGCATAAGCTCCGCAAGCTTTTCATATTGGTCAAGAACAACAGGCAAATCCTCCTGCGTTAAGGCAGAGGGGTCATCGGGTGCACAAACAACAGGTTCCATGCTCAGCTCCGTAAATCCGAGGTCAAGCATTTGCTTTATATCCTCAAGGAAATCGGGGTTTGCATGGGTGAAGGTACCCCTCATATAATAATTCTTATTGCCTCTTGCCTGAACAAATTTCTGAAACTTCGGAACAATCTTTTCCCAGCTTCCGTTGCCTGCATAGTCAACGCGGAAACGGTCATGCACTTCTTTTCTGCCGTCAAGGCTTAAAACAACGTTGCTCATTTCACGGTTTGAGAATTCAATAACATCATCATCAACGAGAACACCGTTTGTTGTAAGTGTAAAACGGAAATTCTTGCCTGCCTCTTTCTCAACGGAGCGTGCATATTCAACAAGCTGCTTCACAACCTCAAAATTCATAAGAGGCTCGCCGCCAAAGAAGTCAACCTCAAGATTTCTGCGGCTGCCCGAATTTTCAATAAGGAAATCGAGCGCACGCTTACCAACCTCAAAGCTCATAACTGCTCTGTCGCCATGGTAATTGCCCTGACTCGCAAAGCAATATGAGCAGTTGAGATTGCAGGTATGAGCAATATGAAGACAAAGGGCCTTTATAACACCCGAAGTCTTTTTCTTAAGGTCGCCTGCCATGGGTTCAAAGGTATCGGGAGTAAAGAGCTTGCCTGCTGAACGGAGCTGTTCAAGCTGCTCAAAGCAATCCTCAATTTCTTCCTTTGTAACATCCTCACGGTCAGGATATTTTGCAAGAATTTTCGAGATAATTTCTTCACGGCTCTCTGTTTCATACATTTCGATTATGTCGTATGCAACCTCATCAACAACATGAACCGAACCCGAAAAAATATCGAGAACGATATTCAGACCGCCGAGTTTATAACAATGTATCATAGTATCACCTGTTAAATGATGGATAATTTCATTAAAAATGCCGCCATGCGGCGGCATTTTATTAATTCTTATTTCTTGCTTTCGCACTGCTGATTAGCAACACCGCAGCTTGTCTTGCATGCTGACTGGCAGGAAGTCTGGCATTCGCCGCAGCCGCCTTTTTTAGCGCTTTCGCAAAGATTCTTTGTTTCAAGAGTCTTAATCTTCATAACTGTATCCTCCGATTTATTTTTTATTATTATATCACGCAATAATCAATAAGTCAATCATTTAATGAGGGATTCGCCCGTCATCTGTGCAGGCTGTTCAAGGCCCATGATATCGAGCATTGTGGGAGCGATATCGCAAAGCTTTCCGCCTTCCTTAAGCTCGCAGTCGTGACCTACTACAACGAAAGGAACGGGATTTGTTGTGTGAGCAGTGAAGGGTGAACCGTCGGGTTCATACATCTTATCTGCGTTACCGTGGTCAGCGGTGATAAGCATTACGCCGCCCTTTGCAGCAACTGCATCGCAGATTTTGCCAACGCAGGTATCAACAGCTTCAACTGCAGCAACAGCAGCTTCAAACACGCCTGTATGACCGACCATATCGCAGTTTGCATAGTTGAGAACAATTGCATCGTACATATCAGCTTCAATTTTCTCAAGAAGCGTATCTGTAACGATATATGCACTCATTTCAGGCTGCATATCATAGGTTGCTACATTGGGAGAATCAATAAGAATTCTGTCCTCACCCTCATAAACGGTTTCTTCACCGCCGTTGAGGAAGAAAGTAACATGTGCATACTTTGTAAATTCGGCAATACGGAGCTGCTTCATGCCCTGCTTGCTGAAAACTTCGCCGATGGGCATATCAATTCTCTGGGGCTTATAAGCAACCTCAACATTGGGCATTTCCGCCTCATACTGGGTCATACAAACATAGAAAAGATCAAGCTTCTTATCTCTGTTAAAGCCGTCAAATGCAGGGTCAACAAAAGCTCTTGTGATTTCTCTGGCTCTGTCGGGACGGAAGTTAAAGAAAATAACGCTGTCGCCGTCTTTTACCGCTTCAGCCTTTTCGCTTACGCAAGGAACAATAAATTCATCGGTAATTCCGTCTGCATATGACTTTTCAGCCATTTCGCAAGCACAGTTGAATTTAGGACCTTCAAGCTTTGTCATTGCAACATAAGTCTTTTCAACTCTGTCAAACTTTCTTTCTCTGTCCATTGCATAATATCTGCCTTCAACGGTAGCGATTTCACCAACACCGATTTCAGCACACTTTTTATAAAGCTCTGCAAGGAAATCCTTACCTGATGTGGGAGAAACATCACGTCCGTCCATGAGACAATGTATAAATACCTTTTCAAGACCGTTTCGTTTTGCAAGCTCAAGAAGTCCGTAAAGGTGGGTATTGTGGCTGTGTACGCCGCCGTCGGAGAGAAGACCCATAAGGTGAAGAGCGGAGTTATTCTTCTTGCAGTTTTCGATTGCACCGAGAAGAGCTTCGTTTTCAAAGAAATCACCGTCGTTGATTGACTTTGTTATTCTTGTAAGCTCCTGATAAACAACTCTGCCTGCGCCGATATTGGTGTGACCAACCTCGCTGTTACCCATCTGACCGTCGGGGAGACCGACATCCATACCCGAAGCGCCGATATATGTCATGGGATTTTCAGCCATTATCTTATCAAGGTTAGGTGTCTTTGCAGCTGCAATTGCATTGCCGTAATCGCTGTCATTTCTTCCGAAACCGTCCATTATGCAAAGAAGTACGGGTTTTTTGCTCATAACAAACATCCTTTCAAAAATACAGGGGTCGGTGGTTTCCGACCCCCTGAAAACTTAAATTATTTTGAAGCTGCTGCAACGATTGCTGCAAACTTTTCTGCAACGAGTGAAGCACCGCCGATAAGACCGCCGTCAACATCATACTGAGCAAGAAGCTCTGCTGCGTTTGCGTCATTCATTGAACCGCCGTACTGGATAACAAACTTATCAGCTGCATCCTTTGTGTAAAGCTCTGCGATAAGAGCACGGATAACAGCGCAAACTTCGTTTGCCTGCTCGGGAGTAGCTGTGAGACCTGTACCGATAGCCCAAACGGGTTCATAAGCGATGATGATATTAGCAAGTTCAGCTTCGGAAACACCTGAAAGTGCAACCTTTGTCTGCATTCTTACAACTTCTGCTGTGATGCCGAGTTCTCTTTCCTTGAGAACTTCGCCAACGCAAAGGATAACCTTAAGACCTGCGTTGAGAGCAGCTCTTACACGGTCACGAACGGTTTCATCTGTTTCACCGAAATACTGTCTTCTTTCGGAGTGACCGATGATAACATAGGGAACACCTGCTGCCTTGAGCATTTCAGCGGAAACTTCGCCTGTGAATGCACCTTTTTCTGCCCAGTGGCAGTTTTCAGCACCGATTTTGATGTTTGAACCTGCTGCTGCTTCCATAGCTGCATAAAGGTCAATATAGGGAGCACAGATAACAACGTCGCAATCTGCGTCTGCAACGAGGGGCTTCATAGCTTCGATGAGAGCCTTTGTCTGCTCGGGATTGTTGTTCATTTTCCAGTTGCCTGCGATAACAGGTCTGCGGAGTGATTTATCCATGGATTTTACGTCCTTTCGATATTATAAATCATTTTATTATTATCAAATAATAATGGAATTTGGGATGAAATTTGTTTTTCGCACTGAGGGAAGCGTATATAGATACGCGACCGAGGGATAAAAGAAAATTTCGCCAAAATTACTTATCATTTACTGCTTCGATGCCGGGAAGAGCCTTACCCTCGAGGAATTCGAGTGATGCGCCGCCGCCTGTTGAGATGTGAGTCATCTTGTCGCCGAAGCCGAGTGTGTTAACAGCTGCTGCAGAGTCGCCGCCGCCGATAATTGTAACAGCGTCTGTTTCAGCAAGTGCCTTTGCAACGGAAATTGTACCTGCTGCGAGAGTGGGGTTCTCGAAAACGCCCATGGGTCCGTTCCATACAACGGTCTTTGCGCTCTTAACTGCATCTGCATAGAGTTCTGCAGTCTTAGGTCCGATATCAAGACCTTCAACATCAGCGGGAATTGCATCTGCTGCATAAACTGCTGTTTCGATGGGAGCATCAATGGGGTTGGGGAAGCCTGCTGCAGTTACAACGTCAACAGGAAGAAGAATCTTAACGCCCTTTGCTTCTGCCTTTGCAAGCATATCCTTGCAGTAATCAATCTTTGATTCATCGAGAAGTGAGTTGCCTACGCCGTAGCCCTGTGCTGCAAGGAAAGTGTAAGCCATACCGCCGCCGATAATAAGTGTGTCAGCCTTGTTGAGGAGGTTTTCGATAACATTGAGCTTATCTGCAACCTTTGCACCGCCGAGGATTGTTACGAAGGGTCTTTCGGGATCTTCAACAGCGTTGCCGAGATACTTGAGTTCTTTACCCATGAGGTAACCTACTGCTGCTTCTTCAACATAAGCTGTTACGCCGACTGTTGAGCAGTGTGCTCTGTGTGCTGCGCCGAATGCATCGTTAACGTACATTTCGCAGAGGCTTGCAAGGTCCTTTGAGAAAGCTTCTCCGTTCTTTGTTTCTTCTGCACGGAAACGTGTGTTTTCAAGAAGAACTACGTCGCCGTCGTTCATAGCTGCAACTGCTGCCTTTGCATTTTCGCCGACAACTGTGTCATCAGCAGCAAAAACAACTTCCTTGCCGAGCTTTTCGCTGAGTCTCTTTGCTACGGGAGCAAGTGAGAACTTTGCTTCGGGACCGTTCTTGGGCTTGCCGAGGTGGGAGCAAAGGATAACCTTTGCGCCGTCATTTATAAGCTTCTGAATTGTGGGAAGAGCTGCATTGATTCTGTTTTCGTCTGTGATAACGCCTTCCTTGAGAGGCACATTGAAGTCACAGCGAACAAGCACCTTCTTACCCTTTGCATTAATGTCGTCAACTGTTTTTTTGTTAAGTAAGCTCATTTTTTGTCAATCCTTTCAGAATTTTTAATATTGAGTAACCACTGATTAAATCGGGTTGTGATTATCGGCGAGATAGTTTATTGTCAGAAACGTCAAAAAACGCAGGCAATACTTTGTGTATTAACGAGTATTTTTGGCGTTTATGACGGAAAAATAGCCGTTGAGAATTGCGACTCGATTTAATCAGTGGTTACTTTTGCAGTCGCATACTTTACCAATTATATATTTTATATTATTATGTCAAATATTTCAAGTGTTATTTATCGGCAAAATGCCGAATATGCAAAGGATTGGCGATTATTTTTCAGCTTGACTTTACAATAGGTTTTTGATAGAATAATTAAGTTGAACTACGCAGATGCTTAATTTAATATTCGCCTCCTTAGTTAAATGGATATAACAGGCCCCTCCTAAGGGTCAGTTGTGGGTTCGATTCCCGCAGGGGGTGCCACAAGCTTCGGTTTTTTATCGGAGCTTTTTTCTTTTATGAATGGATATAAGAACCTGATGCTGACGCATCAGAACCTTGTTGTTCGCTATCGCTCACAATATACATTGGCCCCTCCTAAGGGTCAGTTGTGGGTTCGATTCCCGCAGGGGGTGCCACAAGCTTCGATTTTTATCGGAGCTTTTTTCTTTTATGAATGGATATAAGAACCTGATGCTGACGCATCAGAATTTGTGGATTTTTCTTCATGCATGTGTTATAATCGAAAAAAACGGCAAGGAGTTTAAAATGAAAAAGATTGTAAGTATTTTATTGATTTTATCAATGCTCATTATGATTCCGTTCGAGGTTTCCGCACAGGACACTTCATCTGACGGGGATTTTGTGACTTTGCCCGAAAAAACAATGCAGACAACCGAAATCAGAACCCGTAAGCAGGTTGACGGTCTGCGTATGTATGTTGACGAAAAAAACCCTCTTTTTATGATAAGGAACTGCCCTGTTTGGGGCGGCCCGCAGACTGGCGAAGCTTTTGCGAGCTATGCAATAAAAACCTACTATGCACTGCCCGAGGATGTCAGAAATTTTGCGGTTATTTATATCGATGAAGGCACAACGGATATGACCCCTGCAAGACAGCTTGAATTCTGGGATGAGCTTTTAACCTTTACCGATGCTGCAAACGTACCTATCGTTTGCCAGTCAGAGTGCTTCTGCACCAACAAAACCCGTGATCCTTTCACGCAGGAAGAGCTTTCCGCCGTATTTAAAGAGCACAAGTCGCTCATAGGCTTTGTTCAGGTTGAGCTTTCAACAAACGGTGTTACCAACGAAAAGCTTGCTTATGACGAGGTCACCGAGGATAACGGCGTTAACAACAATATTCTTGCAAGAATGAAATCCTGCATAAAAGCCTGCACTGAAAACGGAGGACTTTTCATCTGGCAGGATATGGAATATATCTACTGGAAAAAGCTTAATTATGTTAACCATATTCTCAAAGACAGAGAGCTTTATGACCTTCTTAAAAGCAACACAGAAAACATTGTTATAATGGATAAACACAACGGTCACGGCAGGCATTTCGCAAGTCAGGCAAACATACTCGGCTGCTGGCTTGATGATGTTTGCGGAAACTGGGGCGTTAATCTTGAAAACTTCCTCTGGTACGAAGAAGGATTTATTGAATATGATAATATCGGTGTTGCACCGAATGAACCCAATCCCATCACAACAGCCAAATATCCTCCTGCACTTTACGGCATCGATATGATTGCCGATCTGGTGGGAGGCGCAACTGTTTATGCGATTGAAGGCACCTTCAGCCGAGGCGGACTTTATCATTTCATTAACGGCGAAGTTGTTTTTACTCCGACGTTCTATGATGTGCTTTATCCGTTTTATCAGATGATTCTTAACGGTGCGGTACCCGATAAAGAACAGGTTAAAGACAAAATCAAAGTTGCGTATAAAATGACCATTCCTTATTCATATCCGTTAAGCGGCAACGATGCGCACCTGCTTCAGGGTCTTTATTGCGATTCTTTTTCCTTTATTGAAGAAAAGATAGATATTACTCCCTATTTTGACTGCACAAAGGATTGGGTGCCTTCAACGGGAAGATATTACATCATTCCCATTCTTCCGATTTATTCAAATCCCGAGGAGGTTTTGCCCGAGAGTTTTATTCTCAACGACTTCACATATTTCACAAATCTGCTTTTCATAAATCCGATAAAAGAGCGTTTCTTTAATAAATATTATGAAGAAACATATTCGGGCGACGGCGTGCTGTTTGATATAAACGATTATATTTATATCTTCAACAGCAACGAAAACAAAACAATCAACAGCGAACAAACTGTAAACTACACCCTGCCTGAAAGCAATCTTGAAATCAACACTTCTTTTGCCGCACACACATATGCAGTCATAAAAGAATCCGAAGAAAAGCTCGAGATTGATTTATGCAATCTCCGCCTTGATGCAGATGCGGTATGCGCAGGGCTTGAGGATGAAAACACCTTTATGATTGATTATGCCAACGGCGGAAAAATGAATAATCCGAGAGATTTCAGAACTTCGGTTATTGAGATTTCGGGATTCGAATCACAGCCGTCAACTCTTATAGGTACAGGCTCAAACGGCGCAAAAGGCAAAGCCGAATGGGATGCGAAAACGCAAACACTCAAGCTGACCGTTATATCAAACGGTGAAGTAAGGATAACTGTTGAATAAATTTAAAAGCATCAAACGAAAGGATGATAACAATGAAATTAAGAGCACCTGCCGTTCCTCTCATAACCGTTGACCCTTATTTTTCGGTATGGTCATCGGATTGTGCATTGAACGTTTCAGCCACCGAGCATTGGACGGGCAAGGAAAATTCAATAATCGGCACGGTTAACATAGACGGCGAGAAATTTCTTTTCCTCGGCTATCACAAAGACATACACAAAATCCGTCAGGTATCGCTTGACATTGACGCACTTTCAACCACGGCGGTTTTTGAAAATGATAAAATTACGTTTAAAACGAAGTTCCTCACTCCTCTCCTTCCCGATGATTTAAACCTTCTTACAAGACCCGTTTCTTATCTCGAAATCGGTTATGAAGCCAAGGACGGCAAGGAGCATGATGTATCAATCAGCATCACCGTAAGCGAGCAGCTTTGCCTTGATGAGGATATTGACAGCCCTGTTGTTACTGAAAAACTGAATTTAAACGGATTAGCATGCATGAAAATGGGCAACTCCGTTCAGAAGCCTCTTAACAGAAGCGGCGATGATGTCAGAATAGACTGGGGATATTTTTACCTTGCCTGCAACAGTGCAGATGCCGTAAGTTCTGACAAAGAAATTTCACGAAGCACGCATATCAACATCACCGCACCTCTCAAAGAAAATCAGCCTCTTATGTATTACTTTGCTTATGACGATATCGAAAGCATCGAATATTTCGGCAAGCACCTGCGCTCATACTGGAACAAAGACGGAAAGAGCATAACCGAAGCGATAGCCGAAGCTGCAAAAGAATATGATGAGCTTAAAATCCGCTGCAAGGAATTTTCGGATAAGCTTTATAACGATGCCTTCAAGGCAGGCGGCGAAAAATACGCCGAGCTTCTGTCGCTCGCTTACCGTCAGGTTATTGCGGCTCACAAGCTCGTTCTTGATGAAAACGGCGAAATACTTTTTATCTCAAAGGAATGCTTCTCAAACGGCTGTGCGGCAACGGTTGATGTTTCTTATCCGTCAATTCCGATGTTCCTTATCTATAACCCCGAGCTTATAAAAGGCATGATGCGCCCCGTTTACAAATTTGCACGCAGCGATGCATGGGAATTTGACTTTGCTCCGCACGATGTTGGGCAGTATCCGCTTTTAAACGGTCAGGTTTATGCCAATAATCAAAAAGATATTCTCAAATGGCAGATGCCCGTTGAGGAATGCGGCAATATGCTGATTATGGAAACAAATGTTGCTCTTGCAACGGGCAATGCAGATTTTGCAAAAGAGCATATCGACCTGCTTGAAAACTGGTGCGGATATCTCATAAAACACGGTGCAGACCCCGGACATCAGCTTTGCACCGATGACTTTGCGGGACACCTTGCCCACAACTGCAACCTTTCACTTAAAGCAATCATGGGCTTGCAGGGCATGTCGATGATTATGAAGATGCTCGGAGAAGGAGAAAAATCCGCTTTCTACCGCTCCGAAGCAGAAAAAATGGCGGATATCTGGAAGAATACCGCCGTTAATCCCGACGGCACAACAAAGCTCGCCTTTGACCAGCCATCAACATATTCAATGAAATACAACATGGTATGGGACAAGGTTTGGAAAAGCGAACTTTTCACGCAGGAATTCATGGATGCGGAAATTGCCGACAATATGAAGCATTTCAACGAATACGGCATGCCGCTTGACAGCAGAGCGGACTACACAAAATCCGACTGGCTTGTTTGGACAGCCTCAATGGCATCCTCCGATAAGGTTTTTGCGGACTTCATTGCTCCGCTTTGGAAAGCATATAACGAAAGCCCGTCAAGAGTGCCGATGTCAGACTGGTATGATACTGTAAGCGGCAGATGGGTTTCCTTCCGCAACAGAACCGTTCAGGGCGGACTGTTTATGAGAATGCTGATGAACAGATAACATTTATCCCCTTAATTTCGAGTTAAGCTCAAAATTAAGGGGATTTTCATATGCATCAATTATTCTTATTATTCAAGGGCTTTCTTAAAAGCAAGCTCGCAAGCGCAGAGCCTTTGAAAGGAATAAGCGGATAAAGATAGCATTGACCCGTGACAGTTTTGGTTGTTGCAATTTCAGCGATAATCAGGATTATACCTGCAATAAAGCCCCATATATCAAAAAGAGCGATAAGGGCTATCAGCAGCATTCTGAAAAGCTTAAAGGCATATCCGAGCTCATAGCTGGGTTGAGTAAAATTGGTAAGGGCAACAAATGCCATATAAAGCACAACCTCGGAAACAAACCAGCCTGCCGAAACCGCAAATTCTCCCAAAACAAGCGCACCGATAACGCCAAATGAACTGCTTAAAGACTGCGGAGTGTTGATTGATGCAAGACGCATTGCATCAATAACAACCTCAACGATAAAGAGCTGGGCAACTATCGGAACGGTGTTCGGCTCTTCTATTTTTATAAACTCAAGCCACGGCGGAATAAATTCGGGGTTCTGAACAAGCAGCAGCCATACGGGAATGAGCAGCATTGTCATTGCAAAAATTGCCATACGGATAATGCGCATATATGAACCGATAACGGGCGACATATAATAATCATTTGTATCCTGAAGGAAATCAAAAATTCCCGTGGGGATTATCATTGCGGCAGGGGAATTATCAATCATAAGCACCATGCTGCCTTCAAGAATGCTCGCTGCGGCGGCATCGGGTCTTTCGGTATAGCGCACCTTCGGAAAGGGATTGAACCATTGCTTCGGAACAAGGCAGTCAATAAGACTCTGCTGACCCATCGTGAGCGAATTAATATTTATAGAATCAAGCTTTTTGCGAAGCGCATCGAGCATTTTGCAGTTAACCTTATCCTTCATGTAACAGATAACAACATCAGTCTGCGACACCCTGCCGACGGAATGTATCTCCATTGTCAGGGCGGTATCCCTGATTCTTCGGCGAAGGAGAGCCGTGTTAAAAACAAGGGTTTCCACAAAACCGTCGTGAGGTCCTCGCAGAACCTTATCGTTATCGGGTTCGCCTACGGAGCGCACGGGATAGGTTCTTGCATCAATGATTATTGCCTCGGGATAGCCCTCCACTACCATGCCTATGCCGCCCGAAAGAACGGATTTGATAAAATCGCTGACCTTTGAGGTTACATCCGTTTCAACATACGGAACATATTTATTTGCAAACTCCCTTGCAGATTTAAAGCTCTTTATCTCTTTTTATTCTGCATTCATAAAATAGGTCATAATTTTGACCATTATCTCATCCTTGCAGAAGCCGTCAACAAAATAAAGCTTTGCATTGCGTTTATCGATTTTCAAATCTCTGCCCACAAGGTCAAAGCTGTCCTTAAGACGAAGCTCGTTATCAAGCATAGAGATATTGCTTACATAATCCCCGGTAAACTTCTTTTCTATTTTAACCACTCCCGATTATATTTACGGGATTATTATTCTCGGATTAATTATCTGTATTCATTATAAAGATTGACAATTGCATTCCATGTGAGAGGGCCTACAACTCCGTTTTGCGGCAGACCCGCAAGCTTCTGCACCGCAATTACCGCCGCTTTCGTTCTGTCTCCGTAAATACCGTCAACGGTTATCAGCGGAACGGCACTGTTATTCTGTGCAATAACACGCAAAAAGGTTTGTATCTGCGTTACGGCATTCCCGCTTGTGCCCGTTGTAAGAGTATATCCCGGATAAAGCAGAGAGGAATAGGAACGGTATTCATCGGGCAGGGAATTAAGAGTGCTGTAATAAGCATCAAGAATGGCGTTCCATGTAGCTCTGCCCACTATTCCGTCAACCGTTAAGCCATACTGACTCTGGAACTGACGAACGGCATTCTCCGTTGCAGGCCCGAAAATTCCGTCAACCTGAATCTGCGGCAGACGGTCATTGAAAAATCCGAGAAAATTGAGGAAATACTGAATTGCCCTTACATCGCTGCCCCTGTTGCCTCTTCGGAGAGTTTCGCTGAAAATACGTTCAACCTCGCTGATGGTTATGCCCTCGGAATAAAGCTCGGATAATTTTTTAACGGCATTGTAAATCTGCTTGATTTTATACCACGTCGCCTTGCCCACTATTCCGTCGGGAGCAAGATTGAATATTCTCTGAAACTGAATAACCGCTGCACGGGTAGCCGCATCAAAAAAGCCGTTTGCATCGGGGATTGCGGGAATCGAGGGATAGTTTCTCCTTATTCTGTTAAGCTGACGCTGAATTGTTCTTATCTCCTCGCCGCCGTATGACCCGAGACGCAAAAGCCTGCCCGGATATGATTCAGGAACATTTCGCACGGGTGCATTTCTTACGATATTCACATCGTTTCCGTAGTAATTCTGCAAAATCTGATACGGTGTCCTGCCCTGATTTGCAAGAGTTACCGTTCCCCACTGCGAGAGTCCGCGGCAGGTTACGCTTCTTCCGTCGCAGTATTCAGTAAAATACGGCTGAATCTGATTTCCTTTTGTAACATAGTCATTGAAAAGCTCATCAACAATTCTTGAAACATTTGAAAAAATGTCTCTGCCGTCAACATATGCCTGGTCATAAGCCGTGGAATTCGTTATGTCAAAATTATAACCGCGGCTTCGGTAATATTCCGTGAAAATTCTGTTAAGCGCAAACGAAACCTGTGCATACACGTTTGCCCTTATTGCGTTTTCGGGCCATGACGGATAAATTTCACTCGAAGCAACATTTTTGATGTAATCGGCAAACGGCACGGTAACGTTTCTTGCATTTGAATTTGGCGTTCCGAGATGTACGGTTATATAATCGGGAATTACCGGAGTTACGGGCATATCACTCACCCGCCCTTTGCAAAGCAGTAAAGCCGCTTTCATCAACAGCTATGGGTGCAGGCTCTTCAAGCCCCTCGGATTTTGCAAGCATTCTTACGGGCTGAATTGACTCAACGCCGGAAAAAACGGGTACATTGGTGAAAACCTCACGCACAAATGCGGGATGCTCAACATAAATCGAATATACTGCATAGGGCAGCCTTGCTCCGCTCGGTGCAGGCGACTGCGAGAGTGACCTCGGCGGTGCAGGCAGGCGAACTGTCTGTGTTATGCCGTCAACATCGGTAAGCCCGTCAAATACAGCAACGTTTCCGCTTGGCAGCTCTATAAAAATCATAACTCTTGCGCTGCCTATTCCGAAGCTTTGGTCGGAGGCAAACGCCTGAACCTTGAGTGAGCCTCTTTCGCTGTTTTCAACCAAAAAATCGTTGATATCCCTGCATCTCTGCCTTTGCTCCGCACTTGAATTTTCATTCACCGTGGCGCATGCTCTGCGAAGATTTTCGGCAACGTCAATTGCAGATATATCGGTCTGCGGCTCCTCATTGGCAGGCTGTGTCTGTGCAGGCAGAGCCATCGGTTCATTTTCCTGCATTTCTTCCGGAGTCATCGGTTGTTCATCAATAGGCAGAGGGTCGCTTCTGTCCCTTTCAAATGTTCCTCTGTTCTCAATCGCATCGTTCATTTCGCGCACTCGTTCATCGTTTTGTGATGCGGAATTGCCCGAGGCGTTATTTCTTCTGCTGAATTCAAGCATTTCGGCTTTGTATTTATCCATAAGCCTTTCCAAATCTCTTCTGTCCATATAAAAACCTCCGTTCATTATTTCAGTATATAATCGGTAACGGAGATTTGTTACAAAAACAAAGGGACTCATCCGCAAGATGAATCCCTTTTCTGATTATTTAAAACTTTGTAAGTGTTCCTGCATCATATGCGAAAGGCTTAAAGCCTGCTTCAAGTGCGGGGCTGTTTTCCGCAAGGGTAAAATCACGGTTTGCGGCATCCTTAAATAACGGGTCTGCAAACACGCCGTTGTTATAATAACCTCTTGCAACCTCAATCACAAGTGTGCTCTTATCAAAGAAATCCATCGAGTAGCCCGAATGAACATTTCCTCCGCTTGTGTAGTCCCAGTAAAGATTGCTGTCATCAACAAACCAGTCTTTTTCGGTTTTGAAAGCATACATTGCGGCATTATCGGCAACAAGGATATTGTTTGAAAGAGTGAGCGAATTATGTTCCTCATGTCTCGTTATCAGGAATGCACCCTCACCGCCGAAAGCGAAGATATTATTTCTAACGATATTATCCTTACCGTAATGCTGATGGAAGGTTTCCGATGAGCAATCGTAAACAAGGTTGTTTTCAACAAGGATTCCGCTTGAACCTTCGTCAAGATAAACGCCCCAGCCGCCGTAACCGTATCTGCCTTCATCACAGCCTACGTTATAGATAACATTTCCTCTGATAACGGTATCCGGCTGAATGCCGAGAGTATAAATCGCACCCATATCTGAAAGCCAGCCGTTGCCGATATCATAAATAAGGTTGTTGCTGATATTTATGTTATTGGTTGAATTGGGGCTGTATCCCCAGTTCCAGCCGACAGAAATGCCTGTATACCAACCGTCGTGGATTTCGTTATTCGTAAGGTCGCAGTCGATGGCATGAGTAAGAAGAATGCCGATTGCGTTATTGAATATTCTTCCGTAGCTGCTGATATGGCAGTCTGTGACATTGATATTTTTTGTTGTTGCGGGAACTACAAAATCACCGTGGATAAAGACGGCATTTGCACCGATTTCATTGAACATACTGCTTGCGATATCGCAGTTTTGGGTTGCCTGTTCAAACTTGACAGCCGTATATGAAATATTTTCAAAGCGGCAGTCCGTGAAATCAATTCCGTCTGATGCGGCAATATTGATTGCGGCAGGAGTTTCAAAAGCAGCCTGAGGATGAACTGCGCCGTATTCTAAATTTTTATAGAGAGGATGCGATTCATCGAAAGCTTTTCCCGAATGAGTACCCTCTTTACCGACATGGTCCCAATCGGTTCTGACAAAATCTATACCCTGGAAAGAGATGTTTTTTGCACCTCTGAAGCTCATAAGCTGTTCGGTTACGCCTGCATAAAGCACGGTATTATCAACAGTATCTCCTTCTTCGGGAATATAGCAAAGCTTGCCCTCTGCACGGTCAAGATACCATTCACCCGGAAGAGAAAGAGCCTCTTTTACGTTTTCAAAAACATAATTATCTTCAACTCTTACCGTCATTGAGGTGGGCTTGCGTGTTTCCACTCTGCCCGTTTTTGCATCAACGGAATGAACGGGTAAAAGCTCATCACACCAGAAATGCATGATTCTGACATCAACATCCTTTGCATTTGCAAAATCCATGACATCAGATGTATTTGCATAGAAAACTGCCGAATGAGTAAAAAACTGTGCTTCATTTTCGGGGACAACAGCTTCATCCGTTTTGGGATCAGCCACTTTGAACTGTCCCTCCTTGGGATAATTGGAGCGTGAAAGTCTTTTGTTGCCTTTGAAAAGCGAACGGAAATAATCATCCTCACTCTCAACAGGCATATCGGTAACAAAAGCCTTTACACCGTTGATTGTTGTTTCGCTCCAACCTCCGCTGATTTCCTTTGCTCCCGAAAAAACAACCTTTTCATCGGGATACGAACGGTAAATAACATTGCTTCTGTCTTCAGAAGTGAATTTCAAAGTATCTTCTATTACATATGTACCTTCTCTGAACCATACGGTGACCGAATCATCACCTGCAGTTTCTTTAAGGACTTCTTTGGCTTTTTCGATTGTTTTCAGAGGAGCTTCAAGGGTGCCGGGGTTATTATCGTCGCCGTCGGTGGCAACAACAAGGTCATAATCACCCATAACAAATTCTCCTTCATCAAATATAGTCTGAACTTTTGGGGCAGATTCACCGAATTTTCCTTCAACGGGTTCAGCAGGAAAGAAAACAACACTGAACCATGTTATGATTGCCATAAAAATTGCTGTTATTTTTGCCATGTTATTTCACCTATTATTTTTCGATTTTTACCTGCACGGGCTTGCGGTCTTTAAAATATGTAACATATTCAAATCCGCAGTTTTCTGCAATTTCGTAGCCGTTGTCTATGCCTGCACCCACATGCTCGGTAAAATGAGCATCCGAGCCAAGGGTGAGAAATTCACCGCCGAGTTCCTTGAAACGGCGTACATAATTCTCCGTAGGCATTGTTTTGCCTATAGGCTGACGAAGTCCGCTTGTATTGATTTCAAGTGCTTTTCCGTTTGCAATAAGAGTTCTGAAAATCTCATCCGTAATCTCATCGTAACGGCTCAGCTCAATCTCATTTCTGCCTGCCTGAACAATATATCTCATGGGATATGTAAGATGGGCAAAAGTATCAAAGCCGTTCCATTTTGCAAGGATAAGCTCCTCTTCAAAATATTTATCAAGAAGAGAATAAATTTCATCTTCGGTCATGCTTTTATAATCAAGATCGCCGAAATCGGGCATTTCACGCAGATTATGAATTGAACCGATAACAAAATCATACTCATATCTTGCAAGGGATTTTTCCGTAAGAGCGATATCATAGGTCGGCTGACCCATTTCAATGCCTCGCATAACCGTAATTTTATCCGCAAACTCTTCTCGGGCGGAAATAATATCCTCATAGCTCGTTCTCTGACGGGTATCAAGATTGTGTCTTTCAAAAAAATCTACGTCAAAATGGTCGGTGAACGCAATTGTTGAAAGACCGTTTTCAACAGCAGCCCTGCACATTTCAGCAGCAGGATAATTGCCGTCAAATGAGCTTTTGGTATGCATATGCAAATCAATTCTGTTTTTGTATAAAGCCATTATAACACCCCTTTTTTAACTTTAAATAATATATCATACAGCAGTATTTATGTCAAATAATCTTTACCACAAAATGTTACACATGTAACATTGTTGGTATTTTTATACAAAAAGAACACCAAATCCTTGTATGATAATCTAATTGTAATTAACATGGGATTTATGTTAAAATTTTGTTAAGTGCAAAACACTAATATTTGCAAGAGGTGCTAAAATGAAAATTAAAAGATTAATCAGTGCAATGCTTGTTCTCGTAATGGTACTTTCGGTATTTTCCGTTGCGGCATACGCCGATTCCCCCGTTAAAGCTTCGGAACATATTGCAGACTACGATACCGAAACTCCCGTTATTCTTGTTCACGGCATGAGTCAGAATGACACATATATGCTCGACGAAAACGGTGAAAGAATTCCCGACGATAACGGCTATGTTACCGGCTGGCCTCTGGAAATCGACATTATGGCTCTCGTTAAGGAAGCTCTTCCCGAGCTGCTTTTATCAATCATAACAAGAAGAGACATGGGTCTTACCGATGCCATGAGACAGGGTGCATATAATGCTCTTTATGTTCTCCATAAAGATAATAAAGGCAATTATCTTACAGAGGTTGAGGTCCCCTGCTACGAATGCCCCATGAGCGAGCTTGACCCCAAGGTTAAGGAGGCTTATTACGGCTTTCTTCCCGTTCAGGAGCTTGGCGAAATCATAGGAGAAGATAATCTTTATTATTTCGGCTACGACTCATTCGGCGATGTTATAGGCGAAACAGATAAACTGCATAACTATATCCACAACGTTGTTTTACCCCAGACAGGCGCCGAAAAGGTTAAAATTTGCTATATCAGCCTCGGCGGAACAATTGCAGTCAATCACTTCGACACTTATCCCGAGGACCTCGATATCATCGATAAGGTTGTTTTCATTGCACCCGCAATCGACGGCTCAAATATTATTGGTGACCTTCTCACAAATAATTTGAGCGTTTTCTATGACGATAACGTTCTTTACGAAGAGCTTCTTGTAAGCCTTATGGGCGATACACCGGTTACATATCTTCTCAATATGGTACTCCGCATACTTCCCGACGCTGTTCTCAAATCAGCACTCGGCGGACTTGCCGAAGGCGTTGCGGATGTAGGCGTTCGCAGAACAACCATCATGTGGGCACTCTGCCCCACCGCTTACTATCCCGAAGCAAAAGCAAAATGGCTCTCCGACCCTGAATATTCGGTTATTCTTGAAAAGGTTGAGCATTTTATGAAGGCAAGAGCAAACTTTGAAAAGAACCTCAGAACACTTCAGTCAAAGGGTGCAGAGGTTATGAATGTTTGCTGCTATGACGTCCCCCTTGTTGCTCTTTGCAAGGATTACAAAAAAACAAATGCAGACAAGATTATTCACGCTGCTTCTCCTGCAATGGGAACAACATTTGCAGATTTAGGCACAACTCTCGGTGAAGGCTATAAGGCTAAAGGCACATATTGCAGCAACCCCGAGCATAACCACCTTTCACCCGACGGCGTAGTTGATGCAACAACGGGACTTCTCCCCTGCACAACATGGTTCTTCAAGGGTCAGGCACACGAACAGCTTCCTAATAACGATGTTGTTCTTAAGCTTGCAATCCGTGCAATGACCGATAACAACATGCATGATGTTTATTCAAATTCCGCAGAATATCCCCAGTTTAACGAAGGCAGAAATATAAAGAACGCCAAGCTTTATATTGCAGCATGGGAAGAAGCTGATAAATCTTCAATCTCCGCAGACAAAAAAGCTGCCGTTGAGGCTGCAATCGCAGAGATTTATTCACAGCTTGATGAAACAATCGTTGATTCCGAAAAATGGCTTGCCGCAGAAAAGGCACTCAAAAATGCACTTATCGATGCGGGAGTAATGGAAAACGATGCTCCTTCAAAATTTGAAGAAATAGTCAATGTTATTATGAAAACGGCAAACCAAAAGGTTAACCGTCTTTATGAGATAATCTGATTAAAACAAATCAGCCGTCGGAATCCGACGGCTGTTCTTTTTATTTAAAATATGCTTAGGGGTATATAACTGTAAAAGCATATTTAATTCTCCCGTTTTCCGAGAGCCGTATCTCTGTCGGTGCGGTGGAATTCTCTATGAAAGTGAGATATAATGCAGATGTCAGCTGATGAAATAATAACGAGGTGATAAAAATGACATTCAATTTCGGAAACAACTTGAAAAGATTGAGACTTTCAAAAAAACTTACACAGGAGCAGGCTGCGGAAAAGCTCTGCGTTTCTTCAAAATCAATTTCTCGTTGGGAATGCGGCAATGCAATGCCTGATGTTATGCTTCTGCCCGAAATTGCAAAACTCTATTGTGTAACCGTTGACGAGCTTTATAGAGAAAAATCAATTGCTTATGAAAACTATGCACAAAAGCTTATGTCCGTTTATGAATCCACCCATAATCAGAATGATTTTATTGAAGCCGACAGAGAATTTGCAGAGCTTTTAAAAAGCGGAAACCATACCATGAATGATGTTTGCATTTATGCCATTCTCTATCAGTATCACATGCAATACTGCAAAGAAAAAGCCCTTGAACTGTTCAAAAAAGGTCTTGATATGGGCATTGAAACCGACCCCGACACCTATCATTGGATTGAACGCCAGCGCATGTGCCTTTATGCGGGAATAGGCGAAAGCGATAAAAGCATTTCAGAACAGATTGAAATATATAACCATAACCCCGATGATGTGTTCAGCAGCATAAACCTTTTGTTTGCATATTTTATTGCGGGGCAAAACGAAAAGGCACTTGAATGCTTTGAGAACGCAAAAGAAAAATTTCCCGACACTCCTCTTCTCTTTGCTTTTGGAGGAGATATTTACAGAAGGCTCAAGAGATATGACGATGCTTTTTCCTGCTGGAACAAAGCGATTGAACTTGATTTGAGCTTCACCGCTGCTCTTCACTCAAAAGCAAGCTGCTACGAAGAACTCGGAGACTATGAAAACGCATACAAAACCTGGTGCGATACCCTTGAATGGTACGAAAAGAGAGGCTATGAGATTGAAGCGGATGAACCGCGAAAACGTGCAGAAGAATGCCGAAGGAAAATAATAGGATAACAAAAACAGCTTGTACGCCGAAACGTACAAGCTGAATTTTTTAGTCAAGCTTTGCTTTAAGGTAGTTGTCGTAGAAATCCTTAACGCCTGCGTAGAAATCGTCAACGGTGCCGTCATTCTTCATAATGTAGTCAGCCATCTTTTCGCTTTCGCTGGTGTGGAAGATTTCTTCTTCGTGAATATCATTTTCACGTAGCTTTTCAATGCTCTTGCCATCTCTTTCCGAGCCTCTTGCAAGCATTCTCTGATAACGAACCTCGTCATCGCTGATAACAACGTCAACAAGAACAAACTTGTCACCGAATGCCTTCTTGAAAACTTCGATATCTGAAGGAGGACGAATGCCCGAAACAAGGAAGTTTGGAGCATCTGATTCCTTAATCTTCTTAACAATCATTTCAGGGAAGAAGGTCTGACCGTTAGCAGCCATATACTTCTTTGATGTTGCGTGAAGATTATCACGGGTAAGTTCAAGACCGTCCTTTGCAGCGAGTTCTCTTACAACGTCACCAATTGAAATCATGGGGAAGTCATAAGTTTTTGCAACATATTCAAGGAAGAAATCCTTGCCTGTGCCGTTTTTGCCGACAGCAGCTAAAACCATTGTAATTACCTCCAATTATTTAATAATAAAATTTTACATTATATTCCGCCTTTTGTCAACGGTTTTTAAAGCAGAAAAGGGTCGAAGCCGCATCCTTTTCAGGATACGGCTTCTTTTGAGGAGTTGTATATAAGAGGGTAAGTAGTGGTTAAAATTATTCGTCTATTCCGAGAAGCTCATTAACGGTCATTCCGAGAACTTCGGAAAGTGCCTTAAGCTCAAAATCGGTAACATATCGAAGCTGACCTTCAAGCTTTGAAAGACCCGATGCGTTAAGGTCAATACCCTTAATCTGAAGCTGGGTAAGAAGATCCTTCTGCTTCATGTTGATTGCCTTGCGTCTTGCTTCAATTTTTGCTCCAACAATATTTCTGTCACCAAGTGACTGCTTTCTTATTCTCATGTTTTTATCCTCCGGATAGTTTAATAATTCGCATTTGATATTATACATTTTGTATAATTCGAGGCGTGCTGTTGCGAAAATTTACACAATCCACGTCTATATTCGTGATTTTAACACACTTTTCCGAAAAAAGCAATACTTTTTTTGCGGCTTACAGAGAATTTTTGCGTTTTTCGGACAAATCACAGAAATTGTATCATTTGAGATATTCAACCAGCAATAGAATATAGTGGTAAGCAACAGGAAGAATTAATGCGGGAACCATATTGAGAGTTTTGAACTTCTTTTCGAGGAAGAAATTGAAGCCGATGGCAACGATTATTGCATAACCTACCATGCAAATCTGCGTTAAAAGCTCACCCTGAAGTATACCGCTTAACGAACCTGCAAGCAGACTGATGCCGCCCTGATAAATAAGCATGGGTATGCAAACAAAAATAACACCAAAGCCGAGGGTTGCTCCAAAAATAACGGCATTCACAAAGTCAAGAGCACTTTTGACAAAAAGCACGGAGCTGTCACCCGTCAAGCCGTCATTTAGAGAACCGATAATTGACATCGCACCCACACAGAAAAGAATGGTGCCGTTAATAAAACCGGAAGCAAAGCCGCCATCTTTGAATTTTGAATCAATTTTTTTGCAGAAGGAATTAAAACGGTCATCAAGCTTTAAAAGCTCACCGATGAGTGTTCCTACAACAAGAAAAACAATCAGAAGCAGCTCACCGCTGCTTTTGAGCGCACCGTTCTCAACGGTAAACATATTTGAAATAACGCCGTTAAGTCCTATTATAAGAACAGCGATACCGAGCGATTTATTTATTCCCTGTGCATAGCTCTCTTTTATGCCTTTTTTCAAAAGCAGACCTATAAGTCCGCCGATTATAACCGCAACGCAGTTTACAAGAGTACCTGTCATAGTTTCGCCTCCGTTTTAATATAACAGTTTAGCACGTTAGCAAGTAAAAGTCAATAATTTGCTTATAATTTCTAAATATCACAAAATATACAACATTTTACTTATTTTGTCTGAATTTAGTCAAACACAAGTTGTTTTGTTAACAATGTGTTAACAATTCTCCAACCTCAATACAATAATGTTTTTATATAATTCCGAGGAATGCGGTTCAGTATTCGATTATAAACACATTTCAAAGGAGAACACACATGAAGAAAAAGATTTTGAGAATTCTGTCGCTCATGCTTATTGCTGCGATGGTATTCGGTCTCTCGGCAGGTGCTTACAACGGCAAGGTGATATACAAGTCGGGCAACTACGAAGTCACCAAGATTTCTCACCCCGATAAGGGCTTGAGCGAAACCGACGGTATTGTTGACTACATAGGCGACGGTGCTGTTTCCGCTTCGGACAAGGGTCAAGGCGACAGAGGTCAGAACTATGCATGGGCTTCCGTTCCCTACGGCGACTATGTTTATGTTTCCACCAACTTCAACTCACTCGGTCTTACCCTCGGATTTATGGATTCCGTTCTCGGCCATGATTTCGACCCCACAGAAATGAACGCAACTCTCAATGTTATGTTCAACGGTCATTTCTACACCGGTGAACCCGACGGCGCAACCACAGGCGGTCTTCTCACAAAAATCAACACCAAGACAAATGAAGTAACCGTTCTTATGGGTAAATCGGTTGACGGCAATTCCGTTCAACTTCGCAACGCCTGCGTTTTTAATGATAAGCTTTATTTCTGCGGTTCTGTTAACGGTCTTCCCAAGATTGTTGAGGTTGACCCCGCAACGGATAAGTGCACTATCATCTATGAAGGCATCAATCCCAAGGATTATTATGCAGCTTATCTTCAGGGCATCTGCACAGGCATCAGAGGTCTCTGCGCTTATGATGATTACCTCGTTGTAAGCATGGTTACTCTTGAAGGCCCTCAAATTCTTATCGCATCAGACCCCTCTGCAGGTCAGGAAGCATTCACTGTTATTGCTGACCAGGATGACCTTTTTGATTATCCCGCATATCATTTCCCCGACAGCATTTACGGCGGTTCAATTTGGGAAATCGTTGAATTTAACGATGCACTTTATGTTTCAATCTGCACAGGCACACCTGATAACAAGCCTGATGAAAACACCATGCAGTCCTTTGCTATCGTAAGAGGAGACATGGGCGAAAGCTTTGACGAGTGGACATGGACACCCGTTATCGGCGACAAGGAGGACGGCGCAAAGTACACATTCGGTATTGACCCCGAAAGAACAAGAGCGGGTGCAGGCGTTCTTCAGATTTATAACGGTTATCTCTACATCGGCGAATACAATGATGAGGAAATTCCTCTCGAAAACATTCTCTTCAAGGCAAACTTTGATTTTATGAATGCTAACCTTGAGCAGTCGGTAAGCCTTTACCGCATGGATAAGAACGAAAACATTGAGCTTATCGTAGGCGACGCAACAACAATGTTCCCCAACGGCGGTATTTCAGGCCTCGGTTCAGGCTTCGGCAGAAACGAAAACCAGTATATCTGGCGTATGGCAGACCACAACGGCAAGCTTTATGTAGGTACATTTGATACCAGCAGCCTTCTTGAGCCCATCGGTCAGTTTGCTAACGGCGACCTTCTTACAATGAGCCCCTCCGAATGGGCATCACTTATCGGCTACATTAAAACATTTATCGACCTTCAGAATCAGCCCGAAGTACAAGCTATGGCTGTTTCGGACGAAGAAACAGATAATCTCCACTATCTCTTTGAAAACTACAGCGTTGAAGAGATTGCAAACATGGCAATGACAAAAGCGAATTCGGAAGTAACAACATTTGCAGCAACTGAGCCTCAGCTTGAGCTTGCTATGTCAGCTCTCTTTGATACACTTTCAGGCTTCATGGAATGTGCAGGCTACATGAAGGATGCCGAAAGAGGCTTTGACCTTTATGTTTCCGAGGACGGCGTTAACTTTGAAACCATTACAATCAACGGCTTCGGCGACCCCTACAACCACGGCTTGAGAACCTTCTCTTCATTTGAAGATGGTCTTATGATAGGCACTGCAAACCCCTTCTATGCATGCCAGGTTTGGATGCTTGAAGATGATGCGGCTGTTGAGGAAAAGCCCATAGGCTTCCTTGATGTTATGGAAACCGTTTTTGGCGGCATTTTCGATTATTTCAAAACCTTCTTCAAGGATATTTTTGAAATGATATTCTAATTAAAAACCATAAGGTAACCCCCGATGATATTAATCATCGGGGGTTCATTTATTATATACATTATAAAATTAATCAATGGTGTATGCGTCGATTTCTGCCTGAACTTCTTTAAGGAGGCTGTTAATAGCGGTCTGCTTTGAGCCGTAAAGGGTACAGCCTGCCGCACCCATATGTCCGCCGCCGCCCAGTCTTTTGCAAATTGCGGAAGCATCGATATCGCCGTGAGTTCTGACCGAAGCCTTGAAGTTGCCGTCCCTAAGCTCTCTCATAGTTAAACCTACAAGCACGCCTTCAACCTGACGGGGAAGGTTTGCAAGGCGGTCAACCTCGCTCTCATCAGAGCCTGCACGCTTGAACATATCCTGCGTAACGCAGATAAGCGCACATCTGTCCGAGAAATAAAAACGCATGCTGTCCAGTGCAAGGCGTTCAAGCGCCGCATAGGTTTTGGTTTTTGTTTCAAAGAAAACCTGAATAATATTATAGGTATCTGCGCCAAGCTTTGCAAGCTTTGCCGCAATTTCAAATGTTCTTACCGTTGTGTTTGAAAAACGGAAGCAGCCCGTATCGGTTGAAACGCCGGTAAAAAGACATGATGCAATCACAGGGGTTATTTCGGCATTCATTATTTCGAGCAGATGGTAAATCATCTCTGCCGCCGATGCCGAATCGGGTTCAAGGCAGACCTTATCCGCATAGAGCATGTTTGAAGCATGGTGGTCTATGCATAACTCCACCTTATCCTTATATTTTCCCTCGTACTCCTTGCCGAGCAGCTTGATATCCGCAACGTCAATGGCGGTGATAAGCTCCGGCTCAAATTCTTCAAATTCAAGACCCTCAAACATAAACGAAAAATCCTTCGGTATCGGGTCGGCACAGTCAACCTTTACTTTTTTACCCTTCTGCATGAGTGCACGGGCAAGAGCCGTTGCGCTTCCGAGGGTATCGCCGTCCGGATGGCTGTGGCAAAGAAGCAAAATATTATCTGAATTTTCAAGGAGCTTTGCGGTTTCATGCAGGTCAATTCTCATTGACTGACACTCCTTCAATCAATCATTGTTTTCTTTTGTTTCATCATTAATATTTCCGAGCATTCCTGCAATTTTCATTCCTCTTTCGATGGAATCATCTGCTACGAATTTAAGCTCGGGGGTTTTGCGCAGACGAAGTCTTTTGCCGACCTCTCTGCGTATATAACCCGTTGCCGCTGTAAGACCTTTAACGGCAAGTGCGGCAGTTTCAATGCCCTCCATTGCGCTGATATACACCTTTGCAAAGGACGCATCGGAGCTTACCTCAACGTTGACAACGGTCAGCAAGCCCTGAATTCTCGGGTCCTTAAGCTCACGCATGATAGCGGCAATTTCACGCTTTATATCTTCTGATACTCTGTCTATTCTGTATCCTGCCATTATTAACCTCTATTAATCTCTGTATTCTTCTGTTATATAAGCTTCAAAGATATCGCCTTCCTTGATATCGTTGAACTTGTTAAGACCGATACCGCAGTCGAAGCCCGAAGCAACTTCCTTAACATCATCCTTGAAGCGGCGGAGTGAAGCCATTTCGTCCTCGAAAACAACGATGCCGTCTCTTACTACGCGGATTTTTGCGCCTCTTGTGATTTTACCGCTTGTAACGTGGCAGCCTGCAATATTACCGACTGATGAAATCTTAACAACCTGGCGTACCTCTGCCTTACCGATATCAACGTCTCTGTATTTGGGAGCAAGCATACCCTTGATAGCTGCCTCAACTTCTTCGATGCAGTCGTAAATAACTCTGTAGCATCTGATTTCAACGCCGTCACGCTCTGCGATTTCGCTTGCAACGTTATCGGGTCTTACGTTGAAGCCTACGATAATTGCGTTTGATGCGTTTGCAAGCATAACATCGCTTTCGGTGATACCGCCTACTGCGTTGTGGATAACCTTAACTCTTACTTCATCATTTGAAAGCTTCACGAGGCTCTGCTTAACTGCTTCTGCCGAACCCTGAACGTCAGCCTTAATTATGATATTGAGGTCTTTGAGCTGACCCTCCTGAATAGAAGCAAAGAGGTTATCAAGAGTAACCTTCTGGAATTCCTTGAACTGCTCCTCTTTAGCCTTTGCCTTTCTCTGCTCAACAAGCTCTCTTGCAAGGCGTTCGTCATTAACTGCGTCAAATCCGTCGCCTGCCTGGGGAACTTCTGCAAGGCCCATGATTTCAACGGGAACGGAGGGACCTGCTTCGTTAACCTTTCTGCCCTTATCATCGGTCATAACTCTTACACGGCCTACTGCCGTACCTGCAACGATGATATCGCCTGACTTAAGAGTACCGTTCTGAACAAGAAGAGTTGAAATGGGACCTCTTCCCTTATCAAGCCTTGCTTCAATAACAACGCCCTTTGCGGAGCGGTTGGGGTTAGCCTTAAGCTCCTGCATTTCCGCAACAAGAAGAACAGATTCAAGAAGATTATCAATACCTGTTCTCTTGAGCGCTGAAACGGGAACGCAGATTGTTTCGCCGCCCCATTCTTCGGGAACAAGCTCGTGTTCCGTGAGCTGCTGAAGAACTCTGTCGGGGTTTGCGGCGGGTTTATCCATCTTATTGACGGCAACAATTATTTGAACACCTGCAGCCTTTGCGTGGTTGATAGCTTCAATTGTCTGCGGCATGATACCGTCATCTGCAGCAACAACAAGGATAGCAATATCCGTTGCCATTGCACCTCTCAGACGCATCGATGTGAAAGCTGCGTGACCGGGAGTATCAAGGAAGGTGATTTTCTGACCGTTGAGGTCAACTCTGTAAGCACCGATATGCTGTGTGATACCGCCTGCTTCGGTTGAAGTAACGGAAGTGTTTCTGATAGCATCAAGAAGTGAAGTTTTACCATGGTCAACGTGACCCATAACAACTACAACGGGGTCTCTTGTGATAAGCTCACTCTCATCGTCAACATGGTCATCGATGATTCTGTCCTCAATTGTGATAACAACTTCCTTTTCAACCTTTGCACCGAGTTCTTCGGCAACGATTGCGGCTGTTTCATAGTCGAGCACTTCGTTAACGGTTGCCATCTGACCGAGAGTAAAGAGCTTCTTGATAACCTCCGCAGCAGTCATTTTGAGCATTGCTGCAAGCTCGCCGACTGTGATTTCTTCGGGAAGCTTAAGCTGCATTTGAGGCTTCTTTGCTCTTTCTGCAGCGATTCTCTTGAGTCTTTCCGCCTCTGTTTCACGGCGTGAAGAACGCATGCCGCCCTGCTTTCTGTATTGCTGGCTCTTCTGCTTAATCTTCTGCTTGCTTACGGAGTTTGCATGCTGCTTTGTCTTATTTTCGGGAGCGATATTTTCATATCTCTCGTTATATTTTTCAAGGTCAACGTTGCCCGCTCTTGTGTCGATTGTTCTCATTTCGCCCTTTGTTCTTGACTGCATGGGCTTATCGTCTTTTTCGTTCTTCTCAACGGGCTTTTGCTTTTGCGGCATGGGAGGAAGCTTGCCGGGCTTCTGGTCACGGGAAGCCTGAACGGGCTTCTTATCCTTGGGCTTCTCATCCTTCTTTTCCTTTGCTTCCTTCTTATCTTCCTTTTTGGTCTCTTTCTTCTGCTCCTTCTTTTCGGGTGCAGCAGCAGCCTTTACTTCCTCTTTCTTTGCAGGAGCAGACTCTTCCTTTGTTTCTTCTTTTTCCTCTGCCTTTTCTTCTTCGGCGGGAGCTTCCTTTGCCTTTTTGGGCGCAGGAGTGAATTCAAAATATTCGTTTAAATCTGAAACCTCATACTCCTTTGTAAAGGTTTCAAATATCATATCAAGCTCATCTTCCTCAAGAGCTGTCATATGCTTTTTCTGACCGTCGAAATACTTTGCAAGCAAATCGACAACTATGTTGCTCTTGATATTAAAATCTTTAGCAACCTCATGTACTCTGTATTTATTAATCATAGGTTAACCTCCCCTGTTGTGTTCAGAAGCCCAAGCATAGATTTTGCAAAGCCTTCGTCATTGACTGTTACCACGGCGGATTTAAGACCCGTGGCTCTGCCTATTTCTTCCATTGTTGAATACAGCTCACGAACGGGAATTTCCCTGCCCTCGAAAACCGATTCACGCTCTATTTCTTTTCTCAGTCTTTGAGAAGCGTCGCTGCTCAGCAGACAAAGCTTTGCGCTTTTGCTTCTGACCGAACCCACTGCGGCGTCATGCCCGCAGCTGAGCTTGCCGGCTCTGCGGCACATGCCGAGAAGAGAAAGAAGCTTCGGATTATCCGTCATTTTTCAGCTCTTCCTCCATTCTCTCATAAACTCCGTCCGGAATCGCACAGGAGAAAGCCTTTTCAAGCCTCTTTGCTTTTCTTGCCTTGGCAAGGCATTCTGCATCATGGCAGACATAAGCGCCTCTGCCGGGCTTCTTGCCCGTTAAGTCAAGCGATATTTCGCCTTCAGGGCTTTTCACTACCCTTACAAGCTCTTTTTTTGGTTTCATTTCATTGCAGCCTGTGCATTTTCTCATTGGTATCCGGCGGGTTTGCATCGGTTCAGCTCCTTACTTGTATAGCATGGCGAACATAATCCGAACTTGTTTTTTGTCGGATAATTTTCGTCACTTCTACGTTATATTATTCGTCGAAGTTGATAACTTCTTCCTCTGTTTCGGGATTAATATCGATTTTCCAGCCCGTAAGCTTTGCGGCAAGGCGTGCATTCTGACCCTTGTTGCCGATTGCAAGCGAAAGCTGGTCATTGGGAACAACAACTCTGCAGGAGCGTTCTTCCTCGCTTATGATTGTAACGGAAATAACATCCGAGGGGGCAAGTGCCTGTGCAACATACTCTGCAGGGTCATCACTGTAACGGATAAGGTCAAGCTTCTCGCCGCCGAGGAAATCAATAACCTTGCCGATTCTTGCACCTCTCTGACCGATGCATGCACCGATGGGGTCAACATTTTCGTCTGCGCTGTAAACCGCAATCTTGCTTCTTGAGCCTGCTTCACGGGATACCGACTTGATTTCAACCGTACCGTCGAAGATTTCGGGAACTTCGCTTTCAAGAAGGCGTCTTACAAGACCGGGATGAGTTCTTGAAATAAGAATTTTGGGTCCCTTTGTAGCTTCTCTGATTTCGGCAATATAAACCTTGATGATATCGCCCTCTGCAAAGCTGTCATTGGGAAGCTGCTCGCTTCTGGGCAGTCTTTCCGTAACCTTGCCGATTTCAACGATTGCATCGAGTGATACGGGATCAATCTTTGAAATTTTAGCGGTAACGATCTCCTGAGTCTTGCTCTGGAATTCTTCTCTTATCTGACCGTGTTCAGCCTCACGGATAGCCTGACGGAGAATATGTTTGCCCTTTTCAGCTGCGATACGGCTTACTTCCTTTGTTTCAAGGTCAATTTCAATGATATCGCCTGCCATGGCGTTTTTCTTGAAACGCTGTGCCTGCTCAACGGTTAAATCCTCATCAGGGTCAACGATTTCTGTAACAACATTCTTGCGGACAAACACTCTCAAATCCTTTTTATCTGCATCTATTTCGCAGAAAACGATGTCCTTATTGTTGAAATCTCTCTTTATTGATGCTACGAGAGCCTTCTGAATGCTTTCAAGAAGAAGCTCTTCCGATATTTTCTTTTCCTTGCCGAGGAGTCTGACTGCCTCGAAAAATTCATTGTTGCCCATTTTTCTGACCATTCCTTTCAATTCAATAAATTAGAAATTAAAATCATCCAATTTGATATAACTTGTTTCTTTCTTTTCGATATTCATTGCGCTTCCGTCCTCAAGGCGAAGAACGATGCTCATGCCCTCGCTGCTTTCGAGAATTCCCGAAAACTCACGCTTGCCTTCAATTGCTCTGATCATCTTAACCTTGATTTTTTCGCCCCTGCACACCTCAAAATGAGCCTCACGGGTAAGCTCTCTTTCAAGGCCGGGTGACGAAACCTCGAGACAGTAGCTCTGCTCAATGGGGTCTGCCTCATCGAGAGGCTTATCGATTGCTCTGCTCATGTTTTCACAGTCAGTAATACCCACTCCGCCGTCTTTATCAATGAAAATACGCAAAAACCAGTCGGCACCTTCTTTAACAAAACGGATATCCCAGATTACAAGACCGAGCTCCTCGGCAATGGGCTCTGCGATTTCCCAAACAGCGGCTACGGTATTTCCGCCCTTACCTTTTGCCATGAGTTTATTCTCCTTTTTTCTTAATTTGCAAAATAATTTCAAAACAAACAAAAGAGCGGGTCACCCCACTCTTTACCGAACACTAAATCTTACTGTGGTTATTTTAACACATATTTATATAAATATCAAGTATTAATTTTAAAAAATCGTGAATTATCCTTTTTTCATATTGATATGATGTCATTTTCGGTGTAAAATAGTAAAAACACACAAAGAAAGCTGATGATTTCAATGATAATAGATTTCCATACCCACTGTTTCCCCGATAAAATCGCAGAAAAGGCAATTGAGATTCTGCGTAAACGTTCGGGAATAACAAGACCCTTTCACAACGGAACCGTCGACGGACTTCTCGCACTCCAGAAAGGTGACGGCGTTGATTATTCCGTGGTGCTGAACATTGCAACAAACCCTCACCAGCAGGAAAGCGTTAACAATTTTGCGATTTCGCTCAAAAACTCCGACGGCATAATCCCGTTCGGAAGTGTTCATCCCGACAGCCCCGATGCACTCACCGAACTTGAACGTCTTGCCGCAAACGGCATAAGAGGAATAAAGCTTCATCCCGATTATCAAGGCTTCTTTGTTAATGATAAAAAAATGTTTCCTATATATGAAAAAATCGCTTCACTCGGTCTTATAACTCTTTTCCACTGCGGTTTCGACATCGGTTATCCCGAGCCCGTCCACTGCACCGCCGAGGCTTTGGCAAGTGTTCTGGATATTTTTGACGGTGCACCCGTTGTTGCCGCTCATTTCGGCGGAATATGGTCGCTTCCCGAAACAAGAAAGCACCTTGCGGGTAAAAACGTTTACCTTGACACCGCCTATTGCTACGGCACAATCACGCCGAGATACGCAAAGGAAATTATTGATATCCACGGCGTTGATAAAATTCTTTTCGGAAGCGATGCCCCGTGGAATGCACCCTCACAGGATATCGAGCTTATAAAATGCTTCGGTCTTACCGAGGATGAAGAAAAAGCAGTTCTCGGCGAAAATGCACGAAAACTGCTGGGTATATAATTATCTCAATTCATCAAGAGTCATTTCATATGCAGGCAGGAATTCTTCGATAAACACCTTTACTTCAGGCAATCCGAGCTTTTCAACCGCTTCTCGAAGCCCCTCACCTGCTTTTACAAACTCGCTGTTACCTGCCTTTTTTTCTTCGATGCACTTGATAAGAGCACTGATTTTATCCGCCGCCTTAACAAGCTTCCAAAGCTCGGCATCATTCTCCTCGGGAATAAACGCCGCCTTATAGTCATCCCTGAAATCCTCGGGAAGCATTTCAATGAGGCTTCTGCAGGCGTTTTCTTCAACCGTTTTATATGCAAGACGCACCTCGTCGCTGTAATACTTAACAGGAGTGGGCATATCACCGGTCAGGGTTTCGGGAGTATCGTGATAAAGCCCGAGAAAAGCTGCTCTTTCTCCGTTAAGATTCTTGCCGAATCGGCGGTTTCCTATTATGGCAAGCGCATGTGCAATCGAGGCCACCTCAAAGCTGTGCTCACACAAATTTTCGCTGTGCTCATTTCTCATAAGCGCCCAGCGATTAATATATTTCATTCTTGAAACCATTGCAAAAAATCCGTTTTTCATATATAATCACCATAAAAATTTGATGGGATAATAATAACATAACTTTTTGTGTTTTTCAACATATTTCGGAAAGGAGGCTTAATATGAAACGCTGCGTTTACTGCTTGAGCGAATGTCCCGATTCCGCAACCTCTTGCACGGTATGCGGCTTCGGCGGTGTTATGGAAAAACAGTTTGAAAACTGTCTCCCTACAGGCACAAGGCTGAACAACCGCTACATTCTCGGCGGTGTGTTCTCCAAAGAAAAGGTTTTTGTTTCGTATTATGCCTTCGACACAAAAACATCTCAAAGAGTAAAAATTTCGGAATATCTCCATGAAAGGCTTATCTACCGCCATACGGGAGAGCTTATAATAAAATATTACAACGAGAAATGCCTTGCAAAGGGTGACAGAGAAATTGCGGCTTACTATGCTCACTACAAAAAGCTTTGCGCCGCTTCCGAAAAATCCGCTCTGAATTTTACCGACTGCTTTGCCGAAAATTCAACATTTTATTTTGTGAATTCAATTGATAACGGCACTCCGCTTTCATCTCTTATCGGCAACGGAAAAACGATGCCTTTTTCAAAGGCGATACAACTTATAAAGCCCGTTATTGACAGCGCCGCAGCTCTTGAAAAGCAAGGCAAATGGCACGGCTCGCTTTCACCTTATTCGATAATAACCGATAACGGAAAAACCGTGTCGGTTTCGGGCTATACCTATCCCCCGAAAAATGTTTATTCACCTTTTGATGCGCCGGAAAAACAGCTCGGTACAAGGGAGTGCGGCTCATTTACAGATGTTTATGCATTGGCTGCAATTATCTACGAAGCCGTAACGGGATTTTTGCCGCCCAATGCCTCACAGAGAGCGCAGGGCAGAGAGCTTAAATTTCCGCCGAAATTCTCCGAGCATGATAAAGCGGTGATTTGTAAAGGTCTTTCCCTTGACAAAAATGAGAGATACAAAAGCATTTCGGAATTTTACTCCGCACTCAAGGGAGAAAAGTCCGCAGAAAACAAATTGTCTCGCTCCGAAATAACGAGAAGAATCACTCTTTCATTTGCGGTTATCTGCTTCCTTACAGGCGGCGTAATACTGCTGAACAACTACGTTATTGAACCTTACAAAGAATCAAAGCAATCCTCTGAAATGGTATCCATGCTGCAAACCACTCTGCCCGACAGCCCTGTTGACCCGTGGCAGGAAATAACCAACAAGCACCCCGATGTTGATTTCCCCGCAGGCATGAATCCGTCTTTTGCCGACCTCTATGCAGCTAACCGTGACTTTGCAGGCTGGATTTCCATACCTGAAATGAATATCGACTATGCTGTTGTACAGGGCGATGATAACAAGAAATACGAGCGCAGGGATTTCTACGGAAACAGCACTTCATACGGTGTTCCGTTTTTTGATTTCAGAAATTCTCTTCATTCGCTTGACCGAAACACGATTATTTACGGCCACAACATGCGCCGTGACGATAAGATTTTCGGCACTCTTGAGCAGTACCGCACCGTTGACGGCTTCAAAAAAGCTCCGATTATAGGCATGAGTACGATTTACGGCGACTACACATTTAAGATATATGCCGCCTTCATCACCAACAGCGAAAGAAACGATGATAACGGCAATTTCTTCAACTATGTTTTTACAAACACCACGGATGAAAACTTTGCAAACTACATTGCAGAGGTTGACAAGCGAAAATTCTATTCAACCGGCGTTGACATTAATCCGTCCGATAAAATTCTGACTCTTTCCACATGCTGCTACGATTTTTCGGATGCAAGGCTTGTTATAGTAGGCAGGCTTCTTCGTGACGGAGAAAGCGCTGTCGTTGATACTTCTATTGCCGCTGAAAATCCGAGTCCGAAATTACCGCAGGCATATTATGCTGCAAACGGCGGAGAAAATCCCCACAAGAATGATATTAACTTATTTAACGATTAGAAAGGTAATCTATGACAGGAATAATTCTTCTCGATAAGCCGAAGGACATAACCTCTTTCGGCGCAGTTGCGAGAGTCCGCAGAATATGCGGAGAGAAAAAATGCGGACACACAGGCACTCTTGACCCTATGGCGACGGGAGTTTTAACCGTTATGCTCGGCGGCGCAACACGTTTTATTGAGCTTCTTCCGAGCCACAACAAGGCTTACCGTGCAGCCTTCCGTCTTGGAACAGTCACGGATACTCTTGACATAACTGGCAAGGTTCTTGAAACAAAAGAGGTTAACGTTAATGCGGCACAGGTTAAGGAAAAAATCAACGGTTTTATAGGCGATATCAGTCAGCTTCCTCCGATGTATTCGGCGGTTTCGGTTAACGGTCAGAGACTCTATGACCTTGCAAGAAAAGGCATAGAGGTTGAAAGAGAAGCAAGACAGGTAACTGTTTTTTCGATTGATGTTCTTTCCGAAAACGAGGAATCGGGCGAATATGAAATTCAGGTTGAATGTTCTTCGGGAACATACGTAAGAACGCTTATCTCTGATTTGGGCGAAGCACTCGGCTGCGGTGCCGTAATGACTGAACTTCGCCGAACAAAGGCAAACGGCTTTGAAATAGAAAACGCCGTAACTCTCGAGCAGCTTGAAGAAGCCGTTAAAAGCGGAAGCATTTCCGAATTGCTTATTCCCGTTGACCATGCTCTGGAGGAATACCCCGTAATCAGAGTTTCCGAGGCGCAGGCAAAACGTTTCCGCAACGGCGGTGAGCTTTCGCTTGAAAGGCTTTGTTATCCGAGAATGCTCGGCTTTTTCAGGGTTTATGACCCTGAAGGAAATTTTATCGGCGTTGGCGAAATCGGGCAGAAGGATTGCCTTGAAATCAAAAGAGTTTATATGGGATAACCTCTCTGCTACAAAATCCGATTTGTTTTGCTTGAATATGCTGTTTTAATTTGATATAATAGTTCAGATATGACCCGCAGAGTCATTCCTGCGGTTGAAGGGATGCACAAATATGTTTCAGCAATTGATTGAATATTTCAGGGAACGCAGTGTTCTTATTCTCGGCTTCGGCAGAGAAGGACGCTCAACATATAATGTTATAAGACGCAACCTGCCCGATAAGCAAATCGGCATTGCAGATATGCGTCAAGTGGAGCTTGATGACCCGAACGTTACTCTCCATTGCGGCGAGAATTATCTTGAGGCAATCGAAAAATATGATACGGTTATCAAAACTCCCGGCATTTCATTCCGAGATGTTATGGTTCCTCAAGAAACAGAGGTTACATGCCAGACGGATTTGTTCCTGCGCTTTTCAAAATGCATCTGCATCGGAATAACGGGAACAAAAGGTAAAACCACCACATCAACGCTGATTTACGAGATGATAAAGCAATCGGGAAGAAAAGTGTGCCTTATCGGCAACATGGGTATTCCCGTGCTTGATACTCTTGAAAACGGAGATGCCGAAATAGCTGTTATCGAAATGTCATCACACCAGCTTGAATACACAACCGCTTCGCCCCACATTGCGGTTATGACCAATATTTATCCCGAGCATCTTGACCATTACAACGGCTTTTCGGGATATGTTACTGCAAAGCTTAACATAATCCGCCACCAGGTAGGATGCGATTATTTCATCTGCAACTCCGAGCAGGATTTTGATAAATACTATAATTTTGCCAAGGCACAGCCTTCTGTTATCAAGGTTAGCAAAAACGGAGGAAAGGGCGATGAGCTTATTATCGCCGCCGCTGACGCAAACGAACGCCTTAAAGGAATACATAACAGGCAGAACGTCTGCGTTGCCGCAACCGTTGCCCGCTGTATAGGCATCAGCGAGGATGATATTCTCAAGGCTGTTGAAAAATTTGCAGGCATTGAAAACAGGATGGAGCCCATCGGCGAATATTACGGAATAAAGTTCTATAACGATGCAATCGCAACAATCCCTCATGCGGTTGAATGTGCCGTTGAAGCGCTCGAGGATGTTGATACTCTCATCTTCGGCGGCATGGACAGAGGAATTGATTATTCGGGCTTTGAAAAGTATCTTGAAAAATGCAAGGTCAGAAACCTTATCGGAATGCCCGATACGGGAGTGAACATCTGCAACGCACTTCTTGAAAGAGGCTGCCCCAAAAATCTCATCATCGCAAACACCATGGAGGAGGCCGTTGATGCCGCTTTCAGATTCACAAGGAAGGGCAAAAGCTGCATAATGTCACCCGCCGCTTCAAGCTATAACGTATATAAAGATTTTGAACACAAGGGCAACCATTATAAAGAATGCATCAAGGCATGGAAGGAATAAAATACGGCTTGCGGATTTTTCTCCGTAAGCCGATATTTTTTATTCTGAACCGTTGTAAAAATCTTCGTCAAATTAATACAAATTTTTCAAAATGTCCGAATTTAAAAACTGTATTATTGACACGGACATAAAATTAAGTTAAAATACAGATACCAAAAAGGGGGACATATTATGAAAAAATTCACAGCCGTTCTTACGGCATTCCTGATACTTTTCGCTTTTGCTTCATGCAAAGACGACGGCGTTCAGGCAGAAAAAAAGACGGAAATCGTTACTGATAACGCAGGCGAAGCCGTTACAAACGATGCGGGTGAAAAGGTAACAAAGCTTGTTGAAGAAACGCAGGAAACAAGCCTTTCAACAGCTGTAAGCTCAACCGCTCCCGAAACAACGCTTGCTCCCGTAAGCATTCCTTCAACAGACCCTTCAGCCTGGACAAAAGAGCAGATTGTTGAGTTTTACAAAACCGCCGCAATCAACTCAAAGTCACAGAAATCGGTTGAAAAGAAGGTTCTTTCCGAAATGGTTGTTAATGACGGTGACGGATTACTCGGAACACTCGTCGAATGGTCAACCCCGTTCCTTATCAAAGCACTCGAGGACAGTCAGGTTGAGTTTGACGGCATTACAGGCGGCTATGAGGACATCGTTCCCGAAGATGCACAAACCGCAAAGGCATACAAAAGCGGTGACTACATCGTTGTTGAAATGAAAATGAAGGAGCAGACAGACGGTATTCACGGCGACAGATACAGCGGCACCGTAGGTCATGCAATCTCCGTTGTAGGCGATATTTCATCTGTTGAAGAAGCCCTTGCCGAATGGTTTGCCATTGATTTTGAAAATGCCGACATAAAGCTCCGCTATACCGAGCCTACCGTTAAGGTTAAAATCAACAAAGACGGCATCATCGAAAAAGGCACATGGAGTTATGTGATTAAAATTACCGTTTCAAATCTTTTTGTTGAAGCTGTAAACTTCCCTATCAGCGCAATGGTTGAAAGTGCTTACGGCTCCGTTGATTATGTTATCACGGTCGGCGGCGGATTCTGATAATTCTCAAAGCAGCTCTTCGGGGCTGCTTTTTATTATTTACAAACAGATTTTTATATGTTACAATTTATAAAATCGGAGGTGGAATTATGCAGTATGCAAAGCCCGTTAAAAGTCTTTCGGGAAAATATATGTTCTGCCAGTTTGTAGGGAATGAACCCGAGCAGGAAAGAATTCATTTTGCCGTAAGCACTGACGGCTATAATTTCAAACCGCTCAACAATAATCAGCCTGTTATAATTCAGACAAAAGGCAAAAAATGCGTGCGTGACCCTTATATAATGAGAGGTCAGGACGGCTTTTTCTACATAATCGGCACGGATATGAAATGCACCGAGGGCTGGACATCAAACCATGCTCTTGTAACATGGAAATCCGCAGACCTTGTTGAATGGACGGATGAAACCATTCTTGATATGCGTGCTTTCGGCGGCGAATTTGCGAACACCACCCGTGCATGGGCACCGCAGGCAATATGGGACGAAAAAGAAGGCGCATACATGGTCTACTGGGCAAACTCCACACTTGAAAACGACGTTGCCGCCATGTATTATGCATACACTGCCGATTTCAAAAGCATAACAAAGCCGAAGCTTCTCTATGAGCGCAAGGGTATTCAGACAATTGACGGCGATATAATATATAACAAAGATAACGGTTATTACTACATGTATTTCAAGCATGACGAGGACCAGACTATCGCCTATGTTAAATCAAAATTGCCGACAGGTCCGTATGAGGATAAGCCTGTTGTTGTTTCACTTTCAAAAGAAGGTGTTGAGGGCAGCTCAATGTACCCTGTAACCGGCACGGATTCATGGATAATGATAATGGATGAATACGGCACCGGAAAATTCTTCATGCAGATGACAACCGATATGGAGAATTTCAAGGCTGTTTCTCCCGAGGATTACAGCTTTGATAACGTAAGACCCCGCCACGGCTCTGTTATGGCGATAACCGACGAAGAATATGACCGACTTGTTGCGGCATTCGGAATATAAGGTGAATTTTAAGGAGGATAAATATGAACAAGGTTGCAATTTACGGCGCAGGCTCACTCGGAACCGTTCTCGGTGCATATATGACCAAAAACGGCGTTGATGTTGAGCTTGTCAACAGAAACAAGGCACATGTTGCCGCTCTTAACGAAAAGGGCGCACATATCACGGGAACGGTTGAGATGACAGTCCCTGTAAAGGCTATAACTCCCGATGAAATGAGCGGAGTTTACAGCGTTATTTTTCTTATGACAAAACAGCTTTTTAACGCAGAGGTATGCACCTTCCTTAAGCCCTTCCTTGCAGAGGACGGCGTTATCGTTACCCTTCAGAACGGTATCCCCGAGCCCGGAATCGCTGAAATCGTAGGCAAAGAACATACAATGGGTTGTGCGGTTGAATGGGGTGCAAACCTTGCCGCACCGGGCGAATGCGTTCTTACAAGCGAACCCGACAGCCTTTCCTACCACATGGGCAAAATGGATGGCATTACCGATGCACAGGTAAAAAGAGTTACCGAGCTTCTCGAAAAGATGTGTCCCGTTCATTTTGAGGATAATCTTATCGGCACAAGATGGTCAAAGCTTCTTATCAACGCAACCTTCTCGGGTCTCGGCACGGTTATGGGCGGCACCTTCGGCACAGTAACAGGCGATGCTTTTGCAAGAAAGGTTGCAATCCGCTGCATGAAGGAATGCATCGATGTAGGTCATGCGGCAGGTGCGGTTTTCGCACCCGTTCAGGGCAAGGATATAACAAAGCTTTTCTACTATAAAAACGGCTTTAAGAGAGCAATCGGCGAATTCCTTATTCCCGTTGCAATGAAAAAGCACAAGGATATCATCCCCTCAATGCTTCAGGATTTGCGCAACGGCAAGCCCTGCGAAATCGATGCAATCAACGGAGTTGTTTGTGAATGGGGCAGAAAATGCGGCGTACCCACTCCCGTTAACGACAGAATCGTTGAGGTTATTAAAAAAGAACAGTCGGGCGAGCTTAAGCTCGAAAGCTCAAACATCAAGCTTTTTGAAGATTTAATCAAATAAAATGAACGGGGCTGTATCAAGGAGATAAAGAAGCCGTTTCCCGATGCGAGGCGTATAAAAACGGCTAAAAAGAAACACAATATAAATCATTTTAATTCTATATCGCAATTTAAAAGGCTTGCAAAGGTTTGTTTTCCTCTGCAAGCCATTTTGTTTTTCTCCGTTTCTTTTGTTTTTCTCTTGTGAGACAGTCCTGTTTTATTAATATAATTCGGGACGGTTGAATAATCCCGCAAGCTCATCCCATGTGAACTCCGCCGTGTAAATACCCGTCTCATACGGGTCAATTGCCATTCTGCTCACATAAAAAGCCATGCCGTCATCGGTAAGATAAAATCTTTCAACATCCACCGCTTCATTAAAGGCATCAAGCTTCAAATCGTTGATTTCAAAGCCATCCTCATAAAAATCCGTCTTTGCTCTGCTCTTAAGCAAATCGGCAATATACCCTTTTACAACCTCGGGAGAATCGGAATAATCCGTAAAGTAAACTGCCGATAGCGGATTGCCCTCCCTGATATTGAAGCATCTTGTATAGACCGAGGGTGTATTATCGCTCGAGCCGTAATACGACATGCTTTCCCTGATTAAAAAGCTTACAAAATATCCGCTTAAGTATGTTGTTTCAAATGTTACCGTCTTTTTCCAAGGCTTATCGGAATTATTTGAGTCCATGAATTCGGCGGCGGAGGCTATGTTTTTTTCTGCCTGAACGCAGGCGTCCTCAAAAAATTTATCCGTAACGCCGTTCACATAATCGATTATGCTCTGTTCAAGGTTTTCAGATATCTCGGGCAAAACAACGTCAACAACATAAACCGTTCTGCCGTTTTCATCCTTGAATTCCTTTGTCTGCCTGTTTTCCTCAACAACGGGCGGCGCTGCGGTAGTTGTCGGAATTTCAGTTGCGGTTTCCTTATTAAGCTCGTCTATATTTCTGCATGAAGCAAAAGAAAATAAAACAGCAAATATCAAAGCTATGCTTATTGCTCGTTTCATATAATCACCCTTTCCCGAATATTCTATCAGCAAGCAATAATTAATTCAAGTGCATAAATATAAATTTTTGTTGCAAATCAAAAGATATTGATATAATATTATCATATAAAAATCAAGGAGGTAAAAAATGAAAAACATTCTCAACGCATTATGGATTAAAAGCGCAAAACCCTCGGGTGACTGCGAAATTTACTATACCAAAGAATTTGCATCGGGCAAAGAGCTTGTTTCGGCAAGCCTTGAAGTAACCGCACTCGGTGTTTATACCGTTCATATCAACGGCGAAAGAGTCGGCAACAACATTCTTGCCCCCGGCTGGACATCATACCGCAACCGCCTTCAGGTTGATACCCATGATGTTACCTCGATGATAAAGAACGATAACAAAATCGTGCTTGCAGTTGCACCGGGCTGGAAAATTCAGAACTACAAAAACCAGCAGAAGGGCGACCCCGAGCTCGGCGGCAGAGAAACAGCCGCAATCGCCGCTCTTACTCTTGAATATGCCGACGGTGAAAAGCGAATAATCGCTACGGGCGGTGACTGGACAACCGAAAAGGGCAACGATGTTTATTCAAGCTTCTACAACGGATATGTTTATAACCATGCATATAAGGATATCAACCCTTCAAAGGCTGTTGTTATCAACCACGATAAAAAATGCCTTATCGACAGAGAGGGCGAAAAAGTTGTTGAGCAGGAAAGACTTAAGCCCAAGGAAATCATTATAACTCCCAAGGGCGAAACCGTGCTCGATTTCGGACAGAACATGACGGGCTATGTTGAGTTTAAAATCAAGGGCAACAAGGGCGAAAGAGCTGTTATCAGCCATGCAGAGGTGCTTGATGCCGAAGGCAATTTCTACACCGATAATCTCCGCAGTGCAAAGGCGCAGGCAATATTTATCTGCGACGGTGAAGAGCATATTCACAAGTCAAAGCACAATTTCTTCGGATTCAGATACATAAGACTTGAAAACTGGAGCGACGAGGTGAAAAAAGAGAATTTCACAGCAATCGTTGTTCATTCCGAATTGAAACGCACAGGTTATTTTGAATGCTCCGATGAAAGAATAAACAAGCTGTTTTCAAATGTAATCTGGGGTCAGAAGAGCAACTTCCTTGATGTTCCCACAGACTGCCCGCAGAGAGATGAGCGCCTTGGCTGGACGGGGGATGCACAGGTGTTCATAAAGACGGCTTCATATAACTTTGACGTTGAAAAATTCTTCCTCAAATGGCTCGGTGATTTACGCGCCGACCAGACAGACTGGGGTACAATTCCTCATATTATACCCAATGCTTTCAGTCCTGATAATGACTGCTCGGCAGCATGGGCAGATGCTGCAACAATCTGTCCGTGGCAGCTTTACCTTACCTATGCAAACAAGGATATTCTCAAGGAATCCCTTGAATGTATGAAGAATTATCTTGAACATATTGAAGAATTCAGCGATAACGGTCTCTGGTCAAGAAGCTGGCATTTCGGCGACTGGCTCAACCTTGACGGCAGCAGCCCCGAGGACTGCTCAAAAGGCACGGATAAAACCCTTATCGCAACTGCCTACTATATCTATTCAACACAGATTCTCATAAAGAGCATGGAAATGTGGGGCGAAGATGCATCCGAATATATTGCGAAGCGTGAAAAATCTATTCTCGCTTTCAGAAAAGCTTTTATGAAAGACGGCAGAATTATTCCCGAAAAGGCAACACAGACAGCTTGCGTGCTTGCTGTTCATTTCGGAATAAGCGACAATATTCCCGAAACCGCAAAGCAGCTCAATGAGCTTGTTACAGAATGCGGACACCTCAAAACAGGATTTGTCGGCACACCGTATCTTCTCCATGCTTTGAGCGACAACGGCTATGCCGAAACCGCATACAGCCTTCTTCTCCGTGAAGAATATCCCTCATGGCTCTTCTCTGTCAAGATGGGTGCAACAACCATTTGGGAGCATTGGGACAGCATGCGTGAGGACGGCTCAATGTGGAGCACCTCGATGAACTCCTTTAACCACTATGCTTACGGCTCGGTTGCGGACTGGATGTACGGCGATGCGGCAGGCATCAAAATCGATGAAAGCAAGCCTGCATTTGAACATATCATCTTCGCACCTCTCACCGACAGCCGTCTGACCTATGTAAAGGCTTCAATCGAAGCGAGAAACGGCGCCGTTAAATCCGAATGGAAAACAGAAAACGGCAAAACCACCTATATTTTCACCGTTCCCGAAGGCTCAACAGCAACTGTAATTCTTGCAGGAGAGTCAACCGAAATCGGTGCAGGTGTAACTGAAATAATAAAATAAAAATTTAACGGGTGTACAGTATCGTACACCCGTTATTTATATTACCAAATCTTCTTTGATGCAATGTCTGCAAGTGCGGCGGCGATAAATTCATCAACACTCTTTGCGCCGATATCGCCTTCGCCTCTCTTACGGACAGAAACTGCGCCGTCTTCGATTTCCTTATCACCTACGAGAAGCATATAGGGAAGCTTTTCAAGCTGTGCTTCACGGATTTTATAGCCGATCTTTTCGCTTCTGTCATCAACAGAAACTCTCATGCCCATGCTTTCAAGCTTTGCGGCAACTTCCTTTGCATATGCATGATGACGGTCTGCGATGGGAAGAAGTCTTACCTGCTCGGGTGAGAGCCAGAGAGGAAGTGCACCTGCAAAAGTTTCGAGCAGATATGCAAGAGTTCTTTCGTAGCAGCCGAGGCTTGTTCTGTGGATGATATAGGGAAGCTTCTTCTGTCCGTCTGTATCAACGTAATACATACCGAACTTCTCTGCAAGAAGCATATCGATCTGAATGGTAACGATTGTATCCTCTTTGCCGAAAACATTCTTAAACTGAATATCAAGCTTCGGGCCGTAAAATGCAGCTTCGTCGATGCCGATTTCGTAGTCTACGCCGAGGTTATCGAGAATCTTGCCCATTGTTTCCTGAGCTATGTTCCACTGCTCGGCTGTTCCTTCGTATTTAGCAGTGTTGTTGGGATCCCACTGTGAGAAACGGAAGGTGCATTTATCAAGCATGCCTACTGTTCCGAGGAAATATTTGCAAAGGCTCAGGCAGCCCTTGAATTCCTCTTCGAGCTGGTCGGGACGGAGAACAAGGTGTCCTTCTGAAATTGTAAACTGACGGACACGGATAAGTCCGTGCATTTCGCCCGATTCCTCATTACGGAAAAGGGTTGATGTTTCGCCAAGACGCATGGGAAGGTCACGGTAGCTTCTTGCGCTGTTGAGATATACCTGATACTGGAACGGGCAGGTCATGGGTCTCATGGCAAGGCATTCTTTTTCTTCATCATAGGGATCGCCGAGAATGAACATGCCGTCAAGATAATGATCCCAGTGACCCGAAATTCTGTAAAGATCTCTCTTTGCCATGAGAGGAGTTTTTGTGAGAAGATAGCCGTGTGCCTGCTCAACATCTTCAACCCAGCGCTGAAGAAGCTGAACAACTCTTGCGCCCTTGGGAAGAAGAATGGGCAAACCCTGACCTATCGATTCAACTGTTGTGAAATATCCGAGCTCTCTGCCTATCTTGTTGTGGTCGCGCTTCTTTGCTTCTTCGATTGCTTCAAGATGAGCTTCAAGATCCTCTTTCTTTGTGAAAGCAGTGCCGTAAACTCTCTGGAGCATCTTGTTCTTTGAATCGCCTCTCCAATATGCGCCCGTGCAGGATGTGAGCTTAAAAGCCTTGATTCTGCTTGTATCGGGGATGTGAGGGCCTGCACAAAGCTCATCAAATTCACCCTGCTTATAGAACGAAATCTTTTCGCCCTTGCCTGCATGCTCCTGAATAAGCTCAACCTTGAAGGTTTCGCCTTTTTCTTCCATGAGCTTTATTGCTTCGTCAGCGTCAAGCTCGTGCTGTTCAAGAACAAGACCTTCTTTAACAATCTTCTTCATCTCTGCCTCGATTTTCTCAAGAACCTCGGGAGTGAAGGGAACATCAACATCAAAATCATAGTAGAAGCCGTTATCGATTGCGGGACCTATTGCAAGCTTTGCATTGGGGAAAAGTCTTTTAACAGCCTGTGCAAGAACGTGGGATGCCGTATGGCGGAGTGCCCACTTGCCGTCTGCATCGTCAAAAGTAAGAATTTCAAGCTCGCAGTCATTTTCAACGGGAGTTCTCAAATCCTTAACCTCACCGTTAATTTTGCAAACACATGCAGCCTTGTAAAGACCCATGCCGAGGCTTTTTGCAATTTCCATAGCGGTTGTGCCGTTTTCAAACTCCTTTACAACACCGCCTTTGAGAGTTACATTTACCATATTTATCATATCCTTTCATAATTTACAAATAAAAAAGCTTCATCCCGTAAAAAACAGGATGAAGCATAATATACTCCACGGTTCCACCCGTCATTCCGATTAAAAATCGGCTCTCGGCAGCCTTAACGCAGCTGATACGGCTCACCTTGATTACGGCGGCACTCGGCAGGCGGTAACTGATTGCGAATCCTTGCCGCCTTCACAGCCGAGGGGCGGCTCTCTGAAAAAGACCCGATGCAAACAGCCTTCTGCTTCATTGATTTTGTGATATTATCATTATATTATCACTACGAAACGCCAAAGTCAATAGAATTTATCAGGAAAAATTCATAAAAAACTTGACAATAACATTATAAAAGTATACTATTAATACAATGGTGTTATTTTGTGCCAAGATGAATGTTTTTGCATTCTGAAACACCATTGATTGATTTTTCAAGTAATTTATCATATTGACGAAAAGTCACAAAAATTTAAAAAAGGAGGAAACAGCCATTAACACACAGGTATCCCTTTGGATTTTAATTCTTGTTGCCGTTGTCGGAGTTATAGGCATGGTTCTCATGTTTATTCTCGGCGGTTTACATAGGAAAAAGATTGCCGAAGCAGCTATCGGTTCCGCTGAACAGGAAGCAAACAAAATTGTCAGCGATGCAATAGCAGCTGCCGAAGCGAAGAAAAAAGAAGCTATCCTTGAAGCTAAGGATGAAATCCACAAGCAGAGAACAGAAACAGAAAAAGAACTGCGTGAAAGACGCAACGAGGTTCAGCGCATGGAGCGCCGAATCAACCAAAAAGAAGAAGCCCTTGATAAGAAGAGCGAAAACCTTGAAAAGAAGGATGAAACTCTTAACGAAAAAATCAAGGCTGCCGAACTTAAGCTTGAAGAAATCGAGAGCATAAAAAAGAGTGAATTTGAAATGCTCGAGAGAATTTCCGGCTTGACAAAAGAACAGGCTAAAGAGTATATCCTCAACGCTCTCACAAACGAGCTTGACCACGAAAAAGCAGTTAAGATTCAGGAAACTGAACAGAAAGCAAAAGACGAAGCTGACCAGATTGCAAGAGAGATTATTACAACCGCAATTCAGCGCTGCGCTGCCGACCATATAGCAGAGGCTGCTGTTTCGGTTGTTGGTCTTCCCAACGATGAAATGAAGGGAAGGATCATCGGCAGAGAGGGCAGAAACGTAAGAACTCTCGAAATGATTACGGGGGTTGACCTTATTATCGACGATACTCCCGAAGCAATCACCGTTTCCAGCTTCGATCCCGTTCGCAGAGAAATCGCACGCCTTACTCTCGAAAAGCTTATTGCAGACGGCAGAATTCATCCTGCAAGAATCGAGGAAATGTACGAAAAAGCAAAGCGTGAGGTTGAAACAACCATTAAGCAGACAGGTGAACACGCACTTATCGATGCAGGCGTCAACGGAGTTCATCCCGAAATCGTCAAGCTCATCGGTAAGCTCAGATACCGCACAAGCTACGGTCAGAATGTTCTCAAGCATTCACTTGAAGTTTCTTATATTGCAGGTCTTATGGCTTCGGAACTTGGCACCGACGTAAAGACCGCAAAAAGAGCAGGCTTGCTGCATGATATCGGTAAGGCACTTGACCACGAAATGGAAGGTTCACACGTTGACCTCGGCGCAGATTTCGCAAAGAAATTCAAAGAAAACGATAACATCGTTCACGCAATCAAGGCTCACCACGGTGAGATTGAGGCTAAAACAATCACCGCCGTTCTCGTTCAGGCTGCCGATGCTATTTCGGCTGCAAGACCCGGCGCAAGACGTGAAGATGTTCAGAACTATATCAAGCGACTTGAAAAGCTCGAAGAAATTGCATGCTCCTTTGAAGGCGTTGACCGTTCATTCGCTATTCAGGCAGGCCGTGAGGTCAGAATTATGGTTAAGCCCGAGGTTATCAATGATGATAAGATGGTTCTTCTTGCAAGAGACGTTGCAAAGAAAATCGAAGAAAGCATGGAATATCCCGGTCAGATTAAAGTTAACCTTATCAGAGAAAGCAGAACTATTGATTACGCAAAATAATCTCTGTACTTGTTTTGATTAAAAAGTGGGGCTGCAGCAATGCAGTCCCATGTTTTTTGGAGGAATGAATGAATATTCTCGTTATCGGCGATGTTGTTTCCGCAAAGGGCTGTGAATTTCTGCGCAGCATTTTGCCGTCATACAAAAAAATAAAGGGAATAGATTTCTGCATTGCCAACGGCGAAAATTCGGCTGTGGGCAACGGCATAACTCCGTTTTCGGCGCAGTTTCTTTTTGACAGCGGCGTTGATTTTATAACAACGGGAAATCATGTATACCGCCGCCGTGAGTTTTATGAAATGCTCGATGAAAGAGAGGATATCATAAGACCCGCAAACTTCCACAAAACCAACCCCGGCAAGGGATATTCCGCTGTTGATATGGGATTTGCAAAAATCGGCATAGTAAATCTCGCAGGTACGGTTTATATGGATAAATGCGATAACCCGTTCACCGCAATCGATGAAATACTTCCGAAGATTGCCGACTGCAAAATAAAATTAGTCGATTTTCACGCAGAGGCAACCGCCGAAAAAAGAGCCATGGGATTTTATCTTGACGGCAGAGTATCCGCCGTTTTCGGCACTCATACACATGTTATGACGAACGATGCGCAGATACTTCCGAACGGCACGGCATATATAACCGATATCGGCATGACGGGTCCGAAGCAGTCTGTTTTGGGAGTTAAACCCGAAATTTCGATTGACTGGCTTCGTACAGGAATGCCTGCAAGATTTGATACAGCCGAGGGCGAATGCATGATGAACGGCTGTATTTTTGAAATTGAAAACAAAACGGGCAAGGTAATCAACATCGAGCCTGTTACCATAGAGTGACGGGAGCAATCCGAACTATGCCTGAAAGCGAGTCTTTTCAACGCTTTTCGGCGTTTCGTGATTGAAAGGCGTCAGCCTTCCTGCTCACTCAATCGCCAAAAATCATTTTAAAATCCTTTGCTTTCAGGTCGAAGATTTTTTATCGTGAGGATTTTTGGCTTACCAAGGCACAAAACGCAACAAATCCTTGCCGGATTTGTGAGTATTTTAACGAAGGGAAGGCGGAAATCATCCGATAAAAAACACAGTTCGGATTACTCCCGCCACTCTAAAGTGATATTATGCAGAAACTTTTGAGCTATATGCGCTCAGCCTGTCAGCAATACGACATGATAAAAGAGGGTGACAGAATAGCCGTCGGAGTATCGGGTGGCAAGGATTCCGTTGCGCTCCTTGCGGCAATGGCAAACCTGCGCATATTCTACCCCGAAAAATTCGAGCTTGTTGCAATAACTCTCGACCCCCGTTTCGGCGGTGAGGATGCCGATTATTCGGCAATTGAAGAGCTTTGCAAAAAGTATGATATTGAATACATTATAAAAAGAACACAGCTTGCCGAGGTTATTTTCGATATAAGAAAGGAAAGCAACCCCTGCAGTCTGTGCGCAAGAATGCGCAGAGGTGCGCTTCACGATGCTGCAAAAGCGGCGGGCTGCAACAAAATCGCGCTCGGGCATCATCTCGATGACGTTGCCGAAACATTCATAATGAATCTTTTTAACGGCGGCACACTTGATTGCTTTATGCCCGTAACCTATCTTTCACGAAAAGATATTTATATGATAAGACCGATGATTTTCGCAAGGGAAAGCGACTGCGCAAGGGTATGCCGTAAAGAAAACCTGCCGACCGTCAAGAGCAAATGCCCTGCCGACGGCACAACGGAAAGGCAGGAGGTCAAGGTATTCCTCAATTCCCTTGAAAAGAAATACGGCAACGTCCGTGAAAAAATTCTCGGTGCAATGCAGAGAAAAAAAATCAACGGTTATTAAGGAGTAAATTATGATACTTTCAGATAAAACATTAACAAAAATGCTTGAGGAAGGCACACTTGTTGCAGAACCTATCGAACCTGCGCAGATTCAGCCTGCAAGCATTGACATAAGGCTCGGCAACACCTTCAGCATTGTTAAGGATTCCTCAACGGGAATAATAAACCTTGCCGACAAAATCGAATATGAAACCATTGAAACGGACACCTATGTTTTGCTTCCCGGTCAGTTTGTACTTGCAACAACCATGGAATATTTTGAGCTTCCCGATGATTTAACCGCATTCGTTGAAGGCAGAAGCTCGCTCGGCAGAATGGGTCTTTTCATTCAGAATGCAGGCTGGGTTGACCCCGGCTTCAAGGGTGAAATAACTCTTGAACTTTTCAATGCAAACCGCTGTGCAATCGAACTTAAAGCAGGACGCAGAGTAGGTCAGCTTGTTTTTGCAAAGATGGATGAAAAAGCTCTCAACCCCTACTGCGGCAAATATCAGGGGCAAAGAGGCGCAACAGGTTCAAGAGTTTTTCAGGATAAAGAAATAAAATAAACCCTACGGAAGGATGATATAAATGAAATACGCAGTTATACTTTATGACGGAATGGCGGATTATCCCGTTCCCGCACTCGGCGGCAAAACTCCCATGGAGCTTGCCAAAAAGCCGAATTTTGATGCGCTTGCGAAGAAAGGCAGAGTAGGTCTTGTTAAGACTGTTGCAGACGGTCTTAAACCCGGCAGCGACGTTGCAAACTTAAGCGTTCTCGGCTATGACCCCAAGGTTTGCTATACGGGCCGTTCACCCCTTGAGGCTGTAAGCATCGGCGTTAAAATGAAGGATACCGATGTTGCTCTTCGCTGCAACGTTGTTACACTCAGCGACGAAGAGAACTATGAAGATAAAACCATGATTGACTATTCCGCAGGCGATATTTCAAGCGAAGATGCGGCGGAAATCATCAAAACCGTTCAGGAGCATTTCGGCAATGACGAATTCAGATATTACAACGGCGTAAGCTACCGTCACTGTCTTATCTGGAACAACGGCACAACCGATCTCGGAAAGATGACCCCTCCCCACGATATTTCGGGCAGAGTTGTCGGTGAATATCTTTCAACCGCACCCAATGCAGAAAAGCTCATCGCAATGATGAAAGAAAGCTATGAGCTTCTCAAGGACCACCCCGTAAACAAAAAGAGAATTGCAGAGGGCAAGGCTCCCGCAAACTCAATCTGGCTCTGGGGCGAAGGCAGCAAGCCTGCTCTTTCCGATTTTGAAGAAACTTACGGCGTAAAAGGCAGTATCGTTTCCGCAGTTGACCTTCTTAAGGGCATCGCAATCTGCGCAGGCATGGGTGTTCCCGAAGTTGAAGGCGCAACGGGTTATATCGACACAAACTTTGAGGGCAAGGCACAAGCGGCTGTTGACGAATGGAAAAACGGCAAGGACCTTGTTTATATTCATATCGAAGCTCCCGATGAATGCGGCCACAGAAATGAGCCCGAAAACAAAATCAGAGCAATCGAACTCATTGACGAGAGAGTTCTCCCCATCGTTCTTGATTATCTCAACGGTTGCGGCGAGGATTACAAGATTATGATTCTCCCCGACCACCCCACACCCATCGTTACAAAAACTCACGCTTCCGACCCCGTTCCCTTTATGATTTACCATAAGAACGGCGAGGTTGACGGCGTTGAAACAATAAACGAAAACACAGCTAAGGCAACAGGCGATTTCGTTGAAGTCGGCTGCGGACTTATGAAAGAATTCTTGGAGGCATAAAAATGAGCTATAAGATTAATACAAAGTGCATTTTAAGCGGATACTCACCCAAGAACGGCGAGCCCAGACAGGTTCCCGTTTATCAGAGCACAACCTATAAATATGATTCAAGCGTTGAAATGGGCAAGCTTTTCGACCTTGAAGCTTCGGGTTATTTCTACACCCGTCTTGCAAATCCCACCAACGATGCTGTTGCTGCAAAGATTGCAGACCTTGAAGGCGGTGTTGGCGCAATGCTTACCTCATCGGGTCAGGCTGCATCATTCTATTCAATTTTCAACATTGCAGGTGCAGGCGACCACGTTGTAAGCGCATCAACAATCTACGGCGGCACCTTCAACCTTTTCAACGTTACAATGAGAAAGCTTGGAATCGATTTCACTTTTGTAAGTCCCCAGGCAACGGAAGAAGAGCTTAACGCCGCTATCAGACCCAACACAAAGGCTCTTTTTGCAGAATCGCTTTCAAATCCCGCACTTGAAGTGCTTGATTTTGAAAAATTTGCAAATGCCGCTCATTCGCACGGCATTCCCCTCATCATCGACAACACCTTCCCCACCCCCGTTAACTGCCGTCCCTTCGAGCTTGGTGCTGATATAGTTATCCACTCAACAACAAAATATATGGACGGTCATGCAACAAGCGTTGGCGGTGTTATTGTTGACGGCGGCAAGTTTGACTGGACACAAAACGATAAATTCCCCGGTCTCACAACTCCCGACGATTCATATCACGGCATCACATATACAGAGCGTTTCGGAAATGCCGCTTATATTACAAAATGCATGGCACAGCTCATGCGTGACCTCGGCTCAATCCCCTCACCCTTCAACGCATTCCTCCTCAATCTCGGACTTGAGACTCTTCCTCTCCGTGTTGAAAGACACTGCTCAAATGCTCTTGCGGTTGCAGAGTTTATCCGTGACAGCGGATGTGCGATTGAAGTTACCTATCCCGGCATGAAGGGCAGCAAGGGCTATGAGCTTGCACAAAAATACATGCCCGACGGCACAAGCGGTGTTATTTCATTCAGAATCAAGGGCGGAAGAGATGCCGCAACAAAATTCATGGACAGCCTCAAGATTGCTGAAATTGCAACTCACGTTGCAGACGCAAGAACATGCTGCCTCCACCCCGCAAGCACAACTCACCGTCAGCTTACCGCACAGGAGCTTATCAACTGCGGTATTTCGGATGACCTTATCCGTCTTTCCGTCGGTATTGAACACGTTGACGATATTATCGCAGACGTCAAGCAGGCTCTTGAAGCATCTCAAAACTAATAGGACTGCCCCACTAAACGAAAACCAAAAGAAACTAAATAAATAACAAGTGGCTTGCAGAGGGAATCAACCTTTGCAAACCACTTTTTGTTTTAAATATTTTATTATTTATTCATAAATGGGATACTTCTTGCAGATTTCTTCAACACCCTGCTTGATTTTTTCAGCGCTGTTTTCAAAATCTGTTGCACAAAGATAAATGAACTCTGCGATTTTATCCATATCCTCTTCATTAAGACCTCTTGAGGTAACTGCAGCAGTGCCGAGTCTGATACCGCTTGTTACGAAAGGCTTCTCGGGGTCATTGGGGATTGCGTTTTTATTCGCGGTGATATAAACCTCATCAAGTCTCTTTTCGAGCTCTTTGCCTGTGATTCCGAGTGAACGGAGGTCAACAAGCATGAGGTGATTATCCGTGCCGCCCGATACAAGGTTGATGCCTCTTGACATAAGCCCGTTTGCAAGTGCGGAGGCATTTTTTATGATGTTTTCCTGATAAACCTTAAACGAGGGGTCAAGTGCTTCGCCGAAGCAAATTGCCTTTGCGGCAATTATGTGCATAAGAGGGCCACCCTGATTTCCGGGGAAGATAGCCTTGTTGATAGCGGCTGCAAGCTCTTCCTTGCAGAGAATAAGACCGCCTCTTGGTCCTCGGAGTGTCTTGTGGGTTGTTGTTGTTACGATATCGGCATAGGGTACGGGTGAAGGATGAAGTCCTGCAGCAACAAGACCTGCAATGTGTGCCATATCAACCATGAAATATGCGCCGACTGCCTTTGCAATCTTACCGATACGTTCAAAATCAATGGTTCTGGGATATGCCGAAGCACCTGCAACAATGAGCTTGGGTTTTACTTCGTTTGCGGTCTTTTCAAATTCATCGTAATCGATAAATCCATCGTCGTTTACGCCATAGGGAACAAACTTATAAAGCTTGCCGCTCGCATTAACGGGTGAACCGTGGGTAAGATGTCCGCCGTGCGCAAGATTCATGCCCATAACAACATCGCCGGGTTCGAGAATTGCGGCATAAGCAGCCATGTTTGCCTGTGCACCCGAATGAGGCTGAACATTTGCCGCTTCAGCACCGAAAAGCTTTTTAGCTCTCTCAATTGCGATTGTTTCAACAACGTCAACACATTCGCAGCCGCCGTAATATCTCTTTCCGGGATATCCTTCTGCATATTTATTAGTCAGAACACTGCCCATTGCAGCCATAACCGCAGGGGAAACAATATTTTCGGATGCGATAAGCTCAAGATTTCTTTTCTGTCTTTTAAGCTCGGCTTCCATTGCCTTGCCGACTTCTTCGTCATAATTAATAAGGGGGCTTATTGTATCAATATAATCGGGAAACATATGATAAACACCTCTTTTGTTATTTTTAGTCTTACTTTGTTATGATACCACAAAATAAGTAAATATGTCAAATTGCATTGTTAACAAAAAAGACTTGTAATATTTTAATAAATAGGTTATACTGTATGATAACACTAAAAAGGAGATGAACCAATGGACCCCATCAAGGTTGATTTTTCAAAGAAAGACGGCGGCGGAAAAAAGGATATAGTTATCCCTCCCGAAAAGGCTGCTCTTAAAATTGTGCTCTGTATTCTTTGCATGCTTGTTTTTGCTGCGGCTGCATTTTATGTAATGCTTCCTGCCATAAACTTCAAGTCCTATGATTTCTATATTTACATCGGACTCGTTGCGGCATCTTACATTGTTTTCAACGGCATTTTCACAAATGTTATGAATAAGCCCGAGTATATTCCGTATGTTAAAAGAAGAGCCATTGTTCCCGGAATCGTCATCGGACTTCTCATTGTAACTGTCGGCATCGGCTATCTTATTTCAAGCGAATTCTTCAGAGCCGAAAGCTACAGCAATATCATCGATGTAAGAACAGACTCCAACTTCTCCGAAGAAATCGAGGAGCAGGATGCCGAAAGCTTCAGCCAGATTCCCAAGCTTGACGAAGAAGCTGCCGCACAGCTCGCAACAAGAGCTCTCGGCGTTCTCGAAGAAAAGGGCTATGTTTCGCAGTTTACCGTTTATCCCGAATACACTCAGATAAACTATAAGGAAACTCCCGTAAGAGTTGCTCCCCTTCAGTATGCAAATATCATCAAGTGGTTTACTAACACAAAGAACGGTTTCCCCGGCTATGTTATTATCGACATGGCTAACGAATCAACCGAATTTGTTGAAACCGAAAACAGTATCAGATATTCACCGGCAGAGCATTTCAACAAGCTTCTCAAGCGTCATCTCCGTTTTGAATATCCCACATTCATGTTTGCAGACGCAACCTTTGAAATCGACGACGAAGGAAATCCCTACTGGATTTGTGCACGCCTTGACAAAACAATCGGTCTTTTCGGAGGAACGGATGTTATCGGTGCGGTTGTTGTAAAGGCGGACAGTCCCACAGGTGAAAGCGCATATTATTCAGTTGAAGAAATCAAAAACAGCCCCGAACTTCAGTGGCTTGACAGAATTTACGATTCAGACCTTATCGTTCAGCAGTATAACTTCTACGGTAAGTATCAGAACGGCTTCTGGAACTCAATCCTCGGTCAGAGAGATGTTATCACAACAACCGCCAACTACAACTACATCGCCAAGGATGACGACGTATGGATGTATACGGGTGTTACTTCCGTAACCTCCGACCAGTCAATCACAGGCTTTGTTCTTGTTAACCAGAGAACCAAGGAAGCTATTTACTACAGAGTTACCGGCGGTACCGAATATTCGGCTCAGCAAGCTGCAGAAGGCCGTGTAAAGGACCTCGGCTATGACGCAACCTTCCCGCTTCTTCTCAACATCGGCGGCGAACCCACTTACTTCCTTTCTCTTAAGGATGACAGCAATATTGTTCAGCAGTACGCTCTTATCAATGTTGCTCAGTACAACAACAACAAGATGGGTGCAACAGGCACAGACCTCTCCAAGTGTCTTGCAAGCTATGTTGCTGCACTTGAAGAAAGCGGTATCAAGGTTGATATCGACCCCGACGCCGTTGTTGACCCCACGGCAAAGCCCTCCGATGAACCCGCAAAGGAAGTTCTCACAGCTTCGGGCACAATCGCAGATATCAGAACCGCAGTTATCGGCGGCGACAGCTACTACTATATCAAGCTTGATTCAAACGCAGCTTACTTCTCAATCGCAGCATCAAAGAACGAAACCGTTGTTATTCTCAATAAGGGAGACAGCGTAACCGTAACCTATTCGGGTGAAGGTGCAATCATTGATGCAGATTCAATCAAACTTAACTGATTTCAAACAGGCGGGGGCTTGCTCCCGCCGTATTTGATTTATAGAAGAGAATTATGGATATAATAATCAGAAGATACAGCGAAAAAGATATCCCCTCAATGGCGCAGATATGGAATGAAATAGTCGAGGAAGGCACAGCTTTTCCACAGGAGAACTACCTGAACGAGGCTGCTGCATCGGAATTTTTCGGCAGTCAGACCTATACGGGTGTTGCCGCAAATAAAAAAAGCGGTGAGATTCTCGGCTTATATATTCTCCACCCCAACAACATCGGCAGGTGCGGTCATATCTGCAACGCAAGCTACGCCGTCCGTTCGGATATGAGAGGAATGCACATCGGAGAAAAGCTTGTTAAGGACTGCATGATGCAAGCTAAAAAACACGGCTTTGGAATTTTGCAGTTCAATGCCGTTGTGAAAACCAACTACGGAGCAAGGCATCTTTATGAAAAACTCGGGTTTACTCCGCTCGGTATTATTCCCGACGGCTTCAGAATGAAAAACGGCAAATACGAGGATATCATTCCTCACTATATAACACTTTAAGGTGAGACCATGGAATTTTACGAAAACAAACAAGAGCCCGAAAAAGCAGTGCTTATTGCCGTTGATACGGGTGAATATGATTGCGAAATGTCGCTCGACGAGCTTGAAGAGCTTGCAAAAACCGCAGGTGCAGAGGTTATCGGAAAGCTTTGGCAGAAAAGAGACAAGCCCGATTCCGCAACATTTTTGGGAAGCGGCAGACTCGAAGAATTAGCCGATTTCTGTGAAAACAACGAGATTGACCTTGTTATTGCAGACAGCGAGCTTTCTCCCGCACAGCTTCGCAACATTGAAAAAGAAACAAAGATAAGGGTTATCGACAGAACAACCCTCATTCTTGATATTTTTGCAGAAAGAGCAAGGAGCAACGAAGGTAAGCTTCAGGTTGAGCTTGCCCAGCTCCGTTATTCTCTTCCGAGGCTTACGGGTCAGGGAACAAAGCTTTCAAGACTCGGCGGCGGCATCGGCACGAGAGGTCCCGGTGAAACAAAGCTTGAAAGCGATAAGCGCCATATAAGGCGCAGAATAAAAGCACTTGAGGACGAATTTGAGGCCCTTGAAAAGAGAAGAACTCTTGCAAGGGCAAGGCGTGAAAAAGACGGCGTTGAAACCGTTGTTATAGTAGGATATACAAACGCAGGCAAATCCACTCTTATGAATGCTCTGACGGAAGCAGGCGTTCTTGCGCAGGATAAGCTCTTTGCCACCCTTGACCCAACCTCAAGGGCATTGACCCTGCCCGACGGCAGAAAGGTTATGCTTATTGATACGGTAGGCTTCATACGCCGCTTGCCGCATCACCTTGTTGAAGCCTTCAAGTCAACGCTTGAAGAGGCGGCATGTGCAAAGGTAATTCTCAATGTGTGCGACGCCTCCGACCCCGAATGCTCCGAGCATATTCAGGTTACAAATGATCTGCTTGAAGAGCTCGGATGTTCAGGCAAACCCGTTATTCCTGTTTTCAATAAGTGCGATAAACCCGAAGCTAAAGAAAACATTCTTTTTGAACCGAACTCGGTTATGATTTCGGCTCTTGAAGAAAAAGGGCTTGATAAGCTGCTTGATGCGATTGCCAAGGCACTGCCGCCCACAAGAGCAAAAGCAAAAATGCTTATCCCCTATTCCGACGGCTCTGCCGCTGCAATTCTTCGCAAGGACAGCATTATAAATGTTGAGGAATACAGAGCGGACGGTCTTTATTTTGAGCTTATTGCAGACGTTGCGATGATTGACAGATACCAGAAATATTGTATTTAAAATATACAAAAACTGTTAACTGTTTTTTTACAGTTGTATGCTTGACAAGAATATTGCTATAATATATAATATTGGTGAATAAAGTTTGACTTTGTTCACTCTACATATTACGGAGAAAAATAATATTAAGGGGGACTTTAAAATGGATATTACCGGATTTGCAGAGCTTATGATGACAATTATGAACGGAATCGCCAATCTCGATCTTAAAACAATTAATTTCGATTATCTCGGCGAGCTTCTCGATCTTGTTGCTCCCATATGGAATCCCATTTGGGCATATGTTGTTGAAATTCTTCAGACATTCATGTAATAAGCCAAAAGGACTGTGCTTTTGCACAGTCCTTTTTTCTGAATAACAAAATCAAAAAACGGGTGTGTTTTGAAACACACCCGTTAACTTTATGCTTTTGCTTCTTCTTTTTCAGCTTTTTTCTCTTCCTTATTTGAAAGAGCTTCTGCCATCATTTGACGGATAACTTCCTTTTCTGTTCCTTTTTCAACAAGCTCAAAATATTCCTCTGCAGGAATACCGCCTACGAAGCACTGCTTATATTTAACTTCAACGCCCTTGACAGCAATAATAATATTGATTGCAAGAAGAAGTGCGAGTGCACCGATATAAATAAATATGCCGAAGCCGATTTTTCCGCTGATGAAATCAGGGAATACTGCAGAAATGTTGGTTGAGAAAATATTGAAGAAAACGGGAGCTGCAGCTGCAAGAGCAATTGTGATAACATTAAGAGTAATGTTTCTGGGGTTGCCCTTGGGTGAGCATGCAAGCATGAGCATGAGAAGGCTCACAATTACGAGAACAAGCGAAAGAAGAAGGCATACAAGAGCACCTGCATAGCCGATAAAGCTTGTTCCGAGAACATTCGAGCCAATCATGGTGAGCAATGCATCAAAATCAAGTGATGAAACAAGATTATAAATCTCGATTGCATTTATGTTGGTTGTTGTCTGCTCGATAAACGGACCGCTGTATGTAACGGAACAGAGAGGCAACAAGAGAGTGGCAATGGGAAGAATTGAAAGAATAATTCTGACTATTGTAAGCTTTGAACCTACGAATGAAGCTTTGAGTCTGTCTATTCTCTTCTGAAGTTTAGCATGCTCTGCTTCCGCAGCATCCGCTTCATCAAGAAGTCTTTCTTCCATTCCGTAATATACAAGGTTAACGCCGCAGCCGGGGCAATTGGGTTTCCAATCAAATAATGTAAGTTTTCTGCCGCACTTGGGACACTTTGCCATAATCTTTCCTCCAAACAAAATAATATCAGAGTATAGTATATTTTAACATAAGACGGTTATTAAATCAATTGTAAACTATAACTAAAAAGCTACGCATTTTTTCGGCATAATGACCATTAAACGTTCAGTTTGCCGCTGCCTTATATCAGCCCGCCGTCTGCGGTAATAACCTGCGCAGTAACATAATCCGAATCTTCGCTGGCAAGAAATGAAACAACGCCTGCAATTTCCTTGGGAGTGCCGAATCTGCCCATAGGTATTTCCTCGGCAAAAGCTTTTTTATCTTTCTCGGAAAGATTCGAGTTCATTTTTGTATCAATTGCACCGGGAGCAACGCAGTTAACCTGAATATTGCTCGGCGCAAGCTCCTTTGCAAGAGCCTTTGTCAATCCGATAACTGCCGCCTTTGTTGCGGAGTAAACAGTTTCGCACGATGCGCCGCACACACCCCACATTGAGGAAATATTGATTATCTTTCCGCTTTTTCGGCTTACCATATACGGCACGGCACAATGGCAGCAGTTAAAAACACTCTTGAAATTAACTGCGGTTATTCTGTCAAACTCCTGCTCGGTTATATCCGTAAACAGCTTTTGCTGCGCCATTCCGGCATTATTGACAAGCACAGAAACGCCGCCGAAAAAATCGGTGGCGTCTGCAAAAATTTCTTTAATTGATTTCATGTCGGATGCATCGGCTCTGTAAATACGGTATACCGCACCGGTAAGAGCAAGCTTTTTTTCAAGCTCCTTTATGCTGTTTTCATCGGAATAATAGCAGGCGGCAATATTAAAACCGTCGTTTGCAAGGCGAAGCGCAATTTCGCTGCCTATTCCGCCGGATGCACCGGTTATCAATGCACATTTTCTCATGGCTGACTTGCAAAATCGGACACATTAAAGTTTTCGCCCATCAATCTTGTCATATCGATATAATTTGACGGAACCTTGAGCTTTGAAGAATCCGCATTGCCCGAAACCTCGTTGATTTCCATAATGCTGATGACGCCGTTTTCGTCTTCAGACTCAATTCTCTTGATTTCGTTATCGTTATAATAATACTTAATTGTTGAGCCCTGGCTCTCATATACATCGCAAATGTATTTCTGACCGTTGAATTCAACTTCGTTACTGGAAATATAGGTTGACTCTGCATCAGATTCAATCATACCTGTATCAAAAATTGCACCGATTTCTTCTGCAGGCATAGTCATGTAAGCTCTCATGCCGGGAATGATGAAATAGCAGGTCTCGTCACGCATGAGGAATGCCATTTTCATTGAGCCTTCGCCTTCAACGGGCATCGCTGTTTCAAAATACATCTTATCGCCGTCACGGATAACATGAACGGGAACTGTCATATCCTGACCGTTGGATTTGCTCTTAACAACAAAATCCATTGTAAATTTGCCGCTCTCAACGATATCCGTATATCTCTTTTCAATATCATCATGCTTGGGATTGCCGTCGCTGTCAATCTCAACCTCGATTTCCTCAAAATTTTCCTCGGGAATAACTTCGGGAATTTCCATTTCAGGCTGGGTAAGGCTTTCGTCAATAAGATTATTGAACGCATCGGGATCATTGTAAGTATCAAGGAACGACTGCTCTTCGGGAGTAAGCTCAACGCCCTCATAGACTGCAGTAGTCTTGCGTACCTTTGTTGTCTGAACAACAACATCCTTGTTTGCAACCGTTACTTTGTTGCCCTGATAATCCTCATAGTAAAAAATCTGTTCGCCCTTTTCGTTATATTCGGTCTGAACATTATGGGTAACACCTGCATCATCAACAACATAAACCTGGCTTTCAACAACAAACTCGTTATCCTGCGGAAGCTTCTTACAAGAAGCAAAGCTCGCAAGCATTGCAAAAACCAAGCCGATTGCAATTATATTTCTTTTCATATGTTCTCCTCCGTTTGCGGATATAAATATTAAGATATATCATACTAACCGCAACATATCCTATTTTATGAAGCCGCAGCTTCTAATATAGAATAACTTATTTTTCTTATTAAATCAAGTGCAGATTTGTAATATTTGATAACAAATTTGTAAAGCTTTTATTGATAAACTGTGACGTCCGTTATTTTTAAACGGCAAAATGAAGTTTTTAACAAAAAGCTCTTGCAAAATTTGATTTTTTATCATATAATGTTTTGCAAGCCCGTTGAATATGCTACTGTGGCTCAGTTGGTAGAGCAGCGCATTCGTAATGCGCAGGCCGTCGGTTCGAGTCCGACCAGTAGCTCCAGAAAAGCACTTAACTTTTGTTAAGTGCTTTTTTAATGAAACGGTGATTTATTCCGAATTATAAAGCAGGTGTGACAGCGTGACCAAACTCAAAGCCTTCGTAAAAAACGAGACTGTTCTCATTATTTCATTTATTCTCGCCGCAGCTTCGGCATTTATCGTTAAGCCGAATTCCGGTTATATCGACTACATAGATTTCCGAACTCTCGCTCTTCTTCTTTGCCTTATGGCAGTTATGGCAGGGCTTAACGGTCTCGGCGTTTTCAGGCTTCTCGCTTCAAAAATGCTCGGCTTTGCAACCACTTCACGCAGCCTTTGCCTTTGGCTTTGCGCCCTCTGCTTCTTTTCTTCAATGGTCATAACAAACGATGTTGCACTCATTACCTTTGTCCCCTTTTCGGTTGTTGCACTTAAGCTTTCAAACCGCGAAAAACTGCTTATACCTCTCATCACTCTCGAAACCGTTGCCGCAAACCTCGGCAGCATGCTCACTCCCGTGGGCAATCCGCAAAACCTCTATCTTTTCTCGGCATTCAACATGACTGTCGCTGATTTTTTCGTAACCGTACTCCCCTATGCAGTCCTTTCCTTCATTTTGTTGATTATCTCTTCTTTTTTTATTAAAAGCGAAAAATTATCCTTTGTTTCCGATGGACAAAATACAGATATCGATTATAAACGCTGCACCGCATACGGTGTGCTTTTTGCCGTTGCAATTCTTACGGTTTTCAGAGTTATCCCCTATGAAATAACTCTTGCCGTTTCGGTTATTGCAATACTGATTTTTGACAGAAAGGTGCTCACAAAGGTCGATTATTCCCTTCTGCTGACCTTCGTTTTCCTTTTTATATTTATAGGCAATCTCAAAAACATCGCTCCCGTAAGCGACTTCTTGAGCAAAACCGTAAGCGGCAATGAAGTGGCGGTCGGAATTGCGGCAAGTCAGGTTTTCTCAAATGTTCCCGCCGCAATACTTCTTTCGGGATTTACGGACAACATTAAAAATCTGCTTATCGGCGTAAATCTGGGCGGCCTCGGCACTCTCATTGCCTCAATGGCAAGCCTGATTTCGTTTAAGCTCATAGCAAAGGAGCAGATATCCTCGGGAAGATACATCCTTGTTTTCACGGCTGTTAATATTGTTTTCCTTGTTTTTAACGTCCTGCTTTGGCTTATTATCAGATAAAGCAAAAAAACAGATTGACAAAGGCCGTTTTATCTGTTAGAATATTTAAGCTGTAAATTGAATAAGAGGTTAATCTCCGGCAACGGAGTTAACATATACGGAGAGTTGTCCGAGTGGTCGAAGGTGCAGCACTCGAAATGCTGTGTGGGGAAACTCACCTAGGGTTCGAATCCCTAACTCTCCGCCAGACCAAATCCCTTGAAAACATTAGGTTTTTGAGGGATTTGTTTTTTTGAGAAAACCTTGAAAAATCACTCGTTTTAGCAAGCATAATGTCAATAACAATGTGCTATCCGATGAATTGTTCTAATATTATTTTGAGAGTGATTATGACGTACTTGTTCTCTCGGATTTCTCTCCAAAATTCACTTTTTTATGACATTTTTGTAAAATACTCGAGCCCTTTATTTTTCAAGGATTTTGTTGTCTTAAGTAATAGAAATCGTGGATTTTCTTGGAGTTTCAAGTTCCACTCGGTACCATTTGGTATCGTTTAATTCCACTACATTCCATTTGACCCCAAAAGCTCGAAATGCCGTGTGGGGAAACTCGCCTAGGGTTTGAATCCCCGACTCTCCGCCGGAAAAAGCCGTTACGGTATCAGCCGTAGCGGCTTTTGTTATTGAACAAGTTTGCCGTTAAAACATTCTGAACCTGTTTTTTTCAAATTCCAGAAGCCCTTCGTCACGCATTTTGCAAAGCTCGTTTGACATTGCGCTTCGATCAACCGACAGAAAATCGGCAAGCTGCTGTCTGTTAAACGGAATTTCAAATTTTGCGCTGTTTTGCCGCTTCGACTCCTCCGACAGATAAGAAATAAGCTTTTCCCGTGTTGTACGTCCCGACATATGGTTGAGCTTCTGAACAAGCTTTCTGTTTTTTTCAGAAATTGCAAAAAACATGTTCCGCACAACCAAAGCATGAAATCGGCAAGCAGAAGGGCACGTGGTTATTACACGGTTTACATTGAAAAATATAACCGCACTGTCTTCCATTGCCACCACATCGTTCATCAGGGCACCGCTTTCGGGTGCGACATATGCTTCTCCGAACATTTCCCCTGCGGAAATATGACCGAGAATGCTGCGGTTACCCCAGTAATCATCCCTTTGAATATGCAGATTTCCCTCAACCAGAACGGTAATATCGTTCAAATGCTCACCCTGCCTGAAAACATACTCACCTTTTTTATATGTGCAGAGTCTTGCACCGAGGCATGAAAGCATGGAGCCTATTTCGTTTTCGCCTACACCGGCAAACATTTGCGTTCTTTTAAGAACAGGAATATATTTCTTCATAAAGCATCTCTTTCCGTTGTAAAAACAACCGACTTGTTATAAATATTGTAATATAATAAACCCGTAAATTCAAGAGAGGAGCAAAATTATGATAAGAAAAATAATAAAAATAGATGAAGAAAAATGCAACGGCTGCGGTGCTTGCGCTGCTGCCTGCCACGAAGGCGCTATTGAAATGATAAACGGAAAGGCAAAATTAACCCGTGAGGATTATTGCGACGGACTCGGCGACTGCCTGCCCGCCTGCCCTGTAGATGCCATAACCTTTGAAGAAAGAGAAGCGCCTGCCTATAACGAAGCTGCCGTACTCGCTTCCAAGATGAAAAAGTCCGACCCGCTTCCCTGCGGATGTCCCGGTACCGCATCAAGAGCTATCAAGCGCGAAAGTTTCGTTTTTCCCGTATCCGCACCCGCTTCAAGTCAGCTTTCACAATGGCCCGTGCAGATTAAGCTTGTTCCCGTAAATGCGCCTTACTTTGAAAACGCCAACCTTCTTGTTGCGGCGGACTGCACAGCCTTTGCCTACGGAAATTTCCACAACGAATTTATCCGCAATCACATCACGTTAATCGGCTGCCCCAAGCTTGACGAGGGTGATTATGCCGAGAAGCTTACTGCAATCATTGCAAACAACAGCATCAAAAGCGTAACGATTGTCCGCATGGAAGTGCCTTGCTGCGGCGGAATTGAAAATGCCGTTAAAAGAGCCTTGCAGGCAAGCGGCAAATTTATTCCGTGGAGAGTTGTTACAATTTCCACCGACGGCAGAATTTCGGATTGAATCTCAGCAGATAATTAAATATAAACTCCGCCCGTGCTTTTTACTTTTCTGTTTGACTCTTTTACCTTTGCATGTTATATTTATTATAAATAATAAAACTATGGAGAGGATTTGCTTGCAAATAAAAACAGGATTAGTTTCAAAAGCACGGGCTCTTTTTGAAGAAATAACCCTTTACTGGAATCATCCTCGTCGCGGCGAATATGCCCAAAAACACTCCCGAAGAAAAAGCAGAACGTTCCCAAAAAATCAAGGAGCTTAAAAAGCAGATAAATGATACTTCGGCTCACAATGAAGAGGTGGAAATCGCAAAATCCGTAATGTTTGAGCTGAACAGATTTTCAACCGAATTCGGCAAAAAGCAGCTTGAAACAGCAAAGCTTATTGCTTCCGCAGGCAGCGAGCGCTTTTATGAAGTTTACGAGGAAGCCGTAAAGCTTGCAAACGCTCTGCCCGAATCAAAAATCAAAGAAGAAAAAATATGGCGCAAGCAGGAAATACGAAACGCCAATGCACTCAAACGCAGCGCAAAGCTCGCTCACAAGCATTATCCCGACGGCATTGTTTATTTTGATCCACAGATTATTGAGGATGCTTACAATTTGCCCGACGATACACCCGAACAGCAGAAAATCAGGCGCAAAGCCATGAAAAAGGCAAACAAAGAGCAGAATACTTATGCCGGAATTGCCTCTCCGTATCTTTCGGCAATGCGAACAATTCAGCTTACCGAGGGCTATAAAAATCTTTCCGAAATTCTCTCGGGCTATGACGATGCCGTGAACAAAAAAGAAACAGAGCAGGCTCAAATCGATGCCAATGCAAAGAGGCTTGCGGAAGAACGAAAACTTGATATCGAAAGAAAAAAATCCCAACACAAATTAAGAAACAGCACAAAGTAAGCAAACGGAGAAAAAGCTATGAACAATCTTACGATAAACCAAATAATCAACGCAGATTTCAAAATAAACGGCAATCCTGTTATAAAGCCGTGGGGCGGTTCTTTTGTTGCGGCAGACCCCTCGCTGCTCACACCCGATAACTCCCATGACGGAAAATGGCATATGTTTTTTCACACCACCTTTGGTGTATGGCATTTCAGAAGCAATAACGGAATTTCGTTTGAGAAGGTTAAAAAAGTTGCAAACAGAGCCATGAGACCCAACATAAACCGCATTGACGGAAAGTATTATCTTTTTTATGAAAGAACACGTCCGCTGATAATGAACGGTCTGAACGTTATAAATGCGGTTAAGTGGAAATCGGAAATATATGTTACCGAAAGCACCGACCTTATCAGCTGGTCAAAGCCCAAAAGTGTTATAACCAACACCCGTGAATTTGAAAAAAGCGAAAGAGGCACGGCAATTTCAAATCCGTTCCTGCTGCGTGAAAACGGCATTAACCGTCTTTATTATTCCTGCGGCATGACCTTTATAGAGGACTGCGGCTTTTGTGAGCCGACTCACATAAATTATGCAGAAAGCAAAAATATCACAAGCGGATATATTTCAAACCAAAAGCCGATTGTTTCTCCCGATAAAAACGACCCGTATCTCAATCTTTGCAGCGGATGCATTAAGGTTTATAAACTTGCTGACGGTTACATAGGCATTCAGAACGGCATATATGAACACGAGGGCAAAAGCCATTCCGCAATAATTCTGCTGACATCAAAAGACGGTCTTTCGTTTGAATTCGGGAAACTGCTTATTGAGCCTGCCGTTGTTGACGGAAAGGACTGGATGAAGCAATTCGTTTATGCAAGCCATCTCGTAAAGCACGGCAACACCCTTCGCCTTTATTTCAATGCAAGAGATACTTCGGATATGCTGAAAGGAAGAGAATGCATAGGATATGCAGAAGCGAAAATATAAAATAAGTATAGACCGATATTCGATTTGATACGTCTTTTAGTTAAAAGAAACATAGAGAGGTGTCTTAAATGTTGGGAATCAAAAGAAGAACAACCGAAAAAGGCTTTACGGAGAAGGAATTTAGAGTAAAATGCGCAGACGGCTATAAGCTCAACGCCATAATCACCTGCCCGGAAAATACAAGAAAACTTGTGATTTATGTTAACGGTTCGGGACCGATGACAAACAGGACTCTCCGCAAGTTTTCCGACGGCAGAATTGTTTCCTACCACAAATTGTTTGCGGATGAATTTGCAAAGAGAGACATTGCATACTGCAGTTATTCGGCAAGAGGCGTTACCGACGGCAAAAAAGCTCCTCTTTTCTGTGACATAGATAAGAAGAAATACAAAACATGTCTCCCCTCAAACTCTGTAAGCGATGTTGAATGCCTTATCACACATCTACGTGAAAAAATCGGCATCGACTGCCCCGTTTATCTTCTCGGCTGGAGCGAAGGTACTATCATTTCTCCCCTTGTTGCCCTCCGTGAAAATGTTAAAATCGACGGTCTTTTCCTTGCGGGATACTGCAATGAAAACCTGAAGGATATCCTTACATGGCAGCTCAAAAGCGGCAAATCCGCTATGCTGAATATGAGAAAAATGTTTGATTACGATAAAAAGGGATATGTCACAAAGCAGGATTATGAAGAAGACCGTAAAAACGCAAGAGAAAAAGTATTGGGCAACACCGAATTCTCTGCACTTGATAAAAACGGTGACGGCGTGCTGACTGCCGAAGATTTTATATCCGCAGATTACCTCAACAGCATTTTTGATGCAATCGGGCGAAACGACGATGAATGGCTTGAAAACAATTATCCCCTTCCTCTCACATCGGGCTGGTTCAAGGAGCATTTCTCACTGACTCCGAACAGCGAAACCCTGCCGAAGCTTGATATCCCCATTCATATTTTCCACGGCGAATTCGATGCAAACATACCTGTTTCGCAGGTGTGGGATATCGAAAAAACATTTAAAGAAAAGGGCAAAAACAATCTCACCGTTCATTATTTTGAAGAGCATGACCATGACCTGAATTACGGCAGATATATGCACAAAGGGGAACTCTCTGAGGGTCTGCAGGAACTTTTCGACACGGCAGATGAAATATAGCAGCAAAAACGGGTGTACCGCTTGGTACACCCGTTTCCAATTTTCAATTATCGCATTTACAGGTAGGGGCGGATATTATCCGCCCGTGACACACAATTAAAATTTAAAAACATCAGGAATTGTTTTGTTAAGACCGAACAAGCCTTTAAAGAAAGCGATAATTTTCTGGAAGAAGCCTGCTTTTGAGGTCATGGACTGTTCATCGGTTGATACAGGATTGCCTTCTGCATCATAGATTGTTGCGGTGAAGGTTGTATCACCCGATTTTTCGGGAGAAACGGTGCAGGTTGTGCCGTTTGCCTTGTAGCTGAAATTGTTGTTTGATGCAGTCCACTCAACTCTGCCGCCTTCGGGAATCTTTGATTCATCAACATGGAGAATAATTGCATCGCCATAGCTGATTGTGGTTGTTGAGGGGGATTTTACAACCGCATTATCCTTTACGGGTT